>CAYMEW010000004.1:0-136417 GCA_964389755.1 uncultured Flavobacteriales bacterium | reverse complement strand
GAGTCGCAGGGAAAGGAGGCAACAAGAGCGAAAGTTCAGGCAGCGGGAATAGCCGTTTTTAACGGTTCGGGAACCGGAGTTATGTCCGAATCGGATCCAGGCGCCTACCTCCTGCATAAAGTTTTTTAGTCAAATTCAGGCCGCTTAGAAAAAGAAGATTGTTCGCAATAGTACTCACCAAAAAAAGACTGCTCTTTCAAACAGTCTTTTTACAATCTAATTTTTTCCCGCACCCATCGTGTTGTTGCTTCGGGCACAGGGGCCGGAAATCACCCGCTGCAGGGCCTTTCCGGCAAAACCTAAGCTATGAAACACAATGCTGCTCCGTATATTTTTCGCATCACGAAAAACAACGGATTGCTAAACATAAATGACTCTAACAAATTAAAACCGACGCGATTCAAAAACCAAATTATTCGGTGATTAAGTATTAAGTGTCAAAAAAAAGTAATAAGTGTATCTTAGTAACAGGAATGCGCCGCTATCTGGTATTTTACCAGTAAGTTCGAACGCAGAAAAAATTGTTTTGATCTTATATTCTCCCGAAACAACGCTTTTGCGACATCATTTGCGCAGACGCTCAGGTAAAACTTTCCTTATTTTCCTGTTCCTGTCATGCCTGTGCCAGTCGCTCCGGGCACAGATCGAGTTCAGCCAGCCACGCGTTAAACGGAACTTTGTACCCGGCTATGCCGCCCGATTCTGGGATGTCGAGAGTAATCTTCCTCAATCCAACATTAGCGGAATTACCCAGGATGCCTATGGGTTTATCTGGATTTCAACCTTCGGAGGCGTCATGCGCTACGACGGCTATTTTACGAAAGTATTCGATCGCTCCGTGCTTCGCCAGACCAGCTCCGACTTTTTCCTCGACATCTATAGCGACAGCAACCGTGTGTTTGCGTTCTCAAGCGACGAAATACTCGTATTTGACAAATCTTTTCAAAAGGTCATTCCATACCCCGAAACGGTTAAACAAATCGTCAACGTCAAGAAGTTCGGGCGAAAAATGCTCATCTATTCAGATGATTACGTTTTTGAACTCAAAGGGAATAATTTCGAAGAAAAATTCCATGCCCCGAGCGGAAAGATACTTTACATCGCAGAACACCGGGACGGAATCATCATCAACACACTCGAACGCTGGGGCGAAAACAAAGTTTACTTTAAACCTCACAACGCAGCGGCTTACCGAATCGACTTTCCCTTCCCTTTCCACGTCTTCAACAAAACGCGTTCGGGAACCTACCTCCTGCGCGGCAATCGGGGTTACAGCATCTGCTCCTTCGACGGCCAGGCTATCAGCACCATTAAAACCGTGCACAACAGCGAGATCGATCGATTCTTCTTCATCGCCGGAAATGAAAATGATTATGTGATTTCACGGGAAGACTCCAGTTTTATACATGTACAGAATCATCAGCTCGCATTTTCCAACGAAGCCTTTAACTATTCGCGCATTCGTACCTGCTTCGTAGATCAATCCGGGAACCTGTGGCTCGGAACCATGGCAAACGGGCTGGTATGCATCGAAAAACAACTCTTTAAAAACAATACAAACGCCAGTGAAACACATAAAAAGCAATCCTTCTTCATCTATAAAAACCACGATACACGCGTCATTTCACACGATTGCGATGAACTCGAGGTACAACACAAAGGCAGGCAATTTCACCTCAAAACCAATGTGTGTTTCTGGTCCGTATGCACACTCTCGGAAGACAGCCTGCTTGGACTTGCCAACGACGGCCGGATTTATAAAGTAGACCTTGTATCCCGGCAGGTAGCACTTCTTGCCGACATCGGCTTTTACGGCAGGTCCGTCTACCGCACCAAACAGGGACGCATACTGCTTACCGGAGGAAACACACTCTTTGAATACCAACACGGCAAATTACAGGAACTTCGCACATTTACAGCCTGCGAAAACCTCAACACCTTTTTCGAATCTGCCAATGGCAACCTGTATATTACGTCCAATAACGGCATTTTTAAATTAGACGACTCTAAGCGCAAACCCGTCCTCCTGGCACACATCATGCCCGGTCTGGACGTGCGCTGTATAAACGAATTTGAACCCGGGAAATTCTGGGTCGGGACTTCCGGAATGGGACTCTTCAACTTCAATGAAAGCACTAACGAACACCTGCGCATACGACTTTCCGCACCCCAGGCCAAAAATATCTGGGACATCCGCGAAGATGGCTTCGGAAACGTGTACATGCCCACCAATTCCGGGATACTCAAACTGCGTAAAATGCACCTGCTCAAATCTGTGAACGGACATTTCCCGCTTACCGATTATGAGATCTTTACCGTAAAGGACGGACTTCCGAGTTCCGAATTCAACTCCCGGACCCAAAACAAGTTCTTTCGGGATTCAGATGACAACCTCTACTTTTCCACCGTCCAGGGCGTCACGTGGATCAATGCATTCAGGAACCGGCGCATGCCGCACACCCATTTCCTGTTTATCTCCGAAGCAACGATCAACGAGAAAGTTACCCCCATTCACAACAAAACCATTTCCTTCGAAAACGACAACCAGAAGATCGAATTCTCCGTTCTGGCTCCCAATACCAATCACCATTTTGTCCAGGTATTCCGTTACCGCATCAGCGGGCTTCACGACACCTGGCACGACCTGGATAAAACACGCACCATCTCCACCGAAAACCTCAGCCCGGGCCGGTATAAATTAATCGTCAAAGCATCCATCGGGGAAGCCTACGATTACGTCTATATCGAAGTGAAACCACGCCTCTTCGAGACTTTCTGGTTCCGCTTCATCATGATTCTCCTGGTGCTCAAAGTCATTTTCGCGCTCTTCTACTTCTATTCCATCAACAAACAGCGCCAGCTCGACCTTGCAAACCAAATGCACGAACTCGAGATCCAGACCCTGTACTCCCAGATCAAACCGCATTTTATCTTCAACGCACTCAACTCCATACAGGGACTTTTCCTCACAAAGCAAACCGATAAGGCCAACCTCTACATGAGCAACTTCTCGTCCCTGCTGAGGCAAACGATCGATATTAAAAAAATGTCTGAAATAACCGTTCGGGAAGAAATCCGCTTCATCGAAAAATTCGTATTTCAGGAACAACTATTATTTGAAGAACCTTTTGAAGCAGTCATTCAGGAATATTTCACCTCGGATCCGGATCAGTTACTCGTTCCGGCGCTTATTTCGCAGATCTTTGTTGAAAATGCGATCAAACACGGCTTCAATGACCATGAAAAAGGCAGACTTAAAATAATTTTCGAAGAACATGAGAACGACCTGGGTATTTACATTGCCAACAACGGAAAACCCTTTAAACACAACGGCAGTCACTTCGAACGTCACAGCAAAGCCTCCGGGCTTGGCATTGTGGAAGACCGCGTCGACCTCCTCAATCGCCTGGGCCGTTTCCGCATAGCCATCGACTATAATTATACAGAGGATGAACGCTTTGCGAACTTTACGACCGTTATTCGAATCACCCTTAATAAAAAACAAAAATGAACCTACGAACGCTCATAGTAGACGATAGCAAACTCAACAGGGACCTCATCCGGATCCTGCTGGAAGATAAATTTCCACAAGTGGAGATCGTTGGCGAAACAGCCAGTGTCAGCGACTCAGTCGAGCTCGTTCGCAAATTACGCCCGGACCTCATTTTCCTGGACATTCAACTCAAAGACGGCACCGGTTTCGACATCGTGAACCAGATCCGCAAAGAAGACGCTATGATCGTATTCGTGACGGCTTACTCCGAATATGCCATCCGCGCCATTAAAGAAAATGCCATTGATTACCTCCTCAAACCTATTAATTTTAAAGATCTTCAGATAGCCATCGATAAGGCCGGGAAATTCAGGGAAATGAAAAACCTGACGCTCGCAAGACACTCGGGCGGAGCCCAGCGTCCGCATAAGATTAAGGTAATTACCAACAAAGGAAGCAAGTTCATCAGCGAAACGGAAGTGCTCTACCTTCAGGCCGACGGTAAGTATACCGAAATTCGCCTCCGCGAAGAAAATTACGTCAGCTCCAAAAACCTCAAACTGTACGAAGAACAACTGGATCCCAAACTGTTCTACCGTATCCACCACTCGTACCTGGTCAATGTTTCGCGAATCCAGAAGATCAGCCCGCACCTCAACATCGTTGTACTTGACAACAAACAGGAACTCCCGATCTCCGTTCGGCGCAAAGACGAATTCCTGAAGTTCATGGCACAGTTCCAGGGCAACCGCTTCGTATAACCGGATTTTCATTCTGTTTCTACCGCTGGCGCGAGTGTCGCACCACACTCACACTCCCCACACTCTAAACTCACACTGAAATCCCGAAGTCTTCGACCCCAGGGAGAAGTACTGCGGGATCATTCTCATTCTGTTTCTCATTCTGCTTCCGCCGCTGGCGCGAGTGTTCCACTCGTGTCCATACACGCACACTGAAATCCCGAAGTCTTCGACTGCAAGGAGAAGTACTTCCGGGTCACACTCTAGACTCACATTCACACTCTAGACTCACACTCCTCACACTCACACTCCCCACACTTTAGACTCACACTCACACTCACACTCACACTCACACTCACACTCACACTCTAGACTCACACTCACACTCACACTCTAGACTCACACTCACACCCACACTCTATACTCACTCTCACACTCACACTCTAGCCCCACGCTCCTCACACTCACACTCTAGCCTCACACTCTAAACTCACACTCACACTGAAACCAGAAGTCATCGACCGCAGGAAGATGTACTTCTGGTATATTCCACCTGTATAGCACAAGTATAGCATCAGTATAGCACAAGTAATGATAGTGTATCATCTGTACCTGTTTCAAACAATGTGTTAAAATTGAAACACTCAACAAAATGCTCCTAAACCCCGCTTTTTCTCCACAGTCAATAGTTTATTACCACTTTTTACCACAAATCTCAGACTCACTATTTTCAAAGGAATTCAGGCAATTTTAATGAAACCTTCCCGTTAATTATTCGTAAAACTTATCAACAATTGGAAAACCAGTGGTAAAAAGTGGGACAAATCTTCCTATTTTTACCCATTATAATTCGTTGTGGCAGGATTAGTAGGAGAATATGAGGTAAAGCTGGACCCCAAAGGGCGGTTTCTTTTCCCTTCCGGACTTCGGAAGCAACTCTCCCCTGCTGCTCAGGAAAATTTCATGTTGAATAAGGGTTTTGAGGATTGCCTCACGCTGTACCCCATGAACGAATGGGAAAAACTAAGTGAGAAGCTTTCCAAAATGAACCTGTTCAAACCACGGAACCGGATGTTCTACCGCCTCTTCCACCAGGGAGCCAAAGCGGTGTCGCTCGACAATGCAGGACGTATCCTCGTTCCCACAACGCACATGGAACGCGTCGGTTTGGACAGGGAAGCCATGCTCATTGCGTACAATGACCGCATTGAGATCTGGGACAAAACCAAATATTTCAGCCTCATTGAGGATAACATGGCTGATTTTGCTGACCTGGCCGACGAAGTAATGGGTGATCAAGGAGATAATGACTGATTTGTCGTACCACATACCGGTAATGCGCGATGAGTGCATCGAAGGGCTCAACATAAAGCCCGACGGAACTTACGTGGACGTAACCTTCGGAGGTGGCGGACACTCGCGAGCCATTCACAAATTGCTCTCCCCAAAAGGCAAACTCATCGCTTTCGACCAGGATCCGGATGCACGCCAAAACCTCTGGGACGCACCCAACCTGCACTTCGTGCCCGCAAACTTTGCGTTCCTGCAAAATCACCTGCGACTCATGGGGATTAGTTCGGTAGACGGAATACTGGCAGACCTTGGCGTGTCCTCACACCAGTTCGATGCCGAAGGACGTGGTTTTTCCATCCGCGGGAATGCTCCCCTCGATATGCGTATGAACCCACAGGCAGAACTATCCGCTTTAACCGTTATAAACGACTACGACGAAGAGCAACTCGTCGGGATTTTACGCAAATACGGGGAACTCCCCAATGCGCGACGTATTGCCTCTCTCATTGCCGGGGCACGCGCCTCGAAGAAGATCGAAACAACCGGTGAACTGCGCGACCTGCTCCTCCCGGCAGCACCGAAGTTCAAAGACCATAAATTCTTTGCACAGGTCTTCCAGGCAATCCGAATTGAAGTGAACGGAGAAATGGAGGTTCTTGAACGCTTCCTCCTGCAGACCGAAAAATGCCTGGCCCCAAAAGGGAGACTGGTTGTCATGTCGTACCACTCCCTGGAAGACCGGCTCGTAAAGAACTACATGAAACGCGGCTCGCTCGACGGAGAAATTACGAAGGACTTTTTTGGCAACGTGATCAAACCCTTTACGGAAATAACGCGCCACCCGATTGTCCCCTCGGAAGAAGAAACAGAACGAAACCCGCGCGCACGAAGCGCCAAACTCAGGATAGCAGAACGAAATGAGTGACAATGAGTTCATAAAAAAGGATCCGGAAACGGAAAAGGCAGCACCGAAGAAGAACAAAAAAAACTCCGGTAAACGCCCCGTGTCCCGCACTTTCGCACAGATCCTCAACGGAGACTTCCTCAACCGGGAATTCGTCCTGAACAACCTGAACTTCATCTTCTTTATCCTGTTCCTGCTCCTGCTACTCGTAGCAAAGAGCTATTACGGTAAAGAACTGATCCATGATGTGGATGTGCAACAGCGCGAACTAAATGAAATAACCGCGGATTATGTATCCGCAAAAGCACGACTCGAAGAAGAAACACGGCGTATCAAACTCGTGGAACAACTCGCGCCCAAAGGACTGAAAGAAACCGTTAACCCCACGCGTGTGATACGCCTGGATAAAGACAGTCAGGAAGAAGAATAAATGAAAGAACGAAAGGACATATACTGGAGAGCGTACCTGATCTATTTCGGGTTCCTCGTCATCATGCTCGTCGTGCTGTTCAATACCGTGTCCCTGCAACTCGAAACGCACAGTCACGTCCTCGACGATCCGGAAGACCACACTCCGACAAGGCTTGTGCAACGTAAACCGCGTAGCGGAGATATTCTCGACATCAACAATACACCGCTCGTTACTTCGGTTTCGTACTATGATATTCACATGGACCCCACCACCGTGAAACAGGAACTCTTTGATAAGGACATTTCCGCACTTTGCCGCAAACTCGCCGCAATCTTCCCGCAAATGAGCGCCCATGAATACGAAAGCTATATCCGCCGGGCACGCCAGCGTGGAAATCGCTACCTGCTCATCAAACGCCAGGCAACCAACGAGGAACGCCGAAAAGTAAGGAAGTTTCCCATCTTCGAACACGGACGCTTTAAAGGAGGCCTCATCGACACAGACGAAAAGATCGAACGCAAACGCCCGCACGACGAACTCATGCGCCGTACACTCGGATACTACAAAGTTCAGAACGGAAAAGAACTGCGCGTGGGAATAGAGGGCGCTTACAACGAATACCTCGCAGGAACTCCTGGAGAAGAGATCGAACAACAGATCTCAACCGGCTGGAAACGCACCGGCCAGATCGTGCGTGAAGCAGTAGAAGGCGCAGACGTTGTTACAACGATTGACAAGGAGATCCAGGAAGTGGCGCACAGCGAACTCTACCGTCAGTTGAAGAATCAAAACGCGCGCAACGGTTGCGTGATCGTCATGGAAGTGAAAACGGGTTATGTAAAAGCCATCGCAAACCTCACGCGCCTCGAGAACGGTGAATATTCCGAAGTATACAACTACGCGATCGGAACCAAAGAAGTACCCGGATCTACCTTCAAACTCGCTTCGCTCATGGCAGCGCTCGAAGACAATAAGATCAAGATCACCGACTCGGTCAATGCTTACGGAAAATACCGCTTTTACAACTCCGTACTCGAAGATTCACACGAAGGAGGATACGGCCGCATTACGATCAAACAGGCTTTTGAGAAATCGTCCAACGTGATCTCGCGCATCATATACAACGCTTATAAGAATGAACCCAGGACCTTCGTAGATCACCTGCGCGCTTTCGGACTGGGAGACAAACTTGGTATTGACCTGCTCGGAGAACCGCAACCCACACTTTACGGACCGGGTAGCAAGAACTGGTCAGGAATTTCCCTGGCATGGATGGCAATTGGCTACGAAGTTCAGCAAACCCCGCTTCAGACACTCGCCTTTTACAATGGTGTGGCAAACAACGGTAAAATGCTGCGCCCCCTGTTCGTAAAAGAGATCAGGCGCGGAACAGAGGTCGTGAAGAGTTTCGAACCGGTAGTGTTGAAAGAACAACTGTGCTCTCAGCAAACGCTGCGCACGCTACACGAATGCCTCAAAGGTGTCATGGTCCGCGGAACAGGTTCTGCCCTTAAATCATCGCTTTTCGATATTGCCGGGAAAACCGGAACCGCACAGATCCTCAACGATGATCACAGCTACGGACACGAAGGCGAAAAAAAATACCAGGCATCATTCGTGGGCTATTTCCCCGCGGATGAACCGATCTATTCCTGCATCGTGGTAGTCTCGGCCCCTAACAGGGATATTTACGGCGCGGTTGTTTCCGGAACGGTTTTCAGCGCAATCGCCAATAAAGTATACGCCGGTAGTCTCAAATACCACGAAGCCATCAATGAGAACGGGAAGAAACTGCACGATGCTCCCGTTTCCATGAGCGGCAACCGACATGATATCAGCTACGTGCTCGACAAACTCGGAGTCGGTTTCTCCAGGGCATTACAAGATGAATATATCCGCACCACGGCCAACGGTGAACAGGTGGATTTTGTCCGCCAGCGCATAGACCGCGACAAAGTTCCCAATGTACTCGGAATGAGTGCCCGGGACGCCATTTACCTCGTGGAAAGCTGTGGAATGAAAGCACAGATTAGCGGTTACGGAACCGTTTACAAACAATCGCTTACGCCGGGAGCAGAAGCCCCGCCGGGAGGAATGATCAAACTGGAATTAAAATGACACAGCGTCTTGACGACATACTATCTTTTGTAGATTACGCAAGCGTTCAGGGAAAAACGGAACGTACCGTATCGGGCATTGTTTTCGATTCCCGAAAGGCGGGAGCAGATCAGCTGTTCGTGGCCATTCAGGGGAGCACGGCAGATGGTCACGACTTCATCGGGCAGGTAATTGCCGCCGGATGTTCCATGCTCGTTTGCCAGGAAGATCACGTGCTGCCCGAACTTCCTCAGAACGTCACTGTCATTCGCTGCAAAGACACGCACAAAGCACTTGGGCAACTGGCCGCCGCATTTTACGGGCATCCGTCAACCAAATTGAAACTGGTCGGGATTACCGGTACGAACGGCAAAACCACAACCGCAACCTTGTTGCACAAATTGTACACGGCACTCGGTTTTCACGCCGGCCTGCTTTCAACCGTGGTTAACCGGATCGGGAATGAAGAAATACCTTCGACGCATACGACTCCGGATCCCGTGGTACTGAATAGCTTATTGGCAGAAATGGTGGAAAGCGGTTGTTCACACTGCTTCATGGAAGTAAGTTCGCATGCCATTCACCAGCAACGCATTGCAGGACTTCGCTTTACAGGTGGTGTTTTCACCAATATCACACACGATCACCTCGATTACCATAAAACATTTGCGGAATATATCGCTGCAAAACGCGCGTTCTTCGATCAGTTACCCGCGAGTGCCTTTGCACTGACCAACATCGATGACCGCAACGGGATGATCATGGTCCAGAACACGAAAGCCCAGGTCAAAACTTACGCGCTTAAAAGCCCGGCTGATTTCAAAGCCCGTGTGATTGAGAACCAGTTCTCCGGCCTGGTCCTGAACATGGACGGCACGGAATTGTGGACACGTCTGATCGGTGATTTTAATGCCTACAACCTGCTGGCCGTATACGGCGTGGCAAACCTGCTCGGAGAGGACAAGACCGAAATTCTCACCGCACTCAGTAGCCTTGAAGCCGTCGAAGGGCGCTTTCAATACATAAAAAGCAGCAGCGGGATCGTAGGGATCGTCGATTATGCACACACACCGGACGCCCTGGAGAACGTATTGAAAACAATCGCTAACATCCGGACACGCAATGAACAGGTGTTCACCGTTGTGGGCTGTGGCGGCGATCGCGATCGGGCCAAACGACCGACCATGGCAGCTATTGCTTGCGAACTAAGCGACAAAGTGATCCTGACAGCTGACAACCCGCGTTCGGAAGATCCGGATGCCATCATTGCAGAGATGATGACGGGCGTGGAAGGCCAGCACTTCAAAAAAACACTTTCCATTACCGATCGCATGCAGGCCATTAAAACGGCCGTGAGCATGGCGGAAGCGAACGACATCATCCTCGTGGCCGGTAAAGGTCATGAGAAATACCAGGAAATTAAAGGTGTGAAACACACTTTCGATGATATGCAAATTTTGTTGGACCTCTTTCAAAAACTGGAAAAGTAATGCTGTATTACCTCTTTGATTACCTCGATAATATGAACTTCCCCGGAGCGGGACTGTTCGACTATATTTCCTTCCGTGCATCGATGGCACTCATCTTTTCGCTGATTGTGTCCGTTTTCTTCGGAAAGAAGATCATTGCAGGACTGCGCAGGCAACAGATCGGTGAAACCGTACGCGACCTTGGCCTCGCCGGACAGATCGAGAAATCGGGAACTCCCACCATGGGCGGGATCATCATTCTCAGTGCGATTCTTATCCCTACCCTGCTCTTCGCCAAACTGCACAACATCTATGTGATTACCATGTTGCTTGCGACCGTGTGGCTCGGTGCCATCGGTTTCCTCGATGATTATATCAAAGTATTCAAAAAGAACAAACAGGGGCTCGCCGGGAAATTCAAAGTGGTCGGACAGATCGGCGTGGGCCTCATCGTCGGGTGCATCCTTTATTTTCACGATGATGTGCAGGTCCACAAAAACGTTCCTGCCAATTACGTACTTCAGCAGGATGAGGAATTTGTGACCGATCAGCACGTCAGTTCGGCTGCAAACCCCGATTCGAAATGGATCCGGACGGATGACATGACGACAACCATTCCTTTCATCAAAGGAAATGAATTTAATTACAACTGGCTGATCGGGGATTCGCACAAAGCATATGGCTGGCTGATCTTCATCCCGATCGTCATCTTCATTGTGATCGCCGTATCCAACGGGGCCAATATGACCGACGGACTCGACGGACTGGCTACCGGAACCTCCGCCATCATCGGACTCGCACTGGCTGTGCTGGCATACGTCAGTTCAAATGCGCGCTTCGCCGACTACCTGAATGTGATGTACATCCCAATGGCCGAAGAACTCGTAATCTTCATTGCCGCATTCGTTGGGGCTTGTATCGGCTTTTTGTGGTTCAACTCCTTTCCGGCACAGGTATTCATGGGCGATACCGGAAGCCTGGCGCTGGGTGGAATCATTGCCGTATTTGCTATTTCCATCCGAAAGGAACTGCTGATCCCTGTTCTGTGCGGAGTATTTCTGATCGAGAACCTCTCGGTGATCCTGCAGGTCTCGTGGTTCAAATTTACCAAAAGGCGCTTCGGTGACGGTCGCCGGATCTTCCTGATGGCTCCGCTTCATCATCATTATCAGAAAAAGGGACTGCACGAAGCCAAGATCGTGTCGCGATTCTGGATCGTGGCCGTATTGCTGGCGGTCGTTTCGATCGTAACACTCAAACTTCGTTAAAAGTGAGTCTTAACAAACATATCGTGATCCTGGGCGCCGGAGAAAGTGGCGTTGGAGCAGCCGTGCTGGCCCTGCAAAAGGGATTCAGTGTGTTCGTTTCCGATTTCGGGAAGATCAGGAATAACTATGTAGAAGAACTCGAGTTGCTAGGCGTGGAATGGGAGCAAGAGCAGCACACCGAAGAAAAGATCCTGAAAGCCGACCTCGTGATCAAATCCCCCGGAATCCCAGAGAAATCGCTGATCATTCAAAAACTGCGCGCTAAGAATATCCCGATCATCTCAGAAATCGAGTTTGGAGGGTATTTTTCGAATGCACATACCGTATGCATTACGGGTAGTAACGGGAAAACGACTACCACGATGCTCACCTATCACATCCTTAAAAAGGCAGGCATGAACGTCGGACTGGCCGGAAATGTGGGTGAAAGTTTCGCGCGGCAGGTGGCAACCGAAAATTACGACTGGTACGTACTCGAACTCAGTTCTTTTCAACTGGACGATATGTATGACTTCCGCGCAGATATTGCCATTCTTCTCAACATCACACCGGACCACCTTGACCGGTATGATTACGACATGGACAAATACGCCAACTCGAAGTTTCGAATTATTCAAAACCAGACGGAACACAACTGGTTCATCTACAACTTTGACGATCCGCTTATCCAGAAAAAGCTACAAAGCATTCCGGTACGGGCGCAACAGGCTCCTTTTTCAATTCAGACCGAACTGAAAACAGGTGGCTACGCAGATAAAGAACAAATAACAATAAACATAAATAACCAATTCACAATGTCAATCCACGAATTAGCTTTGAAGGGTAAGCACAACACCCAAAACTCCCTCGCGTCGGGTATCGCGGGACGGATCCTCGAAATCCGGAAAGAAATTGTGCGCGAAAGTCTCAGTGATTTTGTAAACGTCGAGCACCGTCTTGAATTCGTAGCAAAAGTTCACGGCATCGAATTTATCAACGATTCCAAAGCAACCAATGTGAATTCTACCTGGTTCGCCCTCGAAAGCATGGAAAAACCAACCGTGTGGATCGTTGGAGGTGTAGACAAAGGAAACGACTACGCCGAGTTGAAGGAACTCGTAAAGGACAAGGTAAAAGCCATTATCTGCCTCGGTAAAGACAATCAAAAGATTATCGATGCGTTCGGCGGAGACGTGGAAACCATCGTGGAAGCGCATACAGCGATGGAAGCTGTAGCGTATGGTTACCGCCTTGCAAAAAAGGATGAAACCGTGTTACTTTCACCGGCCTGTGCGAGTTTCGATCTCTTTGAAAACTACGAGGATCGCGGAAACCAGTTTAAAGCAGCCGTGCGCGCACTCTAAAATCCGAAGGTGTAACCGGACATGAAACTACAGGATCAAAAACAACTGGCTCAACAGGCACTGCTCGACGCAAGACGTGAGAATCTCGGTGAAATTCACCGGACTTCCATTCGCGCCTACGGCAAACACCATGGGCTTGACCTGTTTGCGTGGAGCGACCCGCATCCGGATGACCTGGTCAACACAATCCGGGCTTTTCCATTTCCGCTCGTATGGGCCGGAAACTCCGCGGAAATCACAGCCTGTATACAGGCAGATCCGGAGATCATCAGCAGAATTCACACGCTGATCACCACGGACCGGGCCGATTTTTACCTGCGTGAAGCCTTTGAAAACGCAGGCGTAAACCTCGTCGGTTGCCGGCATATTCGTGATTCGTTTCCATACCCGGCGACGCTGCACTTACACCCTGCCGTTGTTCTGTACACATTTACAGGCTCTGAAAAAGAAACGCATTACCGTGAATTCGAACAGTATTTTACCTGAGTGAGACAATACCTTACATATCTGCGCGGAGACCGGGTAATCTGGATTATTACCCTGTTCATGCTTGCCCTGTCTTTGGTGAGTGTTTACAGCTTTGTGCCGATCCTTGTGAAAATTGAAGGAGGAACACCCTTCAAATACCTCTTCAAACATTTCATTTACATCCTTATCGGGCTTACGGTAATGTTCTGGATTCATCGCCGGGATCCGAAGTACATCTCAATGCTTTCAAAATTCGGCTTTTTCGTTGCGGTAGGATTGCTCCTATTTACCTTTTTCTTCGGTACGGAAGTAAATAATGCCGGTCGCTGGATACGGATCCCGTTTGTCGGGCTAACCTTCCAGTCTTCGGACTATGCGAAAGTAGCGTTAATAGTTTACGTATCCCGCCTGATGGTCAAAAAGAAAGACGTGCTCAACAACTGGCGGGAAGGCTTTTGGCCCATCATGCTGCCTATCTTCATTATCTGTGGATTGATCGTGAAAGATAATTTTTCGACGGCTGCACTGCTTTTCGCCATTTGCCTGTCACTGCTTTTCCTGGGAAAGGTTCCGCTCGGTAAAATTGCCATCGTTCTTTTCGGGGGAGTTGTTTTGCTAGGAATCGTGATCAGCGTTCACAAAGCTGCCCCGGACCTCAACTTGCTGCCGCGTTATGAAACCTGGGAAAACCGGGTAACGAACCGCTACGAAGACAAGCATAACGCTACCGTAAATGCACAGGCGCTGAATGCCAAACTGGCCATCCACAACGGCGGATTCCGGGGGGAAGGTGTTGGCGACGGAAAACTCAAAGAATACCTGCCCGAAGCATACGCCGATTTTTATTACGCTTCATTCGTGGAAGAATTCGGATCTTTCTTCGCAGGTTTCCTGGTGCTCTTGTACCTCATCCTGCTCTTCCGCATTATACGGATCGGTTTGCGTTCCGATAAACTTTTTGAAACGTACGTCTGCATCGGGATCGGCGTCTTAATCTTAACACAGGCCAGCGTAAACATGCTCGTGTGCGTGGGTGTTTTCCCGGTGACGGGACAAAACATGCCTTTACTCGCCATGGGAGGATCTGCGATGATCATGACCTGCGTTTCGCTGGGTATCATTCAGTCCATTGCCCGCAAGCAAATGGCCGGCGAAGAAGAGCCGGAAAACGAACTTAAAACTCAAAAAGCTGCTATCGCATGAGTATCGAACGCGTAATCATATCAGGAGGCGGAACCGGTGGACATATTTTCCCGGCCATTGCCATTGCAAACGAAATCCGTCGACGGAATCCGGAGGCAGACATCCTTTTTGTGGGTGCCAACGGTAAAATGGAAATGGAAAAAGTTCCTGCGGCAGGTTACGAGATCAAAGGACTGGATATCGTCGGGTTTCAGCGAAAATTCTCACTTTCCAACTTCTCCCTTCCCTTTAAGATCCTGAAAAGCATTTCCAAAGCCAAAAAGATTCTCCGCGAATTCAAACCGCAGGTCGTTGTTGGAGTTGGTGGTTTTGCGAGCGGACCAACCCTGCGCGCCGCACACAAACTGAATATACCGACACTCATCCAGGAACAGAATTCATTTCCCGGAAAAACAAATAAATTGCTTGCCTCCAAAGTAAAAACCATTTGCGTGGCTTACGAAGGTCTCGAGCGCTTCTTTCCGAAGCAAAAAATTGTACTCACCGGGAATCCGGTACGTAGTGAAATGGTCGACATCGCAGGAAAACGTGCCGAAGCCATGCAATACTACAACTTCGACCCGGCCTTAAAAACGATTTTGGTGGTGGGAGGAAGTCTCGGTGCACGCACCCTCAACGACAGCATGCGCAATTTCCTGGATGTATTCAAAAAAGAAAACGTTCAGGTATTGTGGCAATGCGGGAAACATTACTATCCGCAACTCAGTAGCGAACTCGAACTGGTGGATCACACGAACGTCGAATGCGTACAGTTCATCGCACGGATGGATTATGCCTATGCACTGGCAGATGTAATCATCTCACGCGCCGGCGCAATTGCCGTATCCGAACTATCCCTGGTAGGTAAACCGGCGATCCTCGTACCCTCGCCCAATGTGGCAGAAGATCACCAGACGAAAAATGCTATGGCACTCGTTGAAAAAGATGCTGCGCTGCTCATTCGGGATATCGAAGCACGCGAAGAACTCGTTCCGGAAGCACTTGACCTGTTGAAGGATCCGGAAAAACAGGCAAAACTTTCTGAAAAAATAAAACGCTTTTGCAAACCGGACGCAACCGCTGCCATTATCAACGAACTCGAAAAACTGATCGTATGAACGAAGCACAATTTTCCGGCATCAGCAATGTCTATTTCATTGGAATCGGTGGAATCGGCATGTCCGCACTGGCACGTTACTTCAAAGCACTGGGCCGGAAAGTGGGTGGTTACGACAAGAACTCTTCCGCGCTTACGGAAAAATTGAGTTCGGAAGGAATAGACGTTCATTACGAAGACCTCGGCCCCGCCATTCCGAAGGCATTTAGAAATCCGGAAAACACGCTGGTTGTTTACACACCGGCCGTTCCGGTTAATCACGGTGAACTGCTGTTCTTCCGGTCCGAAAACTTTCAACTCATGAAACGCTCGGAAGTACTCGGGCTGATCACGCGTACCAGCAAAGGCCTCGGAGTAGCAGGCACGCACGGGAAAACGACAACAAGTACACTGCTGGCACATATGCTGAGTGAAAGTCACGTAAAGACCAATGCCTTTTTGGGCGGAATTTCATCCAATTTCGACTCAAACCTGCTGATTGAAAAGAATGCCGAATACACCGTGGTTGAAGCCGACGAGTTCGACCGTTCATTCCTGAAGCTTTCACCCTTTGCTTCGATCATTACCTCCACAGACTCCGATCACCTGGATATTTACGGCGATGACGAACATTTCCTCGAAGGTTTCCGGCAATATGCAAGTCTCACAGCCCCGGAGGGTTTTCTGGTCATGCATAAAGCAATTTCACTCGAATCCCCGGCCAAAATAATTACCTACGCGCTCGAAGACCCGGAAGCGGATTTTTATGCAGACAACCTGCGCACCGAAAACGGGAAATTCTTCTTTGATGTTCATTTCGAAAATAAAACCTGGAAGGATATCGATTTTGGCATACCGGGCATTCACAATACGGAGAACGCGCTTGCCTGCATTGCACTTTGTATGCAACTCGGGCTCACGGAAGACGAAATCCGCAGCGGACTGGCCAGTTTTCGCGGTGTAAAACGACGTTTCGAATATTACATCAAACAAACGGACCTCGTTTACATCGACGATTATGCACACCACCCGACCGAGATCCGGGCAATTCGAAAATCGCTGCGCATGCTCTACCCCGATGCATATATCCTCGCGATCTTTCAGCCGCATTTATACTCACGGACCCGCGACTTCATGACAGGGTTCATCGAAGAACTTTCTCAGTTCGACGAAACAATCCTGCTCCCGATTTACCCCGCTCGCGAAGAACCAATACCGGGAATAACGAGCCGGAACATCAGCGACAAACTCAGCAATAAAAGTCATCACTTTTCGGTGGAGGAAACGCTGCGCTACATCGCGGATTTTAAAGAGGGAGTCGTATTAACGATCGGCGCAGGCGATATTGACCGGATCGTGATACCGGTTTACAAACAACTCACTGAGAATTGCGCATGAAACGCTGGATGAAAATAGCACTCTGGAGCCTCTTTGGCATCGCGGTACTCACACTCCTCAGTATGGTTCGCGCCACGCAGGATGAAACCGTACTCGCCCGTCCGACCGTGCTTATTCATGCCAAAGATGAAAACATCATACTTACCGGCGATCAGCTCCTTACAGAGATCATCCGTAAGCGTTTTTACATTCCCGGTGAAACGACCTGGAAAGAACTGAGCCCGGTCAAACTCGAGTCAAGCATTCGTCAAATGCCGGAAGTGCGAAACGTGCATGTGTACACAAACCTGGGCAGTACCTGGAGCATCGATGTGGAATTGCGCCGTCCCGTGGCGCGCATCTTTAATATTTACGGTGACGATTTCTACCTCGATGCCGACGGAAAAATTATGTTGCAATCGCGGAATCCCGCGCGGGTACTGGTGGTGACCGGTGCCATGAGAGACAAATCTGACAGCCCGCCGGTCAGTGAAATAATTAACAACGACTCCTTGAAAAGTATTCGAAAACTCGATGATGTGTATCGCATTTCAAATTATGTTTGTAATGATCCCCTGATGCAGGCTCAGATAGCCCAGGTCCACTTGCTGAAAAACGGTGAATTTGTACTGATACCGATGGTTGGGGGGCAGAAAATCATCTTCGGTTCAGCGGATACTGAAGAAGAAGTAGAGGAAAAGTTTCAGAAACTGAAAATATTCTACAAAGAAGCGATACCCTACGAAGGTTGGAGCAAATATGATGAGATCAACCTGAGTTTCAAGGGTCAGATAGTTTGTAGAAAAAAGGAATAGTATGTCAAAGGTAATTGTAGGTCTGGATATCGGAACCACGAAGATCGCCTGCTTCGTGGGAAGAAAGAATGAGCATGGCAAGATCGAGATCCTGTCCATGGGGAAGAGTGAATCGCTCGGAGTGAAACGCGGTATGGTTTCCAACATCGAGCAAACCGTGCAATCCATCAAACTTGCGGTGGAAGAAGCCAAGCACCTCGATGATGGTGAATTCGCCATTCACAACGTGTACGTCGGGATTGCCGGTCAGCATATTAAAAGTCTGCAACACCGCGGTATCTACACCCGGCACCAGATCGAAAACGAGATCTCGCAACACGATATTGATGCGCTCATCGAGGACATGTATAAACTCGTGATGCAGCCCGGTGAAGAAATCATTACCGTGCTTCCGCAGGAATATATCATCGATAACGAACAGGGCATTAAAGATCCCATCGGTATGCTCGGAGTGCGGCTCGAAGCTAATTTCCACATCATCGTCGGAAATATCGGCGCTTCGCTGAATATCAACAAATGTGTGCAGAAAGCAGGACTCGAGGTCAACGACATCATTCTCGAACCGATCGCCTCTGCCGACGCGGTACTTTCCGACGAGGAAAAAGAAGCCGGCGTGGTGTTGGTGGACATCGGTGGCGGAACTACCGATCTAGCGATTTTCCACGAAGGACTGATTCGTCATACGGCCGTTATTCCGTTTGGAGGAAACGTAATTACCGAAGACATCAAAGAAGGCTGCACCATTATGAAGCGGCAAGCCGAACTCCTGAAGATCAAATTCGGATCTGCACTCGCAAGCGAAAGCCAGGACAATGAAATCGTTTGCATACCCGGGCTTCGCGGCCGCGACCCGAAAGAGATCAGCGTGAAGAACCTGGCAAGCATTATCCAGGCACGCATGGAGGAGATCATCGAACTGGTAGATTACGAAATCCGAAATTCCGGTTATAAAAAGAAACTTATCGGCGGGATCGTTGTTACTGGTGGTGGCTCGCAGTTGAAACACATTACGCAGTTGTTCGAATACATCACGGGAATGGATGCACGCATCGGCTACCCGACGGAACACCTTGCGAATACCAACAAGATCGAAAACCTGACCAGTCCGATGTTTGCTACAGGGATCGGGCTCGTGCTCAAAGGCTTCGAATCGTACGACCGCAAAATGCTGGTTACT
The DNA here is from genome assembly GCA_964389755.1 of uncultured Flavobacteriales bacterium. Classification (GTDB taxonomy): domain Bacteria; phylum Bacteroidota; class Bacteroidia; order Flavobacteriales_D; family Crocinitomicaceae; genus JBBSUQ01. The sequence continues at coordinate 117,283 of CAYMEW010000004.1, read as the reverse complement.
TCCAGCGGAACCTCGCAGGTGAAGACACACAGCGTCAAATCCCGCGGATCCTTTTTCGATAGCATCAACAGCCGTGTAAAGAACTGGTTCGCTGAAGAAGAAGACTGATTAACAAAGGAATAAAACAACAACAATAAAAAACAGAGTTATGGAATTTGATTTGCCGAAAGATGCCACGTCGATCATTAAAGTGATCGGTGTAGGTGGTGGAGGAAGCAACGCCGTAAACCACATGTATGACCAGGGAATCAACGGAGTGGATTTCATTGTTTGCAACACAGACAAACAGGCCCTCGATATTTCACCGGTTCCTTACAAGCTGCAGCTCGGACCTTCCCTTACCGAAGGACGAGGAGCAGGTTCTATCCCGGAGATCGGGAAAAATGCCGCCGTTGAAAACATCGATGAAATTCGTGATTTCCTCAGTAAAGACACCAAAATGGTATTTGTAACCGCCGGAATGGGTGGTGGAACAGGTACCGGAGCAGCGCCTGTCATTGCTCAGGTAGCTCGCGAACTTGGAATTCTGACCGTGGGAATCGTAACCGTTCCGTTCAACTTTGAAGGCCGCAAACGTCGCCAACAGGCTGAAGAAGGCCTGGATTGCATGCGCCAGAACGTGGACACACTGCTTGTCATCAACAACGAACGTCTCCGCGAAATTTCCGGAAATCTGACGATCGGTAACGCATTTTCACAAGCAGATGACGTCCTTTCTACAGCTGCACGGGGAATTGCAGACGTCATTTCCGTAACAGGTGCGATCAACGTCGATTTCAATGACGTGAACACCGTAATGCGCGACAGTGGTGTTGCAATTATGGGAAGCGCTACCGCCGAAGGAGAAAACCGGGCACTCAAAGCAGTTCAAAAAGCACTCAGCTCTCCCCTGCTCAACGATAACGACATCAGTGGTGCAACATACGTTCTCCTGAACGTGACTTACGGAACCGAAGAAGTTCTCATGGACGAGATCACCGACATTACCGATTACGTACAGGACGAGGCCGGATCAACTGCAGATGTGATCTGGGGATACGGTCAGGACGAATCGCTTGGTGCCAAACTCAGCGTCACGATCATCGCAACCGGATTCAAATCTTCGCCCATCACCGGTTTTGAAAAAGCACCGGAACGAAAAGTAGTCACCCTGCAGGACGAAGCCAAAAATGAAATCAAACAGCCGCTGGAAACACCGGTTGAAGTACATAAAACTGAAAAGCCGACTGTCGAGGAACCTTTCCTGAAGGCTGATAACGAAACGCAGGCCGGACTTTCCAAAGAAAACGAGATCAGTCAGCCGCTTTCCGCTCCGAATGAGCGCAAGGAGGAACAGCAGGGAGAAATGACTTTCGACTGGGAAGTAAAAACTTCCGCGGAAAAGCAGGCCCGCCAGGAAGCAGCAGCTGCCGAAACAGAAGTAAAGCGTTTCTTGCTCGAAGATGAGTCGGAGGAACAAATTCCGCTCGAGGCATCCGCTAAGAAAACAACGCTTTCTCCTGAGGAACAACAGCGCAAAAACCAGGAAAGACTGGCGCGTATCCAGGAATATACGGCTAAACTACGCAAGGCAGACGGTATTACCGAATTCGAAAATGAGCCGGCTTATATCCGTCGAAATATCGAACTCAACAATTCCAGACACAGCCAGGATGAGCAAATCAGCCGTTTCGGATTGTCGGAAGATGAAAACGGTGACACCAACCTGCGCGGAAATAATTCATTCCTTCACGATAACGTGGACTGATCCAAGAAAAAATAACATGAGTTTTACAGACCAGATCAACGCAGACATCAAGGCTGCCATGCTTGCGAAAGAAAAAGAAAAGCTGGCCGCGCTGCGCGATATAAAATCCAAACTGATGCTTGAAGCAACTTCCGGAAGCGGCGAAGTAACCGAGGAAGCTGCTATGAAGATCGTGATGAAACTGCACAAACAACGTATGGAAACTTACGAACTGTACATAGCGCAGGGACGTGAAGATCTCGCCGAAGAAGAACTCTTCCAGGCAAAAGTAATTGAAAATTACCTCCCGAAAATGCTCTCCGAAGACGAGATTCGCGAAGAAGTTCGCCTGGCAGTGGCCACCACCGGCGCTTCCGGTCCGCAGGACATGGGAAAGGTTATGGGAGTACTCACCAAAAAACTCGCCGGAAAGGCTGACGGGAAAGTGGTTGCACAACTCGTTAAAGAAAGTCTTTCGGCCTGATAGCAAGGCTTTATTCTACCCTTACAAATCTCCGGATTTGTTTTTATTGTTGTCAAAACGCGTCCCAGCTACAGGGGGACGCGTTTGTTTTTTCAGCACCTGTGATTCGGAATTCGGATTATCTTTGCCGCGTGAAAAACGAGACCAAAGCCTGGTTATTACTTTTGTTGCTCGCGACGATCTGGGGCAGTTCATTCATCCTTATGAAGCGTGGTATGACTTCCCTCTCGGGCGAAGCGATCTTCAATGACCGGCAGGTTGCTACCCTGCGCATGTTTCTCGCATCGCTTGTTTTACTTCCCTTTGCAATCCGTGCTCTTCGAAAGATCAAAAACCGGAAACAGGTTATTTCACTTCTGATCGTCGGATACCTCGGTAGTTTTTTTCCCGCTTACCTGTTCACCTGGGCCGAAACGGCGCTTTCATCCGGTTATGCCGGAATGCTTAACAGTTTTACCCCGATCTTTACCCTGATCATTGGCGCGCTGGTATTCCGTACCGGCATGACCCTTTTACAAATTGTCGGCGTTTTGATCGGTACGCTCGGTATGGTCAGCCTGATGAATGCCGGACAGGATCTGTATTTTAAGGGCAGTATCTGGCACATTCTCGCCATCGTGCTCGCCACTTTCTTTTATGCGATCAGTCTGAATACGATTAAGCATACCCTGCATACCTTCCGTGCGATCGAGATCACAGCCCTTGCCTTTTTATTTGTTTTTCCGGTGGCGCTTACACTGTTCTTCGCCGGTGGCTCGGTTACGGTTCTCCGGGAAAATCCGCATGCCTGGGAAGGTTTTGGTTTCATCGCGATCCTGGCGGTTGTCGGAACCTCTTTTGCAATCATTATCTTCAACCGGCTTATTGCGCTTTCTTCCGCACTTTTTGCGAGCACCACCACTTATTTTATCCCGATCGTAGCCGTTTTTATCGGCTTGTTCTTCAATGAACGCATTAATCTCATGCAGGTCGTTTCGATGCTGATCGTACTCGGCGGGGTTTTCGTTGCGAATTACTGGCCCCAATTAAGGAAGCGTCTGAAGCTAAACGGGAAAAATCAGAATGCGGCCTGATTTTTTTTCAAACTATTTCCCGACAGATTTGCAAACTCAAATTAAATCTCTATCTTTGCCATCCGATTTTTAGGAAATTTGTAATTAATAATACGCTATATGTACGCAATTGTAGAGATAGCAGGGCAGCAATTTAAAGTGCAGAAAGACCAAAAGATCTATGTGCACCGTCTGGATGCCAAAGCAGGTGACAAAGTCGAGTTCGACCGCGTTCTGCTTACTGGTGACGGAGACAAGATCAGCATTGGCGCCCCGGCTATAGACGGTGCCCTGGTAAAGGCAGAGGTAATCGATCACGTGAAAGGTGATAAAGTAATCGTATTCCGCAAGAAAAGAAGAAAAGGTTACCGTAAGAAAAATGGTCACCGCCAAAGCTTTACGGCGATCAAGGTAACCGGAATTAACTTATAATATGGAACCGCTTCACCTCGGTGAAGTGTAAAAATTAAAAACGATGGCACATAAAAAAGGAGTCGGTAGTTCGAAAAACGGTCGTGAATCAGAAAGCAAACGCCTCGGGGTGAAAATCTTCGGAGGACAGGCTGCAATCGCCGGGAACATCATCGTTCGCCAGCGTGGAACGGCACACCACCCGGGAGAAAATGTGGGAATTGGAAAAGACCATACCCTGTATGCTCTGACTGACGGTGTAGTAGAATTCCGCAAAAAGAAAAACAATCGTTCTTTCGTTTCGGTAGTTCCCTTTGAAACTACTGAAGCTTAAGCGAACATAACTTTTAGCAAAAGCATCAGTCTGTCCGGCTGATGCTTTTTTTATGCTCTGAAATTCAGAAGCACTAACCCACACAATTTTATTCGAAATAATGCACGGATTTTTTCATTTTAAAAATACCTTTGCATTTGTTCAATAACCGCAGATAAAATGCTTGAAATTACACGCATCCGGGCCGAGAAAGACGCGATCATCGAAGGTCTCCGAAAACGAAATATAGACGCAACTGATACAGTTCGTGAAATCCTGGACCTCGATCAAAAATGGAGGGATTCCAAGACCAGTATGGAGTCCGTGGCTGCCGAACTAAACCAGTTGTCACGGGAAATCGGCCAACTTTTTAAAGAAGGCAAAAAAGAGGAGGCTGCGGCCGCTAAAGAGCAAACAGCTGGACTCAAAGAAAAGGAAACCCTTCTGAAAACGGAGACAGAAGAACTCGAACAGCAGATCACGCAGTTATTGTATCAGCTTCCTAATGTTCCCAACGAACTGGTAAAAGCCGGGAAGAACGAACTCGATAATGAAACCGTATTCGAAAACGGTAAGCAAAGAACATACGACTTCTCACCGCTTCCTCACTGGGAACTCGCCCGGAAATACGACCTCATCGACTTTGAACTCGGGGTTAAGATCACCGGTGCTGGTTTCCCTGTATACCGTGGAAAAGGTGCACAACTTCAGCGCGCCCTGATCAACTTCTTTTTGCGCGAAGCGGCTTCTGCCGGTTATGAAGAATTCATTCCGCCGCACGTGGTCAACGAAGCAAGTGGATATGGAACCGGACAGCTGCCGGATAAAGAAGGACAGATGTATTACATCAACGAAGACGATCTTTACCTCATCCCGACGGCGGAAGTTCCGCTTACCAACATCTATCGTGATGTGATGCTCCCGAATGGCGATTTCTCGATCAAAATGACAGGATACACACCCTGTTTTCGAAGAGAAGCAGGCTCCTACGGGAAGGATGTACGCGGACTGAACCGCCTGCACCAGTTTGACAAGGTCGAGATTGTTCGCATCGAACATCCGGATAATACCGAAAAAGCGCTCAACGAAATGATCGAGCACGTGAAAGGACTTCTCGAAAAATTAGGACTGCAGTATCGCATTTTGCGACTATGCGGCGGAGATACGGGCTTTGCTGCTGCAATGACCTACGATTTCGAAGTGTATTCCGCGGCACAGGAGAAATGGCTCGAAGTGAGCTCTGTTTCGCGTTTTGACACCTTCCAGGCGAATCGTCTGAAGCTACGCTTTAAAAACGAGGATAAGAAAACACAACTTTGTCACACGCTTAATGGAAGTGCACTGGCACTCCCGCGTATTGTGGCTGCCCTGATGGAAAATTATCAGACGGAAGACGGAATTCGGATTCCGGAAGTGCTGCACCCTTTCACCGGTTTCGACCGGATCGGCTGATTGATTTCTCACACTAAGATATGAAACCGGGCACTTGTCCGGTTTTTTTGTGCATGAAATCGTGCATTCGGAATAAGACGAATATCCGTTATAGCAACCGTTAGAAACGGTTATTATAACTGAATATCAAATATTTATAGAAATACAGTGCTTTAGTAATTCGGTTATTCCAGAGATCGTACCGGTGCTTCGCAAATGCCTTCCCGGCAAACGTATATCCAGGTTCCCTCTTTCTCTCCTTTTCCGGCTCCCACGGGTAGTTTAACAGGGTTTCCCGCTGTAAGCAATGTCAATGGACGGAATTCGCGTTGAATTTCAGCAAGGATTTTCACGTAGTCCGGCCCGACCACGGTTATTTCTTTGAAATCGGCACAAAAATCAAGCAGTAGATTGGACCAGTTCGAATAACCCGAGCCGTAGTGTTCCATGCCGTCGTATACATTTAAGAGCATTTGCTTCGCTTCGGAGAGGTATGTTTCATCCTGTAATAAATGCCCCAGTAAAAACAGGTTATTCGCCATCACGCTGTTCGAAGAAGGAATGACATTATCGTGCAGTTCCATTTTCCGACTAATCAGTTCCGTGTCTTTTCCCGTAAAGTAGAACAACTCGCTTTCGGGATGTTGGAATTCACTCCTGGCACGTTCTGCAAACAGGCGAGCTCTCTCCACGTAATCCTCATCCATCGTTGCTTCGTAAAGATCCAGCAGAGCCGCGATCACGTGCGCATAATCTTCGAGAAAAGCAGGAACGGACCTTTTCCCGTTTTTATAGTTGCGCCAGAGTGCGTCTTCTTCGCTAACTTTTTCCAACAGGCTTCGCATAACTTTGCGCGCCATTAGCAGAAACTCCGGTTCGTCAAATGCAACTGAAGCCAGTGCAAGCCCTGAAACAGCCATGGCGTTCCAGGAGGTCAGGCATTTATCATCGGTACCGGGACGTACCCTCGAATTTCGATAACTTCGTAATAATTCGTTTATTTCTGCGATTTTCAAATCCAATTCTTCCGGATTCAGTCCAATTTTCCGTTGAAGTGCATGATCACTTTCTACACGCAGCAGGATGTACTTTCCTTCCCATTCACTGCGCCTGCTGAATTCGTATAACTGAGACGCCGTTGTGTATTCTTTGCCGAGCGCTTCCCGAAGTTCTCTTTCGGACCAAACGTAGAACTTTCCTTCTTCTCCTTCGCTGTCGGCATCGAGCGCGCTATAAAACAGATCGTCCGGTGAAAGCATCTCGCGCTCCAACCAGGTAATCGTATCATACACGACACGTTTATACAGTGGCTTTTTGAACTTCTGCCAGGCCATTGCATATAACGCGATTAGTTGTCCGTTGTCATAAAGCATTTTCTCAAAATGCGGCACCTTCCACAAGACATCCGTGGAATAGCGCGAAAATCCGCCGCCGGCCTGGTCGTAAATGCCCCCCATTGCCATTTTATCCAACGAAAGTTCGACATAACCGAGGATTTTTTCATCCCGGAAATGATGACCATAACGAAGCAGAAATGCAAAGTTGTTGGGGAGCATAAATTTCGGAGCACTGTTCGGTCCGCCCTCGCGGTAATCAAAGCGTGCGGCCCAGCGTTGTACCAGTTCGTGCAGTTTTTCCGGCTTCAGCATTTCGTCTTCAGCGGGAACATCGATCAGTTCACTCCGGTTGATTCCCTCGTGTAATTTTCCGGCGTATTCCAGCACTTTATCCCGGTCTTTCCGATAGGTTTGCTCCAGTGAGCGCAACACATGCATCCATTGTTCTTTCTGAAAATAGGTTCCCCCGTAAACCGGTCTTCCGTCCGGAAGTGTAAAACAATTCAGCGGCCAGCCGCCCTGTTGCGTCATGAGCTGAACCGCGTTCATATACACCTGGTCCACGTCCGGCCGTTCTTCCCTGTCCACTTTCACACAGATGAAAAATTTATTCATCAAAGCAGCAACCTCGGTATCTTCGAAGGATTCGTGTTCCATTACATGGCACCAGTGGCAGGCAGAATAGCCGACACTCACCAGCACCAGTTTGTCTTCCTGTTTTGCCTGCCGGAATACTTCCGGCGACCAGGCCACCCAGTTTACCGGGTTGTGTGCGTGTTGTAACAAATAGGGCGAGGACTCATGAATGAGTTCATTGGTGTATTTTTCAGATTCCATTAAATCAAAAGTACGAAAAGCATATGCAGAACTCAAGTTTCATCGGGTCCCGCTTCACGGATCAGTGTCTCTATCCACAGAACCGCTTTATCGAAATCCGAAAAAATGCGGGTTGGTTTGGCCGGACGGTTGAATCGCATGTAAAAGTCGGCAAGTATTTTATGCGGCAGGCTGTTGATCACGATGGCATCTGCCAGGGTAAACTTGTTTCCCGAATTGCGCGCGGCCCAGGCCCGGACCTCCGGCTCCACATCCGAAAAGCGTTCAAATTCAAAGATATTGTAGAATTTACCGCCGCCATTATCACGCAGGAAACGGTATCCTTCCTCCATCAGTTCTATCGAGATCGTAACACGGGATTTAATAATCGCATGGAATATAATTCCATTGTAAATTCGCATGCTGTAGAAGCTGGATTCCCGGCTGTCAGTAAGCACTAAATTCATAGCAGCAGAAGTTTTCGGCGTTGAAGGTAAATTTTTAGTTTATAAAATCAAAATATTCCTGCCGATACCCGGGATTTTTATGCTTTTTTTTCTTCCGACGCATCGTCTTTTGCTATCTTTAACCTTCAAAATCGATTTCCGGAATTATGCAACGATATCAAAATTATGCCCTCGGGCAATGGACAGACGGGGAAGGAACCGAAACGAATCTTTACAATGCCATTAACGGTGAAAAGATCGGTGAAGTATCAAGTGCCGGCCTGGACTATAAAGCCATGATGGAATATGCCGTAAAAAACGGTGGAGCAAAACTGCGCAAAATGACTTTCCAGGAACGCGGACGAATGCTCAAAGCACTGGCACTGTTCCTGATTGAACGCAAGGAACGCTATTACGAAGTAAGTGCCTGGACCGGTGCCACACGTGTGGACTCCTGGATCGATATTGAAGGTGGGATCGGTAACCTTTTCGCGAATGCCTCTCTGCGTCGCCAGTTTCCGGATCTTCCGTATTATGTGGACGGAACAGCTGCCCCGCTTTCGAAACACGGGACCTTCATCGGTCATCACATCATGGTACCGAAAGAGGGTGTTGCTATTCATATCAATGCATTTAACTTCCCGATCTGGGGGATGCTCGAAAAAATTGCCGTCAACCTGATGGCCGGAGTTCCCGCGATCGTGAAACCTTCCGAATACACAAGTTACCTGACAGAAGTGATGGTGCGCGATATTATCGCTTCCGGCATTCTTCCTGAAGGGTCCTTGCAACTGGTTGTCGGCCTGGGGCGCGGAATCCTCGATCACGTCACTTCGGGAGACGTTGTTACATTCACAGGTTCTGCTGCCACCGGGAAAAAACTCAAAGCACTTCCGCGCATTACGGAGGAAAGTGTCAGCTTCAACCTCGAAGCGGATTCGCTCAATGCATCGGTACTCGGTTTGAAAGCCCAGCCGGGAACTGCCGAATTCGACCTGTTCATCAAAGAAGTGACACGGGAGATCACGGTAAAAGCAGGACAAAAGTGTACGGCTGTTCGCCGGATCCTCGTTCCGGAGAACCTGGTGGACGAAGTAAAAACGGCCGTTTCAAAACGACTTGCTTCCACGAAGATCGGAGATCCGTCTATTGAAGGAGTGCGAATGGGTGCGCTTGCGAACCGTTTGCAGGTGGAGCGGGTACGTGAAAGCGTGGAACGACTCGCGCAATCTCAGGAAATCGTTTACGGCGATCTCGATCATTTTGAAATAACCGGCGGAGATCGCGAAAAGGGAGCTTTCTTTTCGCCAATGCTCTTTTTAAATACAGATCCTTTTCACAAAACGGATGTGCACGAGGTCGAAGCGTTCGGACCTGTTTCCACCATTTTACCGTATAAGAACCTCGACGAAGCGATCGAACTGGCCAAAATGGGACGCGGATCACTGGTTTCGTCCATCGTTACGCCGGACAAAAAAGAAGCCCGCGACTACGTGGTGGGAGCAGCAAGTATGCACGGACGTATTCTCGTACTGGATGAATCCTCTGCCAAAGAAAGCACCGGACACGGTTCCCCGATGCCGCTGCTCACACACGGCGGACCCGGTCGCGCAGGTGGCGGCGAAGAAATGGGCGGGAAACGCGGAATTTTGCATTACCTGCAACGAACGGCCATCCAGGGGCACCCGAATGTCATCACGGAAATTACGCAACAATTCCAGGTAGGATCGGACATGCCAGAAGCCAATCCACACATATTTCGCCAGCATTTTGAAGAATTAACGGTCGGTGAAACGGTTTTCACGCATAAACACACGGTCACGGAGGCGGATATCGTTAATTTTGCCAATGTATCCGGTGACAATTTTTATGCGCATGTGGACGCTACTTCCCTGGACGGTACGATCTTCGAAGGTCGTGTGGCGCATGGTTATTACATCCTGTCCAAGGCAGCCGGCATGTTCGTCGACCCGAAAAAAGGTCCCGTTTTGCTTAATTACGGCATTGACGAAGCGCGATTTACCAAGCCCGTTTACCCGGGAGCCACGATCGGCGTGCGCTTTACGGTAAAAGAAAAAATCGACCAGGAAAAACGTTCGGAAGACGATATTGCCAAAGGTATCGTGAAGTTTTTGGTGGACGTTTACGACGAAACAGGAGAAACTGTTGCGCTCGCGACGATCCTGACCATGGTACGAAAACTGGATCAAACAAAGTAATTGCATGCGGTATATTTATTTCGTTCTGACACTGCTGTTCGTGGCAGGCTGCCAGGAAAGCCCTGAAGAACCGGTAACTGTGCCGCAACCTCAGTCGCGGAAAATAACGCTTTCGGAAAACGCTTTGCTTCGCGCCACGGCAGACTCGATTATCTGTTCGATTGAACAAAGCGATACAGACATGCTCAGGCAATTCGCGGGTTCCGAAATTGTCATTTCACCCTATGTATTCGTTGATCCGGAGGTACATGTGGAACTTTCACTCGATTCGCTCTTTTCAGACAAAAACAACCGTTTATGGGCGTACGAAGACGGCTCCGGTCGTGAGATCCGACTGACGGCCAAATCTTACCTCGAAAAGTACGTGCTGGAAGATCGCTTTTCAAATGCACCGCAGGTCTCCGTAAACGTCCCAATCGGAATTGGCAACAGCGAAGACAACACACAGGCCTTTTTGAAGAACGATCCGTATGTCGAATATTATTATCCGGGGTTTGATGAAAAGTTCGGCGGACTCGACTGGGTTTCTTTACGCGTTTACCTGCACAAAACCGGTTCGGGTTATAAACTCAGCGGGCTGATTGGAAATTGCTGGACGATCTGATCAGTGCACAAGCCTCAGGCTTCCGTTATGAATCTCGAACTTCTGATCGCCGACCACAAACTGCTGTCCTTCTGTAAAAGACGGCAGGCCTGTCAGTTCCTCCTCCATGGTATAGATCGAGCCACCGGTTTGCAGCGCAAGAAGAATGTAAGAGTAGTGCACCCGTCCGCGAACACCGCATAAAATAATCTTCACCGGGCGCCTCATTTCTTTTAGCAGACTGAGGTCACGGATCGGGGCAAAATTATCGGCTATTAAAACAAGCGTTTCACTTTCCGGGAAGGACGTAATTCCATACTGCAACGCTTCAAGATTGTTTTCCGGCGCAGCACCGCCCGATCCTTTCCGCATGGTGGCATAGGCTTCTTCCTCCACTTCTCCGATCATTCCCGATTCAATTTCGTAAGCACCTCCGGAACGGCCTATTGGCCCGTCGGGATTTCTGTCGCCGTCGTTGAAAAAAACAAACTTCCGGATCGGCACGCTGTCTATGTTTAACCTTCGCCACATAAACGTTTGTGCCATATAAGGATACATGCTTCCTGTCACGTCTTCCACCACAAGCACATCCTGCCAGTCAGGGTGCCTGCGAAAGGTCATGATCACCGTTGAGTCATTGAAAATGTAATTGTAAACATAACTGGTGTCGGACCTAAAAGAGTCTGCTATCACGAGCACCGCTGCGGTATCCTGTTTGCGAAACCAGATCGAACGTTTGTCATAGCGAACACCGCGCTCACGCTTTCGACGCAGTCTTGGCAGATACTGAACAATTGGCCTGTATCCGGGAGGACTGCTGTCTTTAGCGTCCGGTCCACTGATGCGTTCCCCGCTTTTCAGCAATTCTTTAACAAAAGCGATCTCCCGTTCCGTGCGAAGCGAATCATCGCTATTCCCCGAATAGGTGTCCTCCGGTGAAAGCAGGTGAATGACGAAGCCGTGAAACAGGGCTTTGTTTGCTTCCGCTGAAGGATTTGCCTGCTGACTAATCAGTCGCCAGCGGACCAGGTTATTATCGAACAATTCCGGTATGCTCGCACGAAGCGTTTCGAGGCGGCGCTCGTTGAGTTTTCGCTGGTCGAATGTTTCGGAAGCGGCGTATTCCGAATAAACCAGGTCTATACCAACGATCCGCGCGCCGACCTTTTTAACCGAATCGGCAAAACGGTCCATATTAAAACCGGAACCTGCGAAATCACAGGGAAGCACGATCACATCCTTTGCGGGAACATGGTAACTGTCAACGGAAACGGGTGATAAATCGAGCAGGTAGGGAATTTCAACCAGTTGCTGGGCATAAAATATCCCGGGAAAAAGTAAAAGAAAAACGAGTAATAAACGACACGGGTACATACGTAATTTTATACCTGTATGTAGCTACTTCCAGAAAAGTAACCCGGTTTAGTGAAACTTTTACAAAGTATTCGGAACGATTCGGAAACCTGGCTTTACCCGCAGACAGACAGCTAGCGCAGCCCCACTTCAAAATTTCTTTTAGAACTGGAAGTACACGAACGGTTTTGAAACGCCTATCGTAGCCTGGTAAATAAAGAATACCATAATGGCCACCGACACAGCCTGAACCGGCATCGGCAACCAGCGAAAAGCGCGTTCGTATAACACTTTGACGGAATCCGGAAGCCAGTGAATGATATAGCCTATCAGCATGATCCAGAATACCGCCTGGAAATTCTTCAGGACATCGACAAACAGGGCCCAGCTGAGATTAAAATGATTCCAGATCTGATCGAGCATGATCATCGGACCTTCTTCGGTTTCCATCCGGAACCAGATACGCGTAAACGTAATGAAGTTGAACACCAGCAAGATCTTCCAGAAATGTGCCAGGAAACCGGTACTTTTTTCATAGGGAGAGATCTTTTTCCAGTGATTATACAGGATTAAGGCAACTCCGTTCATCGTTCCCCACATGACAAAATTCGTACTTGCACCGTGCCACAAACCGCCGATTACCATCGTGATCAGCAGGTTCATATCCCGGTAGATGGTTTTTTTGAACTGCGGAAGCATCAGGGTGATAATTCCGTAAAGTGCCATCAGTCCGACATATATAAAGATCAGCGAATACCATTGCGTAATAAAGATCAGGAAAACGAAAATGACGAAGGTCGCAATGAAAGTTCCCGTTCCCCCGGAACGATTTCCTCCCAAAGGAATGTACAGGTAATCCCGGAGCCAGGAACCGAGTGATTTGTGCCAGCGACGCCAGAAATCGGCCACACTGGTAGCCTTGTAAGGAGAATTGAAATTTTCGAGCAGGCGGAAGCCCATGAGCCGCGAAATCCCGATGGCGATATCCGTATACCCGGAAAAATCGCCGTAGATCTGCAGGGAATACCCCCACATGGCCAATACTGACACGAAGCCCGGATAACGCGTCGGATCATCCACCACCATGTCAATAAAGTGATAGGCAATGAAATCGGCAAAAATGAGTTTTTTGATCAATCCTTTTACAATCTGTATAATCGCCCAGGAAGCTTCGTTCTTATCGAGTTGATACGGCTCGTAGATCTGCGGGATAAAATCACGTGCACGTACGATCGGACCGGCGACGAGTTGCGGAAAGAAGGTCACGAAAAACGCGTAGTCGAAGATATTGCGCACCGGTTTGATCTCTTCCCGGTAAATGTCGACCACGTAACTGATGCTCTGAAAGGTGAAGAAAGATACCCCGACCGGGAGCAGTATCTTGTCAACAAAATATTCCTGCCCTGCAAAGCCGTTTGCCATCTGTGCAAAGATGTTGAAGGCTTCGAAACGCGTGTGGAACATTTCGTTAAACGAATCCGTGAAGAAATACGCGTACTTGAAAAAACCGAGAAAACTCACGTTGACGATCGTCGAGATCGCTATCACCCATTTCTTGCCCTGTTTACTATCTGCCCTGTGGATGGCTTCTCCCATGAAGTAATTGAACAACACGGTAAACAGCAGGAGGATGACAAAAAGACCCGAAGATTTGAAATAGAAATAAAAACTGGCCAGGGCGAGGAAAATACTCCGCGCAAGTTTGTTTTTGTGGAGTAATGAAAATACGACCATTACAGCCAGGAAGAACAGCCAAAAGTCGAGTTTTGTAAACGTAAATGCCTTATCCTCATCAAACATGAAGGAAAAAACACCGTAAAGTCTATCCATGATCTTTATCCGTTAATTGTTGAACGGGTCTTTCTTCCATTTGCTTCATCCATTTCATGAATGCATCGAAATAAAGTTCTCCTTTCAGATGGTATCCGGGTGATGTAAAATGCACCAGGTCTCTTTTCATCAAACCTTTGAGCATCCAGGTTTTCGAAGATCCGAGTTCTCCCATCAGGCCGTAGAGATCCCATACGGGAACTTTGTATTTTTCGGCAAGTTCAATAATAACCGTGCGTTCGCGCGCAATATTCTTATTCAGGTATCGCCGGTGATAATACGAATCGTTCGGAACGGTCAGCAGGATGGCGCAATCGGGATTTGCACGCAATACGATCTGCATCATTTTTTCGAGGTTACTTTTGTAGAGTTGCGGATCAAAGCTGCTGTAGGGAACGTTTCCGTCATTTGTTCCCACCGAAAAGGCAAAAAAGTCCGGCGGATAAGCTGACAGTTGTTCCTCGAAATACTTGCAGTCCAGGTAAGTGTACAGCCCGGCACCGTTAATCCCGATCGCCGTATACGAAATACCCGGATCGGTGTTGCTTAACTGAAAACCATAAATTTCAACGGTGTAAGTCGAATTACTGGTGCGGGCAAACTGAACGTCGAAAGTATCCAGCGGATCTGTGAAGTACACATCGGTATAACCCAAAATCGGGTCGTGGCGTTTTTCGATGATCAGGATCTCATCTTTCCCGAAGTTCAGTTCTACGGGAAACTCACCTTTATTATGGAAAATGCGAAGGCGCGTGAAAGAAGGGGCCACGGCGGTACGGTCGTATTTAAAACGGATGATGGACGCTGAATCGTCGCAGGTTATCGAAGCCCCGAGTACGCCGTAATCGCGATCGTGATGGATCACACTGCGGTGCCCTTCCCAGCGGTTCGGTGAATCGAATTCGTAGTTAAACGGATTATTCGTATGTGCCAGGTCAAAGGGAAAGATCAATCCGCGCTCGCCGGGAAGCCCTTCCCATTCGGTTTGCAGAAACGTCCGCATATCGTGCGTGTAGATGTCCGCCTGTATGTGCGACCCGCCAATGTGGTAAAAATTGAGTTTGCGGTCTTTATTGGCAATCATTTCGTGCATTTTCACATAGAGCTTTTCCCAGTTGGGGCTCGTACGCGAGTAAAAACGATACTGGTTGTAGTCGAAGTGAATAAAGGGATAGGTTTGCGCCAGGTTTGTATCGAGCGTCTGGAATAGCGGGAATTTATATGCGCTCAGTGAATCGTTTGGAACCTCCGGAACCGGCGCGGGGGAAGCAGTTAACGAATCCTGCGCAGCGAGTATTCGCGTGATTAGTAAAGCGGTTACAAATAATATGTGTTTAAAAAATCTCAATTTTTATCCTTCTTTTTAGTTTACGCCCTGTTTCCACTTCCCGTATTCGGCCGAAAACGCATCGTAGAACAACTGGCTGGCAATACTTGCTCCTTTCGGGCTGAAATGGATGTAATCCTTACCTGCGAGTCCCTTGTCCACCCACGAGTTCATGGAATTCAGTCCGCCCATTGCATTAAACAGGTCCCAGTATCCGGCCCCGGCCTCCAGGGTATATTTACGCATCATTTGCACACAGTACGGCAAAAAGGGATACGTTTCGTAAATACCGTCTACCATACGTGACATATCACTCGGGCCGATCACGACGACCACCGCACCGGGATTGTATTTCTTCACGATCCCGATCTGGCGTTTGAAGTAACTCGCGAAATTCCGTACCGAAGCGCTGTCTTTGAAAAAGGGCACCGAGTTTCCTCCGAATTGCATGATAACCAGTTGTGCATTCAGATCTTTGTACATGGCGGAAGCCGTATTTCCTTCGAGCGAGCCAAAAATCGTACCACTCGAGCCACGCATGGCGATGTTGTCGACCTGAACACCGAGATCTCCTTCGAGCGCAAACCCGCAGATGGTCGGGCTTACCGTGCTTTTGAAAACGTATTTCAGCTTGCCCGGCGTATCCGGAAATGAAAGTTTGAATACATGGAATTTACCGTCTGACACCAGGCTGTCTTCATGGATCAGTTCTCCGGCTTTAAAAACTTTGATGGAACAGGGTTTCAGGCAGGAAGTATAGTACAACTTAACCTGGTTATAGGCGCGTGCCCGCTCATAAGCACCGCGATTCGGTTCGAACTCGATCCAGCCTTCTTTTTCGGTAAATTCCGAACTCAGAAGCGAATCATTCATTTCAGGTGTAAAGCGCGCTGCGGATCCCATCACTCCGTATTTGCGCGTCTTGAGTTGATTATCACCGCCGAAACACGCGTAACGTATGAAATTCGGGGACCAGTTCTGTTTGAAGGTCATCGTGGAATACACGTTCATGGCCGGGATCAGGCCGGGGCCATGGCCGCCGAAATGAGCCTGGATACGCTGCCTGATAAAAGCGGTCATCCGGTCCCCTTCGATTTGTGAATCGCCGTAGTGCAAAATATGGATCTTCTTTCCGGGCTGTGCTGCTGCATCCAATTTCTCAAAAAAGGCGTACAGGTTCTTCTTCCCTTCGTCCGAAAAGTGGATGATCGTCGAACTTTCGAGTTTATTTGTGCCGCCTGAAGGTTTGCCGGTGGTCGTTTTACCATCGAAGGTATGTTTTACCGGTTTTCGCTGGATCGGGTCATTGATGTCGATCATAGCGGTGTCTACTTCCTGCAGAATATCGGTAATATCCGCCGACTGTTGCTCCCGCGGATGTAACATGTTTTCCGTGGTCAGAAAACGTACTTTCCAGCCAAATAGAGACACTCCGTCCTCTGGCATCAGCCAGGCAGGCAAAAACAGCAACCCCATTACAAAAATGAGTACCAGCAAGATGTGAAAGGGAGAGAGTTTTTTCACTTTCGGCTTTATTTTCCTTGCAAATTTAAGTAAGACATTTACTTAAACTGTAAAAGTTCACAAAAAGTGTAAAGGACCGACTGTTAATTAAGTGTTCTTTCTAAAAAAACGCCCTAACTTCCATTCCGGCAGAATGAATCGGACGGTTTTGCTCGGACTTTCGGCCGTTGTACTGGATCGAAAGTTGCAGGTTTTTCGAGATCGAGCGCTGGTAAGACAGGTTCCAGGTAAAGTTAATACCCGGTTTCAGCGCTTCGAGCATTTCAAAGCCCAGCGCCGAATTCTGTTCGCCATCATAATCGAGTTGTATAACGCTCATGCCGGCCTGAAAACTTCCCTTTTCAGCCTGGTTATATTTCAGCGTACTTCCGAGTTCGCGGGCTATGGCACGTTCGCCACCGAGTTCTTCCACATTGTTTTTTTCGGAATAACGCCCGTCCAGCGAAATGCGAAAAACCGTGTTCGGCTGGTAAATGAAACTCGGCTTAATAAAATAATAGTTCAGTTCGTAGTTCCGCCCGGTAGTATAATCGGCGTTGCTAATCTTAATACCGGTTTGCCAGGTCGACTCCAGGGTAAATTTCCTGCGAAGGTTTAGCCGGGCACTCACTTCGTGAAAGGTGTTTTGTTTCGAATCGAAGCCGTTTGCAAGCAGGGTCTTGCCGCGACTGTCCTGGTAGGAATATTCCGCTCCGAAAACGGTTGATGTCCGGTTAAAGAAAAAGGTATTCCGGATATTGCTGGCTGTTGCGAGCAAACTCGTGTCGCGGATCTCCTGCACAAAAGGGTTGAACGAACTGATTCCATCAAAGAAGTTGGTCTTTCGCGACAACCGCACCCTGAACTGGTCGGAAAAGCGCGACATAAACCGCAAAATGCCTTTTTTGGAAGCCCAGAGGCGGTCCGGGCGCCAGAATATACTTTGATTAAATTCGTTGGAAAAGGTGCGCACGTAGGTATTGCTTGGCGTAAATACGCGAATGTAGCTGGCCTGGTCAACATATTGCGCCACTTCGAATTCATTGAGATCCTTTATTCCGTCGCCGTTATAATCGATCCATGTATAAATTCCCTGCCCGTCATTTACCTTGATGTACAAAAATTCCTTTCGGAGTTCGAGTCCCGACCCGATCTCATAAAAACTATTCCAGCTAAGCGCATTTCGAAACAGTTTCAATTCGTAATCGATCCGTCCGGTCAGCGTATTTTCGGGCGCCTGGTTTAAAAGTGTGCTGTCACGAATCGCAAGCCTCCGGTAACTCGTAATGATCGTGAGGCGCTGATTACGCAATTGTGAAAGGGTCATTTCACCTCCGACTGTGGTTGCTTTCGCCGCCGGAAGTAAGGCTGAACTATCCGAACGCTGATCATACCGTTCGCGGTAGAACAATTTGAACTGATTACTGATCGAATCGCCGTTGGCCAGGTAGAACTGGTAGTCGAAAAACTGGTAGCTGTTGGTAAGCATGGGGACCTGCGCATTGGAAAAAACATTGTATTCGTGGTCGTCTTTATAACCCACGCGCAGGTATTTACCAAGTGCCTGCGATAACTCGGCACGGTGACGTACGAAAACGTTTTCTTCGGTGGAACGGCTCTTTAATGCGAAACCTTCCCAAACGGCGGAAAATCCTTTTTGCGACCAGCGCCCGTTCGTCAGTGCTTTGTATCCCCGGAAATCATTTCCAAAGGTAAATTGTTGCGCTTCAATGTTCAGGTTTCCGTAACGGGCATTTTTAAAATTAGCCCCGCCAATGGCAAAAACCTGGTTTCCGGTGTAGGGTTTTCCACGAATGTTCCAGTCCCGGTCAAATTCGACAGCCCGGTATTGCTGGATCGGGGAAAAATTACGGTCACGCATTTCCAGTTCCCCTTTTGCCTCGAGCGTCCAGCGCGGAATACTGTCCCTGGAAAGCGGGACGAGACCGATCAAGCGCGTGTAGCCACCGTATCCGTCATCATCTGCCGAGTCAAGCGTCGAAAAGGTATTCTGATCATTCTTCGTATACGCCAGTTCCGTTTCGAGCGTGAGTTTTCCGGTTAGTTTATAGCTCGCACCGGTAGTAACCATCTGGCGTTTCTTCGGCGTGTTAATGAGTCTTGAAGGTTCATGATCGCCCTGTCTGACACCATTCACCGGTGCCACCCAACGGAATACCTTCCCGAGCGCGTTGTAGTTATCGAGCACGTAATCGCCGTTTCCGCTCCCGACGTACTGAAAGGACGCGCGAAAAATGGCTTGTGCCGGATCCACGCTAAACACGAGTACCGAATCGTAACCAAGACTGTCCGTAATTCGGTAAAGCAATTGATTCTCGGCAAACCCGACCGAATCGATACTTGAAACGCGTGCCAGTTCGAGGCTGTCTCCGATGGTGGACAGCTGCATTTTTTCAGCGAGCGACAAACTTTGCTGCAAGGGTTGGTTTTTGGCATCCTGTTCGGCATAACCATTTAGCCAGTAGGTCAGCTTCCTCGATGTATAAATATTGGAAGTTTGTAACAAGGAACGTGCGTAGCTCTGATCCGAATACTGGAACTCAACGACGATCCGGGAATCCTTCGTAATCTGGTTCCGGGAGGTAAAGATCAGTTCGGAGGTATTGTAATTGATGATGTAATCGTATTCCTGTCCCCGTTCAAGAAGGCGGCCGTCGATGAAGACCTGCTCTGTTCCCGACAATACAATAATGAAAGGCTCATTGTCTGCACCGGTCAGTTTGTACGGTCCCTGGTTCCCTTCCACTCCCTGGATGATCTGCCGCTGGAACTTTCCTTTTGAAAGCGCTCCGCTGACCTGGGTCGTCCAGTAAGAACTCGTATCGGCCGACCAGCGGTAATTGATTGAAAGTCCCTGCGCGCGTTTGGTGTAGGTCATAAAGTAACCTTTCGGCTTACGCAGCCAGAAATCTCCCGCGATGAGCTGCAGGCGATCGTTGTAAATTTTAATGTAGATCTGATCAAACTCCTGGAGTTTGTTGGTATTTCCTTCCGGCTGGATCGGCAGGTTGTCATCGGAAACGGAAGCGAGCAGTTTCAGGTTCGGGGCGATGTCTCCCGAAAGTTCGAGGTTCAGCGAAGAATTAACTCCGAGGTCCTGGCTGTTCCCGAAGGTGATGCCTCTTGAAATACTCCCGGACTTATTTAGCGAACTTCCCCCAAAAATATCGGCATTGGAGGAAGAATTGGTGATCATAAACCGTTCACGGTCGCCTTTGTAGCGTTCGTATACCTGGCTCGTGTCTCTTCGTGCCACCTTTTGGTGCAGGTTGAACGGCAATACACGATACCGAATGTGCAGGCTGTCGCTCTCCCGACATTTGCGGTCCATGTAAAGCGTCCCGGTTTGAATGTCAAGGTGATAATCTCCCGTTGGCAAAAGCTGATTTCCGCAAAATACGTCCAGGGACCCCGGGTAAATGGTGAGCGTATCGAGTACCAGCGAATCGGTATCGGCGGAAATACTGCGTTCACGGTAACTGGAAGTCTGAGACCATCCCGCACATGCCAAGCACCCAAAAAGCAGTAGAAGCCATATCCGCCTGTTTTCACCCATTATTACGAAGGTACAACGTTAATTCAGCTATTTTCTTGTTTTACATCCGCAAAGTTAGCCGATTGCAGAACTTACGCATCGCTGTTAAAAAAGGTTAAGGCATCTGTTTGAGCACCCTGAACGTGTAACTTCGGCGTTTGCATAATGCAATGAAAAAAGTTCGTGTAAACCTGGTTATCTTTTTCGTGGTCGCAGCGCTCGTGGCGTTGCTAATCGTGCAATTTATCCAGACGGTGCAACTTTACGACCGAAAATCGGCCCAGTTCACGTCGAAGGTCAACACGGCACTCGAACGCATCGCCGTCCGCCACGAAAAAGCAGAAGACATTCGTCGCTACCTGCAGGTGGTCAATCGTGATTTTACAGGGCACTACCGTGACATTTTAAAGGAAGAATTTCAAAACCTACTCGCACCGCAGGAATCCATTTCTGTGCAGGACACGACGGTTTATGAGAACGGTGAAAACAAGCACTACCTGCTCATCAAAGGGACCGCCTACGATTCAATCAGCGGTGTGCAGACCGAGCAAAAAGTACTTGCCCGGGACGTTCGCCACGTGGACGAGCTTCTCGTACCGCAGCATGTCAATCCCGACTCGATCACTTTCTCCGTACGGCTCAACCAGCGCGTGATGCAAAAGTTGTTCAAAAAGGCCAGGTTCGTCAACGAAATGATCGTGGATGCCTTTCGCAGTAACATTTATGAAGACCCGGCACAACGCATTGATATCGCATTCCTGGATTCGGTGATCCGCACCGAAATGAAGCACGACAACCTTCCGGCGGACTATCGTTTCCTGGTTACCGATGAATTCGGAAATCCTGTACAGTTTGCGTTCACACCAGCCGATTACGACCCGAAACTCGATTATAGCCGGGCACGCAAAACCCAGCTATTCCCGGCAAACACGCTTGACGACGCGCTTTACCTGCATGTTTTCTTCCCGAACAGGCGCACCATCCTGCTGCGCGAAATGTGGATCCCATTCGTAATCAGCCTCCTGCTTGTTATACTGATCGTGGCTGCGCTCATTTTCATGTTCCGGACCATTCTCACTCAAAAGAAACTTTTCGAACTCAAAAACGACTTCATTTCCAATATGACCCACGAGTTCAAAACACCGATCAGTACGATTTCACTTGCCTGCCAGGCTATGAAAGACAGTGACATGGTCGGCGGGCAGGTCGACCCGAAAGATCCGTTCGTAAACATGATCGTTAATGAGAACAAGCGACTTGAAAAACTGGTGGAGCAAATCCTGCAAAGCGCTGTACTCGAGCGTGGTGAACAGCAGGTAAACTACGAACACGTGATTCTTAATGAAGTGGTTTACAACCTGGCGGAAGACACGCGTTTTCGTATTAAATCACTGAACGGAACCGTAGAAACCTTGCTGCCAGATGAGATCTACGAAGTGACAACCGATTCGCTGCATCTCACCAATGTATTGAACAACCTGCTTGATAATGCTGTTAAATACAGCAGGGGAACACCCGATATCCGTATCGAACTTAAGAAGGCCGGAAAGAACTATTCGATTTCCATCCGCGACCGGGGAATCGGGATGAAAAAAGACCAGATTACGAGAATTTTTGATAAATTGTACCGCATTCCGACCGGTAACGTGCACGATGTGAAAGGCTTCGGGCTGGGACTCAGCTATGTAAAAGCAATGTGCGAATTACATAACTGGGACATTCATGTACGCAGTACCTTTGGAGAAGGTTCAGAATTTACACTTACAATAAACAGCAAAGTATGAGCGAAAAAAAACTAAACATTTTATTAGCGGAAGACGATGACAACCTGGGACAGTTGCTGAAAACCTTTCTGACCTCAAAAGGCTTCAGTGTGCAACTGGCCGTTAACGGAAAAATCGCATTCGATTATTTTAGGGAAAATAAATTTGACTTCTGTATTTTCGATGTAATGATGCCTGAAATGGATGGTTATGCGCTTGTAAAAGAGATTCGCGAGATCGACCGGAAGGTGCCGATCCTGTTCCTGACGGCTAAATCCATGAAAGACGACAAACTCGAAGGCTTTACGGCCGGTGCCGACGATTACCTGACCAAACCGTTCTCGATCGAGGAACTGCTCGCGCGCATTAATGCAATTCTGCGCAGGGTTGACACCCCGAACAAAGGCGATCACCCGATTCTGAAAGTTGGGAATATCCCTTACGAACCGGACAGTCGCGTACTTCACCTTGACTCAGGCGATAAAAAACTGACGACCAAAGAAAACCAGTTGTTGCACCTGCTCGTAAAGAACCAGGACGAGATTCTCGACCGTCAGGCGACATTGCGTGCGATCTGGGGAGATGACAATTATTTCAACGGCCGTAGCATGGACGTTTACATTGCCAAATTGCGTAAATTACTCAAGGAGGACGATGCGATCGAGATCCTGAATGTGCACGGAAAAGGTTTCAAACTGATCGTCAAAAGCTAAGAAAACCCGAATGGGAAATAACGGAGGTGTAAAAAGGCTGCCGCGGGCAGCCAACTTTTGTTATTTTTGCGCCGTTATTTCTATCAGGTGAAGAACACGATCAAATATATTCTGCAGAAACTGCTTGGTTTCAGAACGTACCTTTACGTGTTCGCCCTGTTCAAAATCCGCACACTTCATAAAGATTCGAAGGAAAAGGATTTTTTTCGCTTCCTGGACCTGATGCGTGACGGGAACGGTGCCATTCTCGACGTGGGCGCGAATCTTGGCATCATGACCGTGCACCTCGCCCGGCGTTTCCCGAATACACACATTCATGCTTTCGAACCGATGCCTGACAATATTTCGGTACTTCGACGCGTACTCCAAAAGTTCGGAAGCAGCCATGCGGAAGTGCATGAAATTGCAGTTGGAGAGAATCCCGGTAATATCGACATGATCCTTCCGGAAAAATCCGGGGCTAAAATGCAGGGACTCACGCACGTCAAACACCCGAGCATCACCGAATGGAACGAAGGTTCCGAGTTTTCCGTAAAGATCGATACGCTGGACAACCTCATTAACGGTGAAAAGATCCAGGGTATTAAAATTGACATTGAGAACTTTGAATATTTTGCCTTCAAGGGCGGAAAACGCATTATTTCAACTAATAAACCGGTAATTTACGCGGAATTATGGGATAATGAGAATCGGAAGAACTGTTTCGACCTGCTGCAGGAAATGAACTACCGGATCCATGTGGTAGTCGAAGACAAACTCGTTCAGTACGATCCGACCGCTCATCACCATCAGAATTTCATTTTCATCAATGGATAATCCGTAATTTAGCAGGAGATGCAGAAAAAATTCCTTTCGAATCTTCTCCTGTTGATCTTCCTGAACCTGCTGATCAAACCGCTTGCTATTTTCGGGATTGATGCAACGGTTCAGAACCGCGTCGGAAGTGAAGCGTACGGTCTTTATTTTGCCGTGCTGAATCTCTCGTACCTCTTTAACATCCTGCTGGACCTCGGCATTAATAATTATACCACAAAACATGTTGCCCGCTACCCGGACATTGTGCCCTCCTACCTCGGAAAACTCGTCGGGATCAAATTCATTTTATTTGCTTTATACGCGCTTGTGACCACGTTTGCCGGATGGCTCCTCGGTTTCGACGCGTTCGGCATGGCACTGCTCGGTCTTTTGATCGTCAACCAGTTTTTGGTGGTATTCATCGCTTACCTGCGCAGTCACCTCACCGGATTGATGCTTTTCCGGAGCGAAGCACTGATCTCGGTACTGGATAAATTGTTGCTGATCTTATTTTGCGGAGCCTTGCTCGTCGGTCCTTTTCGCCAAAACATCTTTCACATCGAATGGCTTGTATATATTCAAACAGCCTGTTACGCACTAAGCTTTCTGACGGCCTCCGTTCTCCTTTTCAAACACATTGGAGTTCCGAAATTGCGTTGGAAACCCGTTTTCACGTATGCCGTGCTGAAACAAAGCTTTCCGTATGCCCTGCTGATTTTGTTGATGTCGTTGTATTCGCGTACGGATTCGGTAATGATCGAGCGCCTGCTGCCGGATGGTGACACGCAAAGCGGATTTTATGCCCAGGGTTTTCGTTTACTCGACGCATCCTTCATGTTCGCCATGTTGTTCTCCGGATTGCTCTTCCCGATCTTTTCGCGCATGCTCCAGCAAAAGCAGGCAATCGGCCCGATCGTTCGTAGTGCTTCCGGAATCCTGATTTCAGGTGCAATCGCGTTGGGCGTCATTTCCATTTTTCACGCCTCCGAAATTCTTTCGCTCATTTACAAAGATGTGAGTGTTGCCTCCGTGAACAGTTTTCGTCTCCTGATGGCTGGTTTTACCGGTATGTGCACTGTTCTGATCTACGGAACCATTCTTACGGCCAATGGAAGTTTGCGATTTCTCAACGTGGTTTCTGTGGCCGGCATCGCGATCAACATTTTTTCCAACTTCCTGCTCATACCTAAATACGGAGCTCCCGGGGCGGCATTCACAACCCTGATTACGCAAAGCGCGATGGCGCTTATCCAGTATTTTTACGCGAGGCGCATTGCACACATTCGCTTTTCACCGGTCTACTTCCTGCGTTTCGTTGCATTCATCGCGCTCTTCACCGGTTTTGTCTGGTTCATGCAATTTACCGTAAACACCGGACATATCGCATTACTGCTTGAATTCATAATTGTCCCGGTACTGATTCTCCTGCTCAAACTCGTAGATTTGCGTCGTATTCGGGAGGAAATGCTCTCCGAAGTGTAATGAACCATCACGAATTGAAAGTGTTAGTTATTACATGAAGCCCGCTTTGTTCTTCCTTTTCACACTTTTTGCCGCTTATTGCCGGGCACAGGTTCCCTGTCCGGAAAACTTCTCGGAGCAAAACGATTCGCATTTTTGCAATTATTACATCGACGCACAGGGTGATTCGGTCTTTTATTGCGCGAGTAATTGCATCCTGCTCGGAAACCTCGACGAACCGTCGGCATTTCGCAGGAGTTACAGAAACGGCCCGGCGAGCGGTGAACTAAAAGTCTATGAACAGGAAAAAGGTCATTACCGCGTAGTAGAGGCTTTTTTCAGGGATGGTTATATTGTGCAGGGCAGCGTTACGGAATTCTATTCCGCCCAAAAGAAAAAAATGTCCGGACAATATTTTGAAGGAAAACCTTTCGGCATCTGGCTTTATTATCATCCGAACGGAAATCTTTCCCGGATCATTACTTTCGAAAATGGTGAGATCAGGCACGAAAAGCTCTATAATTCGGCCGGCAAACTTACCGGTGAACGCGCATACTGATCATTTTTTACGCTGGTATTTCCAGTGTCGGGTTTTTCCTTCTTCCAAATTTGAAATTGTTTCGCTTAAGCGTTTCTGAACGGTTGCATCCGTTTTTGCATCACTGATCCAGTCCGCATATTCCTTTTGCTGGGAATACGTGAACTTCTCAAATGACAGGCGCGCTTTATCGTTGTTGCCGAGTGCTTCTTTCAATGCATCCGGTAAAACAAATTTCTTTTGTACCGGTTTCTTCTTTTTCGTTTGCGGCGCTTCTTCCTGGCTAAAACGGATTGCGTCGCGAATTGCTTCACGAAGCACCTCATCCTCCGGCAGGTCGCTCATCGAACCGATGCGACCGAGATGTCCCATGGCTTCCGAGGCTTTCAATTCCTCTTCCGGAACGGCTTTTCCGTATTTCCAGAAACCAATGGCGCAGTGTTTCTTAAAACCAGCCATGTGTCCGAAGATCTTCCCGTCATACAGGAAAAACGGCATTCCCCACTTAATGGCTTCCGTAACCTGTTCATTTGTGCTATGCACGAGTCCCCGGAAATGGCTTAGGATTTCCTGCGCAAAATCAGCTTGTTTGTCAATATACTTGTCTACAGCTTCGAGTCGCATCGCTTTCAATTTTGAACCTTTCAGTACAATAATACCACATTTTTCCGTTTAATATCGCAACTTTACGCGCTCAGAATACCGTGACCTTCGTTCGATACTGAATAATTGAATAATTTCGCGGCAGAAAACAGGATTTCCATGGAAAACGAACTTCAGGACTTTAAAAAACAAAGGCAGAATTTATTTGTATTTATTTACCGCCGCCGAAAGATCATTTTGCTGATCACGCTGATCGGAGCCGTGGCATCGGTGATCATTTCTTTAATGATGACTCCCCTGTTTCGGTCAACGGCCATCGTCTTTCCGGCAGCAACCAGTACCGTGTCCTTCTCCGAGCAACGAAATGCCAAGAACTCCTCGATGGATATCGGGGAAGAAGAACAAACCGAGCAACTGGTGCAAATCCTGCAGTCTTCTCGGATTCGCGACAAAGTGATCGATCGTTTCAACCTGCGTGAGCATTACGACATTGCAGCAGACGACCCGAACCTGCACTTTAAATTGTCGCAGGCTTACGGGAATCACTTTTTCTTCGTTCGTACGCGCTACGGATCTATCCAGATCGATGTACTGGATAAAAACCCGGAACTCGCCGCTGACATGGCCAACAAGATCGTGGACCTGATCGATACGGTTATGAATAACATGATCGCCGAACGCACGGTTCCGGCGTACCAGGTGAACCTGCGTAAGAAACAACAACTCGAACGTGAACTGCAGGATGTACTTCACAGGCTTGACAGCCTCGGTGCACTGGGCGTGATCTCGCTGGACGGACGTACAAATCTTTTCCAGGCTTACGTCGACTCACGCGATGCGAATGACCGCGCGGAACTTAAACGCACAATCGATGTAAACCTTGAGAACGGTTCTACCTTTGACGGACTGGAATTTATCCGGAACGAAAAGATCCGCAAGCTCGAAGATTTCCAGGAATCCTACGAACAGGCAGAATCCGATGCAAATACGGAATTCACCCACAAATTCGTTGTGGAACGTGCCGTTGTGGCCGATAAGAAAGACAAACCTAAACGGATGATCATCGTATTAATGTTTACGATCGGAACGGCTGTGTTTACCATTTTCGTGCTTTTGCTTGTCGACAAACTGAAAGAACTGAAAAAGGCCGCTTAGGGTGCAGTTCCTGAAGTCAAATACCTTATTGCTCGTTCTGAGCCTGCTGTACATGGCTTTTTGCGGCTATGTCGTGTTTAATTCACAGGCCTGGCTCAGCCTTGCATCCGTTGGTTTTTTACTGGTATTCGTAGCGCTGTTTTATACCGAACAGGTCTTTCTCGCCCTGGCCTTTCTGACGCCACTGTCTATTAACATTGAATCGTATACGGATAGCTTCGGACTGTATGTCCCGACCGAACCGGTTCTTTTCGGACTGATGATCCTGGTTTCGTTTACCTACCTTATCCACAGT
Source organism: uncultured Flavobacteriales bacterium (assembly GCA_964389755.1). Taxonomy (GTDB): domain Bacteria; phylum Bacteroidota; class Bacteroidia; order Flavobacteriales_D; family Crocinitomicaceae; genus JBBSUQ01. The sequence goes on along the minus strand of CAYMEW010000004.1, from coordinate 89,573 downwards.
GAGCGCTATCGTTTTATCTTAAGAAACCCGATCCTGTGGGCACTGGTCTTTTATCTTTTTTGGATTGGTTTCACATCGATTACAAGCACGCACCCGGTCGTTTCTCTGAAGTTTTTGCTGGCCCGTCTGTGGTTCATCGTTCCTATCTTTTTTTTCGGAACGCTCACTTTTTTGAAAGAAAAGAATATCCGCGCATTTATGTGGCTGTTTTGTTCCGGGATGGTCATTGCGATGATCTATACACTCGTGGTACATGCAGGTTATCGGTTCGGGGAAAAAGAAAGTCACTGGGTGATGTTCCCTTTCTTTAAGGACCACACGATCTATGGCGCGATCGTAGCACTCATCGTACCACTGGTTTTCGGGCTGTACTTTTCGAAAAAGCACACGCCGATCGTCACCTTTGTACTTTTCGGATTTATGTTTGTGACCCTGCTCGCACTTTATTTTTCGTACACAAGGGCGGCTCAATTAAGCGTTCTGGCTGCCGTTGCGGTACTGGTTGCGATTCGCCTGCGCATTCATATTCGCTGGATTGTGGCGGCAACCGCACTGGCCGGTGTCGGACTCTATTTTTACTGGAATTCCATACAGCTCGAACTGGGACGGAATAAATCAGAACATACGACCGAGAATTTTGCGGAACGACTCGAAAGTGCAACAAACGTTACGACCGATGCCTCCAACCTCGAGCGCCTCAATCGCTGGACCTGTGCAATCGACATGTTCAGGGAACGACCGGTATTCGGGTTCGGGCCCGGAACCTATGCCTTCGAATATGCGCGTTTTCAGCGCCCGGAGAATTTGACAATCATTTCGACAAACTTCGGCAACATGGGGAATGCCCACAGTGAATACCTCGGTCCGCTGGCGGAAACGGGTTTGATCGGTATGCTTTCAGTACTCTTACTCGTGGGCGTGATCTTTTATAAAGGAATTACACTTTATTATGCCTGGCCGAACGAGGAACGTGAAATGAAGGTCATCATCCTGAGCCTGGTGCTGGCACTTGTGACCTATTTTGTGCACGGTTTCCTGAATAATTTTCTCGATACGGATAAAGCGGCTATTCCGGTGTGGAGTGCCTGCGCCATTTTTATTGCACTGGATTACAAACTGAAAAGGCGGGAGCGATCAGAGGCCGAGCTCGAGTCGTAAGGTCGAATCTTTAACTGCGTTGTGTTCCCAGTAGCGCGAGCGGATCGTATGTATGCGTTCAGCCTTCGTGGTCAGTATTTTTCCTGAATGATCAAAGCTATCGTCATAGGTCTCTTCCCAAAACGCAATGCGGTGCGGAAAAGCCGTTTCATAACCGATGCGCACAGTTCTTTCCAGTTCCGGATAATTCACCGAAAGTACCGAGAGTGAATCCGTCGTTTCCCGATTAACAATGGCATTGTAAGCCCTCGTTTCGATGTGTTTTAGCCGGATGTAGAAAAAAGACGGACACATTTTTTCTTCCCCAACCGGTATCGCATCCGGATTTAGCCTGATCTGCGTAAAAAGATCGTCTTCGAGTGCGCAAAGCGGCATATCGAACTCCTGTTCACCTTCCGATTCGAAATAAGAATGCAACTGCACTTCGTAGCGCTTTTTGCGGTAAAGTTGCATAAAAGTATTCCCGCACCACTCCTGCGTGCTCGCGCTCACTTTCAGGCCGTGAGCAACACCGTTGAGCGGATAAAATGAGCTTGACATCATGCTGTAAGGATAAATCCCGGTAATAAACTTTTTGGTCAGGTTGAGCTTCAGCACTTCTACATCACTTTGTTCTTTGTGATCCGGTTTCACAAACTTTTTGGGGTCGAATGGTTCGGTGACAAAAACCATAACAGCCGTCCCTTCGCGTAGCTGACCGTAGCGCGCTTGTGTAAGTTTATATGAGGAGATCTCGGCACCATCTTGATACCAGTATTCATTGAATTTTTGACTGGCCTTAAAATCAGGATCAGTCTGTTCAGGCTCTGTCTTCTCTGAAGAAACACTGCAGGAGAAAAGCGCACCAAATACCAGTAAATATGAAAGATTGTTCATGTGCTCCCTTTTTTTAAATAAACGTTTTTAACCGTTTTTTTGTTGGCTCCGCCATATAAAGTCAGGACTATGAGTGGTAATTCCACTCCTCAATACACATTGACTATGAAGAACTCGCTTAGCTTTGGACTATTTAAATAGTCATGAACTGTATAGCAGGGTAACTCATAAATTCGAATGGTATCCGTTCCCGGTTTGATTGCTTTAAAAATACGCGCCATGTGTTTCCGGCACCCGATGCACTGGTTCTGCGGCTCTAAATCCTCATCACGCAGGTGAGTGACGTGGCCTAAACTATCGTAATTATTAGTATTAAAGGTGCATGTGCCATCATGCGTAAATCCGTAAATTTCAAATTCCTCACCCACGCGGACATGGTAAAGCGTCTCGTTAGTAAAATTACGAACATCACTTTTAGCGGCACATGCGTGTAGGGCCAGAATAAATGAAAAGACATACAATAACTTCATGCATAAATAATACAAATGAATTTCGATGGCGTTCATTTTAGAATCAGGACAGCACTGCTCAATTTGACAAAATAAAATAGGATAATCGGATTTAATCCGGTTTTATGCTTTTATAATTGCATAAAATATGGAATAAAATTTTTATTATCCATGGAAAAATCCGATCTTAGTCGTGTAGAATGACAACATGAATTTTCGAAAAAAAATAAAAGCATATACAAATACACCCATTTCTCACCAGGTGGTCATGGATGTGCTGGCTAATTATAATCGTCCGAACGACAAAATCAGCGAACTTCTGAAAAGTGGCGAGTTGCAAGCGCTTCGCAGAGGCTTGTATGTTCCGGGGCCGGAGATCGATCTCCCCGTACCTGAGTTATTTTTACTTGCCAATCACTTAAGGGGGCCGAGTTACGTGTCCCTTGAGTCGGCACTGGCACACCACGGATTTATTCCCGAGCGCGTTTACGAAATCAGCTCGGCCACTCTCAAAACATCCAAAACATACACCACACCCGTTGGCAGGTTCAGTTATCAATACCTTCCGGCGCCATACTATTCATTCGGTTTGCAGCGTACAACACTTGCTCCGCAGCAGGTGGCCCTGATCGCCTCACCCGAAAAAGCGATCTGCGATAAAATCGTGCTCACAAACGGCCTGATCCTGCGGAGCGTTCGCCAGGCGAGCGCCTTTTTACGCGAAGATCTGCGTATCGAAGCAACTGACCTGCGCAACCTGGATATACACGTTATTCAGTCATGGATCACCGATGCTCCCAAAAAAAGCAGCCTGGCCATGCTCGTTAAAACACTCGAACAGTTATGATCAAAGGATGGATTGCCGAATATAACCCGCAAAACGAAGCTGAAACGCTTGCCGCCATGCGAGAGATCATGCAGGAAATTGCACTGGCCGGACTATCGCGCACCGACTTTTTTCAGAAAGCAGCTTTTTACGGTGGCACGGCCCTGCGCATCCTTTACGGACTCGACCGCTTTTCCGAAGACATGGATTTTTCTCTGCTTGAGCCAGATCCTGCATTTTCACTCGAGCCCTATTTTACGGCGATCGTTGCCGAATTCGAAGGTTTGGGAATGACCGTCAGTCTCCGGGAAAAACAAAAAGCCGTCACTACCGCCATTGAATCCGCCTTTCTGAAATCCGAAACACTTTGGCAGGAACTTGTATTGGAAGACATTGTACAACAGGCCGGAATCCGGTCCAACAAAACGATCCGCATCAAACTCGAAGTAGATCGCAAGCCGCCGGGTGATTTTCTGACGGAAGAGAAACTGTTGCTTCACCCCTTTTCTTTTTACGTCAAATGCTTCGACCGGCCCTGTCTTTTCGCGGGCAAAATGCACGCCCTGCTCTTCCGAAAGTGGAAAACCCGCGTGAAAGGCCGCGACTGGTACGACCTTGAATGGTACATCAAAAAAGGAATTCCGTTGGACGTTACGCATTTCCTGAGTCGCGCGCGTGACACCGGCGACTGGAACGAAGCGCACATTAGCCCACAACAGATCCTTGAATTGCTGCACCGAAAGATCGAAACCGTTTCCTTCGAACAGGTCAAAGATGATGTGGTTCGCTTTATCAAAGACGATACGCAACTCCGCATCTGGAGCCCGGCTTATTTTAAAGACCTGGTGGAGAATCTGAAGTTTCGGGAGTAAAAACACCACGTGCTTACGTTCAGGATAATTACGAAATAAAAAAAATTAATTAATTTCGTAGTCATTATTCAATCTAATGAAAGTCCGGTTCAATCTAATCGCCTTTTTGGTGATGCTGTTTTTTAAAACGGCATTTACTCAGGAAGTTCACTCAGGAATGTCATGGGTTTCTGCGTCTTACTCCACATCCGCTACCAGTCCCCTTTACGATAGTGGAATATGTACAGATATTCAATACACCCTTTCTTCATCATCCCTGGGTTTTAAACGCACTTCCAATGGGGCACCATACAATAATAACTGCATTATAATGCCTGCCAATACGAGCAATACAGGTTCAATAGTCAATTTTCAGGTTACATTCAATCAGCCCGTGAATAACTTAAAAATACGAGTTGTAGACCTTGATGAAAACGTTAATGCAAATCTTTCCAACCCCGAGGAATGGCTTTCGGCAATTACCCCGGCACCCAATTCTGTTAGCTTAATTTCGGGCGTAAATCCTATCTTTCTGAATGGTAACATTGTTACGCCGGATGACAATGCTTCCAGTTCAAATAACGACGCCTCCGGATGGCTGAACTGGTCGGGAAGCATCTCTCAAATCAGTTTTACATATAACCGGCCTTTCGGCGGGCTGTATGGACTAATTATCGATTCTATTTACTTCGAATGCAGTTGTGTTGATCCTGAAGTAAACCTCGGAGCCGATACAACGCTCTGTGAGGGCGAGTCGCTTCAACTAGACGCCAGTTCGTCCGGTGCAGGTACCTTTCTTTGGAATACCGGCGAAACAACCGCTGCCATTAATGTAACTCAAAGCGGAATCTTCAGTGTCGCAGCCTCTAACGGCTCATGTACAGCGTCCGATACGATACAGGTTCAATTTAGTTCACTGCCTGATGTATTCCCGGATGATTCAACCCTGTGTCCTAACGAACAAATTCAACTCGATGCGTTCCATCCGGATGTTTCTTCTTATTTATGGAGCGACGGTAGCACGCAAAGCTCGCTCTCGATTTCACAGGCCGGGACATACTGGCTTGAAATAAGCGATGGAAATTGTACGGCAAGAGATACTTTTGAAGTAGTCGCCATTCAATATCCTGAAGAGCTGCCGAATATGTTAATCAGGTGTACGCCAGATCCGGTCGTATGTTCAGTGGAGGCCGACGGTGCTTTATCTTACCAGTGGAGCAATGGCTCAAGTAATCCTCAAATAACTATTGACACTTCTGGCGATTACTGGGTTACCGTGGATTTCGGAAACTGCTCCTTTGAAGATACTGTCTCGGTCGAGTTTCTGACGCCGCCGCCACCGCTTCCGGAAAACAGTGTGCTTTGTGAAAACGACACCTTAATTATCAATGCCGCGTTTCAAAACGTGAGTTCCTACATGTGGCAGGACCTTTCGGATAAACCGTATTATGAAGTGACAGAAGGTGGAATAATCTGGGTCATGCGAACTTATGGCCCCTGTATACAAACTGACACCACATACATTGAAGTCATACCTAATCCGATAGATACTTCGTATATAGTGGAAGCGTGCACAGACCGTACCTTGTTGCTTAAAACAACAAATGAAGGAAGCTATTCCTGGAATACGGGGTCTCAAAATCCAATGATCGAAGTCTTTACACCAGGTAGCTATACCTTAGAAACAACTAACATTTGCGGAATAAGTTACACCGGATGGGAAGTGACTTTTCACGATTGTGACTGTTTCTTTTATATTCCGAACAGTTTTACGCCGAACGCCGACGGTAACAACGAAACATTCGGAGTTATATCGGAATGTATATTTGATTATTTTGATTTTCAAATCTATAATCGCTGGGGAGAACTGATCTTCCAGGGTTCTGACCCGTTATTAAAGTGGGATGGAACTTACCGGGACCTGCCATGCCCTGATGGTGTATACACCTATAAATTTATCTATCGCGATTTCATCATGCATTCACCGAAAGAAATTACGGGTCATGTATCGTTGCTTCGTTGATTAAGACGGGGATACAGCTTTGTTCTCACGCACCATTTCCAGGTAGTCGTAAATTTCGGTGGTGAGCAGGTCGAGCTGGCGCGGGTGGTGCTCAAAATTGATGAATTTGGTGTGTTTTAGCAACTCGAAATAATGATCGACGATCATGTCGGTTTGGCGCGATTCGTCGAAACCCATAAGTTCAAAAATGGTTTCGTTGAGCCGCAGGTGGTAGTAATCGGCACGAATGCCGAGGTCCGAAAAAGCATTGAGCAGCTTGTGGTGCACCAGGTCGTCTTTGATGAGCGCAAGTAGGAGTTTTTTGTGATTCATGACATTTTTTTTACATTTTAAAATACAATTTCTTAACACGAAAATATTATTAATAACGTTTTAATGCAAATAAAAATGCATAAAAATATTATTTTTCTCGTTTTTGTGCGTATTTATGCGGGTTCCGGAAAAATGCGATATTTACATTTTAAGCGGATAAATTTGCATGATGGCGAAATTGCAATTAAATAGAATCAAAGCCGTACTGGCAGAAAAGAACGTTAATAGTAAAGAATTAGCGAAGCAGTTAGGAAAAACCGAATCGACTGTTTCACGCTGGAGCACGAACGAAGTCCAGCCTTCCGTTGAAACACTCTACCAAATAGCGAAGTTTTTGGATGTTGATATTCGGGAGTTGTTGGTTTCTACGAAATAATAGTTCGTTCCTTTTGCCTTGACGCAAAACGAACCCAAAAAGTCAAGGCTATGAAAAACACTTCAACTGCGCTTCCGCTGCGTTGATTTTTCAGATTTGCATAAGCCGGTAAATTCAGTGATCCCTGCGGGCTGATTTTTCAGTCTTAATTAATGCGCAATCTTATTATAACAAGACCGGCAAAGCGGTTTATACTTTTCAACAGCACCGACGAGTACCTGTTCTTTTTCCCCGACGGTGCGATGGGAAAACTGGGCGAGGTTGCCGCAGGAAACGCAGATCGCATGCACTTTGGTAACGTATTCGGCCATGGCCAGTAGTTGCGGAATCGGTCCGAAGGGTTTGCCGGTGTAGTCCATATCCAGACCAGCAAGAATTACGCGCACTCCTTTGCGTGCGAGTTTTGTGCAGACTTCCGGCAGGTTTTCGTCGAAAAACTGGGCTTCGTCGATCGCCACGATGCGTTGGTTGGTCCAGGCTTCCATGATCTTTGAAGAATCTTTCACGATCACGGCCTGCAGACTGCTCCCCTGGTGACTCACCACGTGGTCGTTACCCGAACGGTCGTCGATCTCGGGCTTGAACAGCAGGATTTTTTGGTTGGCAAATTCGGCCCGTTTCAGCCGCCGGATAAGTTCTTCGGTCTTTCCCGAAAACATCGATCCGCAGATCACTTCGATCCACCCGTGTCGGCCTTCTTCCGGAAAGTGTTCTAAAAACATACTGGTACTTGCTGGTTATTAACACTATTTCGAAGAGAACTTTCGGGCATAAACGCGATTTCTCTGCCGGATAGCTATAATTTTACCGGCTAAAGGTCGTTAATTCCGGTAAGGACGCACACCGAACGTTAGCAACTTTCCGATAATGTTGAAAAAATAAAACCATGGCAAAATTTGGAACCAAAGAGGACCTGTTGACCACCATCCAGGAACATTTCGAACGCATGAACGCTGGCCGTCTGGGCCTCGACGAGCTCAACGAACTCGTTGAACTGACCGGTGCACTGCACGAGCGTACGGTCATCCTGCGCTACAAGGCCATCGAGGCCAGGGTGTTTGAACACAGCGACGACCCGGTTTCCGAAGCACGCCACGAGGTGGAAGATACAGAAGCGAAAAACGAAGCCATAAGCCCGGAACTTCCGAACCAAAAGGAGGAAAAAGAAGAAAAAACGCCCGAAGCCAAACCGGAAGCGCAGGATGAAACACCGACTATCGATTTCAGTTTGTTCGGACAGGACGAGGAGGAATCCGAACCTTTCAGTTTTGAGGCTCCGGAAACGCCTTCATCGGAACCACAACGTGCTCCCGAACCCGAAGTAAAGCCAGAAGTTAAAACTTCAACGCAAGGCGAGTCAGCGGGAAGTCCGGCTCCGCAGCAGGCAGAAAACAAACCTGAAACAACCGAAGCCCCAAAACCGGAACCCAAAACAGAGGTACCTCCCGTGAGCGGTTCGTTTGCAGACAGGCTTGCGCAAGAAGACAATTCACTCGCAAAACGTCTAAAACTCAGCAAACTCGACACGCTTGTCGGATCTTTCGGCATGAACGAGCGCCTGCAATACATCAATGAACTGTTCGACGGATCGGGCGAGGCCTTTTCGGATGCGATCAAGAAACTGGACGGTCAGCAAAACCTCGAAGCGGCACGCAGAATCGCTTTTGCCTACAGTGACGAATTTTCCTGGGACATCGACAGTGAAACGGTAGCCGAATTCATGCAGAAACTCGACCGGCGCTATGCATAAACTGATACTGCTAACGACCATCTTACTTTGCAGCAGTAACGTATTCTTTGCGCAAAAGAACGACTACGGCCGCGAGGTAACGCAAACACTTTGCAGCCCGGAATTTCACGGACGCGGTTACGTCAACGGCGGTGATTCCATCGCAGCGGAATACCTGGCCGGTGAATTCAAAAAACTCGGACTGAAAGCTCTTTCGAAAAAAGACTGCTATTTCCAGGATTTCACCTTTCCGGTAAACACTTTCCCGGGAGAAATGTCGGTTAGTCTCAACGGTAAAGCACTCGAACCGGGCACGGAATTCCTCATGGATGCCGCCAGTTCGGGAGGAACGTTCATCCTGCATCCGCATGTGCTCGACAGCAACGTCCTGATCGATCGCGAACGCCTGATCCGCGCGCTGCGTGCAATGGAAAAACAAAGCGAAAGCAATGCCCTACTTCTCGATTTCAAAGGCGTTCCGGCCGACAGTCTCAAACAATTGCACGGACTCGGTCGTGAGCTCGCGCAGATGATTCCCGTGATCGAACTTACCGACAGCAAATTTACCTGGAGCGTAAGCGGCGAACAAACGCGTTACCCCTACATCTATGTGCAGGATTCCGTGTATCGCGGCAGCCAAAAACCGGAATTCGAACTGAGCATTGATGCCAAACTGCTAAAAGAACATCATGCACGCAACGTGATCGGATACCTCGAAGCTTCGCGGAAAAGCAAAAAAACGATCGTTTTTACGGCACATTACGACCACCTTGGGCAGATGGGAACCAATACTTACTTTCCCGGGGGAAATGACAACGCCAGTGGCACGGCCATGCTGCTTTCACTCGCCAAATACTACAGTGAACACCGTCCGGATTTCAATGTACTGTTCATTGCTTTCGCCGGGGAAGAGGCCGGGCTCATCGGGTCGCACTATTTCACCGAACACCCGCTCTACAAACTCGAAAAAATGAGTTTCCTGCTCAACCTGGACATCATGGGTAGCGGTGAAGATGGCATTACGGTCGTGAATGCTACGCTTTTCCCTGAACAATACAATGCCCTCAAAGAACTCAATGAAAAACACCATTACCTGAAAACCGTGAAACAGCGCGGACCTGCAGCCAACAGCGATCATTATTTTTTCAGCGAAAAGGGCGTTCCGGCATTCTTTATCTATACCATGGGGCCGAATAAGAATTACCACGATGTGTACGATACGTATACCAACTTAAGCTTTAACGAATTCAACGATATTCGTGAATTGCTGATCGCCTTTGCCAAAGAACTCTGAACGTAATTTTATTTTTCGGAATAACTGCTTATCTTTCGCGTTAATAAAGCACTACTTATGAAAATTTTTGCGGTTCTGCTGTCCGTGCTAATGCCCGTTTTCTTATTTGCCCAGCCTTACCAGGGAACGCCCGGCAAACAAAAAGTCGAAATTCCTGCCAAAGCCGCGGGTTGCGCCCCACCGACCAGTAGCACCTACCTGCAACTCAATAACGTACGCGCGCTCATTCACACTGCGGGAAACCTCTGGCAGGTTCCGGGTCAGAACTTCTCTCAATACGAAGTCCCAAAAAACTCAGGGATCATGGCGCTTTTTACCTCAGCACTCTGGTTGGGTGGAACGGATGCGAACGGACAGCTCAAACTTGCTGCACTGCGCTATCGCAACGGGCAGGACTACTGGACCGGTCCGCTTACCGAAATTACAGCCAACACCACTTCGGACAACTGCCTCAAATACGACAAACACTTCGTAACAACGCAGGACGAGATCCGCGAATTCAATGCCTGGTACGAAACCGGCCTGGCTGATGCAGAGAACGGGACGAACAACCAAAGCACGCTCTTCCCGAACTATACGGTTCCGGATATCATCAAAGAATGGCCGGCGCACGGTGACGTTTCGCAGGGACAGGATTACTACCTGGCGCCCTTTTTCGACCGGAACGAAGATGGAAACTACAACTACCTCGACGGGGATTATCCCTGGCACGACATTAACAAAACAAAAGATTGTAAGACGGACAAACGCGTATCACTTTACGGCGACCTCAATTTCTGGTGGGTAATGAACGACAAAGGGAACATCCATACAGAAACAAATGCCGAACCGATCGGGATGGAAATTCGTGCGCAGGCTTTTGCCTTTGCTTCCAACGACGAGGTAAATAACATGACCTTCTACAATTACGAACTCATCAACCGCGGAACGCAAACGCTTTTTGATACCTATTTCGGATACTTTACAGACGGAGCGCTCGGCGATCCGTATGATGATTATGTCGGTTGTGACGTAAGCCGCGGACTCGCCTATTATTACAACGGCGACAACCTCGATGCAAACAACGGAGGATTTTTCGGTTACGGAGATAACCCGCCCGCTGTGGGAGTCGACTTTTTTGAAGGCCCCTACCAGGATGACGACGGGATCGACAATGCTTTTGGAATTGAAGAAGGCGAAGCGCTGAACGGGATCGGTTACGGAGACGGAATCGTGGATAACGAACGCTACGGAATGCGGCGCTTCCTGTATTACAGTAATACGACCAACGGCGCCAATCCGAACCAGACCGACCCGATCGGGGCAACCGACTATTACAATTACCTGCGCGGTTTCTGGAAGGACGGAACTCCGTTCTATTACGGTGGAAGCGGTCACCTTTCGGATCCGGATGCCGATCAGAGCGTTCCCTGCGACTTCATGTTTCCCGGAGATACGGATCCGCTCGGCTGGGGAACAGGGGGCGTACCGCAAACTCCCTGGACCGAACAAACGGCCGGAAACACACCCAACGACCGGCGTTTTTTACAGTCTGCCGGACCATTTGTACTGAAACCAGGTGCCGTTAACAACATCACTGTGGGCGTAGTCTGGGCACGCGCAACAGCCGGAGACCCGTTTGCATCGGTAGAAATTTTACGCCGGGCCGATGACAAAGCGCAGGCATTATTCGAGAACTGCTTCAAAGTCCTGGACGGTCCGCATGCGCCCGAACTCGAGATCCAGGAACTGCAAAATGAACTGATTCTCACGATCTACAACCCCGTAAATTCCAACAACTACGGAGAAGAATATACCGAAAAGGATCCGTTCATTGTTTCCGAAGACAGTACGGCCGACAAGACTTACCGTTTCCAGGGATACCAGATCTACCAGCTGAAAGACAATTCCGTATCGTCTTCCGACCTCAAAAACCCACAGCTTGCCCGCCAGGTGGCGCAGTGCGACATCAAAGATGGTATCGGAAGGCTGATCAACTTTGAATTCGACGAAGTTTTGCAAGCCAGTGTGCCGATTGAATACGTGGACGGAACTGATGCAGGAATCCGCCACAGTTTCAGTGTAAAAAACGACCTGTTCGCGCAGGGTGACTCACGCCTGGTAAACTTTAAGCGCTATTACTACATGGCTATTTCGTACGCCTACAACAACTATGAGACATATAACCCGGACGATCCAACCGCGATCGACGGGCAGAAAAAAGTGTACCTCGCCAGCCGGAAAGCCGCGATTGGCGAAATTCGCCCCATTGAAGGAATACCGCATGATCCTGCCGTTGAATCCGGTGGACTTCTAACTGAATTCGCATACGGCGACGGACCTGAGATCACCCGCCTGGATGGTACCGGGAGTAATTTTACCTTTCTCGACCTTACACCAGAAAGCATCCGGACACTTCTCAACCAGGGACAACTCGATGAACTCACTTATGCTCGCTCACAGGGCCCGATCGAACTGAAGATCATCGATCCGTTGAACGTGGCACCCGGCTATTTCGAATGTGCATTTCGTTCGTATACGGAAATCGATACGGCGTCCTGGGTTGTTTACCGGTATGACAAGCGTTATGGCAACCTGCTCGATTCCGTGAGCAGCGACAAAAGCATTCAGCAGGATAACGAACAACTCATCCCCCAATGGGGCGTTTCGCTGCGCATTTTACAGCATAAGAATTACCAGGTCGGATCATCCGGCCCGACGTACACTTACTTCGCAGATCCAATCGGCGGGTCGATCAATTTTGCAGATTCTGCGAAACAGTGGCTTGGTTTTGTTTCTGACAATGACCAGTTTTTCCCTACCAACTGGATTCGTTCGGGAACTTTCCATGCCAACGCGGACGAGACAGATCCATCTCTTGGAATTTTCAACCCGGCTTGCTACAATGACAGGCTCGGAAAAGATCCTGAAAAAGAATACCCGAAATTGATCGACGGGGGAATTGCGCCCTTCTGCCTCGTGGGAACCGAATGTGATTTCATGCCTGTCGGAAAAAGTGATTTCTTCGCCAGCGGCATTCTGAGTGCTCAGAATCAGGCCACACTGCCACGCATTGGTTCGGTAGACATCGTGCTGACTTCCGACCGATCCAAATGGACCCGTTGTCCGGTGATTGAACTATGCCGTGATGAAAATCTGTCTACCGGAAACGCCCGGGCAGGAACCCTGCGTCGCACACCGAGTATCGGGAAGAACAGGCAGCCCCTTAACGACGGTACTTACGGCATGAGCTGGTTTCCGGGTTATGCGATCGATGTAAACACCGGCTACCGCCTGCACATGGCTTTCGGGGAAAATTCCTTCCTTGTTCCCGACAATGGAAACGACCTCATCTGGAACCCGACCGAGCGACTCACCGACCCGAACGGGAACCCGATCCTGGGCGGACAGCACCCGATCTACGTGTTTGGCGTGGATATCAACAATACCGGTTGCCCGTATTACAGCGAGAGCAATACCTGGCTCTACGATCACCTGATGGATGAAACACTTAGTTCGTACCGCGACCTCTACAGCAATCTTTCATGGGTTGTAAATCCGCTGCTCAACCACGGACACGAACTGCTTTCGACGGATGTGACCCTGAAAGTGCGGATCAATAAAGAATTCCAAGAATACGCTGCCACGGGAGAGAATAACGGGCGGCCAAAATATGCCTGGAACATGAACGACTCATACACAGAGTACGACCAGTCGCGCGTACTGGCAGACGAATTAAAGAATATTCGCGTGGTTCCGAATCCATACAACGCACGCTCCGGGTACGAACCGAACAAACTGGATACCCGCGTAAAGATCACAAACCTGCCCTATTTGTGCACCGTTCGGATCTATACCGTAAGTGGAAAACTGATCAAAACATTCAAAAAGGATTCGCCGCAAACGTTCATAGACTGGACGCTGACCAATGAACAGAACATCCCGATCTCCGGAGGAACGTATCTTATACACGTAGAAGTTCCGGACGTGGGAAGCACCGTTTTGAAAGCGTTCATCGTGATGCGACAAACAGACCTGCAGGATTTTTAGAGCGGGATCGCGATCCGGAAAGTTGTGCCGACATTCACCTGGGAATCGAGCACATATACCTTTCCGTGGTGGTATTCGCGCACGATACGACGCACGAGCGAAAGTCCGAGTCCCCAGCCGCGTTTTTTGGTGGAATAACCGGGTTGGAAGATCGTTTTGAAGTGTTTCTGCGGAATTCCCTTACCGCTGTCTTTGATCTCGATGTATGCCCATTCGGGTACACGTTTAAGCGAAACGTACAACGAACCGCGTCCTTCCATAGCATCCACGGCATTTTTACAAATGTTCTCGATCACCCACTCCATGAGCGAACCGTTGTGAGCCGCTTCCACTTCCTGTTCAATTTCGGTGTGGATTTCCACTTTGTCTGAAATACGCGGGCGCAGGTACGACATGACGTTTTCGACGGTAGCCGTCAGGTCTTTGTCGTCCAGTTTGGCCCCCGAACCGATCTTCGAAAAGCGATCCGTTACTTTTTCGAGTCGCTTCACATCCTTCTCCATTTCCTGCGGGATCATCTGGTTGATGTTCTCCGATTCCAGCAACTGGATCCAGGCCATGAGGGAAGACAGCGGTGTACCCAGCTGATGCGCCGTTTCTTTGGCCATCCCGGCCCAAACCTGGTTCTGCTCGGCTTTCCGGAACGTGGAAAAAATGAGGTAACCGATCAGCGCGAATAACCCGATGATCAGGAACTGGATGTACGGAAAGAACTGCAATTGTTTCAACTCAGGGCTGCTGTCGTAATAAAGGTGCGAAACGGTTCCGTTTCTAAAATCCAGCACAATTGGCGTGTTTTGTGCTTCGAGATCCGACAGGGTGCGGCGCAGGTTTTCCTTGCGCGTTTTCTCGGCCGGCAGGTTGCTCCCGATGATGCTGTCATTCGTTCCGTCCATGAGAATAACAGGCACTAGTCCTTCGTTGTCGATCAGTTCCTGGTTGAATGATTGTATTAATGAATCGCGCTCGCGCTCAAGCCGCTGAATTTCCCGCGAATCATTGTAAATATAAGTCAGGAAAAGTCCTTCGAATACCTCGATCGTAAACGACGGGTTTTTCTTTCGCCACGCATCGGCCAGTCGCAAAAGTGAATCTTCAAAAGCTTTTCGAACCTGTTTTTCCGTGAAATTTGAATATTTATTGCGAAAATAGGCCGTATCCAACTCGATGTTGCGATACTGTGAGATGTTCTCATCATTCTCCAGGAGAATCACAGGAATATCATTATTCTGATTCACAATGCTCATTGGGAAGGTATAATCCGGCATGGCATCAGCGGGTGCGGGACGCAATACTTCCTTTTGCGCGGCAACGAGCAATTCCATTTTTTCCAGTTCACGGTCACGCAATTGCGTAAAGGTGTGATTGGTCAGGCGCACGAGTTCCAGTTTTTTCTGAATTGCTCCGCCCCACTGTCGCGCCCTCTCACGTTCGCGTTCGCTGACCTTTTGGACGATGCTGTTGGACACAAAGAGGGATGCGGTGACCATCCCGAGCGCAATGATCAGTAGCACGACTTTCCATTTCTGTTTGTTGGAGTATAGATTCATCCTTTTACTTCGCTAAAAATAACGAGAATTTGCCGGAAAACGTATGCTTAGAGTCCGAGGTGCTTTTCAACCAGTTGGCAAATACGATCGTGACTGAAACGCGCGGCATGTTGCCGAAGTGTTTCCGAATCGGGAACGTGGAAATCTTCCGAAGCCAGTTCCCCGATTTTTTGTGCGAGATCCGCCACATCCTGCGAACGAAAAAGTAATCCGGTCTTACCCTGGTCGAGCAGTTCCGGCGTTCCGCCGCGATCACTTCCGAGCACCGGCGTTCCGGCTGCCATCGCTTCGACGGTGACCATCCCGAAGGTTTCCGCTTTCGAAGCCATTACGATCCAGTTCATCGCACGGTAAAATACGGCCGGATCCTGCATAAAGGGACGCATGTAAACAAGGTCTGACAATTCGTTTTCACGAATAAAGCTTTCCATCTCGCGGAAATACAGGTCTCCGCCAGACTCGTTGCGTGTGGGTTCTCCCAAAAAACAAAGCTTTACATTTTCAGCCATCCCGGACTTGCGAGCACGTTCAAAAGCATCGAGAAGCAGTTTTTGTCCCTTTTGGAGATCGAAGCGCCCGATAAGTCCGAGAAATAAGCCCCCCGTGGGTAATTGCAGTTCTTCGCGCGCCGCTTCGCGTGTTTGCTCCGACTGATACTTGCCCAACTCGATGCCCGAAGGAATGAGGGCGATGCGCGAAGCCGGAAAACGGGTCATCGTACGCACCTGTTCGACGAGGTAATTCAGCGGGCAGGACCACAGGTCGAAATTTCGAAAGCGGAGTGTATGCAGCGGATTGCTCTTTTTGACGCCGAGTTGCATCTCCATGAAGTAAGACAGGTGTAAATTCGACCGCAAGCGTCTTTTCACTCCTGCCGCGAGGCTCATATCATACGTGGAACGAACGAGCAGGTGTGTTATTTTTGCTTCGAGAATGATCGCAAGGAGTTTCCGCTGAGCATCCAGGTCATAATATTTACGATATCTTTCGAGTGGTATAAACGGAAGACCTTCCTGCTGCGCTCCCCGGGCAAATGGCGTATCCGCCCAGCCGATCACCAGCACTTTGTGTCCGCGCTCCTGCATCCATTTTGCATTGCGCAGGTGATTCATCTCAAGTCCGCCGCGGCTATCCGATCCGCAGAGGTACGCTAAACGTTTTTCCATCTCAGTTGTAAAGGTAAGTAATTAGGCTATAAGAAGGATAGCGGGAAATCCGCAGCACAAGGAATAAAGTGTAACTTTGAATGCATAAAAATCAGTGTTCGATATGAGCCCACGCGTTAAAAAATCCCTTTTGATCTTCGTGCTCGGCACGATCGTTGTTTCTGCCATCCTGTTTTTAATCAATGTACCGATGTTCGACGGAGAAATGGTTTTGGACCGGGGTTTGGGACGCGAGGTGTTACCTGTTCAGCTGAGCCTTTCTTACTTTATCGGGATCGGTTATAATCCGGCTGAAAATACGGATGTCGTTGATTTTTACCTGAAGCCGGAAGGCTGGCTATTGGCATTTTTGTTCATCATTGGTATTCCGGGCCTCGTAGCCTACCGCATTTATCTTGGAAAACGCAAAAAATAAGACTTATGTTCACACGCTTTTCACTGTTCATCGCTATCCTGTTTTCCGCACTGTCACTCGGTGCCCAGGACCTTCCTGTAAAATTGCAATATCATGAAATCACGGCGCACACTTTCCCGGAAACAAGCTGGAAAAGGGTCGACTCACTGATCGATAACGGGCTGCCGCGCAAGGCGCTGACCGAGTTGCTTGCTACCGCTGAAAAAGCATATACAGAGAAGAACCTGAAGGTTTTTACACAAAGTATGCAACGAATCGAAAATGCTGTTCGCAGTGCACGTTTCGAAGAAGATACTTTACAGGCATTCCTGTATGATTTTGCGCAAAAAGCATTCGCCGAACAAGCTCCTTACCGCAACTTTCGCTTTGCCACCCTCGAAAGCTGGCTTGGAGCTTACCATTTTACGAAGGCCATCCGTGGCGGAAACGAAAGCCTCGACTGGCCTGAACTCGGAAAACTACAGGTAGGAAATGCCGACGTATTGCGTGAAAATTTCGCTGCACACACCCTGGATGAACCGGAAGTACTCATGCAGTATGCAACAAAAGATATGGAGGGCTCCGAACACGGAGAAGTCTCTTTTTATACGACTTTTTACAATGCGGCCCAGCCGGTTTCCCTGTTCGAGTATTTCGTAATGAAAAGGTGGCGGAACGTAAGTTATAGCTATTATCAGCCCGATCACAAAGCGACCCCGGCTCTTTTCGGTGAAACGGATGAACTGGTAAACACCGAACTTGCGTCACACGATGACAGCCTTACCTTTCGCTACTTCTATCACCTGGAGAAACTGAATTTATTTACAAAGCGGTACGAAGAATACGCGGGTTACGTCGTTACGCGACTGGGCCTGGCGTCGGAATACAATAAGTCCATGCCCGAAGAAACGCGGGACTCACTCTTTTTAGCGGCCTGTTATCATTTCCGGGAAAAACTCGCGGGAAAACCTTCCAGTGCCGTATTTACGGATGCCATTGCCCGCACACTCGCCCGTCAGGCTGCGAACTGGCATTACCAAAACAATCCGAAGCACGAGGATGGTTTCAACCGTGCACTCCAGGAGATTGACGCGAGCCTGGATGCATTTCCCAAGTCCCAAACAGCACACTTGTTAAAAGCACTCCGGCAGGAAATACTTGAAAACAACATCCGGCTTTCCTTCAAGGTTGAACCGGTCCTGGATCAGCCTTCACTGGTGAATATTCGCTACCGAAACACCGGGGAAGCCTGGTTAAGCGTTTTTAAAGTGAACAGGTATGGAAAAGGAAATTATCCGAACCAGCTGCGCGGAACACGTATCACGAAAATCGCTTCCGAAAAACTCGCGTTCGAGCAGGGGATGAAACACCTTTACCACGACAAAGACCTCATTATTCCGGCCATCCACGAAAGCGGGGATTATTTCTTCGTGATCTCCGACACGCCTGATAATGCCGCAAACTTATTCACGATCGATACCCTGAGCAAACTCAAAAATGTCAGCTACCAGGTTGCCCACGTCGGGTTTCTGCAACTTGCCGTTCAACGTGGAGAAAAAACGACCATACTGGTCAACGACAGGCGCAGCGGCGAACCTGTAAACGGTGCACGTGTTTTCTCCATGCGGATGTATGACAACCATCCCAGGCGGCAACTCGTGGGCCAGACAAATGCAAAGGGAATGGTGGTACTGGACAGAACAAGTTCGGACTACCAGCGATACGAATTCAGTGCACAGTATAAGGATGACAGCGTCAGTCAAAACTATTACGAATACGGCAATTACGACGAAGCTTATGAGAACCGGTATCGCCTGTTTACCGATCGTGCAATCTATCGCCCGGGGCAGCAGGTCTTCTTCAAAATACTCGCTGTCAAAGAAGCCGGAGATTATTTCAAAATACTGACCTCAAATAAGGTAACGGTAGAATTCACCGACGAGAACGGTACCGAACTTTACAGTCAAAAACTGCAAACAAACGATTTCGGTTCGGCCAGCAGTTCTTTTTCACTGCCTGTGAGCGGCTTTTTACCCGGAATGATTTACATATCCGTTGGTGACCGGAACATCGGTTCTTTTCGTGTGGAAGAATACAAACGCCCGACCTTTGAAATCACTTTCGACCCGGTCAAAGAAGCTTATCGTTTTGGAGATTCGGTGACCGTCCGGGGAAGCGTAACCGCACTTGCCGGCTACCCGATCAGCGATGCTAAGGTAACAGTTACCGTTAACCGGTCGTATTTCTTTTACCGTTGGTTTGAAGGTTCACATGCAGAATCTGAAACGCAATACTATGAAGTCGCAACGGACGCAGAGGGCCGTTTTGAGCTCCGTTTTTTAGCGGAAAAAGGCAAGGGATATTACGGAATGCAATACCAGTTAACGGCCACCGCTTCGGATGCAACCGGCGAAACACACGATGAATCGATCTACGTCTCCGTGGGTGAGCAGGCGCTCGATGTACTCATTACAAACCAACGTCAGCATTACCGTTCGGATGCGAACAATGAATTACAGGTTCGTGTGCAGAACTCAGAAGGGCAACTGCAAAAAGACAAAACGGTTTTTTATACCCTGAATCGCATTCAAACGGAAGGCCGGAAGTTATTGAGCAAAGCCGAGTACCAAGCCTTTAGCGAAGCGGAATTTGAAAAGCAATTCCCCGAATTTACCTTTACAGATCATACCCAAAGAACGGAACAGGCTACCGGAAACCTGCTCAGCGGAGATTCGATCAACCTCAATCAAATTACTGCCGGAAAGGACGGACGCTACGAATTGCGCGCTTTTGTGGTGGGAGAATCCGGCGACACCAGTGCAACGAGCATTTTATTTAATTACCTCAATGTGCGGGAGCGCAAACATTCCGGCATTTCCGGTTTAATGCTTTCTTTCCCCGAAGACACCGACTTCAAACCCGGTAAAAAGATGCATTTCACTCTGGGCGCAGAAGGAGATGCCGCGCCGGTGTTACTTTCATATTATAACACCGAAGGGCTTATCTCCTCGCAGTGGCTCACCGTAAAAGGCAGCACCGAGATCACTTACACGCCTGCTCCGCAGGATAAGAACGGACTGGTGATCGAAGCAGTGGCGTATATTCACGGAGAATTCCTGTCAGAATCGAGGCGGTTCAGCTATACAGATCCCAATCGTCACCTCGCTATTAAACTCGAAACACAGCGCGACTATTTGCGTCCCGGGGCTTCCGAAAAATGGATCCTGACCGTCCGTGACACAAGCGGACTGATCAACGACGCCGAATTGCTGGCCGCACTTTACGATGCGTCACTCGACCAGTTCTCGGGACATTCGTGGAACGCCGATTTTAGTCGTTATTTTAGTGTTCTATCGGGTTGGGAACGCAATTACAACTCCTTCCTCATGAGTTCGAATAATTTCTGGCCCGAAAGCAGTGAGTTAGCGAATTCCGGAGGCATTATGACCGTGCGAGGCGCCCGAACTTATGCTTTTTATGATTTGAGCACTGAAGCTGAAGCAGGTAAAGCACTGTCAGTTACCATGGGAATGATCTCCACCTCCACGGCCGATGTTCAGATGAACGCCGTCCCAAGTGCAGGATACAAAGATCTGCGCGAAGAAAAGAAGCTCGAACAGACGGAACGGAAATCCGTTGAACCGGAAGTGCAAATTCGAGAAAACTTCAATGAAACCGCTTTCTTTTATCCGAATGTGTATGCCCTTCCGGATAGTACGTATCAGCTTGAATTTACCCTGCCCGATGCGCTCACGCGCTGGAAACTCATGACCTTTGCACATACGAAAAGCCTGCAATACGGTTCGGAACAACTCACCTTCGAAGCACGCAAAGAACTCATGGTACAGGCCAATGCGCCGCGCTTTTTCCGTGAGAATGATCGCTTTATTTTCCAGGCGAAAGTCATCAACACCAGCGATCGAAAACAGGAAGTCCGTGTAAGACTCACCTTCTCCGATCCGTTTACGGGAAAAGACCTGACCGAACAGTTCGGAAGAACTGCCGAACAAGTGATTTCAGTGGATTCATCGGCAAGCAAGGAAGTGCGCTGGGAATTGCAAATCCCTCAATCGGTATCAGTGGTGGCTTACGAACTCAAAGCGATCGGATCCGAGTTTGCCGACGGCGAACGCAAAACAATCCCGGTACTCTCCAACCGTATGTTGATCCGCACGGCAAAACCCTTTGTAAAAACCGGTACCGGAACCAGTGAATTCGATTTCAAAGCGCTCTCCGAACTTTCGCCGGGTGCGGAAAAACTCAACCTGACCATTCGCCTGCAAACGCAAACGGTGTGGTCGGCACTGATGTCGCTTCCCTACCTCATGGAATACCCGTACGAATGTTCCGAACAGGTATTTGCGCGTTATTTTTCGAACGCACTTGCCGTAAAGATCATCAACGATAACCCGGAGTTCAGGCGCGTTGTCGACAGCTGGAAACAGGACGATCCGTCCGCTTTCGTTTCGGCGCTGGAACAGAACGAGGAACTGAAGAACATCATCCTGCTCGAAACGCCGTGGGTACTCGATGCGCATAATGAATCGTCTGAAAAAGCACGCCTGGAAGTGCTCTTTAATCAGAATCAGCTCCAACGCGAAATCGGGCTGGCACTCGATAAACTGATCAACCAAAAAGCGAACGACGGCGGCTGGGGCTGGTGGAAATCGCGCGAGTCCAATCCTTACATCACGCAGCACATCGTCTCCGGGCTGGGACGCATGAAAAAACTCGGCATCGATTTTGACGAATCGATCGTAAACAGCGCATTTGACTACCTGGATAAACATTACCTCGAAGCCTACAGACAGCTTTCTGAAAAGGATAAAAAGCAAAAACACGGCCTTTCCGAAATGATCGTTCACTACCTGGTTTCACGTAGCTATTTCGACCTGAAAGATAATGAAGCGATCCGTTACTATCAGTCTCTGCTGGGGGAACAATGGACCGAATTCAGTCTGCAGGCACAGGCACTCGCAGGAATGGCAGCACACGATGCCGGGAACAACGAACTGGCGCAAAAGATCCGCGCCTCACTCCTGGATAAAAGTACGTTCCGAAGCGAACAGGGGCGTTATTGGGTCAATAATACCTACGGTTACTACTGGAACCAGGCACCCGTGGAAACGCACAGTACGATCATGGAATTCTTCAGCGACATGGGAAGCAGCGAAAAAGAACTGCGCGAAATGCAATTGTGGCTGATCCTGCAAAAACGCACGACTTCGTGGGAAACGACCAAAGCTTCCACCCTCGCCTGCAACGCATTATTGCTCGTTAAAGCAGATCGCACTTCTGATCGTGAAGTGAAGGTGAGCCTTGCCAACGGTACAAAGCTTCCGGTAAACGTGCAGTCGCCGGAGAACAGTTTCTCCTATGGAAAAGGCGAAATCAACGAATCACTGGCGCACATTCGCGTCGAAAGTAATTCGGAAGAACCGGTAACCGGCGCTTTTCACCTCGCGTATTTAGAAGACCTCGACCAGATCAAAAGCTCGGAAGGTGTATTTCGCGTTGAACGTCATTACTACATCGTCGGAAAGGATGGCGAGCGTCTTTTGAAAGATGGCGAACAGATCACCGCAGGAACACGTCTGCGCGTTAAGATCCAGCTGACATCCGGCCAGGATCTGGAATATGTGCACGTAAAAGATTCAAAAGCCGCGGGCTTCGAAGCAGTCGAAACGCTCTCCGGTTATAAGTACGGAAAACTGTATTATTTCCAGACCAGCAAAGATGCATCTACCGATTTCTTCATCGATTACCTGCCCAAAGGTTCGTATTATTTCGAGTATGAACTTTTCGTGACGGGAAGCGGTGAGTTGCATGTGGGTCCGGCAACAGCCGAATGTATGTATGCTCCCGAATTCCGCGCGAATACGGGTGGCTTGAAGATACGCGTGCATTAATGTAACATGCGTTACGTCCGTTCGCAGCCTTGCTGCGTATATTTGATGCATGAATTTGGGATCGATCTTACACAGGGCGTACTTCGGCTATTTCAACTATGTCGAAAAGATGATCCTGCATCCCTTTGCGCCGAAGAACTTTTTCTACCTGCTGATTCTTTTATCACTGGCAGTGTGGTCGCTGGAACTGATCTTCCCCTGGCGCAGGAAACAACGCGCTTTCCGGAAAGATTTCTGGCTGGACACTTTTTACATGTTCTTCAACTTTTTTATCTTTAACCTCATCGTGTTCATTGCGCTGAGTAACACAACAGCCGAACTCTTCGGGGAATTGATGCGTGCCGTCGGTCTGCCCCAATACGGAGTAATGGATCTGTCATTTCTTCCCGAAGGTTGGGAATTACTGGTCTTTTTCCTGATCTCCGACCTGACGCAGTGGGGTGTTCACAACCTTCTGCACCGCGTTCCGTTTTTGTGGCGTTTCCATAAACTCCATCACTCGGTGGAGGAAATGGGTTTTGCCGCACATTTGCGCTTCCACTGGGGTGAAACGGTTGTGTACAACACCTTTAAATACATCGTGCTGGCCTGGTTCTTCAATTTTAACCTGGAATATGCATTTTACCTGCATGCATTCGCCCTGCTCGTCGGCCATTTGAACCATGCAAACATTCCGCTATCTTACGGTCCGTTGAAATACATCCTGAACAATCCGAAAATGCACATCTGGCATCACGCCAAACACCTTCCTGAAAGTCATCCGAAGGGAATGAACTTTGGAATTTCACTGAGTTTGTGGGATTACATTTTCAGAACCAATTACATTCCGTATGACGGTCGCGATATTCCGCTGGGCTTCGAAGGCAGTGAAAAGTACCCGGAAAATTTCTTTGAACAACAGGTTAAACCTTTCCGCAAGCAATGAATTCAAAACTCTTTTTCGCAATAACAGCCTGCCTGACACTGGGACTGGCTCCGTTTGTCCCGCATCCGCATATTTACAAACAACTCCGGCGTTTGATCTTTTATCCGTCGCACATGGAGCCGATCGACTGGCTGGATCTTGCCATGCACGGTGCTCCGTGGATATTCCTGATTATCGTCGTGGTACCTTATTTCAAAAAACGTCGGGACGAAAAAGTCTGATCAGCGAAAATCGAATTCGCGCAGGATATCATTGAACTTTTCCTGGTTCAACGGTTTGGATACGAATTTCCGCGCAATCGGTGTTTTGTCGAACTGTTCGTAATCGCGCTTGTGGTCGGAGGTGGTAAGTATTACAAAGACCGGGGCGAGTTCCACACCGTGTTCATCCAGCATTTCGTCGATGAGGTCGATGAGTTCGAAACCGTCCATATCGGGCATTTTGATATCCACCAGGAAAAGTGCGGGAATTGCATCACCGGCCTCGAGCTTTCTGCGAAGCATATCGAGCACGGCACGCGCATTTGTTTCAATTGTGATGTCTTCGAACAGACCGGTTTCACCGATGATGTCTTTGTTGTAAAAGTTGGTGATCTCATTATCGTCTACCACTACGATCGCCTTATTGTTCAACTGCATGTTTGTCAAATTTTAAAATTACCCGCGTTCCTTTTCCTACCTCACTAAACAACTCTATGCTCCCCTTGTTTGCCTCCATAATCTTTTTCACCAGGTACAGGCCCACGCCGTCGCCCGGAATTCCCCTACTGTTAGTCAGCCGTCTGAAAAGCTGAAATACTTTGTCGCCTTCGGCTTCCAGGTTCATCCCGATCCCATTGTCCTCAAAAATGATCGCCGGAACGTCTTCGATAAACCGGCATGAGATCCGAACCCGAAGGGGAACATCCGGATTTCTGTATTTCGAAGAATTCGATAGTAAATTAAGGAAAATACTTCTAAGCGACAACTCGTGAAAAAAAACCGTTTCAAACGCCTCTTTGTCTACACTTACCTGTTCTTCCTGCAGGTCCGGAATATTGAAAAGTAGCGCCGTAAAGATGCCGGGGAGGTAACAAATTTCCTTGCGCCGGCTACTGAGTTCGTTGTGCATACGACTGATGTCTAGGAACTGTTCGATTGCGCGCAGGGAACGGTCCGCATTTTCCCGCAGGTAATATACGATCTCCCTGAGTTTGTCACGGTCCTGGCTGTCGAGGTACTTTTCGAGCATATCGGTGAGTCCGATCGCATTCATGAAACTTGTCTTCAGGTCGTGCGAAACATGGTAATTGAAGCCATCCAGCGATTCGTTGGCCTGTTTCAACTCTTCATTGGTCCGGTTGAGATCGTCGATCATCTTACGTGTGAGCGCCTCCATGAGCAACTGATCCGAAACCAGGTTCGCATACGTGGACTGCACGAGCCGTATAAACCGTTCTTCGGAAGCACTCAGGGCAGCATTCCCAAAAGCTTCACGGATCTGTATATTGAGCAGCTTTTTGTACATGGATTCAGCATTCGGTGAATGAAAGACACTGGAACGACAAATTGTTGAGGGTTGTGCGCGTACCTCCGCGAATGAGTACCTGTGCGGGCAAATACAGACAGCAAACCGGAACCGGTGCACCCGGATCGCTTTCACTCAGTACGGTTTCCCGGAACTTGTTGAGCCGGTTCTGGCTGGAAACGGCCAAAATAAAAGTAATCTCTTCGTGGTTCGACAGTAATTGTCGCAAACAGGTGCGCGACTGCTCCGAAACATCGATGACGTCGCCCCGGAAAAAGCGAAATGTGGCACCGGAAGGAACTTCTCCGGCTACGAACACACTGCCCCGGCGTTCTTCGGTCCGTATGATCTTGCGGCAAAAAGTACCGTTTTCGGATTGTACTTCGATGGCTGCACCCAACAACAACTGCCGCGGATCGAGTTTCGT
This sequence comes from uncultured Flavobacteriales bacterium, assembly GCA_964389755.1. Taxonomy (GTDB): domain Bacteria; phylum Bacteroidota; class Bacteroidia; order Flavobacteriales_D; family Crocinitomicaceae; genus JBBSUQ01. The sequence goes on along the minus strand of CAYMEW010000004.1, from coordinate 63,773 downwards.
GACTCTTTCGAAAAGCGTTTTAAAAAAAGTAAGTGCCGGCGCATGCTCTATTTCGAGGATCTCATCTCCACCCGCAGCCGTAATGCGAAAAGACGGTCCGAAGGGTATGAAACCCTGACTGAACGCTGTTTGGGCACGCAAATTTGCCTGTCCGAAACTCAGGATACTCACTCCTTTTTTCAGTGCACGGCCGTTGACATACATTGCGTGATCTCCCGAAACGGTCGGGGGAAGCATCCCTCCCAGCAGCGGAAAGGCATCAAATCCCGCGGCTATCAGCCCGTTGAGTAAAAGATCGGTTTCCAGGTAATTGAGCGTGGAAAAGAACAGGCCGCCGCTCCCCTGATCCCGGTCGATCATCGAAGCCAGGTCGAAGCCGCGTTCGTACGGATTTTCTTCGAGATAATCATAGCTTAAGTGATAGCTATTCACCTCCAGTCCTGTGCCGTAAAAACAGGCGAGCAAGGGAACCGTGATCAGCGTCTGTTCCCACGCAACGGCAGGCAGGTGCAGCTCGTATACCAGGGCATCCGGAAAAAAAGGTCTCAGCCTGGCAAAGAGGTTCACTTCCGGGGATAAAGCCGGTATAAGCACCAAAACCAGTTTACAGTCCTGATCCTTGGTGTGTACATCAGTAGCGAAACAGAAGCTGCACGTTATCATAAGGTAATAAGCAAGTTACGAAGTTAATTCGTAAAAATGCTCTTTTACCTCAAAATCTTTTATGCCAGCAATGTACGCAGACTTACCTTGCGATCAATGATCGTATGTAGTTCGGAAATAGCGACACGTTCCTGCTGCATCGTGTCACGGTCGCGGATAGTCACGGTATTGTCTTCAAGTGTCTGGTGATCCACGGTCACTGAAAACGGTGTTCCGATCGCATCCTGCCGGCGATAGCGTTTCCCGATCGAGTCCTTTTCATCATACTGGCACTGGAAATCGAACTTCAGGCCGTCGATGATCTCGCGTGCTTTTTCGGGAAGACCGTCCTTTTTGGTGAGCGGCATTACCGCAACTTTATACGGGGCCAGTGCAGGCGGGATCGAAAGTACCACGCGTTCGCTGCCGTCTTCCAGCGTTTCGTTTTTATAACTGGCGCTGAGTACAGCCAGGAACATCCGGTCGAGACCCACGGAAGTTTCGATCACGTAAGGCACGTAGTTCTGGTTGATCTCCGGGTCGAAGTACTGCAGTTTCTTCCCCGAATATTGCTCGTGCTGCTTCAGGTCGTAATCCGTCCGCGAATGGATTCCTTCAAGTTCTTTGAAGCCCATCGGGAAATCGAACTCGATGTCGCAGGCGGCATTGGCGTAATGTGCCAGTTTGATATGGTCGTGGAAACGGTAATTTTCCGTTCCGAGATTCAGTGCTTTGTGCCAGTTGATACGCATTTCCTTCCAGTATTCGTACCACTTGAGCTCTTCACCGGGCCGTACAAAGAATTGCATTTCCATTTGTTCGAATTCGCGCATCCGGAAGATGAACTGCCGGGCGATGATCTCGTTACGGAAAGCTTTTCCGATCTGTGCAATCCCGAACGGGATCTTCATCCGCCCGGATTTTTGCACGTTCAAAAAGTTTACAAAAATTCCCTGTGCCGTTTCAGGACGCAGGTAGATCGTGGAGGCATCTCCTGCCACGGAACCGAGTTCGGTTGAGAACATGAGGTTGAACTGACGCACTTCCGTCCAGTTCTTCGATCCGGATATCGGGCAAACGATCTCGAGTTCCTCGATAAGCGTTTTCACTCCCGCCAGGTCGTTTTCGCCAAGTGTCTGGCGCATACGCGTTTCGATATCGGCGATTTTCCCGGCATTGCGCAGTACATTCGGGTTTGTTGCACGGAACTGCTCTTCGTCAAAGCTGTCTCCGAAGCGTTTGCGCCCCTTCTCTACCTCTTTCTCGATCTTTTGACGGATCTTTTCCATGTGATCTTCGATGAGCACATCGGCACGGTAGCGTTTTTTGGAATCTTTATTATCGATCAGCGGATCGTTAAAGGCATCCACGTGTCCGGAGGCTTTCCAGGTTGTCGGGTGCATAAAAATAGAGGCATCGATGCCGACGATGTTTTCATGCATTTGCGTCATCGACTTCCACCAGTAGGTCTTGATGTTGTTCTTCAGCTCCGAACCCAGCTGACCGTAATCATACGTGGCGGCGAGCCCGTCGTAGATCTCCGATGAAGGAAACACAAACCCGTATTCCTTTGCGTGGGAAATAACGTCCTTTAACTTATCCTCTTTTTGTTCCATGCGGCAAAGATAATAAGCAGATTGCAAGTATGGGAGCAAGTTTCGAACGGAAAGCGAAAAAAGCGGTGCGAAGTGAAAAGAAATCCACGCGCCTGCCTCAAACGGCTGAAATCAGCTTATCTTTGCAAAATGGATTACGCCGTTGAACTCAGATACCAGGCTCTCAAAAAACAGCTCGAAACCGATTTTGGGGGCGGAATGGACGTCCAGGCCATTTTATTCCTCATCGGCGTGCAGGAACTGGGGCTCGGGCACAAAACGTACACCAAACGGGAAAAGACGGAATTACTGCACGTGGCCATTTGCACGATCCTCGAACCCTATGGCTACTACCGTTTTGAGGGACGCGACGAGGAGAACTGGCCACACTTCGAACTCATCCGCGAATTACCCAGCCTCAGCCATAACGAGCAACAGCATTTAATGAAAGAGGCCCTGATCGAATATTTTGCCGCCGAAGGTTATTTCGATCCCTCGGAAATAAAACCCTGAAAGTGCTATATTTGCAAACGTAATTTTTAACACACACCATGTCTGAATTCCTTATCAAAGCCGCACAGCTGATTACCGCACTTTCTATACTCGTGGTTCTGCACGAATTCGGACATTACATCCCGGCCAAACTCTTTAAAACGCGCGTCGAAAAGTTCTACCTGTTTTTCAACCCGTGGTTCTCGCTTTTTAAGAAAAAGATCGGAGAAACGGAATGGGGCATCGGCTGGCTGCCACTCGGAGGTTACGTAAAGATCTCGGGAATGGTGGATGAGTCGATGGACAAGGAACAACTGGCGCAACCGGCTCAGCCCTGGGAATTCCGCTCCAAACCGGCCTGGCAACGCCTGATCATTATGATCGGTGGTGTTACGGTGAACGTGATACTGGGTATCGTGATCTATATCTGCATCTTTTTCGCATACGGTGAAACAACCGTCGACCCGCATCGTGTGAACGAAGGCCTGGCATTTGCACCGATCCTGGAAAAATACGGTTTTCAACAGGGTGATGTGGTGCTTGCAATTGATGGCACACCGGTAAGGGATGCCGTTTCGGATGTTAACAGCGAGATCATGCTGCGCAATGCCGAACGCTTTGAAGTTCGTCACCAGGATGGTTCGAAGGAAGTGATCACACTGCCTGAAACGATCGATTACCAGTTGTTCAAGGCCGGAATGCAACCGGTCAGCTATATGTCCGAGATCGTAAAAATCGATTCGGTGTTTAGTAAAACACCTGCTTCAAAATCAAAGCTCCTTAAAAACGACCGGATCTTGCGTGTGGATGGAAAGGACGTTAAACTGTATCCGGATTTCGTGTCCGAATTATACAGGAAGCGCGGGAAAAAAGTGGATATGCTCGTCGTGCGCGACGGAAAAGAGTTTCACACGAACGTACAACTCGAAAAGGACGGAAAACTCGGCGTAATGTTCAAACAGAAGTTACTGTTGGATACCACCGTTATCGAGCAGCATTATTACGGTTTCGGAGAAAGTATTTCAAAGGGAACGGCTTTCGGAATAGGCACACTGCGGGATTACGTGGGCCAGTTGAAATACATTTTTACCAAAAAAGGAGCAAGTTCCGTGGGAGGTTTTACAGCCATTGGAAAAATGTTCTCCCCAACCTGGGACTGGCACTCTTTCTGGATGATCACAGCGCTCTTATCGATGATCCTCGCATTCATGAACATCCTGCCGATTCCCGCACTGGATGGCGGACACGTCGTGTTCCTGCTGTATGAGATGGTAACCGGAAGGGAAGCACCGCAAAAAGTGCTCGAATATGCGCAGATCGTCGGCTTCGTCCTGATCATGTCACTGTTGCTCTATGCCAACGGAAACGACATTTACAAAGCGGTATTCGGAGGCTAAACTCCTCCGTTTGTGAATTGTTAATCTCACAAAGTTTCTAAATACTTGACGAGCGGTAAAACAATTCCGTTCCTGAGTTTTTATATTCGTATCCAAAAACGTTAAAACACTATGAAAAAGATCTTAAATATCGCTTTTGCAGTGATCCTCGGAGTATCCGGCCTCTTTGCACAAAAGACAGAAGGACACATCACTTATTCGGTTTCCATGAGTTCGGATGATCCGCAAATGGCTCAGCAAACAGCTATGATGGAAGGTTCTACCTTCGACCTCTATTTTACCGACAAGGTAACACGTTCCGAAATGAAGATGGGAAGCCTCATGACCGTCGCTACGATCGTGGAACCCGGGAACGATCAGTTACTGACGCTGATGAGCGGTATGATCGGTCAAAAAGCGATCAAAACGACACTGACCGAGATTGATGCAATGAAAGATGAGGAAGATACGGACATGCAGGATTACGACGTGTTCCTCGTGGAAGGAGAAAGCAAAAAGATCGCAGGTTATAATTGCAAAAAAGCCATCGTTACCGATGAAGACGGAAATGAAACGATCTTCTGGTATACGGAAGACCTGGCGGCAAATCCGCGCGGACAATCGTACCTCAATTCAAAGATAAACGGTGTACCGCTCGAATTTGAGATCAATCAAAAAGGGTTCAAAATGTCTTTTGTGGCCACAAACGTGGAAACAAGCATTCCCAAAGCAAAACAAAAAGAACTGTTTTCTATGGAAATTCCGGAAGGATACACCGAAATGACCCTGGAACAAATGCAACAGATGCAGGGGAAATAAGCGGATTAAACGAACGATACACCGGGAAGCTCTTTACGGCTTCCCTTTTTTGTGCCCGATCCGTATAGGAAATCTCGTAACGCGCCGAACTAACGCTTATGAACATTATCTATTTTTAACACGATCCTTTCTCTCCAATGACCTACCTTTACAGGCTTCGCCATGAATATCGAGTTTTATAAAGAACAGTTGCTGGCTAAAGAAGATATGTTAGCCCGTACGACGAAGTACCTTCTCGAGGTGCAGGACAACCTCATCCAGAGAAATGATGTCATCTCGGGAATCAACAAAAGCCTGTTCGAAAGCATCAGCTTTGCCGGTATAATCCAAACCTCGCTGTTACCTGATGTCGAAATCCTCAAAAAACACACCTCCGACGCTGCTTTCGAGGTCAATAACCAGATCGGAATTGGCGGAGATTCCGTCATCATTAAAGAATCAGACGGAACTGTCAGCTTCGGCCTCATGGATGCCACCGGGCACGGTATACCGGCTGCCATGCTCAGCATCAGCGCGATGATGATTCTCAATGAACTTTTTGCATCCCTGGATAGTACGCAGCCGGAGATCCTGCTGAAAGAACTGAACGCCCGCCTGTTCGCTACTTTTAATAAAATGCGATCAATTGCCCACCTGGAAGGCATCCTGTGTGTTTATTCACCGGGAAAAAGGATGCTGAAATACTCTATAGCGAAAGGAAAAGGGATTCGCATTTCAGCAGACGGAACCATTCGGAGCCTGCCTTCCGCAGGGAAGTGTATCGGTGAACAGGCAACCGGCGGTTATGAGCAGTACGAACTTTTCTGCGAGCCGGGAGATAAACTGCTGTTATACTCCGATGGGCTGACCGATCAGTTTGGCGGGAGCAGGAATAAAAAGTTCGGGAAGCGCAGGCTCAAAGAACTGCTCTCCGAAAACCACACACTTTCTGCCACTGCGCTGAAAGAACGCATTCTGCAAACATTCAACGACTGGAAAGGCGATTTCGATCAAACCGATGACACTTGCTTTCTGGTCATTGATTTTTAATAAAACACAGAACAATTGGACACGAAACTCAACGACTTCCTGCTAACCAGATACGAACCGGATTCATCCGCACTGATATGCTGTGCCTCCGCCGAATTCATTCCCTTGCGCGACTTTAAAGACTCCTTCGAGCAAATCGCAAGACAGGTTGAAAAATTCCCGGTAAAGAACTTTGTTTTTGACAAAAGCCTGCTGCGCACCTTTGATCAAAAGAGTATGGAGTGGTATTACATGAACTGGAAACCAAAAGTAAAACAATTCGGACTGGTGAATCACTATAAGATCCTCCCGGAGCTTCCGTGGTTCCTCGAAGCCGTGAATGCCGGGAGAATATCCATCCTTGAAAATATCTCCGATGATCGCCTCGATCAAATTCAAATCACATACGTAAAGGATCAGGAAAGTGCCATGCACGCGATCCGAAAAACAAACGGAGAATTACGATCCTAAAACAAAACTGCCCGGTATTTCACGGGCAGCTTTCCGAATTATGTTGGACTTGTTTTTACTGTAAACGATATAATACAGTCTGTGCAGAGCCACTTTCTTTACGGATCTTCACAACATACTGCCCGGCTGAAAGATCTTTTGTCTCGAAATACACGTCATGCTGCTGAGCATTGAGCTGCCTGTCAAGCGGAACCAGTACACTGCGCCCGTTGAGGTCGAACACCTCGATGCGGACATATTCGTTCTCCGACTGAAAACGGATCGTCGTACCCGATACACAGGGATTCGGATACAGCAGAACTTCGATCTCCTTTTTGGCATCGAGTTCGTCCACACCCACGAGGTTACAGGCGTTCATCAGGTCGTAGAAAGTGACCTGGTGCTCGAAGAGGCTCTGTACAGAGGTTTCATCCACACCGAACCAGTCGCGGAGCAAAGAGGCGTAAACATCTCGGAAGTCGATCTGCATCGGAACGCCCGCCTGGTCTGTGATCACCGAATCGATCTGCGGGTTCGGTCCCACTACCTGTGTATTCAGGCAGGTGCCAAAGAGGAATAGCGGGGCTGCATCTCCGTGATCCGTACCTTCACTGGCGTTAGAGGCAACCTGTCGTCCGAATTCCGAAAAGGTCATTCCCGCCACGCGATGTTCGATTCCCAGCAAGTGCAAATCGTCCTGGAAGGCCGTCACGGCATCCGAAAGGCGCTTCAGCAAAAGCATGTGGTTCCCGGTTGTAACATCAGACTGTTCTACCTGCGAGTCGTGGGTATCGAAACCGTCGATATTCAGAATATACACCTTCGTTTCCAGTCCGCCCGAGATCATTTGCGCAATGTAACGCATTTGCACAGCCAGCGGGTTTGTATCGTCGTAAAGTGTCGACAGGGTATTCCCGTTGTCTGCCGCATCATTGATCGCCGCACCGTACGAATTCGACTGGTTGATCAGGTTGGCCAGGAAAGCCATGTGCGAACCGTAGTAAGTTCCGTCATCTGTCACCGAACTCGGATCCAGGGCAAACGTATCGAAAGGATTGTTAAGTGCCTGTGAAAAGTTAGCCATCAGTCCCTGGCAGGTCGCTGAAACTTCGTATCCCATGCTGATCGCAAAAGGATGCGGATATTGTGCATTCGGGTAGTCGTCCGGGTAATTGGGATATTGCGCATCAAAGGTCCGGCCCAGCCAGCCTGTCGTCACCGACTGATCCATCATCCCGCTTGTCCAGATATCCATTGAACGGAAGTGGGATCGGTTTTGCTCCGGGTAGCCGACATTCTGCACGACTCCCATCTTATTCGTATCGAACAGGGATTTCATGCCGGTCATGGCGGGGTGAAGTCCAAGTGTCGGTGTCAGCGAAAGCACTTCATTTTCCGGGATCAGGATATTCGGGCGCTGAATGGCGAGGTTGTCGTACTGATCCAACGGGATTAGCGTGTTCAGCCCGTCGTTCCCCCCATTCAGGCGAATCAGTACAAGTACGCGATCTTCCAGGCTCTTGGGTGTGGAAAACAATTCTTTGCCGATGGTCTGGAACTTCATTCCTTTCAGCATAAAGGGCGTGGCCACGGAAGCAAGCCCCACTGTTTTTACAAAATTTCTTCTTTTCATCATGATGCTGAACGATTAAATAGTCTGGTATTGAGGCATTCGGAATAATTTGGCCAGCACGAGCTCCACACGTGAACGAACCGGGTCCGAATACGTCGGATCTCCCGGGTTGCTCTGGTAATCATTGTACTGGATCGTCCATTCGAAGTCCGGAAGCCCGTTCGTCAAAATCGCCTTTAAGGTCAGCTTTTCAATCGTACTCAGTCCCTTCGGACAAAACACGTCTGCCGTATCGTCAATGACGGTCGTGGCATCTGCCGGAAGTGAAAGCCCGTCGAGGTAAGTCAGCGCATCGATCTGGAACGCGTTTCCATTAATATTAAAGCCCCCGTAAACGGTTTGCCAGGACGCAAAATCGGAGCGCAGTTTCAAAAGCGACGAATTCACCCACAACTTGCTGAAGGAAGGCGCCAGGTAATAGGCCGTCCAACCACCCACGCTAGGCGGCGCCAGGTAGCTCTGCCCCATCGCATCCATGATGTAATACATATTCAGGTAGATGGTATAATTGGTTACGAGGTCGAAGTTCGGAACCGAACCTGTCGCGTTGAACATGCCGAACACATTCTCGATCGGTCCGCGAATGATGGCTCCCCGTACCGAGATATCGTAAAAGTGCTCGCTGGTCAGCAGTTGTTGCATCACAGGCAGTATATCGTAATTGTTTGTGATCAGCGTCTGCGCCATGTCCGCCACCACGTTGGTCATCACGTCCGTCGTCAGGTCGTAATTCACGAAATAGCGATACAATTTGGAACAGATAAATGTCGCGCAGGCATCCTGCTGAAACACAAGGTCGATGTAATTACTGTATTCGCTCGCACCACCATTGGGAATGGTGGCATTTCCGAAATGGTAGGACAATTGCTTCGTCGTCTGGTCGTGCAGGATCGAATTATAAGTACTCACGGGCGCAGCCGCCGAACTCCGCAGGTTTTCCGGGATCCAGCCGGTAAAGATCTTTGCACCGGCAGCAACATCGTCCTCCGTATAGTTCGTGTAATCACCCGGCCCCGTTTGCGGGCCTTTCCCGATGGAGTACAATTCCAGGAATTCACGTGCATAGTTCTCGTTGGGATCGAACACATTGTTGGTGGCACCGTTGAGAAACAAAAGCATACACGGATCAATCGTCATCTGCTTTACAAGGTCCCGGAAGTTCCCGAGTGCATGATCGTAGATGAGTTTCACGTAATTGTAATTGGCTACCGAATCCAGGCAGGCCTCCGCTGCAAAATGATTCTGCCAGAAGAGACACATTTTTTCAGCAATGGAATATTGTTCCTTGTTCACCCGTTCAATCATCCAGGCCGCAAGCGAAGTCAGCCGGGCCGACTCACAAGGTTGTGTATTTCCGGTCGGATACAGGCTATTCACCCACGTTGAACCAAACGCAGCTACCGTTTCCCCGGGATCGTATGCCAGCGGCTGACCGGTCACGGGCATGGTCAGCAAACTACTTACCGCTGCATTCATCCCCAGCGATACCGTGTCTAGAATTTGTTGATTGGTGGGCCCGAAAAGCGTGCGCCGCAAAAGATGGGCAGCTTCGGCCTTGGTCCACGAGCCTGTGTAGGGCGACAGGCTATAGGATACAGGAGTTTGTTCAATAGTCTGATCCGGAATCATAAGTGTAATAATTTGGAAAGCAAATTACGAATTTTTTTAAACTGCCCGGACCTGCCCAAAAAGAATGCCAGAGCGCCTGAAGCACTTTAGCAGCTTGATTTTCAACAAACGCCTCGGACTTCCCGGCTTTCGACCCGCAACAAACGAAAGATCTAAGACCGCGGAACGGTCTCCGGACATCTCAATTTAGACTAATTCTAAATTAATGCCAATGACAATAGTATGACACATTAAACCTCATGTAAGCCTTACTTTTGTGCCTGAAACAAGGGTAGGCGTACAGAATTGGAAACGGTTTATAGCATAGCTTTTACACACAGGAACATTGACGTTAACGAGATTGGAACGCTCCACATCCCGGAAGACGAACAAAAAGAACGGCTTTCACGTGCCAGGCAGGCACTTGCAATACGCGAACTGATGTACCTGTCTACCTGTAACCGGGTAGAATTTATCATTGTTTCAGACCTTCCGGTAGACTTTAACTTCCTGCGTAACTTCTTCGAGATTCTCTACCCGCAAAGCGAGACCGGAAAACGCGTACACCTCGCACAACACGGGATCGTTTACCGGGGCGTGGACGCCGTGGAACACCTCTTTTCAGTTGCTTCCAGCATCGATTCCATGGTCATCGGGGAACGCGAGATCATCACACAGGTCCGCAATGCCTTCGATGCCTGCCGTAAAATGGGACTTACCGGCGATATGATCCGGCTCATTATGCGCCACACGATCGAAACAGCGAAAAGGGTTTACACCGAAACAAGCATCGCAACCAAACCGGTCAGCGTAGTATCCCTCGCTTATCACAAACTCAAAAGCCTCAATATTTCCCTGGATTCACGCATCCTCATCATCGGCGCCGGGGTTACCAATACGAACATGAGTAAATTCCTCTGGAAACACGGGTTCCGGAATTTTACCGTGTTCAACCGGACACTGGCAAACGGGGAAAAACTCGCTGCCGACCTCCACGCAAAAGCACTTCCCCTCCCCGAACTTCACAATTTCCGGGAAGGCTTCGATGTGATCATTACCTGTACGGGGTCGGATAAACACATTATTACGCCGGAGATTTATGCAAACCTCCTCCAGGGTGATAAGGACCGGAAAGTGGTGATAGACCTCGCATTGCCACAGGACCTCGATCCTGTAATTGCCGAACAGGAAAACGTGGCACACATTTCCATCGAAGTACTTCAGCGTATCTCCGATCAAAACCTGAAGGAGCGCTCCAAGGAGATCCAGCATGTCGAAGAGATCGTGTCGGAAGCCATTTTCAGTTTCCGTGAAATTGAACGGACACGCAAGGTAGAACTTGCCATGCGCGAAGTTCCACAAATGGTAAAAGATATCCGCTCCAAAGCCGTCAACCAGGTATTCAGACAGGAACTCGAAAACCTCGACCCCGGCTCTAAAGAAGTACTCGAAAAAATAATCGGGTACATGGAAAAGAAATACATGAGTGTCCCGATGCTCATGGCCAAGGAAATCCTCCTGAAAAACTAATGTCTATGCAACACGTAATTATCGGTTCCCGGGGCAGCGATCTCGCACTCTGGCAGGCCAATCATGTTAAAGCGAAACTGGAAGCGCTCGGGGCGCAGGTAAGCATTCAGATCATTACCACTCAGGGCGATGCCATCCAGCACCTCAGTTTTGATAAAATGGAAGGAAAAGGCTTCTTTACCAAGGAAATCGAAGAAGCGCTCCTCTCCAAAAGCATTGACCTGGCCGTACACTCGCATAAGGATCTCGAAACTACTTCTCCGGAAGGACTCATGATCGCAGCCGTTTCGGAACGGGAAGACCCGGCAGACCTGCTCCTCATCCGAAAAGAAGCAGCCGACAATTCGCAGAAGTGGAACCTGAAGCAAAATGCGATCGTCGGAACCGGTTCCGCACGCCGAAAAGCACAGGTAGTCGCACACCGTCCGGATTGTACGCTCAAAGACCTGCGTGGAAACGTTCCGACGCGTATCAACAAACTGCGCGAAGGACAATACGATGCAATCCTGATCGCCGCTGCCGGTATTGAGCGACTCAAAGTGGACATCTCGGAGTTTACGGTTCATAAAATGGACGTCCGCGACTTCGTTCCGGCTCCCGCACAGGGTGTACTCGGACTTCAGATCCGCGAGAACGAACCCGAACTGGCACAACTCATCGCGAAACTCAACGTGGAGGAAACCGAAAAACGCATTGCCGTGGAACGCGGCATACTGCGTGCATTGGACGGAGGCTGCCAGCTTCCGCTGGGAGTATACTGTGATCAGGACATGCAAACTTTCGTCGCCTTTGCCGAAACCTGGCAACAGGGAACAAAGCATTTTTCATTTGCGCCGGAAGAAGCGAATGTCGAGCACATCGTGCAACAGCTTCGGAAGTCATGAAGCTTTTCATTTCCCGAAACCGGGAAGACATACCAGCCCATGCACTGAAAGAACTCGAAGCCAAACACGAGTTGTGCTGCCGTACACTGATCCGCTTTGAGTTCCTCGATTTCACGATACCCGACTCGTACGACTTTATCTTTTTCAGCAGCGAGCGAGCCGTTACGGCTTACTTCCGTTTATATCATCCCGAGGCGAATTGCAAATGCATCTGCGTGGGAAAAAGAACGGCTGCCGCACTGGAAGACCACGATGTTCATACAGACCTCGTTTTCGAGAAAAGCGGGGATCCTGAAGCCAACAAAAATGCATTCCTGGAATTCGTAAAGAACGGAACCGTGCTCTTTCCAGTCTCTGATCGCACGCACGGCACTTACGCCGATATGCTAACCGTTAAGAAACGGCTAATGGTCACCGCATACCGGACAGTGTCCGATCCGCAAACAATTGCTCCGGCTGACGCTTACATCTTCACGAGCCCATCGAACCTGCATGCGTTTTTGCAAACGAATACTTTCCCCGAAAAAGCGCGTTGCATTGCCTGGGGAAACACGACCGCTGAAGCGCTTAGGGATGCAGGGATCACTCCCTACCACACACTCGAAAACGCCTCCTTCGAAGAATTGGCAGCGCTGACTTTTAAATGAAATTTTGGATAACAATCAGGTTACAGGATTAAAAATTCACCCTTAAACTGTTCAGACACCCCGTTCCAATAGTAAATTGTTTCGGTGAAATCGCCCTGGATGGGATACCCGTTGCCAAAACCGCCTTCCAGCTCCCCGTCCAGATAAAAGGTACCGGTGCTGATCGGTAATTTCAGAAAACCACGAACTTCCTTCCCTTCTTTTTGGAGGGCGGACTCTTCAATCCTCAGCTGAGTTTTGGTCACTCCGGTAATCTCCACGCTTTCCTGCTTAATGGTTCCGTCGGCATACGTAAACTGGATGGTGTACTGCCCTTCGGCGGGTTTATCCTTATTACAGGAATGTAAAAAGGATAGTATCAAAATGAGGTAGACGAATTTCATTTTCCAAAATTTAAGTAGATACCTGCAAAAAAGCCTGAAAAATCCAATCTTATGGATCTTGGCTCCGGATAAGAATTAGCTACATAGCCTTTATCATTTTTTAAAGTTCCGGTCTTAAGCAACTGATAACCGCCCTTGATCCCGATTTCGGAAAAAAAAGAATTCTTTAAATACCGATACCCTAATTTCAGGGCTATATGTCCCGTTACATCTGTCGCATGGATGTTGATACGTGAACCTGTATAGATACTTCCAACGAAATATTGCTTATCCTTCAATTTTGAAAAAGCGATCCCACCGGCGAATTCCAGTCCAACAACCGTATTTTTCAATAAAGACTGTTTTTCACTCCATCGCAAAATTTGGTTCAGATAAAACGTGGAAGATAGTCCAACTGTCCAGCAGCTGGTCGTCATGGTATATTTACCATAATAAAAATAAGGATCATCAGGAGGAATTTGGAATGCATAATTAATCCTGCGGACCATTTTTCCATATTGATACATCCCGTATATACCTACATCTAAAAATCGTAGAATTCGATAATTGACATTTTCAGAAAAACTGTAACCGTATTTGATGGTCTGAGTGGGTGGTTCACCATTATTGTAAAGAATGGGTTCATAGTAATTCGAGTCCAATGCATACTCATTGAAATCTCCCATTGCAAACTGATGTTTTTGAACCCCGAACTCAAATGATATTTTTGGCATATCCTGTGCCGCAACACAAATTGGAAGTAATGCCAATATGACTATAGTATACTTCATTGGATCCGTTTATTGAGGTAAGTGGATGAGTTGTTCATTGGTTCCGTCTATATCCATTGTAACCACTTCATTGTTATAAAGAATGATATTACCTGGAACTCTTCTTTGGGTGACTTTGGTGAAAATCAGTTTTGTATTGGCGAAGTTTGAGCGGCCCAGAGCATAATATTTAGAACTACAACTACATCTTACACTGACAACTTGATGATTATATATATTATAGATATAAATCCCATCTACAGTCGACAGCATAGCTTCATTGTTTGAAAGCCATGCAAAACTTTGAATTGTTTTATCTATAGGTAAAGTGTAATCTGAAACTTTTTGATCCGTATATGGGTCAATGGCTACAACATGTTTGGCATTATAACCTCCGTAATAGTATTCATTTTTCCATGAACCATTACTATGAACCCAACTGATAGAGTCTATAAGCTCACCATCTAAAGACCAAATTTCGGATGGTAGAGAACTTTCGTAATAGCCATGGTAAGCAATAAATTTGTCGCCAGATAAATTGCAGGTGGGACTAAAATATTGACCACCATGCGTAACCTGAGTTAGGCTGTCACCATTAGGTCTAATTTTCCAAATTTGGTGATCAGAAGAGCGCGTAAATAAAATCCAGTCAGTTGTACTCCAGTCGTATAAATTAGGTGCAACATCCCCATGAAAGACCAATGTCCTGCTGCCTGTTAGCAAATCATACGTATACATATTGACTTTACCATTTTCAGCATAATCTGTATAAAGTATTATATTATCATTGTTTGGGCTGAAAAGAGGCTTCATGTGGTTGATAGAGTCAACAAAATACTGGTCAAACGTTCCCGCCTGAAATGGCGGTACAGGAACACAATCACACTCAGAAGTCACTTGATCTTCAATTTGTGCTAAACCCACTTTATCCTTTTTACAGGAAACAAAGCCTACAAGCAAAGAAAAATATATAAAGACTAATCTTTTCATTTACCGATATTTAAATATAATCCCACAAAAAAGCCTGAAAAATCAAGTTTAATGGTACGGTTTCCACCTCCTGCAATAACATATCCTGCCTCATCCTTAACAGTACCTGTCCGTAAAAATTGATAACCGGCTTTTATACCTGCTGATGATAAGACGGGATTTCTCAAAAATTTGTATCCTAATTTCAAAGAGGAGACCCCCACCCAATCTGTCGATCTTTTATCCATTTCAGAAACAGTGTTTCCAGGAGCAGTACCGTTTGAAAGAAGTTCTTCTAAATGGGAAAAAGAGGCACCTGCTCCAATTTCAATTCCCAATTCAACATGCTTTAGAAAAGTTTCTTTTTGTTCCAGATGTAATAAGTTATTAATGTAGAGGCAAGACTTCAAGCCTACCGAAAATGCCTCAGTTTTGATTGAATAAGTTCCAGCATAAATTTTAGCGTTACTTGGGGAGGGGTAAGACATATCTTTTGAATAAATATGTCTTACCATTTTGCCATATTGATAGCTTCCCCAAATTCCAAATTCTAGTATGTTAGAAAGTTTAAAATTAATTGATTGACCAAATTGGTACCCGCTCTTTATTCCCTCGGTGGCCACATCGTCATAAAGCTGTGGCTTATTATTATAATAACTAGTGTCTGCAATGAATTCGTTCAAATTAGACATTTTGAAAGTATGCCACTGAGCATTCAATTCCAATGATGGACTTTTCATCTGTCCCATGACAGCTAAAGGGCCAAAAATTAAGAGTATGATACCGACTTTCGTCATTATTGTTTTAATTTGATAAATGATCTTGTCTGTTTGCCTGATGTTGAGGCTAATGTTACATAGTAAACTCCTTGCTGCAAAGCTGAAATATCAATTTGTACATCCGAATTAGAGGCCGATATCTCATTAACATTTTTCTCCATCACGATTCTTCCCGAGGCATCGGTAATCAGTAATTTGGCATCAGGCAGGACAGAGGTAGTAAGTTTTAAATTAATCTTTTGATCTGAAGGATTTGGATATAAACTGAAGAGTTGCAAATCCAAATCTTCAATTCCAGCATCTGGCTGCTTAAGGACATGGAGAGAATATGAATATTTTAATTGGTCAGGTGGTGCCGGAATCCACTTTGCCAATCCATTGTCAACTACCCTATATACGTATGTATAGACACTGCCCGTAACCGTTCCTGTCATTGAGTCAATATTGAAAATATCTTTCTGAAGAAATTCGGGACCGACATAAAAACTACCTGAGTAGATATTTCTGCCCTTAATAGTGTTTGCGTTAAATTCCCAATCATCAATGATATTATGACCTGGGGGAAGTTGATCTACAAAGTCCCACTTAAGCTTGTAGGTCTTTACAGTATCAAAAATGGTGAAGTTTGGAAATCCGTATGGTTCAGTTCCTCCAATAGAATTTACCCCTGTCTGCACGTTCAATAAAGTCAATTGTCCGTCACCATAGGTATGAACTTGATGCTTGACATAGTACGGGTCGGAAACTTTTGAGACAGCTTCGAAAGCATTCAGTCGACCATGGCCTGTATATATATCGTAAGTATCGGGCACAATATGAGTGGCTGTTTTCTCCATAATTTGCTCTACATCTTCGGTTGCCAGCATATTAGGATAACCTTTGTTAGGGTGATGCTGACTTAGCATGAGCGCAGCAGTACCACTAACATGTGGGGCAGCAGCTGAGGTGCCTTCAAAACAGCGATACTCATTATTATCCAGGGTACAATTCGTGAAGTTGCTTGCAGGTCCATAAGTAGAAAGTGTTGACGCGGTTAATGCTGTAGTACCCGGAGCCATAATATCGACACTACAATATGGCGTATTGTTGGCTCCATCATTACCATACGAAGATTCGAAATCATCACCACCATTAGATAATGTTGCTCTGTTACCATCATTACCACTTGCTACGACATTTATAATTTTTTCGTCGTCAAAACATGCAGGATAGGCATTTGGATTTCCAAGATTTCCACTATTTCCTCTTGCTGCTACAATAATACAGTGATGCTTCCACGTTAATTTAATATCCTCCCTAAAAAGTGGGGTTCCCTGTGTATCTTCAAATCCCCAACTGTGATTTTGGATATTCAGGCCATAGCCATACCCATTGGTGGTCTGTAAAGCACCTTCCAAAATTGCCTGAGCGATGTCGTCATAAGCAATAACCCCATTTGGGGCAGTAATGGGTTGACCAAACTGTACAATCCCAAAGCTAAGCAAGAGAGCTCCTCGATTAGTCTGACCAGTAACTGGATCCGGAGTCATATCTCCACCAGCAACTCCAGCGATTCCTATTCCATTATTACGAAGAGCACCAATGATTCCGGCTACCTGCGTACCGTGGTGATACACTAATCCGGGAGCACCGTCGAAAGTTTGATAAGTATAGCCTCTTCCATCAACCACCTTAGATCCTGCCATCGTTCCATCACCAAAGTCTGGACGGGACCAGTCTACCAGGTTATCGTATACACCTACTCGAATATATTCTTCTCCAGTTTCTATATCCCACGCATCTCTTGCATTGATGTCCGCGTGAGGATAACTATCATTTGGATATAAGCCGTATTGGTTACCGAAATAATAAGTATCGTTCGGATTGCCAAAAAGGTATCCAAGACTATTTCTTGAAGCAAATTCTATATTAGAAGAGAGGGTAAGTAAACTATCACAAACCGTTTTTTCATCGAAACCTTCGGGTATTTCAATAGTGAAAGTAGCCCAGAAATCCGGCAATTGAATGGTGTCTCCAAGTCGGCTAACTGACAATGAATCTGCTGAATTAGCTCTGGGATGTACTTTAAAAATTTGCTGTCTTCTCCAATCTATTCCGGTTTTTTGTTTCATTTTATTCACGATATCGGTCTGAATAAAATCCGGCACTAAGCCGGCATCAGCGTTGAGATCGTCCACCTTTGACATATTCAAAGAGGATCGGTAGAACTTCACTACCACTTGGTTGTTCATGTGACTTGGAATACCATTTACGTATACCGGATCGAATGTTTTTTCACGGATCGTATATTTTACCGTTGTCACTTCCTGACCGGAATTCTCCTGAGAAATCCCTGTAACGTATACCGCATCATCTTTGGTACTGATTTGACGAGTATTTGCTGAATTGGCTTGTGAGTCGAAAGATTTGGTCCATAAGTGGTTCCCGTCCGGTTGGTATGCCGCCGCTGTCATGTTGTTATTGCTCTGCCCACCGACGTAAATCGTCCCGTTGTCTCCAATCTCGATCGTACGACCGTCACCTTCTTCTTCATTCTGCCATTCAACGCTACCGTCGGTCATTTTGATACTGCTGACGAACATAAAGCGGTTACCATTAGCATCCGTCAACAAACCTGTAGTTGCCAGTTTTCCAGGCTCCGAAACAGCGATACCATACCCTTCATCCTCTGCACCTTCTTTATCAAAATAAGTTACCCAGCTGGTCTGCAAAGAAGAATTGAATGCAATAATTTTTGCGTCGCGGTCTGTGAGGTTATAGTTAGAGGTTCCAATAAGGTATACATTTCCGGAGTTGTCAGCCGTCATTTGTACAGCCAGATCCAGTCCGTTCCCCGGGCTATCATGTCTGCCCGTTGCCAACTGATCACCATTACTTTGCTTATACTTTACCAGTGCAAAGTCGCTGTTGATCTGAGAACTGGCGGAACCACCGCACACCACCACGTTTTGCCCCACAAGTGCAATGTCTGTCGCAGCATCCGGTAAGTTGTTATAGTCATAGGTTTGCGACCAGATGAGATCACCATTTGAACCGTCGATTTTCAAAGTCCCGAAATCGGAATAGGTCGTGGTATCACCAAAAGTAGATCCCGTAACGAATACGTCATTATTGGCATCCAACACCAGTCGGGTGGGAATATCATCGCCATTCCCGGAACCATTGAAAGTATATTCCCAAATCTGGTTGCCAGAATTATCAAATTTTGCGACTAGATAGTCGTAATTCGCACCATTGTAAGTGGCTCCGCAAACGTAAATATCTCCGGAGGCATCAATTTTGAGATCGGTACCATAATCATCTACTGTTGAGGAACTGGTACAAGTCACTTCCCATTGCAGTGAGCCATCCGCATCCATACTTTTCAAAACGATATCTGAGTTAGAACCGTTGGAGTCGTTTGATACGGAGAGCAGGCTTCCCTGGGGAGAAATTTCTGTGGCCACGTAGGTAAACTGGCCTAAGTTAAATCCCAGGACATCCCATTCCTGGGTGACATACTGCTGAGCCGAAGCACCTTCGGAAGCAGCTAGCATCAGTGCAAATGCACCAATCTTCTTAAGTAATTGCTTTTTCATAAAAGAATTAAAAAAGCCCTGATTTAGGGGCGGGTTAATAAATTAAGTACGACCTATCGATGCCGCACTGTTCTCATTGATTTTCAAACATAGGAATTTTTTAGGTGAAAAAAAATAAACTAAAGCATCTAATGACAAATAAAACTACCCCCTTAATGTATTTAACTTTGTTTTTCGACATAATAAATAGAAGTCTTTAACCGCCTAAACGCCTCCTTCGAAGAACTGGCGCAAGTCCTCTAACGAAAAAAGGCCGTCTGCCGGCTGGCAAACGACCTTTACGGTATTTTAAAAACGAATAGCTTCAGCCTTATTCGATCGCCACTTGCTTGATCGCGATTCCGCGTTCAGTATGGAACTTCACTATGTACATGCCCGCATTCAGCGCTGCCACGTTGATCGTTCCGTTTTGTGACTCAGCCGTATGCGTGAGTACCAGTTGCCCGGTAACACTGTAGATCTCCACCCGTTGCACGCTGGCCGAAGCCGTTTGATAGTTCAAAAGATCATTCGCCGGGTTCGGGTAAAGCTTGATCGCATCCGGAGTGATCTCATGAATACCACTCGTTCCGAGGCAGAAGGTCTGTGTATCTTCCGTTCCGAAGTCGGCATCCTGCTCACTTATTTCAGCCAGTACGGCACCTGTGGAACTGGTGATCGTGTAACTTCCCGAAGAACAGTTTGTAGAAGTCATTCCATCACCGTAATCATCGAAAATGGTAAACTTGTAACAACCGTCGGCCTGTAAACAAAACTGGGCCTGCTCCAGCGGCGGATTATTTGAAAACTCGTAAGGTCCTCCACTATACAGCAAAGCGTTTGTTACATTGTCGCGTAATTCCCAGGTCGTCTCTTCTCCGTAGCAATCCAGTTGCAGGTTCAGAGTCACGAAAGAACCGTTGTCTACCACTGTAAACGAAGAACTAACCTCATCGTTCAGGTTATTTTCGTCCGTCGTTCCGTTGGGGTTAGACACCGTGGCTTCGAAGGTGTGTGCTCCACCCGTAAGTACAACGGTCGGAAGTGTAACCGTTTCCGATGCATACTGGTTCAGGGAACCGTTCCAGGTATAGATCTGTGCCGCTCCGCCGTCGTAGCTGTACGTAATCGTTGCCGAAGTAAGTATGGCCGATCCGTTATTAACGATCGTAACTTCGGGAGTAATGCTTGTTCCGCAAATTGTTCCGGATACGTTCTGGGGAGAACTCAGTCCCCCGTCATTCGCTGCCGGCGGACCTGCCGGATCCACCCCGTCGAGGGTGTTCGAACCGGTATTGGAAGGATCGAGCCAGTCACGCAGACGTGTAGACGCCGTCGAACCGGAGCCACCGTCCCAGCCGATACCGAAACGTCCGTACATATCGTACTGGTTATTGTCATTCGTTCCGCTGCAGGCCGCTGCTCCGCCGGAAAGTACCCCGATCACGCGGTGATTCTGATCAAAGAGCGGGGAACCGGAAGAACCTGGTTCCGTAACACCGATATCCCAGTTGGCAATACGCCACATTTCAGTATTCGGGTTGCCGTTAAAACTCGTCGTCAGGTGCGTAAGCGCGTCATTCTCACGACAGATCTTCTTGATATCGCCGTCCGGGTGATGAATTCCCGTACCGGTGGACACGGTCAGTGCATCGGAATGATCCCAGCCGTTATAGTAAATACCCCACGCCGGATTCGGCGCGGTATTGAGTTCAAGCAGCCTGAAATCGGAAATAGAATTGTTTGCGCGTAACACGGCACCGTTCACATTCATGTTCTCCGGTCCGTTCCCTGAATTGGCCGTGGTCGCACAGGAGGTTTGCCCTACAGGCGCTTCCCAGCGAAAACGGAATACCCAGTTGGCCGGGTTGCCCGAACAGTGGTTTGCCGTTAAAAAATACGGGATTACCGTACCGGAAGTGTTGTTCACAAGTGAACCGGTACACAGGGCACTGGTCACCAGGATCATCGCCACGGAATTGCGCTGCGGCTCCCAGCCGGCTCCTGCCGGACAGTTCACATCCACGTTACAGTCGCCGGAAGTATTTAGTTCCTTCGCCAGCTGGTTGATGTCACGATAGCCGTACACAACCGTTCCGAGGTGCAACTGGTTCTTGTCCTCATAGCCTTTCGGAACGAGCAACTCGATGATGATACGGTCTGCAAAGACCACTTCGGAACCGAGCACGTCGTTCTGGTTGTTATTCAGACTCGTGTACGAACCGATGAAATCCGTGCCGTCATAAGCTGCCAGCTTTACGGAAGACCCGGGCGTAAGCCGGAATTCGTCGAATACCACGTTGACGGAAAGCGCTCCCGGGCAGTACACCCCGTACTGATACAGTTTATCGCCGTTCGGCAACATCGTCGCCAGCGCTTCGTCGGACAGGTTTACATCTGTCTCGAACTCTTTCCCGAAGCGGTAGAGCTTATGCTGGGTTTGAGCGCGTTCCGCTTCGTCACGGGCGATCTCCGCCGTATGATCGAGGCCGGGCGTCTCGAAGAACGTGGTCGTTTTCTTAACCTTCGGATTAAAGGTCATAGGCTTCCCGGCGTCAAAGGTCTGAGCCATGGAAAACCCGGTGATTAGTGCGAGTACAACAGTAATAGTTTTCTTCATTGGAGTTTATTTACGTTTAATACTACAACCTCTCGGAGGTGTTGTTTCGATCGGAACCGGCTGTTCATCCACCAGTGCACGGATCGCATTTGTGAGATAAGGGATCGTTTCTTCGCGGGAAGTGTCCCAGCCATTGTCGATCGTGCCCGTATACACAAGTTTCATATCGGCATCGAACAGGAATACGTGTGGCGTGGTTTTTGCCCCGAAGGCATTGGCCAGCTTCGAATCACTGTCCACCAGGTAATGCATGTCGTAATTCTTTTCTTCGGAACGCATCTTCATCGCCTCAAACGAGTCGTCATGGTCGCGCTTCGCCTCATTGGCATTGAGCAACACCATCCCGAAACCATTCGCCTGCGCTTCGCGGAAAAGGTCGTTGTACTGGCGCTCCCAGCCCTCGAAGGATTCGTTACCAACCACGAACGGGCAGGTATTGCAGGAAAAGATCACGAGCAAGCCATTCTCTCCGGCAAGATCGTTCAGCGCATAATTTCCGCCGTCCGTACTCGTCATGCGTACATCCGCCAACGGAGCCTTCGCGCCGATCGAAATGGGCTCTTTATCCTTCCCGGAAGTAGCCAGCACGAAGAGGCCGAGCAATACCGGAAGGACGATCACGATTTTTTTCATATTCATGGAATTAGACCTTAAATTTAAACGATAACTTCTATTTTTACAAAAACAGTGCTCTAAATTTATACAGAATATGCGATTCTCAAAGCTTTTGTTGCTGCTCTTCACGCTCCTCTCATTTTCTTCTCAGTCCCAGGAAACGATCACGATTCCCGCCGAAAACTATCCCTTCAGCGATATCGTCGAATGGAAAGGAATGGGCGCCATTCTCTTTAACAGCGACCC
This sequence comes from uncultured Flavobacteriales bacterium, assembly GCA_964389755.1. Taxonomy (GTDB): domain Bacteria; phylum Bacteroidota; class Bacteroidia; order Flavobacteriales_D; family Crocinitomicaceae; genus JBBSUQ01. The sequence goes on along the minus strand of CAYMEW010000004.1, from coordinate 41,171 downwards.
CGATCAGAATACACGCAAAGTGTACATGACGCTCGTAACCGATCAGCCGGCAAGCGTCTGGAACCAGAGTTTCAACCCCAAAGGATTCGAATATTACATGATCTACGGGGAAAATACGCGGTATGTCTATTTCCTCGACAACCTCGAACTGCAGGATAATAAATACTCGTTCAACCAGCTGAATGAAGCGGGAACGGTGAAATCTTCGTCCTCCGATCTGCTCACGCTCTTCAAAAGGCTTGGAAATTTCCTGCCGGAAGATACCCGCGTACAGGATATCGTGGTAACGGACAAAGCACTTGTCCACCTCTTTATACATCACGACAAAAAAGAAAAGAAATATACGCAGATCGCGGTCTTCATGACACACCATAACAGGCTTACCTATGGCGTGGTACTCGGTGAAAAAACGGAAGATGAACTGAAAAATGAGCGCATCGGTACCTGGAAATACATTGGCTTCGACGGCGAAGATGTACTTTTTGCAGCACGGGACGTCATCGATAAAAAGGCAGGCTGGGCGATCAAACGCTACACTTCCAAAGCAGAACTCAAAGAAACCTCTTTTGTAGACATGCCGAAAGCAGACCTGGAAATGATCAGCAATACCGGGTTTGGCACCACCGGAAATAATTACCTGGACAATGAAGCGACTTCCGAACAAGGCATCCTGCGTACCGTGAACGGGAAACTATACCTCACAGCGATTGAATCGGAGAACGGTAAGCGCATGCTCGGCCTGTGGAACTGGAATGCAGGATCCTGGGAAAAACTGCGTACGCAGCCGCTCGGGGAAGCACCGAAAAAAGGGACGAAGCTCGGTGTTTATGCACTTAACGAAGGTCTCGGCGTCCACCTCGACGAGGGAAATGACGATCGGGTGATCTTTTTACCCTTCGATCAGAGCATGGCGGTGAACGTCATTCCCTATTCAAAAAACCTCGTATTTAACCCCGGGCGTTACCTCATCCCGGAAAGAACCTCGGAATTTGCATTAATTTTGCCGGCCGGTAAGCTTTTCTTCGACCGAAGTCAGCTCAACCGGTCAGGAGATGTTAAATTCGAATTTATAAGAAAATGATCATTGGTATTTGTGGCGGAAGCGGTTCCGGAAAAACAACATTACTCAAACGACTGTCTGCGTATTACAAGGAACTCAGGCCGTCTATTTTTTCCATGGACAACTACTACAAACCCCTGCGGGAACAATTCGTGGACGCCAACGGCGAGGTAAACTTCGACCTGCCTTCGGCCCTGAACGAGCAGCACCTGTCCGACGATCTCGAAAAACTCGCCTCCGGCCAGGCCATCGAAGTGCGCGAATATCATTTCAACGCACCACCCGATAAAACGGTGCTTATCACGATTGATCCCTCGGAACTTATTATCGTCGAAGGACTCTTCCTCTTTCATTATGAACGCGTGCGTCAAAATCTGGACTTTTCGGTCTTTATCGATGTGGACCCGGACATTCAGCTTGATCGCCGCTTGTATCGGGACCAGGAAACACGCGGATACTCCCGTGAAGCCATTCTTTACCAGTGGCATAATCACGTGATTCCCTGCTATGAGAATTTTCTGCTTCCCTACGAAAGCGAAGCACACTTCCGCTTTCACAACGACAGCCGCGCAGATGAAGATTTCCAGCGACTCGTGCGCGAGATCGATAAACGTATGCAAACCGAAATGAGCAGGTGCTGAGAGCCATCCGGAAATATCGGCTCCTCCTGCTTTCCCTGCTTACCACAGGCCTCTTCCTGATTAGTTGCCGCGCCTACCTCTCCGAAGATTACGAAAAACAGGTGGCACACCTCGGCGATGACCTCCGCCAACGACAGCACGAACTGGATCATTTTCTCGAACTTTCGCGCCAGACAGTCTACCTCCGCGGCCTGAGGGCCGTTCGCAGGGAAATGCAGGCCGATCCTGAATTTTACCTGCACATTTACCGCAATGATTCGCTCGTCTTCTGGAACACCAACCAGCTGCCCGTCATGCGCTTCGCAGACATCCATTACCCGGCCGAAGGCATCGTGCACCTGCAAAACGGCTGGTACTTCTGCCGGATGACCGAAACCGAGAACATGACGCTTTGCGCTTCCTTTCTCATCAAATACGACTTTGCCTACACCAACGCAGACCTGCACAACGACTTTGCGCCACACCTGCACTTTAATAACCAGGCACAGCTCAGCCTCGATCCTGCATCGGGCTACCCGGTGCTGTCCGAAAAAGGCGAATACCTCTTCTCCGTGATCCCCAATACCGGGCAGCAACTTTCAAAGGCGCGCTCGCTGATCCTGCTGGCCGCACTGCTCGCCATGATCGCTGCCTGGCTGACACTGTTTTTCAATATTCTTTCCGTTCGGCGGTGGGGAATACTTGCGTCTGCCGGAATACTGCTGCTGATGCGTATACTGTCACTCGAATTTAACTGGCTTGCGTTCATGAAGGACAACCTTGTGTTTCAGTCGAGCCTCTACGGTTCCAGCGAATGGTTCCCGAACTTCGGCGAGTACCTCATCAACGTGATCGTGATCTGCTATGTCTTTTTCGCACTCATCCGCTTCCTGCGTGACAGTCCGAAAAGCAGGTCCGTCAAATGGCTCGCCATCCTGCTGTTCCTGGCCGCATTCCCGGTCTGGGACCTCTACCTCTACATCAGCGAGGGACTCATCGAGAACTCGTCCATCCCACTGGTGATCGACAAGCTGTTCAAGCTCGACGTGTTTTCCCTGCTCGCCATGCTCAGCCTCGGGGTACTCTTTTTTGCCTACTTCCGCCTGCTCGCCGTGACCATTTCCACCATCCGGAGAAACGGTGTGATCGGGAGCCGCCTGGCCGTTACCGCTTTTGTTTGCGGCTTCGTCTATTTCCTGCTCGAGATCAATGCCGGGTACAGACTCTTCGTTGCTTCGATATTTCCGCTGCTGCTCATGGGGCTGCTCTGCTATGAGATCTACCGCGAAAAACGCTCCGGGATCTACGGACTCGGGCTTGTTTACCTGCTGCTCTTCGCCGGCGTCACCGCTTTTAACCTCGCCGAATTCAACAAACGCAAAGAACGCTCAGAACGCGTGCTCTTCGCCAACCAGCTGGCCACCGACCAGGACATCCTCACCGAAGTCGAATACAACAACGTGCTTCCCACCCTCAAAGCCGATAACTTCCTGCAAAGAATGCTCCTGCATCCGGTAAACATCGGGCAAACCGAGTTCCAGGAAGGACTTGAAAGACGCGTGTTCAATAATTTCTGGGAACGCTACGAAATGGAATTTTTCCTTTTCGACGAAAACGGGAAACCGCTCATAGACCTCCCCGAAGAACGCGCCAGTAGCTACGACGAATTTGCACGCATCATTGCCCGGCACGGCGTACCGTCCGAGATCAACCCGCACATGTACTTTATCCGCGACAATACGGATAGCTATTCCTACATTGTCCGGCAGGAGCTCACGGGCAAAGAGAACAGCAAAGGCATCCTCATTATCACCCTCAAATCCAAAAAACTCCCGGAAGAGATCGGCTTTCCGCAACTGCTCATCCCGGAAAAGGCCCGGGTCATGAATTCCCTCGAGAATTACTCCGTCGCGCGGTATTATAATGCGCAACTCGTCATCCGTTACGGCAGCTTTAATTACCCTTCATTCGTCCGAACCATTCGTCGTGGGCGTCACATAGAAACCGGCTTTTCGGATTACGACGGCTACAGCCATTACATTCTCAAAAAATCGCCCCGCGAATTTGTCATTATTTCAGCGCGGAACTTCGGCTGGGTTGAATTGCTTACTTCCTTCTCATATATTTTCTGTTTCTTCGGAATCCTGCTCCTGCCTTTTCTCTTCCGCAGCAAACGACGCGAAGCGTTCTCCGCACTCACCCTTTCCGTGAAAATCCAGCTTGCGCTTGTCGGACTGGTGTTTCTTTCCCTGCTCGGCTTCGGCTGGGGCAGCGGCATCTTCGTACGCAACCAGTACAACGAATACACGAACGAGGTGATCAGCGAAAAGCTCAATTCCGTGCGCATGGAACTGACCCCGAAGATCGGGGCATATAGCATTCCCGAACTCAACGCCAACGGCAATTACACCGAATTCTGGCTCCAGCGTTTCGCACGCGTTTTCGTCACCGACATCAACTTTTACAACCCGCGCGGTTACCTCGTGGCCTCCTCCCGCCCGCGCATCTTTAATGTCGGGCTCCTCAGTGAACAAATGAACCCCATGGCTTACAAGAATATGCGTTTCCGGCGTAAAAGTGAGTTTATTCACCAGGAAAGTATCGGCAGGCTCGCCTACACTTCGGCCTACCTGCCTTTCTTTAACAACGACGGCGACCTGATCGGATACCTCAACCTGCAGCACTTCGGGCAGCAAAAAGAATTCGAGAACCAGATCCAGCAATTCCTCGTGGCCATCATCAACGTGTTCATGCTCCTGCTTGCCATTTCGGTGGTCACGGCAATCTTCGTATCGAGTTGGGTCACGGCACCGCTGAGGCTCCTGCAGGAAAGTTTCTCCCGCATTCGCTTCGGAAAGGGGAACCAGGTTATCAACTACGACAAGAACGATGAGATCGGGGCACTTGTAAAAGATTATAATCAAAAACTCGAAGAACTCGAATATACCGCTGATCAGCTCGCACAAAGCGAACGGGAATCCGCCTGGCGCGAAATGGCCAAACAGGTTGCGCATGAGATCAGGAACCCGCTTACACCCATGAAGCTCAGTATTCAGCATTTACAACGCGTCTTCGATCCGGCAGACCCGCAATCGGCCGAAAAACTCAAACGCGTCGCCGAATCCGTGATCGAACAGATCGATGCGCTTACCCGCATTGCCAACGAATTCTCCAACTTCGCAAAAATGCCGCGCGCCAATGAAGAACGAACAGACCTCATACCCGTCATCCGCAACGTGATCGAGGTGTTCCGCGAGCAGGACGAAGTCGAAATATCCCTCGAAAGCAGCGTGGAACAGGCTTTTGTAATGGCCGATCGAAACCTCTTCGTACGCGTCTTCAACAACCTCATTAAAAATGCGATCCAGGCGATTCCCGAAGGAAGACACGGAAAGGTACACCTGCGCGTGTCCCGGGAAGACGAACTCATCCGCGTATCCGTATCCGATAACGGCAGCGGAATTCCGCCGGATGTGCGCGACAACCTTTTCAAACCGTACTTTACGACGAAGTCCACCGGTACAGGTCTCGGACTGGCCATGGTCAAACAGATCGTCGAGAACCACCGGGGCTCCATCTGGTACGAGAGCACCGAGCACGAAGGAACCGTTTTTCACGTCGAATTGCCCGCCATCGCTTAGGAAATACAAATGAGCGGTCGAACAGACCACGCTTCAGCACGTTACGGGCCAAAGAACGGTCTGCGCAATACGAACATTTTACGGAATTCTCACGCGATGCTTATCCCGAACTCACGCTAAATATTATTTTTGTATTTAGCATGTCGCAGAATAAGCCGAAAATAGCTGTCATAGGCGGGGGAAGTTGGGCTACCGCCATCGTAAAGATATTGTGCAACAACGTCACGTCCGTAAACTGGTGGATGCGGAACGAAGGTGCCGTGGCGCACATCCTGAAGTTCAGGCACAACCCCAATTACCTGCAGTCTGTCGAATTCGACCTCAACCGGATCAATGTGAGCACGGACCTCGAAGAGATCATCGCTCCCGCGGACCTGGTCATTATCGCGACACCTTCGGCTTTTCTCGTAAAAATCTTCGAAAATTTCCCGGTGAAGATGCTCGAAGGCAAAAAGATCTTTTCCGCCGTAAAAGGGATCGTTCCAGAGCACAACGCCATTCCCGCAAGGTTCATTCACAAAACTTTCGGAACTCCTTACGACGACATCGGCATCATCTGCGGACCCTGTCATGCCGAGGAAGTTGCGCTTGAACGACTCTCTTACCTCACCATCGCCTGCCAGGATGAAGACCTTGCCGATGAAATGGCAGAACTCATGGCCTGTCGATACATCAAAACCACCGTTTCCGACGATCTTTTCGGAACCGAACTCTCAGCGGTACTCAAGAACGTCTATGCACTCGCTTCCGGTATCTGCGCAGGGCTGGGCTACGGGGACAACTTCCAGTCCGTACTCATTGCCAACGCCATCCAGGAGATCGAGAACTTTATCGATGAGGTCAGCCCGATCCACCGCGACGTGAAATCAAGTGCTTACCTCGGCGACCTCCTCGTAACGGCATACTCCCGCTTTTCGCGCAACCGCACCTTTGGGTTTATGATCGGGAAAGGCTATTCTGTCAAAACCGCACAACTCGAAATGGACATGATCGCGGAAGGATATTACGCCACGAAGAGCGTCATGGCGATCAACCAAAAGTTCCAGGTCGATATGCCCATCGTGGAAGCCGTTTACCGCATCCTTTACGAAAAGATCTCACCGGTGATCGAAATGCGCATCCTCACCGATAAGCTCAGTTAATCCTTTTTTTACGACTCCGTTGCACAATGGAGCGGTTCTTCCGGCGTGAGAAGGCGCCGTGTCTCCAATCGATACGAGTTACAAAGTGTGTGCCCGCAGTCCGTGCGCAAAGATCCTCCCCAAATGCCGAAGTCATTCACCAGTGACGGACAAGCGGGAAGTTGAACCTCTCCGAAAGACCATCAACACAACTACGAAGCATTCGCCTTTGCTCCCAACCTTGGATTCCCAATCAGAATGACCAGTTCCTGAAATGAGTACCATAGCCGTTTTTAACGGTTAATCTGAATTTTCAACCCATTGAATACCAGCAAATAAAGAACTTAAAAGTAGTTTAACTATATTGCACAAGTATAGCACAAGTATAGCATCGGTATAGCACAAGTAATGATAGTGTATCATTTGTGAATATTTTAACAGTCTAACCGCACCCTTTGTACTTGGAATCCTATTTCAACGAATACGATCGACAATTATGCAAAATAAAATAATATCACAATTTGTTAAAATAAAAACAATTACTTTGTCACGTCGAAATCCTGCTTATTTTTGCCTCAAATTCCTTCACAATGAAAGTCTTTAAGTTCGGTGGAGCATCCGTGAAAGATGCAGCTGCCATCCGGAATGTGTCCTACATCCTTTCGCTCTTCAAAGGCGAAAAACTCGCAGTTGTTATTTCAGCCATGGGAAAAACTACCAATGCCCTGGAACTCGTCGTGAAAGCCCGCTGCGAACAGGATGAAAAAACCTACCTCGAACTCTTGAAGGAACGCGAAGACTTTCACAAGACCATACTACAGGATCTCTTTCCGGAAGATCACTTTCAGATATTCGAGGACATCACCACCATCTTCGAGGACCTGCGCAAACTCTTTCGCAAGCCCCTGTCGGACAATTACAACTTCGAATACGACCGCATCGTTTCCATCGGGGAAGTGCTTTCCACCCGCATTGTTGCGGCTTTCCTCAGGGAAGAAGGCCACGACGCGGACTGGCTCGACGCACGCAAGGTCATTCGTACCGATCACACCTACCGCGAAGGAAATGTTCTCTGGGATAAAACGGAAGAGAATGTCCGCAGGATACTCGTCCCCGCCCTGGAGAAGCATCACATCCAGGTCACGCAGGGATTTATCGGTCATACCGCCGAAGGCATGACCACCACCCTGGGCCGCGAAGGCTCCGATTACACCGCAGGTATTCTCGCTTATTGCCTCAATGCCGAGAGCGTTACGATCTGGAAAGACGTGCCCGGCATGCTCAACGCAGACCCCAAGTGGTTCGATAACACCATCAAGCTCGACCGTATTTCCTTTAAAGAGGCCATTGAACTTTCGTATTACGGCGCCTCGGTGATCCACCCGAAGACCGTCAAACCTTTACAGAATAGGAACATCCCGCTTTACGTACGCTCCTTCATTGATCCGAAGGCCGAGGGAACCGTGATTCAGCAGGAAACCGCGCACGATAGCATGGTACCATCCTTCATCTTCAAGATGGACCAGTTACTCATTGGCATCACCACCCGCGATTTCTCCTTCATCGTGGAAGAACACCTGAGCGATATCTTCGAAAAACTCGCACGCCTGCAGGTAAAGATCAATGTCATGCAAAATTCGGCACTGAGTTTCAGCATTCTCGTAGACCAGTCAAAGACCAATATCGAAGCCTTTAAAGAACTCTTTGAAACCAGCTACAAACTGCACTTCGATGAAAACCTCGAACTGGTAACCATTCGCCATTATGACCGGGAAACGATCGAACGCGTAACGGGTAACAAAGAGATTATCCTCGAACAAAGATCACTCGAAACGGCACGCATTATTTTACGGGACGGGCATCAAAATACCACAAACAAGCGATAGGCAATTGGGAAAGATTGCCGTAAATTTGTAACCATGTTATTGTCAGAATCTGCGATTGGTCGAACAGTTCGCGTGGCTTTGATCGACGAATCACCACTCAAACCGAAGCTCATTGAAATGGGCATCGTTTCCGATCGCATCTTAAAAGTATTGTTCAGGGCTCCATTCGGCGATCCGATCGCCGTTCAGGTCGGGGATTCCGTTCTTTCTCTCCGCCGCGATGAAGCCGGGCTGATCAGGGTGACGGAACCGGATCTTGCAACTGCCAGCTGATGAAAATTGCCCTGCTTGGAAATCCGAACACCGGAAAAAGTTCCGTATTCAACTCACTTACAGGGCTGCGGCAGCATATCAGTAATTTCCCGGGTGTTACCGTAGAGGTCAAAAAAGGATCCCTCACACACAACGGAAAAACAGTGGAAATCACCGATTTCCCGGGCACCTACAGCATTTACCCCCGTTCACTTGACGAAGAGATCGTTTACAAAGTACTCGCCGATCCCCGACATACGGATTATCCCGACCTCGCTGTCGTAGTCGCCGATGCTACCAACCTCGAACGGAATCTCTTCCTCTTTACCCAGATCTACGACCTCGGAATTCCCTCCATACTCGTATTAAACATGGCGGACGTGGCCGAAAGGCGCGGAAAGATTATCGACACGCAAAAGATCGAAGCACGCTTCCCGGGAACGGTGATCGTTCAGACCAATGCACGCATCGGGCTTGGCATGGACCGCCTTAAAAATGCCATTACAGCACATTCCCTGCAAAAGCCGGAACAGTCCTTCGTGGATGACTTCCGCTTCTGCCCTATTGACGATGCGAACTGCCAGGGAGAACAGGCAACACTGCGCTATGAACGCATCCACGCATTGCTCAAAGAAGTGGAGTCGGTCCGTGAAGATGCCAAATACCGTTCTTCCGCACTGGATCGCATACTCGTTCACCCCGTGTGGGGATACCTGATCTTTGCAGGTATCCTGTTGGTCATCTTCCAGTTCATTTTCTCTTTTGCCAATTACCCGATGGACCTCATCGACGAAGGTGTTACGCAACTCTCAACACTCCTGGATGCCAGCCTTCCCCCGGGTATTCTCACGGATCTGCTCGTGGAAGGGATCGTACCCGGTGTCGGCGGGATCGTCATTTTCGTACCGCAGATCGCCCTGCTCTTTTTCTTCATTTCTTTGCTGGAAGAAAGCGGATACCTGGCGCGCGTCGTGTTCATCATGGACCGCCTGATGCGCCCGTTGGGCCTGAACGGCAAGAGCGTCGTGCCACTTATGTCAAGTGTGGCCTGCGCAATTCCCGGCGTTATGGCAGCGCGCGTGATCCCCGACTGGAAAGAGCGGCTGACGACTATCCTGGTAGCGCCGCTCATGAGTTGCAGCGCCCGAATACCGGTATACACCTTACTCATTGCCATGGTCATCCCCGAACGGACTGTCTGGGGCATTTTCAACCTGCAGGGGCTCGTCTTCTTCGGACTCTACTTCCTGGGCTTGTTCAGTGCGCTCATCGTGGCATTCATCATCCACAAACTGATGCGCTCGCGCTCGCGAAGCTTCCTGATCATGGAATTACCTTCCTACAAATTGCCGCGATTGCGCAATGTGGGGCTGAACGTCCTCGAAAAAGTACGCCTGTTCGTTACCGGTGCCGGTAAGATCATCCTCGCCATTTCCATTATACTCTGGGCTCTTGCCAAGTTCGGTCCGGGAGACCGTATGGAAACCGCTACCGCAGAACTGCGCGCATCTTCCGAATTCCGGTCCCTGACACCCGAACAGCAAAAGCAGCACATCACTTCGGTAAAACTTGAAAACTCATACATCGGGATTCTGGGGAAAGGAATCGAACCGGTGATCCGTCCCCTTGGTTACGACTGGAAGATCGGTATTGCGCTCATCACCAGTTTTGCGGCACGCGAAGTCTTTGTCGGATCACTCGCAACGATCTACTCCGTACACGACGACGGAGAGGAAAACCACGGACTGATCGAGCGCATGAAACGGGAAACCTTCCCGGACGGAACCAAAGTTTATTCGCTCGCGACAGGTGTCTCCCTGATGGTCTTTTATGTCTATGCCATGCAATGTATGGCTACATTAGCCGTTGTAAGAAGAGAAACGCGTTCCTGGAAATGGCCGGTCGTGCAGGTCGCATACCTCGGCGTACTGGCATATTTGGGTTCCTGGATCAGTTATATGTTACTGTCATGATGCAACAAATCGGAGTTATCGTAGTAATTGCAGCCGCGGTTTTTTACCTCGGGCGAATGGCCTGGTTACAGCTTTTCAGAAAGAAAGGGAAATGCGAGTCCTGCGGATTCGCTAAAGAACTCGAAAAGATCAGGTAAGGATCCTGAAATCCGTCTCTACCCGATGCCGGGCAGTGCTTCTTTCGACACAGTTTTACGGACTACACTATTGAAACTGCAATCCCTGCCTGTTCAGAATGCGTTTTACGCCTACCGCAAAAATGGTCAGGTATACGAAGCATGCCAGTCCTACAAAGAACGATTGCTGAATCCCGATAATGTCAACGAGTTTCCCCTGTATCGGCGGGATCATGGCGCCACCGAGGATCATCATTACCAAAAAGGCCGATCCCTGTGCCTGGTACTTCCCGAGTCCGCCCAGTGCCAGGGAGAAAATAGCCGACCACATGATCGAGCAGAACAATCCCGCACTCAGGAAGGCATATACCGTTACCTCACCCGTTGACAGCAAACCGGTAATCATGCACATCGCCCCTAAAACACCGAATACGGTAAGTGTCAGGCTCGGTTTGTCGTCGGTAATGTAAAAAGCCGCAATCTGCACAAGCACGCAGATAAAATACCAGCGAAATACGGAAATATCGTAGCCCATGAACCAGGATACGCCCAGAATGATCCCAAGGGCTATCAGCGGGACGAAGAACCTCAGGATCAGTTTCGCCCTGCGCGAAATATTGAAGACGTTGATCGAACCGGCCCATCGTCCGATCATCAGGCTTCCCCAGAACATCGCCACATAGGGTGCCGCCTCGGAAGAGGTCAGCCCGCCGAAAGGTTCGTGCTTCACCAGTTCACTGATATTACTGCCGATCGCCACTTCCACGCCGACATACGCAAAGATCGCGATCATACCCAGGGTCAGCTGCGGATACTGCATAGCTCCCCAGCCCTTCTTTTGCTTTTTCCCCAATACATTTGCAACGACCAGTCCTCCGACCACGGCCACGATTCCCAGGGACCACCACACGAGGCGTTTCTGATCAAGCGGAACGCGAATATCCCGGATATGCGCTTCGATGCTTGCTTTTGTTTCTGCCTGAGCGCCTCCGGACAGTTCGATCGTATTTCCGTCTTCATCATGCGTCAGCATATCCAGGTCCTGCTCCAGTTGTACGAGATCTTTCTCTTCGTTTGAGCGGTAACTCTGGAAAACCGGGGTAGCGGTTACAATGAGCAGTACGGTGATGATCACCAGCGTGACTAAAGATTTGTTCGACTTCTCAAGCGGCGAACGGTCGATCATCGCGGGAAGGCGTTTGGAAAAGATAAAGATGAGTGCTACCAGCAGGAAAAGTCCTCCCACGCAGGCATACAGGATTTCCACCTTGACAAGATCAAGCGTCCGGATCATCTCCGGGTCCATGGCTTCGGTAGAACCGAATAAGGCAAGCGCAATCAGCAGCGGACCGATCGTGGTACCGAAACTGTTAATACCACCACCCAGGTTAATGCGGTTACTGCCGGTACGTTCATCGCCGAGTGTGATCATGAAGGGATTGGCAGAGGTCTGTTGCATCGAAAAACCAAGCCCGACCACGAACAAACCGAAGAGCATCCAGATGAATACTTCCTGGCTTACCGAAAAGATCATCAGTCCGGCACCGGCCGCAGAAAGTAACAATCCGTAAATGATACTGCGTTTATAGCCCCAGCTTCCGATCATATCCCGTCCGCGGAACGAACCGATGATGAACAGCACGAGTGCACCGATGTAATAAGCGCCGTAAAAGGCAAAATCGATCAGCTGGCTTTGAAACTGGTCAAGACTGAAGAAATCTTTGCAAAACGGAACGAACACACTGTTGCCCGCAGCGATGAATCCCCAAAAGAAGAAAACGGTCGTTAATGTGATCAGTGCTCCGTAGTTCGTTTCCTGCGTGCGTGTTTGCTGTTCCATATCATCGTAGTTTGGGATGTGAATATACAAATAAGTATCTCAAAAAGCCGCTTTCGCAGGATATGGCAAGAATGTTAAAATTTTGGAAGCATGATCTATTTTTGCTACCTTACTCGCTAATAAACTCATTTATATGATGGTATCAGGATTCGGATCCGGTTCCGGAAATGGCGACCGGCAAGTTCAGGACCTACCCGACCACCCACAGGCAACTGACGATCCTCCGTCAGCATACCGTGTGAACCCGCTCCTAAGAACCGGGCTGAAACGATTGCGAAAAGATCAGGCGAAAGCCGTTTCTTACTACTTCAGCAAAAAGAAATACGACCGTCAAATGGCGGCTTACTGGAGATTCGGGCTCGTAGCCCTGTTTATTTTTTCGATTTTCCTGTCGATGATCTTCTAAATGGAATACATGATCATTCCGACCGTGAAGTAGATAAAAAGGCCAAGTACATCGTTCAGCGTGGTTACAAAGGGCCCGGTTGCCAATGCCGGATCAACCTTGTATTTGTTAAGCATCAGGGGGATCAACGTTCCGAAGATCGCAGCGAAAATGATGACGATGAACAGGGAAATGCTGACCACCACTCCGAGCAGCGCATTTTCGAAAAAGGTAGCGATACCATAGATCAGGCTTGCGAGCAGCAACCCGTTTACCAGGCCTACAAGTGCTTCTTTTGCAATTTTCCGGAAGATCCCGCTAAACTGATCGCTTCCACGCGCCAGCGACTGCACCACGATGGCCGATGACTGTACTCCCACGTTTCCACCCATGGCAGTAATCAGCGGAATAAAAAATGCCAGTGCAGGTATCTGGCTGATGCCTCCTTCAAAGCCTGAAATAACGCGTGCACTCAGCGTTCCGCCCAACATTCCGATCAGCAACCAGGGCAGGCGCGCACGCGACAGGCGAAAAACGCTTGCCGATGATTCGATCTTTTCGGAGATACCGGATGCCAACTGGAAATCTTTGTCCGCTTCTTCTTTGATCACATCCACCACGTCATCGATGGTGATCCGACCGACCAGTTTGTTCTGAAGATCCACTACCGGCACGGATACAAGGTCGTACTTTTCCATGGCCCGCGCCACATCCTCAGCCGAATCATTGGTCTTAACACTAATGATATTCTTTCCCTGGTAAAGGTCGTAGATACGTGTTTTGGGACTTGCAAAAAGCAGGCGTTTCAGCGAAAGTACGCCGACCAGTTTATTGAGCTCATCCACCACGTAGATCGTGTAGACTTTTTCCACGTCCTCTGCCTGCCGTCGTAACTCCACGAGCGCACGGTTCACAGGCCAGTCGAGCCGGGCCTGGATAAACTCTTTTTGCATGAGTCCACCGGCAGAATCCTCGTCGTAGTTGAGCAGGTCAACGATGTCTTCCGCAGCCTCGTTGTCCTCCATCTGGGAGATGACCTCCTGGATCTGTTCTTCGGAAAGTTCACCCAGGATGTCTGCCGCATCATCCGAATCGAGGTTCTCGAGCTGATCGGCAATTTCTTTGGACGAAAGGGAACTTAAAAAGCGGTCACGTACGTCCTCTTCGAGTTCCATGAGGACGTCCGCCTGCAGGTCTTCGTCGAGCAGGAAGTAAATGAAACGGGCTTCTTCCCCGGAAAGTTTATCGAGAATTTCGGCAATATCAGCGAAGTGCAGGTGCAGTACCTGGGCTTCGATCCATTCCAGGTCGTTCTGCTGGATGGCTTCCCGGAGGGAATCGAGATATTCGCGTGTCAGTTCGAACCGCATTGCCGCAAATTTTTCGCAAAGATAGGCAATTCAGAGAGATAATGCGGATTATCGGTGTGACCGCCCCTTATTTTAACGTACGTTAATGGTTCGGTCAGGCTATCGGTTAATCCGCGTTCCTTTGCGTGCCGGAGAAAAAACCGTTCATACCTGGTTCCTTCGGCGTGGAAAACAGACCGAAGAAAAATGCGAAAGCCGTCACTCCCATCTGTGTTTCGAGGGTGTCCTCCATAAAGAATGAGCAGATAAATGCAGCAGCAAACAACACTCCCACGAGTTCTCGGTGCCGGAAATTATAGCGCAAAAATACAAACAGCATGAGCAGGAAAGACAGCAGCCCCGGAATTCCGAAGGTTACCCATACGGTCAGGAACATATTGTGCGAATGATGCCGGTTTTCCGGTTCGAGTTTGGAATGGGTACGTTCGTAATAGTCTGCAAAAGCGAGTTTGATATCACCCGTACCGACTCCTGCTAACGGGTGCTCGGAAATAATGCCCAGCGCCGCTTTCCAGTACGCGATCCGTTGAAGTAAGGAATGTCCGTTCGGGTTGGTATTATTATCGAGCTGGTAGCGGATGGTCTCCAGCCTTCCGAGTATACCCGGACGCAGATACTTCACGGAGGGAACACCATTCTCAATGTGACGGATATCATCGGTCGTTAGTCCCTGGAAACCGAGACTGTCTTTTGTAAGTCCTTTTGAGGCCATATACCGGATGAGCGTACCCCGCAGGCGTTGTCCTTTGCCATCGGTACTGTCCAGGCTGAGGTGAGAAACTTTGGCCCACTCACGATCGAGTTCCTGATCACTGATCATCACAAAGATCGGTTGGCCGTCCTCATAAGCTACAAGTCGCAAATCGTGCTTGTAGGGATTTCCGTTCACGGTCTTTTCGGGCAGGTCGGATAATTCGTAATGCACTTTTTTCGGAGGCCACAGAAAGCTCACCAGGAAAACTGCACCGGCAATTACGAGTGCGGTCAGTCCCCAGGAAATCCAGCGGTGCCTGCGGTAGGCTACAATGAATAAAATGGTCAGCAGGCACGCCAGCAGTGATGCAAAACCGCTGATAATCTCACTGTAAAAGGTGTAAAAAGTGAGCCAGATCGCGGCAGCGATGAATAGAAGCGGGTGAAGCGTCCGCCGGATAGCGAGATACACACACACTGCAGCTCCAAGGCTTACAAGAATACCATAGCGAATGTGCGATCCGAAAAGCGACATCCCCCGGATATCATCAAAGTTCCGATTGCCGATCAGTCCCGCATACATGAGGTAATTGATCGTGCTCGTCACCACGAGCGAAGCGACGAAAACACACATTAAAATATCTGTTTTCCTGCGGGAGATCAGCGGTTTGGCTGCCAGGCTCAGCGGAATGACCAACAGCGGTAATTTGACCCTGAAATCGTGTGCCGCTTCTGCCATGTCGGAAGTATAGGTAAGCGCCGCCACGTGCACGAGGCAAAAGATCAGTAACCACTGAACCGGCCGGTTTCCACGGATATTTGTAACATACGTTCGGAAAGAACCTTCAAGCACCAGGTTGGAGATCAGCCAGATCGTACCGATCGACATCAGTACTTTATTGGACGAAATGCCGGCTGCGAGAATACACAGACCTGTAAATTGAAGTACGTCGTGAACACGTTCCCCGAAGTAGCGTTTCAGCATGCTGTAGTTTGTTGGTTACTCACAAACGCTTAATTCCCAAGTATCGTATTGTATTCGGAGGAATTTTTGAGTACTTCTTCGGCACGTTCGAGGTAATCGTCGGTCAGGAACGCATTTTCGGCTCTTCCGGACTGATAATAGTAACGGGATACGATCTCGTTGGCCAGCAATACTTTGATCTCGTCACTGAATTTTTCAAGATCGCGCTCCTTGGAAGGAACGACTTTCGCCAGCAGGGCGTCGTATTCGCTTTTCAGATCCTCGTAATACCCTTCCTCCTCAGCTGTTTTTTTCATTTTTTGCAGCATATCCTCAGAAGCGGTGCTATAGGTGAAATCCTGTTGCAAGACATATTCTTTGAACTTCCGGTACTCTTCATCGCTGATCCGGAACTCACCCGCCGGCGGAATGGTTTCGTGCGTATAAAAGTATTGCGTTGCGTAATTAAAGATCAGGTTATTGGAAAAAACGGTGGCCGTTAAGCGACTATACGGTTCGAGTTCCACAGCTACATCGGGTTCGATCCCGCGACCGTCTAGCACTTCCCGCCCGTTCTTCGTGGAAAAGGTTTTCAGAAGTGAATCCGGGATTTCCTTCGGACTTTCATCCTCGAGCCTGTCGTAATATTCGAGACGTTGCACACAACGACCGGAAGGCGTGTAATACTTGGCAATGGTCAATTTCATCTTTGAACCGTATTTCAGGTCGAAGGTGCGCTGCACGAGTCCCTTCCCGAAGGAGGTTGAACCAATGATCACAGCCCGGTCGAGGTCCTGCAGACTTCCGGAAACGATCTCACTGGCCGAAGCAGAACCACCGTCGATGAGGACAACCAGCGGAATTTCGAGATCCGTCGGTTCATCCATTGTTTTGTAGGTACGATTCTCTTCTTCGAGTCGTCCTTTAGTGGTCACGACCGTTTGTCCCTTCGGAACGAACATATTCACAATCCGAACGGCCTCGATAAGCAAGCCGCCGCCATTGCCACGCAGGTCGAGTACCAGTTTATTCATTCCCTTGTTCTTAAGGTCACCGAATGCTTTCTTAACCTCTTCGGAAGCCGTTTGCGTAAAACTGTTCAGCTTGATGTAACCGATCTCTGCATCCATCATCCCACTGTAAGGCACATCGGGGATTTTGATCTCATCACGCGTGACGTTGATCGTTTCCGATTCGCCGTTTTCACGCTGCACTTTAACGGCTATCGTTGTTCCTTTCGGTCCTTTCAGCGCAGTCGAAACGTCATCTGATTCGAGTCCGACCATATTGCGCCCGTCGATCGAAAGGATTTTGTCCCCGGCTCGCAAACCGGACTTCATTGCCGGGTTTCCCTCGTACGGTTCTGCGATCACCGTGTACTCGTCCACTTTGCGGATCAAGGCTCCGATCCCGCCATACTGGCCGGTTGTCATAAGTTTGTAATCTTCGATGTTGGACTCGTGGTAATATACGGTATACGGATCCAGTTCGCGCAACATCGCGTCGATGGCCGTTTTCCCCATTTTACCGGGCTGCGGTTCGTCCACATAATACATTTCGAGGTGCTGGAAGATGAGGTCCATCAACTCGAGGTCTTTGATCACTTCGAAACCATTGGACTGCGCCACGCCGCGGAACGGTACGACGAGTGAAAGGAACATCACTGCACAAAATCCGGTAAGCAGTTTAATTTTTCTCATAAGGTATTATCGATGCTATTAATTTGTCAAATAATTTTTCAGTACGGTTCATCAGTTCTTCGGTAGCCACCTCTTCCCGTGCCGTATAGATGAGGAACAAAGCTAACTGAAAATCGTTTTCGGAGAGCCGGTTTTCAAGTCCCGACTTTTGTTTGCGTACGCTTTCCGTTACGATCCGCCGGATCCGGTTGCGGTCATGCGCCTTTCGGAAGATCCGTTTCGGTGCCGAGATCACGAGCTGGAAGGGATTGTCCAGTTGTTCCGGCAGATAATAGAGCACATACGGATAACTGCGAATTGATTTCCCTTCTTTAAACAGGCGCTCGATCGTCTTCTTACGACTGAGCCGGTAGCGTTTTCCGAAGCGGGCATCCGGGAATGACGTATTTTCACTTATTTCAGTCAATACGCGGCAGGTTTATCATCTCCCGTACGATAAAACTCGTCGGAAATTGCTCATCGATTTCCGATTTAATGCGCTCTGCATCCGTATTGGTACGAAAATCGCCGACTTTCAGGATGTAGTTAGGCGCTACAAAGGTAATATACGTATCCACCTTCGGAAACTGTGCAATGAACTTGTTACGCGCATTATCAACGACCGATTTGTCACTGTCAAATATCAACTGAATGCGGTAACCGGGAATTTGCGGATAAGCGTTCGGAGGAACGGGCGTGCCGGCCTTTTTAATGAGCGCATCAATACGAGGGTCCGCATGAACGGTCACATCCCCGGACTGTGCCAGCGTGATCGAGGCAAAGAGGCAGGCCATAAAGAACAAAACTGACTTCATTTGATTTTTTTTACAAAAATAAACTATTTGAGGACAAGGATCGTGCCGCACGCTATTTAACAGGAGATTTCAGGGTACAACAGCAGATAACGAAATGAATCAGCACCGAAGTATTTCTATTACAAGCAAAAAATTAAACAATTGTTAAATTCAGTTTATTTAGAATCATTTTAAATTGGTTTGAGTCGCGGTAAAATTGTCATAAAACTGTCATGAAATGGGTCGGACTTTTTAAATTTGCTCCCGTCAAACCGTGTAATTTGACAGGAGACTTACAGTTTTTTAAATGAAAATATCTAGTAGTCAGATGTTTAAAAAAATTAACAAATGGTGTATCGGCACACTTGCAGTTTTGCTTTTTGCCGGCACATCTACTGCTTACGGACAGGATGGCGGCGATCTCTTCGCTGCAAAATGTGCCACCTGTCACCAGCCCCACAAAAACAGTACCGGACCCAAGCTTTTCGAAGTTCGCAAGAAATGGGAGGAAGGCGGAGCCAAGGAAGGTTCCATCTATCAGTGGGTTAACAACTGGTCGGTAGCAGCTGCGAACGACCCGTACGCCCAAAGCGTTTCGACCTGGTCACCCACTGCGATGCAGTTCTTCCCGGAGCTTTCGAAAGACCAGATTAACGCGATTTTCGACTGGGTCGACGCACAACCGGATCCGGCCACAGCAACTACGGATAACGGTGGTGGCGGAACATCCACTTCAACCGGTGGTGGCGAAGAAGAACAAGGTTCGCTTTCCTGGGTATGGATCATCCTCGGCGTGGTGTTCGTGGTGATCATTATGGCTGTTGGCGGTGTTCGCCGACAACTACAAGTTGCCAACGGTGAAGTAAAAGAGGAAAATTACTCTTACCTCGAAGAATTCCGTGCATGGGCCTGGAAAAACCGTCTGTATGTCGGAATTGTGAGTCTCGTGATCGTAATCGCAGTAGTAGTTTCTTTATTCCTGGCACTGTACAGTATTAACATCCTGGAGCGCTATCAGCCTTCTCAGCCTATCGAATTCCCGCACTCGGTACACGCCGGTAAGAACGGAATCGATTGTAAATACTGTCACAACACTGTTACCAAGTCTCGTACCGCAGGTATCCCGACGGTGAACGTGTGTATGAACTGTCACAAGCAGATCAACGGATCTACCCCGGAACAGCAGCAAAAGATCGCCCTGATCTATGAAGCGGCGGGATGGGATCCGGAAGGTGCCGGAAAGTATACCGGTAAAACCGAAGAGATCAAGTGGAATAAAGTACACGTTCTCCCGGATCACGTTTACTTCAGTCACCAGCAACACGTCGTGGTAGGCGGTGTAGACTGTAAACAATGTCACGGGGACATGACCAAAATGACCGAAACAGCCATGGTACAGCCCGTGGAGGAACTCAATAAGATCGAAGGAAACGTGGTGCTGACCAAACCGACCCTGACAATGGGATGGTGTATCCAGTGTCACGACAAGAAAGAAATTTCAACCGGAGCGATCAGCACGAAAGGTGGCGGTTATTACCAGGAGATCCACGATCGTCTGCTGAACAACGATCCGGCCCTTTATGAACAGTACCTCGAAGATGGAAAGGTGACTGTAAAGGAACTTGGTGGCTGGGAATGTGCTAAATGCCACTATTAAAATAATACACGCAAAGAGTCGATAGAAATATGGGAACGACAAAAAAATATTGGAAAGGAATTGAAGAGTTAAAAGAGACTCCCGAATTTCTGCAAAGCAGGGACCAGGAGTTTCCGAAAGAGATGAATGTCGAGGAGTTCCTCGGTGACGAAAGTCTCCAGGAAACTTCAACGGCGCGTCGTGACTTCCTGAAATTCCTCGGTTTCAGTGTGGCTGCCGCTACGGTTGCTGCCTGTGAAGCTCCGGTAACCAAAGCTATTCCTTACGTAAACAAGCCGGAAAACATTACTCCGGGTATGCCGACCTGGTATGCTTCTGCATTCTACGACGGAAACTCGTATGCGGAGATCCTGGTTAAAACACGTGAGGGTCGCCCGATCTACATCAAAGGAAATAAGGATTTCGGAATTACCGAAGGGGTTACAAACCCGCAGATCATCGCTTCCGTGCTCGGACTTTACGAAGGATCCCGCCTGAAGAACCCGACGATCAAAGGAGAAGAAAAGCGCTGGAGTGACGTGGATACCGCGGTGAAGAACTCCCTGAAATCTGAGATCGTACTCGTTTCCAATACGATCATCAGCCCTTCCCTCCAAATGGCGATCGACGAATTTGCAAAGGCTTCCGGAAAAACATTCCGCCATATCCAGTACGATGCTATTTCGTACGCAGGTATGCGACTTGCGAATAAGGACTCTTTCGGGAAGGACATACTTCCTTCTTACGATTTTTCAAAAGCAAAAACAATCGTCAGCGTTGGTGCGGACTTTTTGAACGGTTGGCTGATGTCCACCCTCAACCAGGCACAATACGCCCGTACACGCAAACCGGATGCAGACTGGATGTCGCGTCATTTCCAGTTCGAATCAGTGATGTCGATCACCGGATCGAATGCCGATTACCGTGGAATGATCAAACCGTCCGAGCAGGCAAACGTTCTTGCTTACCTCTTGCAGGCACTCGGTAATCCGGTATCCGGAATTTCCACCAAGCTCGCTCCGGCAACAGAGGAAGTTGCAAAAAAAGCAGTGGAAGCCCTTAAAAAGACACGCGGAGAATCACTCGTTGTGTGTGGTTCCAACAACAAGGCACTCCAGGTGCTCACCAATAAACTCAATGCGGCACTCGGCGCTTACGGAAAAACGATCGATCTTGCGAACGAACTCCGTATGTTCAGATCACAGGATGCGGAAATGATCAGTTTCGCAAATGATGTGGTTAATGACAAGTTCAAAGGAACTGTGATGTTCTATGGTGTAAACCCGGTTTACACACTTCCGAACGGTAAAAAATTCGGAGAGAAACTCAAAGGCCTTGACTCTACGGTTTCCTTCTCATCACACGCGGACGAAACAGCGGTAAACTGCCAGTTCATTTGCCCGGACCATCATGCACTCGAAACGTGGATGGATCTCAACCCGACGTCAAAGCATTATTCGCTTGCACAACCGACCATCCGTCCGTTGTTCAACACGGCATCGGCAATCGAAACATTCCTCGTTTGGGCCGGAAAAGCAGGTCGCGGAGGAAAAGATTCGCGCGTTGCGTACGAATACATCCGCCAGAACTGGGAAACATCCGGATTCCCTTCACAAAAGACTTTTACAGATTTCGATTCATACTGGAACATGACCGTACACAACGGTTCTGATACTTCAGAATGGAGCGACGAAGCAATGGCCATGATGGCCACTCCGTCTCCGGAACTTTCAATGACCTTCAACGATAACGCAATGAGCGGGATCACAGGTCAGCTTCCGAAAAGCGGAAATACAGAGGTTGTTTTTTACCAGAAAGCCGGACTCGGAAACGGTATGCACGCCAATAACCCGTGGTTACAGGAACTTCCGGACCCGATGACCAAAGTAACCTGGGACAACTACATTACGATGAACCCGGTCGAAATGGAAAAGGCCGGATACGCAACTACCTTTGACCAGGAAAGCGGGCTTTCACTTGCGAAGATCAAAGTGGGCGCAGTGGAATACGTATTACCGGTATATCCCCTTCCGGGACAGGCTGAAGGAACCGTTGGTGTTGCCCTCGGTTACGGACGCGGAGGAAACGGAGAAAAGATCGGTACGGCAGCGTACCAGACAAAAGAATACGGCGGCAATGTAACCGGTGAAAACGGACATCCGAAACCGATCGGTGAAAATGCATTCCGCATGGTAAGCGTTCAAAACGGAACTTTCGCATTCGATGCGGCAGCAACAGTTAGCGGAACCGGAGGTTCTTACCTGATCGGTGCCACACAAATTCACCACACGGTGATGGCCCGCCACTCGATTGTTCGCGAAACGACACTCGATATTTACAAAAACCAACCGAAAGACGCGTACAACCCGAAACACCTTCTCGGAAAACTCGATGAGCACGGGGAACACGTACAACGCCCGGTAGAAGAATTCGACCTGTGGGACGAGCACCCGGTAAAAAATGTCGGACACCGCTGGGGAATGACGATCGATCTTTCATCCTGCTTCGGATGCGGATCGTGTATGATCGCCTGCCAGTCTGAGAACAACGTACCGGTTGTAGGGAAAGACGAAGTTCGACGCGGACGTGAGATGCACTGGCTCCGTATCGACCGTTACTTCTCTTCCGATGTGGAAGCAACCGTGGGAACACGTACGGACGATTTCACATACGATCGTGCCGAAGAAGCTTCTAAAAACCCGAAAGTGGTGCACATGCCGATGCTGTGCCACCACTGTAACCACGCTCCCTGCGAAACAGTTTGTCCGGTTGCTGCAACAACACACAGCAACGAGGGACTTAACCAAATGACATACAACCGATGCATCGGTACACGTTACTGCGCGAACAACTGTCCGTATAAAGTACGCCGATTCAACTGGTTCAACTACCCTTCATACAAGAAATTCACGGAGATCAACCCGGCACAGGACGACCTCGGTCGTATGGTACTGAACCCGGATGTAACCGTGAGAACGCGCGGGGTAATGGAAAAATGCTCATTCTGTGTTCAGCGTATCCAGGCAGGAAAACTGGAAGCGAAAACAGAAGGACGTCCGGTTGTGGACGGAGACGTGAGCCCGGCTTGTGCCGACGCATGTCCGAACGACGCGATCATTTTCGGAGACTGGAACGACATCAACTCACAGTTACGTAAAAGTTCCGGAGAAAAACGCGCTTACCAGGCCCTCGAAGAAGTAGGTGTTCAGCCGAACATCTGGTACAAAGTGAAAGTACGCAACGAGGACAATAAGGAACTCGCCATGATCCAGGCAGAGGAAGCCAAACATGCCGCAGAACATGCTGCACACGGTACTCCTGCTCCCGGTGGTCACGGACATGAAAACAAAACACATCATTAATTGAATAAAAACCGATTGTAATGCATAAAGAAGCAGCAATTAGAGAACCCCTTATCTTAGGTCACAAAACGTATCACGACGTTACGGAAGATGTTTGCCGGCCTATAGAAGACAAAGCGCCCAGAATGTGGTACATTCTTTTTGCAATCGCTTTGATCGTCGGGTTGTATGGAGTAGGATGTATTCTCTACCTGCTCGGGACCGGTATCGGCGTCTGGGGATTGAACAAGACGATCGGTTGGGCCTGGGATATCACCAACTTCGTTTGGTGGGTAGGTATCGGTCACGCCGGAACCCTGATCTCGGCCGTGCTCCTGCTCTTCCGTCAAAAATGGAGAATGGCGATCAACCGCTCTGCGGAAGCGATGACCATCTTCGCCGTATTCATGGCAGGGCTCTTCCCGCTCATTCACATGGGACGTCTGTGGCTCGGTTACTTCGTAATGCCGATCCCCAACCAGTTCGGTTCCCTTTGGGTAAACTTCAACTCGCCGCTCCTTTGGGACGTATTCGCGATCTCCACGTACCTTTCGGTATCACTCGTTTTCTGGTACATCGGTCTGATCCCGGATTTCGCAACAATTCGTGACCGCGCTAAAAAACCGGTTTCCAAACGCATGTATTCCATCCTTTCTTTCGGATGGTCTGGCCGTGCCAAACACTGGAACCGTTTCGAACTTGTTTCGCTCGTTCTCGCAGGTCTCGCAACACCACTGGTATTCTCCGTACACTCCATCGTATCCTTTGACTTTGCCACATCGGTAATTCCCGGATGGCACACCACGATCTTCCCGCCGTACTTCGTTGCCGGGGCCGTGTTCTCAGGATTTGCCATGGTACAAACGCTCCTGCTCGTGATGCGTAAAGCAATGGGACTTGAAGCGTACATCCACACCAAGCACGTGGAATACATGAACATCGTGATCATGGTAACCGGTTCGATCGTAGGTACTGCCTACATTACCGAGCTCTTCATTTCCTGGTACTCCGGTGTGGAATACGAATCGTATGCCTTCGTAAACCGTGCTACCGGACCGTACTGGTGGGCGTATGCATCGATGATGACCTGTAACGTGGTTTCACCGCAGCTGATGTGGTTCCGCAAATTGCGTCGCAGCCTGCTCTTTACATTCATTATCTCCATCGTCGTAAACATCGGGATGTGGTTCGAACGTTACGTAATTATCGTGACCTCCCTGCACCGCGATTACCTTCCGTCATCCTGGAGCATGCACTTCCCGAGTCACCTCGATATCGGTGTGTTCATCGGAACGATCGGTCTCTTCTTCGTATTCTTCCTGCTCTTTGCACGCTACTTCCCGGTACTGGCACTGAACGAGGTTAAATCGATCCTGAAAGTTTCCGGAGAGTATTACAAAAACCTCCCGGACGATCACGGGCATGAGCACGACGATCACGTAACTTCTTTTGAGGCGGTGATCCAGGACAAAGAAGAAACGACTATCATCCAGGAAACGACCATCGAGCACGTTGCGGGAGAAGAACTCCTCGAGCGTCTTGGAAACGCAAGCGCAGATGAAAAAGACGACCTCACCCGCATTGGTGGCATCGACGCTGCGATCGAGCAAAAACTCAACAACGTCGGAATCTATACTTTCGAACAGATGAGTAAACTCGAAACTTCCGATAATCACGCCCTGGCCGAACTGATCGGAATGGACGTGGATCAGATTGAAAGAACCGACTGGGGAATCCAGGCACGCGAATTAACGAACAATAACAACGATTAAACATGGCAGATAAGGTAATATATGCAATGTACGATGACGACCACGTCCTGAAAGACGGCGCGAAAAAACTGGTCGCAAAAGGGGTGAAAGTCGCAGACGTATTCTCACCGTTCCCCATTCACGGGATCGATCCTATCATCGGCGTCAAAAATACCCGTCTCGGTATCATGGCCTTTATCTACGGTCTCACCGGGCTTACGCTGGCCACCATTGGTATGCGTTATTTCATGATCGTTGACTGGCAGATGAACATCGGTGGTAAACCCAGCTTTACGTACCTGGACAACATCCTTTCGTTTATCCCGATCTCCTTCGAGTTTACCGTACTTTGCGCGGCACACGGAATGGCGATAACTTACCTGCTTCGCAACAAGACGCTTCCCGGTATGCCTGCTCTCAACCCGGATGTACGCACCACGGATGACAAATTCGTAATGGAACTGCGTCTCTCCGAAAACAGCGGCTATACGGAAGAACAGCTTCACGCCCTGTTAAACGACACCGGAGTGATTGAGATCGACCAAAAAGATATTAACTGATTTGAACCGAAAGGCTTCGAAAGATTGTCTGACAGGAAAATATAAAAGACAGATGAAAAAAAGTTTTAAGGCAATAGCGAAAATTTCCATCGTGGCAGCGTCACTTCTTGCACTCGGAAGCTGTGTTGCCAACGAAGACAGTTCCGGGCTTGAATACATGCCCGACATGTACCGCTCACCGGCCATTGAGCCCTATGTGGACTATGCCGAGATCCGCGGACGCGAACGCACGGAACTTAAAATGCAGGTGTCAGCCAAAACGCCGCCGTTTGGAACGATTCCTTACCGCGGAACGGATACGGCCTATGTAAACCTGATGATGCCTTATAAACGTTTGCCCGAACCGGCTTTCAAAGAAACGCACGGACTGTTTGGCTGGGCTTATGCCGCAGACCAGTATAACCAGGCTGCAAACGATAAAAACCCGTTGACACTGACGGCAGCGAATTCCAAGATGATCCTCGACAAAGGAAAGCAACTTTACGCTGCAAACTGTGCACATTGCCACGGCGATAAAGGAGACGGCCAGGGAACGATGGTTCAGAGCGGAGCTTACACAGGTGTTCCGAACTACAAGGATCGTATGAACCTGGGTGACGGCCAGATCTTCTACTCCATTTACTATGGAAAAGGAATGATGGGAGCTCACGGACCGATCCTCAACAAGGAGGAAATCTGGACACTCGTACACTACGTACGCCAGTTCCAATACGACGACTACGGCAAATTCAACGAAGACGGAACGCCCGCCTCGTCTGCTGACGCCGATGACGCAGCAACTATGTCAGATTCAACAAAGGGGTAAATAAAGATTAAAAGAAAGCAGAAATGGAATTTAAAATAGCAAATAAAGCAAAAGTTCTGACCATTGTCCTTATGATTGTTGGGGCGCTGTCCACGCTGATCGGGATTATCCAGACGGCCGGTACGCACCACTTTATGCAACGCCTGCTTGCAAACGGACTCATCGATGGTTTCTTTTTCTTTGCAATCGGACTGGGAGCCCTCTTTTTCCTCGCATTGCAATACGCAACCGAAACTGGCTGGTATGCTTCCATCAAACGCGTTATCGAAGCAGTTTGCGGATGGATGCCTTACGGAATGGGAATTCTTGCCCTTGCACTGATCCTCATCACGATCATGGACGGAGCACACATTTACATCTGGATGGATGATCATGTGATCCAGGAAGACCCGATCATTATGAAGAAATCTGCTTACCTCAACCCGATCTTCTTCTGGATCCGTACACTCGCCTATTTTGCAGTTTACCTGATCTTCTGGAGAGGTTTCCGCAGACGTTCACTTGAAGAAGACCGCGTGGGCGGAACCGAACTTCACTTCGCGAACTACCGCAAGGGAGCCGTATTCCTCGTATTCTTCGCCGTATTCAGTTCCACTTCATCCTGGGACTGGCTCATGTCGGTTGACGTACACTGGTTCTCTACCCTTTTCGGATGGTATACTTTTGCAGGAATGTGGGTTTCAACCATGGTAACGCTCGTTATGCTGACGATGTATCTCAAGCGCCAGGGTTACCTCCCGAAAGTAAACGAAAGCCACATCCACGATCTTGGAAAATGGACATTCGCAACCTCTTTCCTTTGGTCTTACCTGTGGTTTTCACAGTACATGCTTATCTGGTACGCCAACATTCCGGAAGAAACGACTTATTACATCGCACGTCTCGAACATTTCAAGTTCCTTTACTTCTTTATGTTCATTATTAACTTCGCGTTCCCGATGCTCATTCTGATGTCCCGCGACGCTAAAAGAAATTACGGAATCCTTACCTTTGTAGGTGTGGTGATCATGATTGGTCACTGGCTCGATGTTTACCTGATGGTTTCGGTTGGTTCAATGGGAGCTAAGGCACAAATCGGTTTCCTCGAAGTCGGAATGGTATTGCTGATTCTCGGGTTCTTCATTCGCACATTGCTGGTGAACCTGACGAAAGCACCGCTGACGCCGGTGAATCACCCCTTCCTCGATGAAAGTATCCATCACGAAATTTAAGCAGGTAAAAATTCTTAGATAAGAAAACTAAAACAAGATGACAGGCAAATTAATCATATTACTGGTAATCGTTCTCGGAGCCATCGCTATCGCCCAGTTGGTTCGCGTATATGAACTTTCCTACAAGATGCGCAAGCGTGGGGAACATGAGATCTCAAACCGGGATAACAAACTCAACGGAAGTCTCATGCTGACGTTCATGATCCTGTTCTACGCAGGTTTCATCTACCTCATGTCGCATTTCGGATGGGCAGGACGCGGAGACGCGGCCTCGGAACACGGAAAAGAAACTGACTGGCTGTTGAACATCAACCTCTTGATCATCATTTCGTTTTTTTTCCTTAACAATACACTGCTTTTCGTATTTAGCTGGAAATATGTAAAAAAACCGGGAGTTCCCGCGTTTTACTATCCCCACAATAACAAACTCGAGCTGGCCTGGACCGCCGTTCCTGCACTCGTACTTGCCGTGATCATCGTACTCGGTCTGCGTACCTGGAACGACGTTACCGCACAGGCTGAAAAAGAAGCGATCCGCGTGGAACTGTTTTCAAAACAATTCGACTGGACAGCGCGCTATTCCGGGAAAGATAACCGACTCGGGAAGTTTGACTACAAACTTACTACGGCGCAAAACGAACTGGCACTCATGACATCGCAGACCATCGACTCTGCTATTTTCCTGATGGAAAACGGAGATCCGGCGAAAGGACAGGACATCGGGATCGGTAAACTGACCGAAATCCTCAATAACCGCGATACGATCCTCGCACCGGAAGACCGCCAGAATATGATGGAGGACTTACACCGCAAGGAACGCCTCATCCGTTCGCTCTACCAGATGAAAGAGCGTTATGATATGAAAAACGACGCGCTCGCGATGGATGACATTATTCAGAAGGATACCCTGTACCTTTGCGTAAACAAAGAATACGAGTTCAATTTCCGTTCGAAAGACGTGATCCACTCAGCTTACTTCCCGCACTTCCGTGCTCAGATGAACACGGTACCGGGTCTGACAACACGTTTCCGTTTTACCCCGGACATCACGACCAAACAAATGCAGAAGCGCATGAAGAACAACCAGTTCAACTACGTGCTGATGTGTAATAAGATCTGTGGTGGAGCTCACTACAAAATGAAAATGATCGTGGTCGTACTCTCTGAAAACGAGTATGAAGACTGGTTTGAAAGCAAACAGGGCGTTACGTTTAGCGAAACGCTTAAAATGTCAGCCGACGAAGAAAGTCAGGAACCAAGTGGAGAAACAGCAGGTACGGCAATGGCAGAAGCCGCTGACTCCGATTCGACGGCAACCCGATAATTTGAGAATTTAGTTTAAAATTTAAATAAAAAACAAAATGGCGGCAATAGCGCACGAAGCACACGGACATCACGATTCTCACCATGACGCACATGGTCACCATGAAGAGAATTTTGTATCCAAATACATCTTCAGCCAGGATCACAAAATGATCGGTAAGCAGTTCCTCATGACAGCCGTGTTCATGGGACTGGTAGCGATGTTATTGTCTATTCTTTTCCGTATTCAGCTCGCATGGCCGGGCGAAAGTTCGGATTTCCTTTCATTCTTCCTGGGCGACGAATGGGCTCCGAACGGCGTACTGAAAGAAGAAATGTACCTCGGTCTCGTGACCATTCACGGAACGATCATGGTATTCTTCCTGTTAACAGGTGGTCTGTCGGGAACCTTTTCCAACCTGCTTATTCCATTGCAGATCGGTGCACGTGATATGGCATCGGGTTTCCTGAACATGTTATCTTACTGGTTCTTCTTCCTGTCTTCGATCACGATGCTTGCATCCCTGTTCGTTGAATCAGGACCTGCAATGGCCGGATGGACCGTTTACCCGCCGCTTTCTGCATTGCCGCAGGCTGTGAGTGGTTCCGGACTCGGGATGACACTCTGGCTTTTCTCCATGACAATTTTCATCGCATCTTCACTGATCGGTTCACTCAACTACATCGTAACCGTTCTGAACCTGCGTACGAAAGGAATGAGCATGACACGCATGCCGCTTACCATCTGGGCGTTCCTCGTAACTGCAATTCTCGGGGTACTTTCTTTCCCGGTTCTGCTTTCTGCGGCACTGCTCCTGATGATGGACCGTCTGGCCGGAACTTCGTTCTACCTTTCAGATATTATTATCGGTGGTGAAATGCTTGCCAATCACGGAGGTTCGCCGATCCTGTACCAGCACTTGTTCTGGTTCCTCGGTCACCCGGAAGTATACATCGTACTCCTCCCGGCGCTCGGACTTTCTTCCGAAATTATTGCAACCAACTCCCGTAAGCCGATCTTCGGATACCGTGCCATGATCGGATCCATTCTTGCGATCGGATTCCTTTCCTTCATTGTATGGGGTCACCACATGTTCGTGACCGGTATGAACCCGTTCCTCGGAAGTGTATTCGTATTTACGACCCTGCTCATTGCCATTCCGTCAGCGGTGAAAGTGTTCAACTACCTGACCACGCTCTGGAAAGGTTCCCTGGTGCTGACACCTGCTATGATGTTTGCGATCGGGCTTGTGTCCACGTTCATCACCGGTGGTGTGACCGGTATTATCCTCGCGGATTCCGCACTGGATATCGCCATTCACGATACCTATTTCGTCGTTGCTCACTTCCACATCGTAATGGGTATGTCAGCTGTATTCGGAATGTTCGGCGGTGTTTACCACTGGTTCCCGAAAATGTACGGGCGCATGATGAACACACGCCTCGGATACGCACACTTCTGGATCACGATCGTCGGCGCTTACGGGGTATTCTTCCCGATGCACTTCGTGGGACTCGCAGGAGCTCCGCGTCGTTACTATGATTACTCCGTATATGGAACTTTCGATAATAACTCCTACGACATGATCATGGACCTGAATGTCATCATTACCGTATTCGCGATCATCGCTGCATTCGGGCAGTTATTATTCCTATTTAACTTCTTTTACAGCATTTTCAGAGGACCGAAAGCACCGCAAAACCCGTGGCATTCAAACACACTTGAGTGGACCACACCGGTGGAACACATCCACGGAAACTGGCCGGGAGAACTTCCGGAAGTACACCGCTGGCCGTACGATTACTCCAAGCCAGGAGCAGAACAGGATTACATTCCGCAAACCGTTCCGCTTGCAGAAGGCGAAGAAGAACATTAAGACTTCTAAATATTACCTGAAAAGCCTTTCCGTTTGGAAAGGCTTTTCTTATTTTTGATTACAAGTAAACAGCGTAGTGGAAGAATCATTCGATTTCAGGGCAGAAGCACAAAACCAGGGTGACCAGGAATACGACAAAGTATTGCGACCGAAGGTCCTCTCCGATTTTACAGGTCAGAGTAAGGTCGTGGAAAACCTCGAGATCTTCGTGAAAGCCGCCAAACTCCGAAATGAACCACTCGATCACGTATTGTTGCACGGCCCGCCCGGACTGGGAAAAACAACTCTTGCGAACATCATCGCTAATGAACTTGGCGTCGGGTTCAAAGTTACTTCGGGACCTGTTCTCGACAAACCGGGTGACCTGGCAGGGTTGCTCACAAACCTGGATACCGGCGACGTACTTTTTATCGACGAGATACACAGACTGAGTCCTGTCGTGGAAGAATACCTTTATTCCGCCATGGAAGATTACGTCATTGACATCCTCATCGACAGCGGCCCCAATGCCCGTACAGTACAGATCACGCTTAATCCGTTTACACTTATCGGCGCAACCACCCGTTCCGGTCTGCTGACCTCTCCGCTGCGTGCGCGTTTCGGGATCAATTCGCGACTCAATTATTACGACTCCAAAACGCTCACCAATATCGTGGAGCGCTCCTGCAGCCTGCTCAATATTCCGATCGACGAAGCAGCAGCTTTCCAGATTGCCGGCAGGAGCCGTGGAACACCCCGAATTGCGAATTCCCTGTTGCGCCGCGTTCGCGACTTCGCACAGATCAAGGGAAACGGTTCCATCGAACCAGAAATTACGCGCTACGCACTCGATGCACTCAACGTGGACGAGCATGGACTCGATGAAATGGATAACCGCATTCTTTCACTGATGATCGACAAGTTCAGCGGAGGTCCGGTGGGCCTGAGTACCATCGCTACCGCCATTGGCGAAAATACCGGTACGATCGAAGAAGTATACGAACCGTTCCTGATCCAGGAAGGATTTCTCATGCGTACACCGCGCGGACGCAAAGTAACCGATAAAGCCTACAAACACCTCGGGAAAAATCCCGGGTGGGCACAGGGCGGACTTTTCTGATATGACGGCCTCCGCACGTGAAAAGTATGCGCGCCTTTTGAAAGAAAAGGCCTCCGAACTCGGTTTCTTTTACTGCGGGATCTCCAAAGCCGACTTTTTACAGGAAGAAGCGCCAAGACTTGAGCAATGGCTGCGCGAAGGAAGGAACGGGAAAATGGCGTACATGGAAAATCATTTCGATAAGCGTCTTGATCCGCGGCTACTCGTGGACAATGCGAGATCTGTGGTTTCGTTGCTGCTCAATTATTACAACCCGGAGAAACAGGCACCCGGTGCACCGAAACTTTCGCAGTATGCCTACGGCAGGGACTATCACGATGTGATCCGCGATAAATTAAAGGAATTATTGGAAGCCTTGCGAAAGGAAGCCGGGGATGTCGGAGGACGCGTGTTCGTGGACTCAGCACCCGTAATGGACAAAGCCTGGGCTAAAAAAAGCGGACTCGGCTGGGTCGGTAAAAACACGAACCTGATCCATCCGAAACACGGTTCCTTTTTCTTCATAGCCGAATTGATCCTCGACATCGAACTCGAACCCGACGGACCGATCAAAGATTACTGCGGAACCTGTACCCGTTGCCTCGATGCCTGTCCGACCGATGCACTTTACGCGCCTTATCGCATCGATGCGTCGCGCTGTATTTCCTACCTCACCATCGAGCTTAAAGATGAACTGATCCCGCAAGCATTCGGAAAACAGATGGAAAACTGGATGTTCGGCTGCGACATTTGCCAGGATGTGTGTCCGTGGAACCGCTTTTCACAGCGACACCAGGTTCCGGAGTTCGAACCGCACGAAAAACTGCTAAACATGACCAAATCCGACTGGGAAGATCTGACCGAGGATGTATTCAGGGAACTTTTCCGGCATTCGGCGGTAAAACGTACCAAATACAAAGGACTGAAACGAAACATTCGCTTCTTAAGCGAAAACGAAGAGTAATCAGACCTTTCCGGCCAGGTTCTTCCGGATCAGGTATTTCACGGGAAGATAGGCCGCCAGTACGCTTACAAAGATCACCAGGCTTAAAATTACGACACCCTGCGGCAGCGAAACGTGTAAGGGATACGGTTCTCCATAAGCATTCGGCATCGTAACGACCTTTCCGTAGATCTGCGTAAAGCAAACGGCATAGCCAAGCAGTGCACCGATCAAAATTCCCCGGAACGTGATCAGCAGGCCTTCGTAGAAAAATATGCGGAAAATGAACTTTTTATCAGCTCCGAAACTCAGCATGGTGACCAGGTTATCTTTCTTTTCAACGAAAAGCATCGTAATGGAGGCTACCAGGTTGAAAGCTGCCAGAATGAACACGAAGAACAGGAAAAAGATCGTAATGAGTTTTTCGGATTCACTGGTCTTGTAGATCAGTTCAAAAGCTTCGTAATTCGTCCGGACACAGAACTGATTTCCCAGCTTTACCTGTAAGATCCGTTTGATCTCGTTATTGTCCGCTCCTTCTTTCGCCCGGATTTCGATTGCCGACAGCTCATCCGTATAACCGAACAATTCCCGGGCAAATTCCAAAGGCACCACCATTCTGCCGGCACTGACCTCGCGGTTATATCCCATCCTGCCGGAAAGTGCGATCATCCGTATATTAAACGGGTTGACACCCGGACGCATACTGATGTTCTTCTTCGGCGAATAGACCGAAATGGTCTCCGATCCGCCCCGTCGCGGAATAAATCCTCCGAGTTTGTCGAGCAGCGACGCACCGATTACACCGGCGGGCTGCCCGTCCATATGCAATGTTGCCTCTCCATCCACGATGTTGCGCTGCATATCCGTCATTTGCGGAAAATTACCGTCAACTCCCATCAGGGTCGCGTTTACCCACTTCTTTTCGTGTCGCAGCACAACGATTTCTTCCACTACGCGTGACCAGGAATTCACCCCCGGCGTACGCTCAAGTACTGACGTGTCCAGCTGTGCCAGTCGAAATGTTTTGCCTTCCGCAGGCAGGATCGTAACATCGGCATCAAACTCGGTGTACAGTTTTTCAACCATCGATTCGATCCCGTTAAACACCGAAATCAGGATGATCAGTGCGGCCGTTGTGATGATAATTCCGATCGTGGCGATGCGCGTGATCAGGTTGATCACATTTTTCCGGCGTTTCGCTCTGAGGTATCGGCGCGCTATGTAAAGAGGAACGTTGATGTGCCTATTTTAGCAATTGGTCGATCTCTGCGGCATAATCCTGCGTATCATCGAGCAGGAAGATCATTTCCGGGATCTTTTTCATATTCTTCAGGCGCTTGCCCACTTCCCCGCGGATACGCCCTGCGTGCTGCTGAATATTATCCATGACCTCCTTTTTGGGCGGGCCCGCAAAAACACTCAGGTAACAACGTGCCAGTGAAAGATCGGCCGTTACGCGAACAACGGTAACGGTCACCATGGCGCCGAGACAGATCTCGCGGCTGTTGCGTTGCAGGAAGGTAGAAAGTTCCTGGCGGATAACTTCTTCGATTTTATGCTGTCTGATCGAACTCATAAGGCAAAAATAAGAATTGTTTACCGTGCTTCTCCGTATCGGCAAACAAAAACCTATCTTTGCTATGACGATGAAAGATATTTTAGAGATTTACCGCTACACCTTCCGCTACAAATTGACCGCCGTCCTGGTGATCTTTTACAACCTCTTATTCGTCATTTTCAACCTGGTCTCACTCATTCTCTTCATTCCCTTCCTGCAGCTGATATTCCCGGAAGAACCGGTAGCGAGCAAGGTGCTGACAGAGCCGCATTACAACGGCGGATTCGTGGCATTTTTCGAATACCTCGGTAAGTGGTACAATTACTTTATGGAAAGCATGGTGCAGGACAGTCCGGAAAAAGCACTTCTTTTCGTTTGTATCTCCGTATTCCTTGCTTTTTTCCTGAAAAATGTTTTTCGCTACGGCGCCATCTGGTATCAGTCCGAGCTGCGCATGGCTGTTGTGCGCGATATCCGCGAAAAGATTTTCACGAAAGCAATGCGATTGCCACTTGCCTTTTACACCGATGAGCGAAAAGGGGATCTGATGTCTCGCATGCAAAGTGACGTCGGTGAGATCGAAATAGCCGTTATAGCCGTTCTCGAACTCTTTTTCCGCGAACCGATTGCCATCCTGATCAACGTCGCATTACTGGTTTACTGGAGTCCGCAGCTGACGATCTTCTCCTTTATCCTGCTACCGGTAAGTGCCTTTGTGATCTCCCGGATCGGGAAAAGCCTGAAACGCACAGCCGGCGAAGGTCAGTCGGCCATGGGTGACCTTTTTTCCACGATTGAGGAAAGTCTCGGTGGAATTCGCATCATTAAGGCGTTCAATGCCGTTCCCTTTATTCTTAAAACCTTCCGGGCCAACAACCTTCGCCATCAGAAACTAATTACGAAAGCCTTCCGGAAACGCGACCTCAGTCCGCCACTCAACGAAACGCTCGGCGTGCTTGTGATGATCTGCATCGTTTGGTACGGCGGATCGATGATCCTCGATGCACAGGGAAGCGGAACCGGGCTCAGCGGACGGGAATTCCTCGGATTCGTGATCGTATTTTCCCAGTTACTCCGCCCGATCCAGGGAATTTCCACTTCCATCGGGAACCTCAATAAAAGCCAGGCTTCTCAACGCCGGATCAACGAGATCCTCAACATGGACGAGCGGATCCACGAAGCCGAAGATGCCCTGCCGATCACCCGGTTTGATGAAAAGGTCGTTTACAAAAACGTATCCTTCAGCTACCGCGACGAACCCGTGTTACGCGATATCAGTTTTACCCTTCACAAAGGACAGAAACTGGCACTCGTCGGGGAATCCGGGAGCGGAAAATCGACTATAGCCGACCTTCTTCCCCGTTTTTATAACATAGACTCCG
This sequence comes from uncultured Flavobacteriales bacterium, assembly GCA_964389755.1. GTDB lineage: Bacteria > Bacteroidota > Bacteroidia > Flavobacteriales_D > Crocinitomicaceae > JBBSUQ01. The sequence continues at coordinate 5,330 of CAYMEW010000004.1, read as the reverse complement.
GTGAGATAAGTATTGACGGTGTTCCCGTTGAAAAACTCAAAATTGATGACCTCCGCAACCAGATCGGGATCGTAAACCAGGAATCCATTCTTTTTAACGAAACGGTTGCCAACAACATCGCTTTCGGGTTGCCGCACGTATCCCGTGATAAAATCGTTGAGGCAGCGAAAATTGCGAATGCCCACAAATTCATCGAAGAGCTCGAGAACGGTTATGATACGAATATCGGGGAGCGCGGGAATAAACTTTCCGGCGGGCAGAAACAACGCATCAGCATTGCCCGTGCCATTTTGCGAAATCCTTCCATCCTGATTCTCGACGAAGCTACCTCGGCGCTCGACACCGAATCCGAACGACTCGTACAGGATGCCCTGGAAAAATTAATGGCCGATCGCACCACACTTGTAATTGCTCACCGCCTCAGCACGGTGCAAAATGCCGACGAGATCATTGTTTTATCGAAAGGCGAGGTAAAAGAGCGCGGAAACCACCGCGAATTAATGGAACTCAAAGGACTTTACTTTAACCTGTGCTCCTTACAGGGAATTCATTATTAATTATCAGAAATTCATGAATTCTGCCGGGTCAACAGCCTTTTGCTGATACCAGAGTTCAAAGTGCAGATGTGGTCCCGTCGTATTTTCCCCCGTATTTCCCGTGATACCGATCAGGTCACCTGTTTGCACACGTTCACCGGAAGTTTTGAATAGTGCCTCGGCGTGTTTGTAAACCGTCATGTATTCGTTCGGATGCATTATAATCAGCATGTTGCCGTCTTTCTGCGTGAATCCGGCATAAACCACCGTTCCCGCCAGGCAGGCCTTGAACCCCGTTCCTTTGGCTGCAACAATATCAATGGCAGGGTGTTTTTGTGCATCGAACTTCTGGGAAACTTTGCCGCGCAGCGGAGACAGAAAGCGCGGAATCTTTTCGAGGTGAGAAGGAAGTTGCGTACGAATATCACTCATGACGTTCTCACTAACCTTACGCTCATTTTCGGTCGGTTCCGGGTTAATTTTACTCAGATCTATTTTGCTGACTTCCGGCATCTTAAGCATTAGTGTATCCGGGTGAATGTTTCCCGATAGCACATTTTTGAGATTCGCGATATAAACTTCCTGCCGCCGGACCTGTTCCGATAGTTTTTGCAATTCCTGTTCCTGGTCGGCGAGTTCTTTCCGGTCCACTTCTTCAAAACCAAAACTGTTCCAGAGACCAAAAGCATAAAATGCGTAGCCTGTGAGCGCCGATAGCAACAAAATCGTAAAAATCAAAAAAGAATATAACTGAACCGGCGTGGTCCGGAAGCCCCATTTTTCTTCAAAATTGGAAGGATCAACCGCTGAGATCCGAAAAGTCCTGGTGAGCCTCGCAAGAATTTTTCGCATGAACCTTGTAATTGTGAACTATTTCAGCTAAATTAACGATTAAGCTTCACATGTTTTTAGTTAAAAAAAAGTAAATAAATATTCTGGTACGCCTTTTGACCATAAATTTGTTATAATCAGGGCAAACCAATTGATTTTTTGTACGTCTGTTAGAAGAATGAGACTCACATTACTCGCCATATTTTCAATCCTGCTGCACAGTTCGTTCGCGCAATTGGTGACGAGTACCGCACAATCGCCCGCGGGTCTTGTACAAAACGTCTTGCTCGGAACCGGCGTTACCGTATCCAACATTTCTTACAACGGAGCACCGGCCGCCATCGGTTCTTTTACGGCAAACGGCACAAACCTTGGTATTTCAGAAGGAATCGTTATGACTACCGGTACGGTGATCGACAATGGCAACGGACCGCAGGGACCGAACAACCAGGCCAATTCGGGCGTGGATAATAGTCGTCCGGGATTCAGTCTTCTGACGCAGCAGATCAGCGGTGGAACCACTTATGATGCAACGATACTCGAGTTTGACTTCGTTCCTTATTCCGATACGGTTCGCTTTAAATACGTTTTCGGTTCGGAAGAATATCCCGAATATGTCAACACGCAGTTCAACGACGTGTTTGCATTTTTTATCAGCGGTCCGGGCATTTCCGGACAAAAAAACATGGCGCTGATCCCGGGAACAAATACAGCCGTGGCGATCAACAATGTGAACAACGGTCCCACAAACAACGGTGCTGGCGCCAGTAACCCGGCTTACTACGTGTATAACGGAACAGGTTCTGTCGGGCCGTACAACGCTTCGAACAACTACATTCAATACGACGGATTTACGAAAGTGCTAGAAGCGGTTTCAAAAGTGCAGTGCGGTCAAACGTACCACCTCATCATTGCCATTGCCGATGTGGGTGACGGGATCTACGATTCCGGGATCTTCCTGGAGGCAAACAGTCTTTCTTCGAAAACTCCCGTAGACGTTACCTATATGCTTTCAAACCAATCCTTCAATGATCCTTCGATCATGGCAGAGGGTTGTACGTCAGCCACTGTTAAACTCACTCGAACCGGGGATATCAGTTCGGCTATGACCATCCCGATCATCGTATCCGGAACCGCCACCGAAGGCGTCGATTATACGAATATTCCACCTTCTGTGACATTCAATCCGGGACAAACCGAAATTCAGTTTAATTTCGATGCCAATGCCGACGGTATTGCCGAAGGACCGGAAAGTATTTTGCTGAGTTTCCAGGTCACCGATCCCTGCGGAAATGTCAAACCCATCGATCTTGAACTGGGAATTGACGACGTGCAGCCCGTCCAGGTTCAGGTCACTACTTCCGATGTAAGTTGTCCCGGTGACGAAGTGGAAGTCGTGGCAGAAGCAACAGGCGGCGGCGGCGGATACACCTACCTTTGGAACACTAACGAAACAACTTCCTCGATCTTTGTTTCCCCGACAAGTACGGATACTTACACAGTTACGGTTACCGATAATTGTCTGAACCAGTCTGCCACAGGCTCGGGGACAGTGAATGTGCCCGTTTTCACGCCACTGGTGCTCAACCCGACACCGGATATCACGGAGATCTGCCCCTACCTTGAACGCGAACTTTTCGCGAATGCCTCGGGTGCATCCGGAAATTACACCTATCAGTGGTCCAGCGACCAGGGTGGTCAATTGGGTAATAATCCGTCTCAAATCGTGCTTCCCCATACCACGACACTTTACACCGTAACGGTAACCGATTTCTGTGGCGAGAGCGTATCTGCAGATATTCTTTATACGATCACAAGCCCTCCGTTAGTGGTGAACACCAGTCCGGATGTAGAAATATGCCCGGGTGATAGTGTTCTGATCAGCGCGGCGTCAAGCGGAGGATATGGTCAGCATTTTTATTCCTGGGATCACAGCGGAGAATCGAGTCCGGTCATTTGGGTGAACCCGCAGACTACCACGACCTACATTGTGAGTGTATCCGATGAATGTCAAACGTTTACTGTCAAAGATTCCGTGAAAGTAATTACGGTAAAACCGGACGCCGACTTTATCATCTCAAGTCATACGCTGTTTAACAACCTGCCCGTTACTTTTCAGAATCTTTCAACCAATGCAACTTCGTACGAGTGGACATTCGGTGACGGGAACAGTTCTACTGTAGTTCATCCGAATAATACCTATGCCGATCCCGGATACTACCTTATTACGCTGATTGCAACGGATGATAAAGGCTGTAAAGATACGATCGCAAAACCGATCAGTATCGAAGAAGAATGGTATGTCTACGTGCCGAACACCTTCACGCCGGACGGCGACCGGTTTAACAATACTTTCAAAGGAAGTTTTGTAGGAGTCCAGGAAGTCCTCATCCAGGTCTTTAACCGTTGGGGAGAACTTGTGTTCACCTCGGATGATCAGAATTTTTCATGGGACGGTACCACAGCGAACGGAGAACTCGCACCTGATGGAACCTACACCTATAAATTGTTCTTCAAGACACGTTCCGGTGTCGAAAAGAGTATTGCCGGGCATGTCAACCTGCTCAAATAAGTTATCGGAGATTTTCTGTTAAAGTGACTTTGTACGTCCACCATCCACAGGAACGTTAATCCCATTGATGTACGATGCGGCAGGACTTGCAAGAAATGTAACGGCATTCGCCACTTCCTGGGGTTCTGCGATACGTTTCATCGGCGACTCTGCGGCCATTTCACTAAAGATCGTATCAACATCAAACCCGGTTTTTTCCGATTTCAGGTCTGCAATGGATTGCAAACGTTGCGTATTCGTAGCACCCGGCAACACATTATTAACGGTAATCCCGAACTGGCCGAGTTCATTGGCCATTGTTTTGCTCCAGTTTGCCACCGCCCCGCGAATTGTATTGGAAACGCCGAGGTTCGGCAAAGGCTGCTTCACACTCGTTGAAATAATATTGATGATCCGACCATAACCTGAATCGGCCATTCCGCGGTAAAGCGCCTGAACGAGGATGTGATTACAGATCAGGTGCTGGTTAAACGCATCGAGGAATTCCTGCGGTTTCGCGTCGCGAATGGCGCCTGCTTTTGGGCCACCCGTATTATTGATCAGTATCTGCGCCTGGTGGGTTTTGGCCCAGTTTTCAATTTTCGCCTTTAAAAGATCCGGTTTACTGAAATCGGCAGCCAGGTAATCGTGTTTCTGCCCGTTTGCGGCCGGAAGGCCGGCTGCCGCGGATTTTAATTTATCTTCGTTTCGTGCAACAAGTAAAATCGTTGCTCCCATTTCAGCGAGCGTTCGTGCCACTTCCGCACCAATTCCCTGTGTGCTCCCGCAAACGACCGCGGTTTTTCCGTTCAGATCCAGATTCATTGTTTTTGTCTTTATTCTATGCAAAAATGACGAAAAATTATAAAAAGAGGTGCGCACACCGCCCAAAGTTTTCGAATGTCCGTATCTTTATATTTAAAACAATGCAACGTTATGATAGCTCCTTTTAACCTTCAGAAATGGATTGATGACAACCGGGATATTCTCAAACCACCCGTGGGAAATAAAAACCTGTATAAAGAAGCAGGCGATTTCATCGTGATGGTGGTAGGCGGACCGAATGCCCGAAAGGACTATCACTACAACGAAAGCGAAGAACTTTTCTACCAGCTGGAAGGAGATATTCTTGTCAAGATTCAGCATGAAGGAGAAGCGCGTGACATTCATATCAAAGAAGGAGAAATGTTCCTGCTTCCCGCACGTACGCCACATTCACCGATCCGCGGTGCAAATACGGTAGGACTCGTTATCGAACGCGTGCGGAAGAATACCGATATGGAAGACGGCCTGATGTGGTTCTGCGAAAACTGCAATCATCTGCTGAAAGAATACAAATTCGAACTCGAGAACATTGAAAAGGATTTTATTCCGCGATTCCGAGAATTTTACAACTCCCTGGAAATGCGAAC
>CAYMEW010000003.1:0-153973 GCA_964389755.1 uncultured Flavobacteriales bacterium | reverse complement strand
CCCTCTCCGAGGGAGATACAGAGGGAGGGATTGTAGTTAAAGCATAAAAGCTTCGGAAGACTGGTTTTCCTGATATACAGTTTATTGTATCCTACTTTTTCCCATTGCAGCAAAAAGTAGCAAAAAGTGCTAGCGCTACGTTGCAGCAGCCACCCAACAGGCATTTGTTCCGGAACATTTTACCAAACTTTCCGCCTGGGGGCGGATTCGGACAAGGTAAAAGTTCTACGGAACTGCATGCGTTGGGTCCCGGCAGCTTCCACTGAAGCGCGTGTAAGCACATGCGGATTGCTTCGTATTTAAGGTTATTGTGTTTATGAAGTTGTTGTAGAATGGTGAGTACGCTGGGAGACTTCGGAAGACTGGTTTTTCTTAAAATAAAGTGTTTGTATTTATTTGTTTAATGCACAAAAGTTACGGACAGCAGGGGTTTTGATCGCAAGATGAGCTGCTCTGACAAATAAAAAAGCGCCCACCGATGGCAGACGCTTTTGTTTAGTTCTATTCTGATTTTCTAGTTTCCGATCACCTGGACAAAGCCATGGCCTGTAAGTTCTTCGCCATGAGCTCCTTTCACGACGTACTTGAAGAAATATGTTCCGTCATCCACTTTAATGCCGGCATCGTTCTTACCATCCCAAGCCGGATTCGGACCGGAACTGTCGTAAATAACGTTCCCCCAACGGTTGAGAATGGTCAGTTCCACTTCCGTGGCATTCGCCGTTTCAATGAAGAACAGGTCGTTGCTATTGTCATTGTTCGGAGTAATTACGTTCGGAACGTGAATCACTGTCGGCGGGATAACCGGCTCCGGATCTACGGGCGGAGGTGTTGTCGTGATAATCACGGTAATGTAAGCAGTATCTGTACAGGCACCGTTGTAAGCAATTAGCTGTACATTATATACTCCTTCATCCGGATAGTTCGACACCTGGTTACTCATATCCACGCCGTTTGCAGTTTGTCCGTTCATGAAGTTCCAGTCGAATGAATTGGCGCCCTGGCTGGTATTCGTAAAGGTCACTGTCGTTCCCGGAGGTCCCTGAGACGGGTTTGCCGTACCGGAAGCCGTTGGCGGATCCTGGATATCTACGAAAGCGCTGTCATTGACTGTACACACATCGTCGGTAATGGTGAAATAGTACCATCCGGGAGAAAGGTTCTGCCACACGGACGCATCGATATCATTCGGGGAGTCCTGTCCCGGGCCAGACCAGTTGTAATACGGTGTACCGGTAAATCCGCTGCCATAACCGATCACAGCGCCTGTCTGTTCGTTACAGGCCGACGGGAAGGCCACCGTGGAATCTATCTGAAGCGTTTGATTCAATGTAATGGTTACCGTGTCCACATTTGAATAGCCACAGGAGTTCGTAGCCGTTACATAGTAATCGATCGAACCGGTAGGACCAGGTGTAACAGTCGGGAAGTAAGCCGTGTCGCCTGCCTGACCATCCGACCACGAATAGGTAAACGGTCCGAAGAGGCCGGTGGCGGATGCCGAAACCTGCACCGAGTCATTGACACAGAGTACTGTCGTATCCGTTTCGTCGATATCGATCGGGATGCTGTCGAGAATGGTCAGTGTTCCCGAAGAAATGATGGTATCTCCGCAATCGGTGATGGTTGTGGCCGTGATGGTAACCGTTTCGAAGTTATCCGAGATACCGTCTGCAATCGGATCGAGTGTCATCACCACTGTATCTTCGCCCGGTAAGAAGGTCACCGGGTTCGGCAGCATGTTAAAGTCCACCCCGTTGGTCGCCGTACCTGTCAGCGTATAATTCACATGTAAAGTGTCTGTTGATGAGATGGTGGGACGCGTAAAAACGAAGTCAGCTGAGGTACAGCCTTCATAAACCGTTGTGTCACCGGTAACCGTAGCCACGGCTACTTCCACCACTTCCGCGGAAAAGGAACCGGACTGAAGGAGTACCCACGAATCGAAGACGGTATCCCCTCCATCTCCAATCGCAAATTTAAAGTGATAGGTCTGGTTGCATTCCACATCGAACTGGATCGTGATCATTTGCGTCATACCATCTGCCTGGAAATCCGCACCGGGAGCTCCTGCAAAATAGACAGTATTCGACTGCCAGTTCGGGTCTACAGAGTTACAGTTCGCTATGGTACCATTTGTTCCGACCGTACCATTATTTACGGTGTTGATCGTGATCGGAATGCTGGTACCCGGAACCACTGCCAGGTTTGTATTTGTATAAGATCCTCCTGCGGGATTCGGGCCCGTTACAAAGAATCCGAATACATCGTTTACCGTACCACATACATACTCGTTATATTCTTCACTACCAAAGAGGAAGTTGAAACCCACCGTGGACCCGGAGGGAACGAAATCAAATTCGAGGGTTCCGACATCAAACGTACCAAAACCACCTCCAATTACATTGAGTTGCGGATCATTCGACTGTGAAGGTGCAGTAACGGCTACTGTGGATCCGCCGGCATTGTTCGGGCCAGCGATACCGGCAACGCCACCAGAGCCCATGATCAGTCCCTGGCCGAACGGAATCTGGCTACCGCCGTAATTAAACTGCCCGATCTGATTCCCGGTGTAATTGGCATTCCCGTTGAATGTTACATTCGAAACGGTTACACCAGGCCCGAGGAGGACATTTTCAACGTATTGCTGCGGCGTCATGTTACTTGTCACGGAAAGCTGGCCGAAACCGCTCAGGACAAAGCCTACAGAAAGAAAGACAATCGTAAAAAGCTTCTTCATGGTCGTACTTTATGGTATTATTTTGACTAATAGACACCTGACGGCCGCAAAAAGTTGCATATACTCAATAAAATACGGCCTTTCGACGTCAGTGTGGGCTAAATTTAGCATTTTTGCGGATAATTCGTTGTAATTAAACAAATACTTTATGGAATTAACGCAATCGTACATAAATGATAAAAAAGACAAGTTTTTAAACGAACTGATCGATTTATTAAAAATTCCGTCCGTATCGGCCGACCCTCAATTTGCCAAGGAGGTACATCGAACTGCCGCTTCTGTCGCTCAACACCTTCGGGATGCAGGAGCCGACAAGGTAGAAGTGTGTGAAACAAAGGGATACCCGATCGTATACGGTGAAAAGATGATTGATCGGAAATTGCCCACGGTACTTGTTTACGGCCACTATGATGTGCAGCCGGCAGACCCGCTGGAACTGTGGACCTCACCGCCCTTTGACCCGGTTGTCAAAAAAACGGAGATTCACCCCGAAGGAGCCATTTTCGCGCGCGGAGCCTGTGATGACAAAGGGCAAATGTTCATGCACATAAAGGCTTTTGAAGCCATGATGCATGCCAACGAACTTCCCTGCAACGTTCGCTTTATGATCGAGGGTGAAGAAGAAGTCGGTAGTGAACACCTTTCCGATTTCGTGAAAGCAAACCACGCGCGTCTGCAAAACGACATCATCCTCATTTCCGATACCGGCATGCTTGCCAACGACATTCCGTCGATCACAACAGGGCTACGCGGACTGAGTTATGTAGAGGTTTCCGTGACCGGGCCGAACCGCGACCTGCACTCCGGCCTTTACGGGGGAGCGGTTGCCAACCCGATCAACATTTTGGCGGACATGATTGCTTCGCTGCACGATGAGAACCAGCACATCAGCATCCCGGGCTTTTATGACGACGTGGTCGAACTCTCAACGGAAGAGCGTGCCGAAATGGCCAAAGCTCCCTTCAGTGAGGAAGCCTATAAAAAAGCCCTTGACATCGATGCTGTGTATGGCGAAAAAGGGTATACGACCATGGAGCGCAACTCGATCCGTCCGACACTGGACGTAAACGGAATCTGGGGAGGTTACACCGGTGAGGGTGCTAAGACGGTGATCGCGTCACAGGCCTTTGCCAAGATCTCTATGCGACTGGTTCCGAACCAGGACCCCAATAAGATTACGAAACTGTTCAAAGAGCATTTTGAAAGCATTGCCCCCGCCGGGGTCCGCGTAAAAGTGACGCCACATCACGGAGGTGAGCCTGCGGTAACACCCATCGATTCTGCGGGTTATGAAGCAGCGAGTAAAGCCTACGAAAAGACCTTCGGAAAGAAACCGATCCCGGTTCGCAGCGGCGGAAGTATCCCGATCGTAGCCATGTTCGAAAAGGAACTCAATTCCAAAACAGTGATGATGGGCTTCGGACTGGACAGCGATGCGATCCATTCTCCGAACGAACATTACGGGCTCTTTAATTTTTACCGGGGCATTGAAACCATTCCGTACTTTTTCAAGTATTTTTCGGAACTGGCCGGGTAAGGTCAACAAAACCGTCTTATGAAAAATATCCTGTTATTATTCCTTACGGTCCTCGCACTGGCTTCCTGTCATTACGAGCAGGTAGATTTTGTCCGGATGCAGGGCCTGAAACTCGATAAGATCGATGACAACGAGGTTTTTTTGCATGTCGATTTCGAGATGCACAATCCCAACAAATACGGGATCACGATGAAGCCTTCGGATGTAGACATTTACCTCGAGGATGTATATTTCGGAAAAGGATACCTGTTGGAAAAAGTGAAATTCCCGAAACGGTCCACTGCCACTTATTCGGCACCGATTAAGATCGCACTCGAGAAGGGAAAACTCCTGCAACTGGTTGCGCTCGGAATGCGTGAACGGATCAAAGTCCGCGTTACGGGAAAAGTAAAAGGAGCAGTAGGCATCTTCGGCAAAAAGATCCGGGTAGACGAAACGCGTGAACTCAGCGGGGCCAACCTCAAGCTGGGTTCACTCTTTAAATAGCGGATTATTCTTCGATGTATACGCGGTGTACCCGGCGTGAAATCCCGGTCAGTATCTCATAAGGAATCGTAGCAGCGGCTTTTGCCATTTCAGGCAGCGTGATATGTTCGCCGATCAGTTCTGCGTGATCTCCTGCCTGGCAGTTGATCCCGGTAACATCGACCATGATCATGTCCATGCATACTTTTCCCACCACGGGACAGTATTTTCCGTCGAGAAATACCATTCCTTTGCCAGAACCGAGACTACGTCTGAAACCATCGGCATAGCCGACGGGAATAATGGCAATTTTCGTCTCTGAAGAAGCTCTGAAATCGCGGTTGTAACCGACGCTTTCACCGGTTTTCACCAGTTTGACCTGGCTCACAGTAGAATGCCATGATAAAACGGGTTTGAGGAAGTTGCTGAGTTCTGCGGAGGCCGAGATTCCGTAAAGTCCGATCCCGATACGTACCATATCAAACTGAAATTGCGGCAGGCGTAGCGTTCCCTCCGAATTTAGAATGTGTCTCATGATGTGGTAACCCAATTTCTCCGTCAATTGTGTACTGCACTTTTCAAAGATGGCGAGTTGTTGTTCGGAGAAAGACGTATCCAGTGGATTGTCTGCGTCCGCAAGGTGCGAATATACCGAACGCACGTGTATTTCAGGCTGCGACAGAACCGCAGCAGCCACGGCCGGAATATCGGAAGGCTCAAAACCGAGTCGGCGCATCCCGGTATCCACTTTGATGTGAATCGGGAAAGCACTTTTGCCTGCGGCAATGAGCTCCCTTACAAAGGCGTCGAGCTGTTCGAAGGAATAAATGGCCGGCTCAAGGTCATAGCGAATACAGTCTGCAAAACTTTCCTCTTCGGCATTCATGACGAGTACCGGTGTGCGAATCCCGAGTTCCCGCATTTCCACTCCTTCGTCTGCATAGGCCACGCCGAAATACGCGATGCCCTGACGCTGCAGAAATTTACCTACCTTTTCAATACCGTTCCCATAAGCTGAAGCCTTCACCATGGCGAGCATTTTCGTTTCCGGAGCGAGGTCGCGCCGAAAGAAAGCAATATTATCGCGCATGGCATTGAGGTCGATCTCCACGAAGGTTTTGTGCTTTTTAAGCCGAAAAGTGGCTGCAATCTTTTCCATCCCGGCGGCGCGAGAACCTTTTATCAGGATCACCGCATCCCGGAACATGTCCGGATCGGGCTGCACTTCATTCCAAATGAACACTTCATCCGGCGAAAAACGCGATACGATGTTCAGTATCTCCTCCCGTTGTGCCAGGTGTTGTTCGTCAAGCCCCAAAATTACGACTCGTTTGCGATCACGAGCCACGGACAACTGGTACTCAAGTGACTGCGCCAATGCTTCCCGGTCGAGGTTGTACGTATCATTGATAATGAGGTTTCCGTGCAGTCCGTCAAAACTTTCCAGTCTCATCGATACGGACGGAAGTAACCGCAATCGCTCCCGAAAGGTTTCTTTCGTCATTCCAAAATAACAACACACGTCTGCTACCAACAGCAGGTTGCCGCGAAAACCGGGGGTTAGGTCATGCGCCCCTTCGATCCATGATTCGTCGACCTGAAAAGGCTGCGCACCAACCTGGTTCCGCACTTCCTCCGAAAGCGGAATATCCCGTCCCACGAAAGTTCGTTCCACATGTTTAAAAAGATGCAGTTTCTCTGCCAGGTGTTGTTGCGGATCTGTAAAGTTTTCCCGGTGCGCCGTTCCAAAACCGGTAAAAATACCGACTTCCGGTGCGATCATTCGTTCGAGCGTTTCCATTTCACCGGGGAAAGAGATTCCGGCCTCGATCAGTGCAAGGTCCGCATCATTTCGAAGTTCCAGCAGGGAAAGAGCGACACCGAGCTGAGAATTATAACTTTTCGGGCTTCGCACGATGTCATAATCCGATTTCAGGAAGTGGTACAGCCATTCTTTGACGATCGTTTTACCGAAACTACCCGTAATGCCAACCACGGGAAAGGCGAATTGCTGCCTGTACCAGGCTGCCAGGTGTTGCAGGGAATGCAGGGTGTTTTCGACCAGCAGGAACGAGCTTCCGGGCAGATGTTCCGTTTCAATACGTTCCGAAACGACGAAATGACGTACTCCTTTATCATGCGCTGCCACCAGGAAATCGTGTCCGTCGCGAAAACTGCCTTTGAGGGCAAAGAATAGCAGGTGTTCACCCGCTGCGATCCTGCGCGTATCGAAGGCCACCCGGTCTATCAACGCATCCGAAGACACACCGAAGACCGTTGCTCCGAGGCATTCCTGAATTTGTGTGAAAGACTGGGCCAGTTTCATTTAGTAAATCATTTTTCCGATGCACGCCCTAACAGGGTAATCACCGCGAGCGAGACGATAAACAGCTGGCTGGCCGTTTCATCATCGAGACTCGTACCGTCCTCATCATCCGTACTTACTTCCACGGCCATAAACTGCACGAGGTTGGGCTGGTCACAGAAATCTTCCAGGATATCCTCATCTTCACTGTCAAAATACGCATCGAGCACTTCACTGTACTGGCCTTCGAGTTCTTCGATCATTTCGTCGGTCACCGTGCGTGGGTTTAGGCCTTCCTGGGCAAAGGCTTCGCAAATCAGGACAAAGTAGTAAATGATCAGTCCTTCAAGTTTTTCGTTGCCGTATTCCAGTGCTGCCGACATGGCATAACCGAGGAGTTCGGGTTGCGCGAGGGCGTAGGTTTCGGAGATCTTTTCCAGTGAATCGTCATCGAGGTTATCGACCTTTCGGATCGCTTTTTCGATGCTCGCCAGTGAGATATGTTTCATCAGTTCGTTTTTCGTTCGAAAGTACGATTTTTCTACCGTTTAGACGGCAAAAAGGACCGCAAATGAAAATCGTTCCGAATTCAAAAAGGGCATTTTAATTTCTTGTTATCTTTGAAAAAAACTAAAAGATGTCTTTTTTCGGGCCTGATTTCCTGCAATTCTTTATCGACCTCGCACCCAACAATCACAAAGAGTGGTTTGATGAAAACCGCGAGCGCTATGAAAATTCGGTTCGCGAGCCCTTCAAAGCTTTCGTTACGCACCTCATCGGGCGAGTAGCCGAAACGGATAAGGCTTTCAAGGGACTTGAGGCCAAAGACTGTATCTTTCGCATCAACCGGGACATTCGTTTTTCGAAGGACAAGACGCCTTATAAAATGATGGTTTCGGCAGTTATTGCACCGGGCGGAAAAAAGAGTAAGGCGATCAACGGGATCTATTTCGAGCTCGGCCCTGAATTCGTTTCGGTGTATGCCGGCGTGTACGAAGCTGACAAAAACGAGGTTAGTGATATCCGGCATGGTATTGCCGCGAACCTTTCGAAATTCGACAAACTTAAAAACGATCCTGCTTTTTTAAAAACCTATGGCGAGATCCTCGGGGAAAAGAACAAGATCCTCCCGGCCGACCTGAAAGAGGCGGCTCAAAAGGAACCGCTCATATTTAACAAGAACTGGTATTTCAGGACCCAGTTTCCGGCAGAACTGCTTTTAACAGATAAACTGGAGACGACCCTGTTACACTGCCTGGAAGTCAGCCAGCCCCTCCAACGATTTTTTAATTCCTGCATTCAATAAGTTCCTATTTATGAAACGTATTTTATTACTTCTCCTTATTTCCGGCACTGCGCTCTTTACCCGGGCACAAAAAGAGCTGAGCCTCGAACAATCCGTGATGGATCAGTATCGCGCCTTTGCACCGGACCAGCTTTCCTTTTTTCAGTGGATCCCTGATTCGGACTGTTACGTGTATCTTCAGAATTATCGCAACCTGCGCAAAGGTTCAGTAAAGAATCCTCAGGACAGCCTGTGGATGAGCATCGACCAGTTTAACAAAAGTACGGGTGAGCAGTTCATGTGGTTCTCCAACCTGCGCTTTAAGACGCCGAACATTTTCCGGATCGATAACGGGCAAAAATTTTACAGCTACAACCTGGTAACTGAAAAAGGGACACTGCTCGCAGATCTTGGAGAAAATGCCGCAAACACGGTGTTCGAACCCACCACGGAAGCGATTGCTTATACCGAAGGAAATAACGTCTACATTCACACCAAAACCGGTCAAAAGCAGGCCGTAACAGCCAATTCCGATGAAAATATAGTCAGTGGGCAGGCCATTGCGAGAAGCGAATTCGGAATAACCGGAGGACTGTTCTGGTCTTCCAAAGGAAACAAACTCGCCTTTTACCAGAAAGACGAAAGCGAAGTTCACAACTATCCGCTGGTAGACATTAATGCCTATCCGGGAGAACTGATGTCGATCAAATACCCGATGGCGGGGCAGAAATCCGAAAAGCCACGGGTGGGAATTTACAACCTGGCTTCGGGCAAAACAGTTTTTATTTCCCCGCGGGGAAACACGGATGATTACCTGACCAACCTTGCGTTTACACCGGATGAAAAATACGTGGTGATCGCTGAAGTGAACCGCGACCAGAATCACATGTGGCTGAACGTCTACGATGCCGAAAGCGGTACATTCGTTCGAACACTACTCGAAGAAACGAATGACAAATGGGTTGAACCGGAACATCCTGCTTTCTTCCCGTCGGGCGCCAACGACTTTATCTGGATCTCCGAGAAGGACGGTTACAACAACCTCTATCATTATGATTTCAACGGAAAACTGATCACACAACTTACTTCCAACAAGTTCGTAACGAAAGAAATTCTGTGCGCATCGCCGGACGGCAAAACGATCTATTTCGAAGCAACCGGTGAAAGTCCGCTCAACACGATGCTTTACAGCGTTACGCTGAAAGGAAAGCAAAACCTGATTACGAGCGAAGCGGGAACGCACCACAACCTGCTTTCACCCGATGGAAAATACATTTTCGACCAGTATTCCAGTCATGATACACCGTCCGTATGCCAATTGCTGAAAGCGAATGGAAAAACAGAGCGTGTGTTGCTGAAAAGCGAGAATAAACTGGCGGGCTTCACCCTGGGAACGGCAGAGATCGGAACCATTCAGGCCAATGACGGGACTACGCTCTATACGCGACTGATCAAGCCCAGTAACTTCGATCCGGCTAAAAAGTACCCGGTACTTGTTTATGTTTACGGCGGTCCGCACGCACAACTGATTACGAATTCCTGGCTGGATGGCGCCAGTCTCTGGATGTACTGGATGGCCGAACAGGGTTACCTCGTATTTACCGTGGACAACCGGGGATCGGGAGAACGCGGGTTTGCTTTCGAAAGCCAGATCCACCGACAGCTCGGTACCGTGGAGATCGAAGATCAGTTAAGCGGCGTCGACTACCTGAAGTCACTGCCTTACGTTGACGGCAATCGCCTCGCTGTACACGGCTGGAGTTTCGGTGGCTTTATGACCACTTCGCTCATGCTTCGCAAACCGGGTACCTTCCAGGTCGGAGTGGCCGGCGGACCGGTAACCGACTGGAAATATTACGAAGTGATGTACGGTGAGCGCTACATGGACCGGCCCGAGCAGAATCCGGAGGGTTATAAGAACAACCGCCTGACCGAATACGCACAAAATCTCGAAGGGGACCTCCTGCTGATCCACGGCACAGTAGATGACGTAGTCGTGATGCAGCACAACCTCACCCTGGTAAAACGTTTTATTGAACTCGGTATCCAGATGGATTTCTTCCCTTACCCGATGCACAAACATAACGTGTATGGAAAAGATCGTGTGCACCTCATGGAAAAGGTACTTACGTACATCCTGGAACATAACAGGTAGTACCATTATCGGAAGGACTTTGCACGCCCGTTAATTCCCCTTTTTGCTTCGAAACGGCGGCTTTTTCGTATATTTGAGCCGCAATTTATGCATTCGTCTATGGCTCAAACACTCGAAAAATCGAAATCAGGAACAAAGACCGACCAGGCAACACTGCTTGAAGCTTTTAAACTTATGTGCAGGGCCAAGACCCTTGCCGAAAAGTACGAGGCACATAAGGAAATCACTTCCAAATACGTGCACGCTACTTCCCGCGGGCACGAGGCCATCCAGCTTGCCGTGGGTATGCAATTGCTTCCACAGGACTGGGTAGCGCCGTATTACCGGGACGACAGCATTTTGCTCGGCATGGGAATGACTCCTTACGAATTGATGCTGCAGGTGTTTGCCAAAAAAGACGATCCGTTCTCCGGTGGAAGGACCTATTATTCTCACCCTTCTCTGAACCGCGAGGACATGCCGAAAATTCCGCACCAGTCTTCCGCGACGGGAATGCAGGCAATCCCGACCACGGGTGTTGCCATGGGGATTCAGTATCGCGAAAAACAGGGACTGGCGAATGAAAACGCGGAAAAACCTGTTGTGGTCTGTTCCCTGGGAGATGCCAGCTGTACCGAAGGTGAAGTTTCGGAAGCCTTCCAGATGGCTGCGCTCAAACAATTCCCGATCGTTTACCTCGTCCAGGACAATGGCTGGGATATTTCAGCCAACGCTACAGAAACGCGTGCCCAGGATATTTCTCATTACATGCGCGGATTCAAAGGCATCGAAGTGCGTACAATTGACGGATCGGATTTCGAGACAAGTTACCAGACGGTGCAGGAGGTATTCGACACCGTAAGGAAAGAACGCCGCCCTTTTGTGATCCACGCGAAAGTTCCGCTGCTGGGTCACCATACTTCCGGTGTACGCAAGGAATGGTACCGCGATGATCTCGAAGAGGCCGCCACGCGCGATCCGTACCCGAAACTCCGCCAGTTACTTCTCGAAGCAGGAGTTCCGGAGAAAGAACTCGAGTCAATCGAAACAGAGACTAAAACATTCATCGATAGCGAATACGACAAGGCATTTTCAGCCGAGGATCCGGCACCCGAATCGATCACCGATTTTATTTTCGCACCGACGCCGGTTACCGAAGAGCGCGGTGAACGCGAACCGAAAGGCAAGAAGAAAACCGTAATGGTAGACAGCGCGCTGTTTGCCGTGCGCGAACTCATGAAAAAGCACCCGGAGGCATTGCTGTACGGGCAGGACGTCGGAGGACGGCTCGGGGGTGTTTTCCGTGAAGCGGCGACGCTGGCACAAACCTTCGGAGATGATCGCGTATTTAACACGCCTATCCAGGAAGCGTTTATTATCGGAAGTACGGTCGGGATGTCGGCCGTGGGACTCAAACCCATCGTCGAAGTGCAGTTTGCCGATTACATCTGGCCGGGGCTGAACCAGCTTTTCACCGAAGTGAGTCGCTCATATTACCTGTCCAACGGGAAATGGCCTGTCAGCTGCATCATTCGCGTGCCGATCGGGGCATACGGTTCCGGCGGGCCTTATCATTCTTCCAGCGTTGAGTCAGTTTTGACGAATATTCGTGGAATTAAAGTGGCTTATCCTTCAACCGGTGCGGATCTGAAAGGACTGTTAAAAGCGGCTTATTACGACCCGAACCCGGTCGTGATGCTTGAGCACAAAGGTCTTTACTGGTCGAAAATCAAAGGAACGGAAGGTGCTATGTCCATTGAACCGGACGAGGACTACATCATTCCTTTCGGAAAGGCGCGTGTAGTTCAGGAAGCCGCTGCCGAATCTATTGAGAACGGCACATCCTGCGCGATCATCACTTACGGACGAGGTGTTTACTGGTCCCTGGAGGCTGCGAAAGCGCATCCGGACAAGGTAGAGATCATCGACCTGCGTACATTAAACCCGCTTGATGAAGAAAAGATTGCCGAAGTTTCGCGTCGACACGGAAAAGTGATGCTCGTAACCGAAGAATCCATTGAGGCCAGCTTTACGCTGGGGCTTGCCGGACGCATTCAGCGCGATCACTTCCGTTACCTGGACGCTCCTGTTATGATCGTTGGTTCGGTGGACACTCCGGCCATTCCGCTCAATTCCACATTAGAGGCAGCATTGCTCACGAACGCAGAAACAGTGCGTGAAAAACTCGACGAATTGCTCGCATTCTGATCTGATCAGCGCAGTAAACGAAAGGTACTTCGATCGATTTCATGCATCCGTAGCAGACAACGCCCCTGCTTCGAATGAATCTTTAAGGTATCCGTTTGCCATTCAAACGTAATTCCAAGTGCGGGAACTGCAACATGCCGAGGGCCGGTAAAAATACAGGCGTATGATTTAAAGTCTGTTCCGTATTGTAAAATCACGTAGCCTTCCGGATGAACATGTAGCAGATCGCCGCGTCTCCAGTTTGTACAATCCACCTGTTCCGAGCGGATCTCAAAGGTATGGTCCTGTTCCGGGAATTCCCGGGTAGTTGCGCCATACAGCAGCCACAGCACGCAGGTTGTGAAAATAGCAAACGCTGTCTTTCCAAATGGAGAACGGGGAAAACGTGCTTTTTCAAGCTGGGAAAAATTCAGTGTCAAAAGTGCAGCGATCAATTGGCGGTATGGCCACAAAAGCACGAGACAGAGCAAGACCAAATAAATAGAAAGCATGCGTACGCTGACGCCAAAACCGATATTGATAAAAAACACGTTCATCAACACCATGAACGCAACGCACAAGCCTGCGAAACGCGTTTGCCGGAACAACAATAAAAGCGCAGGTATGAGTTCAATGATCCCGGAGAACACCTGGTAACGCGGTGCAGCGCCCATGGATGTCCAGTAAAGTACTTCCCGTGAAAGATCACCTGTGCGCGTAAAAAGCAGGTTGTTTCCCGGTCTGGGAAATTGCAGAAGCAGGAGTTTATCCATCCCGTAAAAAAGCAGGAAAAGTGACAGTACCAACACCAGTGAACCGTACAGGTAACTTCCGAACCTCTCCCGGAAACGAGAGCGTACCATGACCAATGCAAAAACAGCAGCAGGTATGACGAGGATCAGCAGGTGAAGCAAAAGAGCCCGCGAGTCGGAGTAGATTACCGCATATTCGGATCCGCCGACCAGTTTATTGAGTGCTTCGGCCCCACCGCGGTACACTGCCGGGCCGTTGATGAGCAACAGCAGTGAAACCCCGGTGAGAAGCAGAAAACACAGTCCGAAAAACCGGAAAAAGTTACGCACGTCGTCGTTCTCGTGCATGCAGGCCAATCAGCAAGCCGACGATCAGCAGGAACCACCAGCCTGAAAATCCGTTTTGCCGGATGGCTTCGTTCATTTTCCGGTTCAGTTTTTTATCCGCTGTTTTATAAACAAATACGGTATTTGATGGATAGCTTTTCCGGAATTCTTCCGACGTCATGTCGATGGCATCCGGGTTACCGAGTTGAATCGTATCCCGGTACATTATGGAACCCTCTTTATCGCTTCCGTTCTGCAACAATAATTTTCGGTACTTCACCACCGCAAAGGTACTGTCCGACAACACCCAAAGTGTATCCGGAGAACTGCGAACTTCATATTCATACGGGACCTGCCCGAAGTTATCTTCCGTTATGTTTATATCTTCTGCGGAAACACGTCCCGCATGAATCGAAGCTGTTTGCGAAAATGAGGTTAAAGCAATAGCCACAAAGCAGGCCAACAGGTATTTTTTCATCATGAAATCTTTTTAATTTCCAGTATGTACAGGCCAAACTTCAATCGGTTCAGTTTCGGAAAAATAACTTCCTCAGGAATTTAGATCTAAGCGGTCGGTAATGTCTTCGCATCATCGTGCACGTGCGGGAAAGGCTCCACGTGAATGAGCACATCCGCAATCGTCGGGAACTCCTCCTGCAGGTGATCTTTGAGCCGGTGTGCAATGTCATGACCTTCTTTTACGGTTTTAGCGGCTTCCACACCGATGTGCAGGTCCACCAGGTAATACATCCCGGATTTTCGCACAAAACATTTTTCGGTCACTTCCACTCCCGTAACTTCTTTGGCAGCCGTACGGATGTTTCGAACCATATCCTCGTAAACCTGTTCGTCCATCACCTCGCCCAGGGCCGGTTTAAAGATCAGGTAAGCATTGTAAAGAATAAAGCCCGATGCCAGGATTGCGGCCCAGTCGTCCGCTGCTTCATATCCTTTTCCGAGTATCAATGCCACGCTGATACCTACAAAAGCCATCAGGGAAGTGATCGCATCACTGCGATGGTGCCAGGCATCTGCTTTCAGGGAAGAACTGCCGGTTTCGGTACTTTTGCGGTTTACAAAGCGATAAAAGATCTCTTTGTAGGCAATGATGGCGCCAAGCACATACAGTGTAAAAGGCCGCGGGAGTTCGTGCGGTGTCTGGATGTGGAGAATACTTTCATAGACGATCACGACTGCCGAAAGCACGAGGAAACCGACCACAAGAAAGGTAACTACCGGTTCCAGTTTTCCATGACCATAGGGATGATTTTTGTCGGCCGGACGCGTGGACAAGCGCAAACCGATGAGCACCAGGATCGAGGAAAAGACATCCGACCCGGATTCGATGGCATCGGCAATGAGCGCGTAGGAATGACCGAAATAACCGGCCGTTCCTTTTGAAAGTACGAGGAATACGTTTCCCGCAATACTCCAGTAAATTGTCTTTAAAGCGCGTTCCCTGCTCATAAAAATACGTGGATTGCAAAAGTACGTTCTCTTTTGTGAAGAGGCAACATCCATTCGTTTGAATTCAGACTATTTTAAGTTATTTTACCTGAGTATCTCTTTCTTATGCGCGGATTAACAATGGGGAGAGGATAACTCGCGCGCGAACGATGCGGAAAAGCCATTTGCAAAAACTAACTTTAACAGTTAAATTCAGTGACATGCAATTACCCGAAAAATATACGCTGGCAGCAATTGCCGAAATCCTGAACTGTAAGTTCGTCGGTGATGCGAATCATCCCGTAACCGGAATCAACGAGATCCACCGGGTGCGGCCGGGTGACCTGGTCTTTGTGGATCATCCCAAATATTATCAAAAAGCCCTGAACAGCGCTGCCACTACGATCCTGATCGACCAGGAAGTGGACTGCCCGGAAGGTAAAGGTCTGCTCATTTCCGAAAAGCCCTTTGACGATTTTAACCGACTTACCAGGCATTTTGCTCCTTACCATCCGCATACGCACATGACAGGTACGAATTGCGAGATCGACGACTCGGCGGTTCTCTATCCGAACTCCTTCATTGGAAACGATGTGAAGATCGGGAAGAACGTGATCATTTACAGCGGTGTTTCCATCCTTGATCGTACGATCATCGAAGATAACGTGATCATCGGGCCGAATTCCGTAATCGGATTCAACGCGTTTTATTATAAGCGCAAACCCGAAGGCTATGAGCGCATGCACACCTGTGGAAACGTGCACATTCAAAAAAACGTGGAACTCGGTGCATCCTGTACGATCGACGCGGGCGTAACAGCCACCACTATTATCGGGGAAGGCTCGAAACTCGATAACCATGTTCATGTGGGGCACGACACCGTAATCGGGAAACACTGCCTGATGGCTGCCAACGTCGGGCTGGCGGGCTGCGTGCAGGTGGAAGACCGTGTGACACTCTGGGGGCAGGTCGGCTGTGCCTCCGACATTACGATCGGAGAAGGAGCGATCGTTCTGGCCCAATCGGGTATTTCGAAGGACCTGGAAGGCGGCAAGACCTACTTCGGAAGTCCGGCTGCCGAAGTAAAGCTCAAATTCCGGGAAATGGCGGCGCTCCGTCGCCTGCCCGAATTACTCGAAAAATTGTAATGACGGATCAGCAACTTGCAGAACTTGAAAACCAGCTGAAGCTCAAAGACTTCAAACTGCACTCGTTGCTTGAGATCACCAATGCGATCAATACGAACCAGGATGTCAGCCAGTTGTTGCGCATCTTTGAATTCATCCTGCACGAACAACTCGGCTTCGACAAGTTCGTGTTATTCAACAAACAGGAACACTGGAACTGTTTGCTTAAAGTCGGCTTCAAGGGAAAGATCCGGGAGATCGATGTTCGCCGCGACCTGTATCGTTTCGGAGAAATAACGGTGATCGAATCGTCGCCATCGGCCGTACTCAACGAATTCGACATTGTCGTACCGATCCTGCACAAGGGTCAGCCCCTCGCCTATTTGTTGGTGGCCGGCCTGGAACATGAAAAGATGCGCGTTTCCGAAACGATGAGTAATATGTCGTTTATCCAGACGCTGACCAATATTATCGTCGTGGCGATCGAAAACAAGCGTATGACGCGCGAAAGCCTCGTGCAGGAACGGATCAAAAAAGAGCTGGAGGTGGCCTCGGAAATGCAAAAACTGCTCTTTCCGGACGACCTGCCCTCGAATCGAAAAATGGACATTTCTGCCAAGTACAAGCCACGTCACGAAGTTGGCGGAGATTACTACGATTTCATTCCACTCGGAGACAACGAGTACATTATCTGTATCGCAGATGTTTCGGGTAAAGGGATCAGTGCGGCGATGCTAATGGCCAACTTCCAGGCGACGATCCGCACGCTTTTCCAGTATCAGCGCTTCGATCTTTCCTTCCTGATGGAAGAACTCAACAAGAAAGTCATGAACAGCGCGAAGGGGGAAAAATTCATTACCTTTTTCATTGCGTATTACAACGCTAAAACGCGGCAACTGCAATACGTCAATGCCGGACACAACCATCCCTTCGTGACGAACGGGCGCGTCGTGGAATTACTCGACCAGGGAACGATCGGCCTGGGCATGTTGGATGAACTTCCCTTTCTGAATATCGGACAACTCGAATTGCGCCAGAACACGACCCTTGTTTTATACACCGACGGCGTCGTGGAACTCGAAAACAAAGAGGAAGAGGCTTTCGGACTGGACCGGGTCGTAAAAATGGTGCACAACTATTATCCCTTAAAGATGGAAGACCTGAACAACCTGATCTTCTCGAAGCTTGATGAATGGCGCGGCAGCTTAGACCTTGTGGATGACACTGCTATCTTCAGTTGTCGTTTTTTCTGATACTTATTCGATACTCAGGTTTTCGATTCGGTATGAATCGCCGATCTTCGTAAAATGAATGCTGACCCGGAAGGTTTCTGATTTCGAAACATAATTTCCGACTGCAAAACACCCTTCGTCCGTTTCCTTACCTTTATAAGTGAAATGAAAAGCAGTTCCCGGTCGGCGCACAAAGAAA
Organism: uncultured Flavobacteriales bacterium; assembly: GCA_964389755.1. Lineage (GTDB taxonomy): Bacteria > Bacteroidota > Bacteroidia > Flavobacteriales_D > Crocinitomicaceae > JBBSUQ01. Next base: position 136,237 of record CAYMEW010000003.1, on the reverse strand, counting down.
TCTTTCAGCACAAGCGTTGCCTGCGACTGGCTGTAAACTCCTTCTTTACCCTGGATATTCATCAGGATCTTGTCTTTGCCCATGGCGACGATCGCCTGTGCGTCATTATTCGAAAAGGCCCTTTCCAGTTGGGTGAAGGGAATTGAAGCCGCCACCGAAACTGCTATGATCACCGAAGCCAGTAATTTATAGATTAAAGCCATTTACTTGTTTTTGCTGACCGAAATTACAAAAATAATGCCTTTTTCAAAACCCCGGTCCAGGCCTGGAAAACAGCCGTAATATTTCGTTTCTTTGCGTTATGAAAATCAAGTTGATCTGTGTCGGGAAAACAGGCAAAGATTTCCTCGTTGCCGGCGAGCAGGAATACCTTGGCCGGCTCAAACACTATGTCCAGGCCGAGCGCATTGAGGTCCCGGATATCCGGAACCAGAAAAAACTGAGCCGTGAACAGGTTCGGGAGCGTGAGGGGCAGGAGATCCTGGGAAAGATCGGGCCGGGTGAATCCTTTTTTCTACTCGACGAAGGAGGAAAGCGTTATTCTTCCGTTACTTTCTCCAAATTCCTGCAACAACAATTCAACCGCGGCGGGCAGGGCATTTGTTTCATCATTGGCGGTGCGTACGGTTTTTCGGAAGAGCTTTATCACAAAAGCGCAGGAAGTGTATCACTTTCCGACATGACCTTTTCCCACCAGATGGTTCGTATGATCTTCCTCGAACAAGTGTATCGCGCGATGACCATTTTGCGCGGAGAACCCTATCATCACCAATAAGTTTTTCGCGAACGGCTGTGATTGCTTACATTAGCAGGAATTAAATACAATGCTGATCCCAGAAATAACATTGCCGGACCTCATTTCCATGACCATCTGGACTGCACTGATCTGCATTGTTGCCTGGCTGATCTATCAATCCCGGCGGGACATTCCCGAATATCGCTATTTTATGCCCGGGCTGCTCATGAAGTTGCTGGGCGGATTCCTGTTCGGCCTTGTTTACGTGTATTATTATCATGGCGGCGATACCCTGGCTTATTACGACGGAGCCATCAAATTGAACCGCCTGTTCATGGAAGATCCCGGATTGTATTTCCAGCAACTTTTTTCAGGACAGGATATGAGCGACTATTACCGGGTTTACAACACCCGTACCGGCTACCCACCCATTTGGATCTACCGTGAATCCGAAGGTTTTTTTGTGTGCAAGATCGGTTCGCTCTTCACTTTTCTCGGGATGGGCAGTTACTGGGCGGCAAACCTGCTCATTTCCGCCTGCTCCTTTTGTGTGTCCTGGAAACTGTTTCGCCTGATCCTGCGTTACGATTTCATTCGACCACTGTATGCGGCTGTCGCCATGCTTTTCTTGCCCACGGTTGCTTTTTGGTGCTCAGGCATTTCCAAGGACGCCTTTATTTACATCGCGTTTTTTTACCTGATCTATGCACTCTTCCGATGGATCTCGTTCGGAGAACGGCCGGGCCTTGCAAAACTGGCGCTTGCCGGTTTCATGATTTTCGTTCTTCTTTCGATCCGTTCATTTATGCTTATTGCGCTGATCATTCCATTGTTTTTTGTACTTAATCTGATGGTCCGAAAACGTGTGCAGGGACTTATTCCACGCCTTGGGCTGAGCACAGCCACAATTCTCTTGACAATTGGAATGTCGGTCATCTACATCCGTTTTCAACAACGCTACGAAGCCCTGTCGGTCGAAAAATACACACATGAACTAATGGTCGTTCAGCAGGATTTCACGAACAATGTCAATTATGGTGATAACCGTTATGACCTCGGGCTGAACGAGTTCAATACAGCAGGCTTCATCCGGGTAATTCCCGGCGCATTGAGCGCCAGTTTTTTCCGGCCATATGTTTGGGAGTCCGCTTCTATATTCATGCTTTTCTTTTCTTTTGAGGGTTTTTTACTTTTTATATTAAGTCTGCGCTTCCTGTTTTGGCGAAATGCTATTTCAAAATTTCGTCTCCTTGTAAAAAATGAGTTATTATTATTCCTCCTCGTCACCGTATTTATCTTAGGATATATCGTTGGATTAAGTTCTGTCCTTTTCGGAGTGCTCGTTCGTCTTAAGGCGATACTGTTACCTTTGTTAGCGATAATTCTCCTGATCAATTACCAAAAACTTAAAATTAACACAGGCGAAAAAACCGGAAATTCCGATGCCCTTTAGCGGACTCCCTTTACCTTAAGAAGAGTACGCGTTTTAAATTTATTATTTTTGCAATCGTTAAAGAATTCCATGGAATACGAAATAAAGCCGAAAAGTAAATTTTCTTTTGGATTTAAGGAACTCTGGAATTTCAACGAGTTGATCTACTACTTTACCTGGAGAGACATCAAAGTAAAGTATAAGCAAACACTCCTTGGAATCATGTGGGCAGTGCTTCAACCGCTGTTTATGACACTCGTTTTTACTTTTTTCCTGGGAAACGCAATCAGTTCCAGCAGCAAACTTCCCGTTCCCTACCCTGTTTTTGCCCTCAGTGGTTTATTAATCTGGGGACTTTTCAGCAATGGGCTGAGCAATGCAGCCAACTCCATGGTGAATAATGCGAACATCATTAAGAAAATTTACTTTCCACGGCTCATCATCCCGATTTCCGCTATATTGGGAACACTGATCGATTTTGGGGTAACGCTTCTCGTTTTCACTGGCGTTCTGCTTATTTACCGGGTTGACGTCAACTGGATCAATTTCCTGTATCTTCCCCTTGCCCTGTTGTTTGGAATTTTTGCGGCACTCGGGCTCGGCATGTTTCTCGCCGCGGTAAACGTTAAATTTCGCGATGTCCGATACATACTTCCCTTTTTCATCCAGGGACTTTTATTTCTTTCTCCGATCATGTTCCCAACTGATATTTCGGAGAATCGGATCGCTCAACTCCTGCTACAGTTCAATCCGATAGCCGGTGCCCTTGAATTTATTCGCGCGGTTTTCAGTGATTATAACATGAACTTAACGACTATTCTGTGCAGCGGTACTACCACGTTGGTTCTTTTCATTTCCGGCCTGTTCTATTTTAGAAAAACGGAAGCCTATTTTGCGGATCTGGCATGAAACCGATACTTGAAATACAGCAAATCAGCAAACGCTACCGCATCAGTCATGAAGCACGGCAACCCTATCTTAGTTTACGGGACAGTCTTAGCAGCCTGTTTCGAAGGAGTTCGTCGACGGAAGATTTTTGGGCACTGCAGGACGTGTCATTTTCGGTAAATCCGGGCGAAAGCATCGGGATCATTGGGAAAAACGGTGCCGGAAAATCGACATTGCTGAAAATACTTTCACGAATTACACCGCCCACCTCCGGGAAAATTATTTCGCGTGGGAGGATTGCTTCGTTACTGGAAGTGGGAACCGGTTTTCACCCGGAACTGACCGGCCGGGAAAACATTTTCATGAACGGTTCCATTTTAGGAATGCGTCGCGTCGAAATTCTGAAAAACTTCGATGCGATCGTCGATTTTGCCGGTGTTGAAAAATTCCTGGACACTCCGCTGAAACATTACAGTTCCGGTATGCAGTTACGACTGGCCTTTGCAGTGGCGGCTTTTCTCGAAAATGAAGTATTGGTAATTGACGAAGTTCTGGCGGTGGGCGACGCGGAATTTCAAAAAAAGTGCATGGGTAAAATGGACGAAGTCGCGCGCAGCGGAAGAACTGTCCTCTTTGTCAGTCACAATATGTCGGCTGTCGAAAATCTGTGTGAAAAATCGGTATTATTGAGCCAGGGCAAACTCGTTGACTTTGGTAAGACCCGGGCAATGACTGCCCAGTATTTAGAACTGGCTCTCCGCGAAAGTCAGCAGGATTTAGGCATTGTCACCTATCCGGATGATCAGAAACATATCCGGAAAATTGAATTATATTCTGATGGTCACCTTTCTTCCACCTCACACATGGGGGCTGAGTGGCAAATTAAGGTGTATTTTGAATGCCCCGACGGCTTAAGTAACCCGATCCTTGGCGTCATAATTTATGATAGTGAGGGCAACGCGATTTATGGAATAAATAATACGCACTACATTCGGAAGTTAACTTCGTCAGCTATCAGTAAGGGAGTCATTTCCATGTGTATGCCTGAATTACTATTATTTGAGGGTTTATACTTCATCGACGTGCATCTCGGAACCGATTCAGGAGATATAGATGTCAAACGTTCATGCCTTAACTTACGGGTCGAAGCGGCTGCATTTGGCAGTTCCGGATTTCTTCCCGACCCAAAATTCAATAAGGTCTTCGACCCGTCCGTAACATGGTCTGTTGAAGAAATGTGAAGCGTGCTCAATTCATGGAGATTAGTCCTGAAAATTTAAATAACATTCGTACTTTTGAATTTCTGAGATGTAAGAGATGTCAATTAAAGCGGATATGGGGTTAAACAAATTAAAAAGGGACATGTTATTGTTCAAAGAACTGTATCCTGTTTCCGACTTTCCGAAACATTCAAAAAGTTCGAATTCAGATGAAAGTGACCTCGAATTGATTCGTCGCGAACATCAATCCTATGTGCGCACTATATCCTCTCCTGAAATGGCCATGTCACTTGAATTGGCCATATTTATTTTTGAATGGTGCGTGGCTAATGAACCAAAAACCGTATTAGATCTTGGCTCTGGTTTCAGCTCCTTCATTTTTCGACTATATCAGAAAAAGGCAAAAAACACAGTAATCGTCTGGTCCGTCGATGATCATGACGAATGGTTAGAAAAAACAAGAAGTTATCTGGAGGAGAAACAAGTGAATACCGACAAACTTTTGACTCTAAATACGTTTTTGACGACTGAAACCGCTGTAAAATTCGATTGTATCCTGCTTGATCTGAATTTTGTAGAAATTCGCAAAGACTACATCCAGACATCTATGGATCGACTTAAAAAAAATGGCCTTCTCATTATAGACGATGTACATAAAGTGGAGTTTTTGAGAAGCGTGAAATCAGCAGCATTAAAAAATTCAGGGACTTTGCAAAAGCTTACCAGGTATACCAAAGACCGATTCGGAAGATTTGCCATAGGATATAAGCACGCCGATCATGACAGAACTTAGCGTTATTATACCCACCTGCAACAGACAGCACATCCTTCAACAAACGTTTAAACAATTACGACAGGCTATCGCTGGATTAGATGCTGAAATAATCGTTATAAATGATAGCAATTCCGACTTAGCCGTTGATGAAAATATTCAGCTTTTTAGAAATCCTCAGAAGGGCGCCGCTTCTGCGCGCAACTTCGGAGCACAGCAGGCGAAGGGACAGTTCCTCTTGTTCCTGGATGATGATATGCTTGTTTCAAAAGAAGTGATTGATCAAGTACTTGCAGAAACCCGCGCAAAAACTAAAACTATATTCTTACCCAACTGGAAATATCCCGCAGAATTGCAATACCGGTTAACGAAAACTAAATTCGGACGATTTCTAAACAGAATAGGATATACGTCACTCCAGGGCTGGATCGGCCAAAATGCAGAATGGAAAGACGCAGAGTTTATCAGTCATTCGGGCATGGCAAGTTATTTCCTAATGATCCGAAAATCGGATTTCGAAGAGGTTGGAAGATACAACGACCGCTTTTTGTATGCCGGTTTTGAAGACCACGACCTGACAGAACGCCTCAAAGAAGCCGGATTTCAATTTTTCATTCTTCCCAAACAGGTTATTTATCACAATGAAAGAGACCGAACCGGACTGAAGGGCTGGCTTGCCAGAAAAAGACGAAACGCGCTGACACAACGTATAGGCTTTAGCCTCGGTTATACGGACCTTCAGATCTCCGCAAGCCGGATTCGAAAAACCAGTTATAAGTTACTATACAATTTCAGATTTTTCTTCCTTTTTTCGGCCTTTTGCGTTCCTAATTTTCGTTTATTTGATCCTGTTTATGTAAAACATGTGGAGTTACTCACCGGTCTTTACATGTTCAGGGGTTACACCTATGACTACAAAAAAATTGAACATAAAGACCAGGCTATTTAACGGTATTCGCCGCTTGTTGATGTTTCGGGCTGCTGAAAATAAATTGAGCGGAGCCATTAGACACGGGAATAACTTTGCTGCAAAGCTCGCACCGAATTATTATCAATATCCCAAGAAAAGTATCCGGAAGACAAGTATTAATGGCGTTCAGTTGGAAACCGATCTTTCGGATTACATCGGTCACTTTGTTTATTTTGGATTCGCCGATCCGGGCTTTGAAAGACTTGTGAAACTGCCTGTTAAAGGTGGTACGATACTGGATGTGGGCGCCAACATCGGATATACGGCACTAACACTTGCCAGCAATAATGATCTTCCGGTTGTTGCTTTTGAACCGGATCCCTATAATTTTAGCGTGCTGAAAAAAAACTGCGCTCTGAACCGGCAACTCAAAGTAAACCCTGTTAACCTGGGGCTGGGAAGCCAAAAAGACCGGCTCAAACTGGCTGTCGTAACACCTGATAACCTCGGCGGAAACCGGATATCCGCAAGTGCCGGGAAGGATTTCAACCTCGTGGACATTACAACCATCGATTACTATTGTAGCGAATCGGCTATTACGGATGTCGGGCTCATCAAAATAGACGTTGAAGGATTTGAAATGGAAGTACTGAAAGGAGCCGTAAGGACTCTCACTGAAAACAGGCCCTCCTTATTCATCGAGGTAAATGATAACAACCTTAAGGAACAGGGAAGTTCTGCCCGTGAACTCATAGCCTTCCTGGAACCGAATTATACTATTCTGGAAGATGCGGCAAGCGGCAACCACATCCGTTCATCGCAGGATTTCTCAAATTGTCATTTCGATTTAATTGCCAGAAATTGATCCGGGTTGCTTACATCATATCGTTCGTTCACAAATCCATTGCTTTTGAATGGATCGCAGCTTCACTGGATTCTTCTCGCTTCGAGTTGCACTTTATTCTGCTGAACGACCGGAACACACCTTTAGAAGACCATCTACGCGCGCAGGAGATCGCCGTTCATCGAATCGCTTACAGTGGAAAAAAACAGCTGCCTGCGGCTATCCTGAAAACCCGGCGCTATTTGAAACGGAACCGGATCGACGTGGTGCATGCGCATTTGTTCGACGCCTCCCTGGTGGGCCTCATTGCCGCAAAACTAGCCGGTGTCCGAAAACGCATTCATACGCGACACAACGCGATGATCCACCACGATTTTCATCCGCAGGCCGTGAAGTACGACCGACTCATTAACCGTTTGTCAACCGAAATTGTTGCCATTTCCGAAAATGTCCGGGAAATCTTGGTTGAACTCGAAGGGGTTGACCCGCAAAAAGTTACGGATATCAATCACGGGTTCAGAATCAGTGATTTTGAGCACATTGATACGGCGCGTATTGAAGCAATCGCTCGCAAACACAACATTGATCGCCAAAAAACGGTCATCGGAGTGATCTCGCGTTATATTGAATGGAAAGGTGTACAATACGTCATTCCGGCTTTTCAGGAATTCCTGAAACATCAACCGGATTCACTGCTCGTGCTCGCTAATGCCGACGGTCCTTATAAAGCGGAAATTCGGGAATCACTGGCAGACCTGCCCGCAAAAAGTTACGTTGAAATTCCGTTTGAAGAAGATGTTTTTGCACTTTACAGGATTTTCGACATTTTCGTACATGTCCCCATAGATGCACGTAGCGAAGCATTCGGTCAAACTTATATTGAAACGATGCTTTCGGGGTTACCATCGGTTGTCACACGCTCAGGCATTGCTTCTGAAATAGTAGAGGACCGCAAAAATGCGCTGGTCGTGCCTTATAAGGATTCGAAAGCAATCACGCGGGCACTTAACGAGCTTAAAAACGATGCGGATTTGTATGATTTAATCCGAAAAAACGGCTACAAAACGGTTAAGAAACGGTTTTCATTGGAAAATATGATCCAAAAACTCGAAGACTTATACAAAATTTGATGCATGCTCTTTAATTCGATCGATTTTGCAGTTTTTCTACCGGTGGTCTTCCTACTCTACTGGTTTGTTTTTAATAAAACGATTCGCCTTCAAAATATACTGATCGTCATAGCCAGTTATCTTTTCTATGGTTGGTGGGACTGGCGTTTTCTTTCGCTAATCCTGTTTAGTTCACTGGTTGATTACCTGGTTGGTATCGGCTTAATAAAGACATTATCCGACTCTAAACGAAAACTATTGCTCTGGACCAGTATCGTCATTAACCTCGGATTTCTCGGTTTTTTCAAGTACTATAATTTCTTCGCCGAAAACTTCGTGGAAGCCTTTCGGCTGTTCGGCACTGATTTCAATCCACACACGCTCCAAATTTTGCTTCCCGTGGGAATTAGTTTTTATACATTCCAGACGATGAGTTATTCCATTGATGTATATCGCCGCAAGCTGGAGCCAACCCGGGACTTTATCGCTTTTTCTGCTTTTGTAAGTTTTTTTCCCCAACTCGTTGCCGGCCCGATCGAAAGAGCGACTCACCTGCTACCACAGTTTTATCGGAAAAGGACCTTTAATTATGCACTGGCCACTGATGGACTGAGACAGATTCTATGGGGTTTATTCAAAAAAATCGTCATTGCTGATAACTGCGCTGAATACGCGAACATGATCTTTAATAATTCGGCGGATTATTCCGGAAGTACGCTCTTGATTGGTGCCCTGTTCTTTACGTTCCAGATATATGGAGACTTCTCCGGTTATTCGGACATCGCTATCGGAACGGCACGACTTTTCGGATTCGACCTGATGCGAAACTTCGCCTACCCTTATTTTTCCAGGGACATGGCTGAATTTTGGCGACGCTGGCACATCTCCCTTTCAACCTGGTTCCGTGACTATGTGTATATCCCGTTGGGCGGAAGCCGGGGTAGCAAATGGCTGCTTATACGAAATACCTTTATAATATTTATACTGAGCGGTTTCTGGCATGGCGCGAACTGGACATTTATTACCTGGGGAGCCTTGAATGCCATCTGGTTCCTGCCTCTGATCCTTGGCGGTAAAAACCGTCGCCACATGGAAATTGTTGCAAACGGCAGCAACTTTCCGCACCCTAAAGAACTGCTGGCAATCCTGGGTACTTTTACCTTAACGGTTTTCACCTGGATCTTTTTCCGGGCTGAAAGCATGACGCACGCCATCAGCTATATTTCCGAAATCTTTTCAGCTTCCCTGTTTACGGTACCGGCTTTTTACGGAAAAACAAGGGCCTTACAAATTATTGTGATCGTCACCTTATTTATTTTGATCGAATGGAGAGGACGCAATGAGCCCTACGCAATTCAACAACTTGGCAGCAAATGGCGATTACCACTCAGGTATTCCTTCTATTATCTTATTATTTTTACCATTCTTTGGTTTGGCGGAAAGCAACAGGAATTTATTTATTTCCAGTTTTGATCATGAAAAAGTTCCTAAAAAAATTACTTGTGTTCTTTTTACCGGCTATTTTGCTTGCATGGCCACTGGATTACATCCTGTCTTCACGGCTAAGGCGGTCGCATGATTACGGCGGAGTTTATGAAGTATGGAACGATATTTATAATGGTGAGATAAGGTGTGACATTGCCATTTATGGATCATCCCGGGCCTGGGTACAGTTCAACCCTTCCATTATGCAAAACGAACTCGGAAGAGCGGTTTATAATTTCGGGATGGACGGACAGACTTTCTGGCTGGAATACATGCAGCATCTCGAATACCTGGATAACAACACAGCCCCCACACAAATTATCCTGGAAATGGACATTTTCAGCCTGACCAAAAAAAAGGAACTCTATAACCTGGAGCAGTTCCTGCCTTATATGGCGTTCAACGAAAACATGCGTAAGTATACATCCTCTTACGAAGGATTTAACAAAGGGGATTTTTATGTCCCTCTTTTACGCTATTTCGGTAAATATGATGCTATAGACAAAGCCCTGCATCCGGAAAAAGACCTGGAAAAGTACAGAATTAGAGGATTCCGCGGGCAGGACCGTGACTGGAATAATGACCTCGAAGATGCGCGCCGCGAAATGGACGGCTTTTACGCAAAAATTGATACGGCAAGTGTTGAACTGTTTCGGAAATTCGCAAAGGATTGCTGTAAAAAGCAAATTCTGCTCACACTGGTTTACCCTCCGGAATACATTGAAGGGCAAGAATTTATAACAAACAGACAAGAGGTACTGCAGCTATTTAACGAACTTGCCGCAGAATTCAATCTCCGTTTTTTTGATTTTTCAAATGATCCGATCTGCTGGGATCGAAAGTATTTTTACAACGCTACACATCTCAACGCCCGCGGTGCAGATCTTTTTACGAGAAAATTTTGTGACCGTTTAAAGCAATTAAATGAATTACCGAATGAATGAGAGTCCTCTTTTTTCTGTCATCGTACCGACTTATAACCGCGCGGAACACCTGCCCAAAACACTCAATTCTCTATTGGAGCAGCAATTCGATGACTACGAAATCATTGTGGTGGATGACGGGAGCACGGACCATACCGAGGCGTTGATTCGCGAAAATTTCAAGGATCGTCTGCGTTATTTCAAAATCGAAAATTCGGAACGCGGTGCCGCACGTAACTACGGTGCACGCATGTCAAAAGGACAGTACATTTCCTTTTTTGACTCGGACGACCTTGCCTACCCCAATTACTTCCGGGAGGCCGCAAATTACATCCGCAACCACCCGGATTCTGTATTTTTTGCTACCGGTTACGAAATTATAGATTCAACCGGCAGAAAAAAGGTTTATAACTCCTTTGGAGGAAACCTCAATAAACAGCTCATAAAAGGAAATTTCCTGAGTCTAAATGCTGTATTCCTTCGTTCTGATATCGCCCGGAACAACCCTTTTTGGGAAAATCGTGAAATGGCTGCCCTGGAAGACTGGGAACTGTGGCTCCGAATCGCTTCGCAGATTGAGTTGCATTTCCATCCGGTAGTAACTTCAGCAATTCTAAATCATGAAGCACGCAGCGTTATTCAAACCGATAAGAAAAAACTGGTCCGTCGTTTTGAGCTTTTTTTGAAACAGGTCCGCCAGAATTCGACTACCATGCACTATTACGGAAAATGCTTTCACCTGCTCAAAGGCAGTTGTTACACGTATATTGCACTTCATTTGGCTTTGACCGGGAAACATAAAGGAACGGCACTGCTGTATTTGATACGTGGCATATTGAACAGTCCGGCAGAACTCTTTAAACGTCGCTTTATGGCCATTCTCAAACACCTTGTTCTCAGGTGGTGATCACTTCTTTACGAAATATCCCTTCAGGGTAAGGCCGGTCCCGGTCATGGTTAGCACCCGGTTAACAAGACTTTTCGCGAGCTTCAGCCACCATTTTCGTTCAATTTGCAGGCGTAGCATTTCATCCTTCGAAACTTCAGAGGCACTTGCTTTTTGGACCTTATCAGTTTTGCCCGAATCCTGAATACGACTAATACTCAGCCCTGTAGTCAAAAAACGAATGCGTTTAAAACCATTTCCCCGTAAGAGTTTACTTAAGGTGCGTTTGGTATAATAGGAAAGGTGCTCCGGGTATTCGATCACGTTGTAATTTTCCTTCAGGTAATAGCGCATTACGGAATTAAAGTTCGGCGTGGTACAGTAAAAAAGTCCGCCCGGTCTTAAAAAACGTTTTATAAGTTTGATCTCTTCCAATGGATTATTGATATGTTCGATTACTTCAAAGGAAGTGATCACATCAAAAAATTCCGGGTCGAACAGGTTCTCTGATAGAGCACCCGTACGCATCTCAATGCCTTTTTCGCGACAAATTTCCACCGCTCTTTCGGAATATTCGGTTCCGTAGACTTCCCAGCCGCGCTTTCTGGCTTCGTTCAGGAAAAATCCCTGTCCGCAGCCAGCATCGAGTATGCGATTGGTGGATCTGAATTTTTCGAATTCATCCAGGAGGCGCTGGTAACTTTTAACCGTTACCGGCGAAATTTCTGCAGCATGCTCGTATGCATAAACGCTGTAATGATCATTCAGTTCGGCAGCGGTCGGGATGCGCTCCATAAACACGAAGCCGCAATTTCCACAGCGGACGAGGCCTTTTTTCTCATGATAAGCACGGAGTTTGATAAGCTTTTCCGAAGTACAGAGCGGACATGTTGTATGTAGTTCCAATAGCGTTGTTTTAAATCTGTTTCGATGTAGCCTCAAAAATACAAAATCCGGATACATACGATTTAACCGGATGCTAACAAGCGTTTATCAGGAATCGTTAACTTTGCTTCAAACAGGGTATCATCCCGAACTACGTTAGTCAATCATCTATGAGAATACTTATTACCGGCGGGGCCGGATTCATCGGGTCCTCCGTTGCTCTCGCACTGCGCGCTCGTTATCCCGAATATGAGCTGGTTGTATTTGACAACCTGAAGCGCCGCGGTTCCGAATTAAACCTCGAAAAGTTCAGACAACACGGAATACATTTCATACATGGAGATATCCGGAACTCCGAAGATCTGGAAGCTACTAGTGCTTTCGACCTGCTCATTGAAGCTTCTGCCGAACCTTCAGTGTTGGCCGGGCTCAATACGGACCCGACGTATGTGATCAATAACAACCTTTACGGATCCATCAATTGCTTTAATGCATGCCTAAAACAGAAGGCAAAACTGATTTTTCTTTCGACGAGTCGCGTATACCCGATTGACAAAATAGAAGGCGCGAATTTCATAGAAAATGATACGCGCTTTGATTTTGACAGCGTACAAAATGAGCCGGGAATCTCTGAGAAAGGCATTTCAGAAAAGTTAGATCTTACGGGTGCTCGTTCGTTTTACGGAACGACCAAACTTTCTTCCGAATTATTTATTCGCGAGTATGCCGCATTTTACGGACTGGATGCCGCTGTTACCAGGTTCGGCGTAGTCGCAGGTCCGGGGCAGTGGGGTAAAACAGATCAGGGTGTGGTTACACTTTGGATGGCGCGGCATTACTGGAAAAAGGAACTTTCTTATATTGGGTACGGCGGAACTGGCAAACAGGTACGTGACATTTTGCACGTGGACGATCTCGTCGACCTCGTTGATCTTCAAATTCAAAACATGGATTCGTTTGCAGGACATGTTTTCAATGCGGGAGGTGGCCAGGCATCCAGTGCGTCCTTAATGGAAATGACCCGCATGTGTGAAGAAATTACAGGAAATAAAATTCAGATTGCGTTCGAACCCGAAAATCGTCCGGCTGATCTGAGAGCATACATTTCAGATAATACGCAGATTACGCAAAATACCGGCTGGCAGCCAGAGCGCTCTGCGCAGAACGTGTTCGAAGATGTCTTTAACTGGATACATGAGAATGAACGAATGCTAAAACCATTATTTTCATGATCAACAATTTAGGCTTAACAGGTTTGAATAAAACGAAAGCGATTGCCATTGGATTTATCGTGCTTGCTTTACTTGTTTGGGTTGATCCGTTTGCCTTTTTTAAATCCGACGACTGGTCGTTCATTATGCGTTATGCTTCGAACGATTATTTAAGTGGCGGATACATATTCGAAGGACATGGTGCACATGTTATACCTCTCTTCAAGAGTATCTATTACCTCGAACTCTCCGTTTTCGGCAAGAATGCCTTATGTTTTCAAATTTTATCCGTTTTGCTTTGGGGAATCTTAAGTTACGCTTTCTTTAAATTGTGTCAACAAATCAATCCGTCCAAATCAGCATTGGCACTCCTTATTTCATTACTTTTTTGCCTGCATCCGAATTTTGCCGATATCCTATACTGGATTTTCCAGCAGGGAGTAATTTTGCACCTGTTATTCCAGATACTAACCATACTTTATTACTTTATATACCTTAAGGAGCGAACTTCGGGGAAGTTATTTCTTTTTTTGATACTGCTTATCGGTCAAAATTATTTCTTTGGTAACGGGGTCCTTTTTCCATGTCTCTTTATTTTTCATTCAATACTGGAAGATCGTAAGTTACTTTCAAAACACCTGGTAGTGCTGATCGGTATCCAAATTATTTTTCTTGTCATCCAAAAGTCTTTTTCGCAAGAAGAGATCGGGATTTTATCAGTTTTTGAAAATTCGGCTTCAATTGTCATTAGTTTTCTTAAGTTAATTTACGTCTCAGTAACGCGTTTTTTCTTTATCAGGAATTTTGCCGGTTCTTACCTCCTGGCATTGGCTCTTTTACTATTTTTTATTCAGGCTTACTTTGCCTTCAGGAACCATGGAAAATTGTTTTTCTTTTCAATTGTTTACCTGGTCATTTCTACAATATCAATGGCAATAGGCAGGTCGCAAATTGCATCTATGCCCGAAAATGAGATTCACTATTATTATTCCATTCTACTGTTTCCTCCGCTTTTCATGATGCTTTTTCTTGCCTTAAGCGGATTTCGCACAAAGCAACACCATAAAATTATTACCGGAGTTCTGACTGTTTACGCAATTGTCTTTACAGCAGTTAATATTCAGGCCAAACGAATTTACAGTTATCGCAACTTTAAGAATAAAGAAGCTATGAATAATGCCGTGCTCTATTCAAAAATCAATTATTACCCATTTGATGATGCAATGTTCTCAAATGGTCAAAATCTCTATCTAGACAATATCCTAAACCCGGAAGTACAAAAGTCCCTATTGAAAAACAATTATTTTAAGGCTGATTCGAATATCATAAACTATCTCGGCAAACGGAATTACGATACATTTACAGAAGAAAACAGGAAAATGATAAATAGTTATAAATACCTGGAAGAACATTCGCTCTTCGACCTGGACATTAACTACGAGAAAAAATGAATGAAATTTGCCTGATAACAGGGTCTTCGGGCCTGATCGGAAGTGAGTCGGTTGCCTTTTTTGCCGGGAAATTCGATCGCATAATCGGTATCGATAATAATATGCGCGAGCGATTCTTTGGCGAAAACGCTTCCACGGAATGGAATACCAAACGATTGCAGGAGCAATTTCCCAACTTCGAACACTTCAATACGGATATTCGCGATGTTGAGGCCCTGGAGCGTATTTTTACAGAAAACGGATCGGGTATCCGGCTAATTATTCACGCGGCAGCGCAACCGAGTCACGACTGGGCTGCACGCGACCCGCAAATGGATTTTACGGTAAATGCGAACGGAACGCTGAACCTGCTCGAAATGACACGGAATCATTGTCCGGATGCCACTTTCATTTTTACATCCACAAATAAAGTATACGGAGATACACCGAACAGACTACCCCTGGTTGAAATGGACAAACGGTGGGAAATCGATGAGTCGCATCCGTATTTCAAAGAGGGAATCGATGAACAGATGAGTATTGACCAAACCAAACATTCGCTCTTCGGTGCCTCAAAAGTAGCCGCAGACGTGCTGGTGCAGGAATATGGCAAATACTTTGGCATCAATACAGCTGTCTTTCGCGGCGGATGTCTCACCGGGCCGAACCATTCCGGAACACAGCTCCACGGTTTCCTTTCTTACCTGATGAAATGCGCCATTACAGGTGACCGCTATACCGTTTTCGGCTATAAAGGCAAACAGGTTCGCGACAATATCCACAGTCGTGATCTCGTCAGCATGTTCTGGCACTTTCATCAAAATCCAAGACAAGGTGAAGTTTACAATGCCGGAGGCGGACGGTTTTCAAACTGCTCAATGGCCGAAGCGATCGAACTCTGCGAACTGATAAGCGGAAAAGAAATGAATTACGAATACTCGGAAACAAACCGGATTGGAGATCATATTTGGTGGATCAGCGATACCGGGCGTTTTAAAAATCATTATCCTGACTGGAAACAACAGTACAATGTGCACGATATCCTCCTTCAAATCCATGAAGCATTCACAAAGCGACTTTAAAATGAGCAGCCTTTTAATCCTTCAAATACTGGAAAAATCTTGAGCAGGCGAATCAAATTTGTTCAAAAACTGATCGCACTGAATGAAGCTTTGTTCTTCTATCCACGACTGCGCAAATTCTATAGAAAAAAAATAGACGCGAAAGACATACTGCTGATTGACGTCGGGGCTAACAAAGGACAATCCATCGATTTTTTCAGGTCGGTTAATTCGCACATAAGCATTTTGGCTTTTGAACCAAATAAAAAGCTTTTTGGATTACTTCAAAAAAAATACGCATCCATTTCCGGAATCGAACTTTATCAGTTGGGGGTAAGTGAGCAATCAGGGGAATTGACCTTCCACGAAAGCGTGCTCGATGAAACTTCCACGTTTGAACAACTAAATCTTAATTCTTCCTACCTACAAAAAAAAGCGCGTATCCTTGGAGTTAAAAAAGAATCGATTTTCAGCGATGCTTACCAGGTTCCTGTCACGTCATTGGCTGATTTCCTGGCAATTCATCCCGTCCAAAAAATCGATATCCTAAAACTGGATGTGGAGGGACACGAACTCAGCTGTCTCAAAGGTTTGTTTGAGAAAAAAACGGATATTAAAGTGCATTATATTCAACTGGAAAGTCATAATGACGACATGTATAAAAACAGACTGGATTCCATAAAGATCACATCTTTTCTTATGGAATACGGCTTTGAGGAGGCCGCTCGCATACGACATGGTTTCGGTAACTTTTATGAAGTCATTTACGAAAACAAAACGCCCCTATGAAACTAAGCATTGTCATACCTGCATACAACGAAGAAGAGTCAATCGGTGAAACGATCGCACGGATCGATGAGGCACTTCAAAGGGTTAAAATAGAGCATGAGATCTTTGTGGTTAACGATAATTCTCGCGACAACACAGTACAACGTCTTGAAGAATTATGTCGGGTGTATCCGCAGTTACGTTTCGAAACCAATACCGGTCCCAACGGTTTCGGTTACGCTGTACGCTACGGCCTGGAAAGATATACCGGAGACTGCGTGGCAATTATGATGGCCGATCTTTCGGATTCCCCATATGACCTCATCCGTTTCTACACGACGATGATCGAAGGGAACTACGATGCGGTTTTCGGAAGCCGGTTTATCAAAGGTGGTAAGGTGATCGATTACCCTTTTTTAAAAAAACGCATGAACCGGATCGCAAATATGATCATTCGGATGGTGATGCGCATTCGGTACAACGATACGACCAATGCTTTTAAATTGTATCGTCGCCATACCATCGACGGCGTTAAACCTTTTTTATCGCCTCATTTTAACCTGACGATCGAACTTCCGTTGAAAGCAATTATTCGCGGATACTCTTATAAAGTTGTACCGAATTCCTGGACAAATCGTAAGCACGGTGAATCCAAGCTGAAAATCCGTGAAATGGGCAGTCGTTATTTTTTCATCCTGATGTATTGCTTCATTGAAAAATATTTTTCCCGCGGAGACTTTAAGAAAAAATGGTAATGCGTAACAAGCAGCGAAACATCCTCATCCTCACGTCCTGGAGCTTCGATGAAGCACTGATCCAGACGTATACGCTGCCCTATGTGCAAATCATGCGCAAATACGTACCGGCCGACCGGAAGATATTCCTGTTCACCTTTTGGAAAGCGTCTTTTTTCTTAAACCGCAAAAACTGGGAAAAACAAATTCGCGAACTCGAAGAACAAAATATTTTCATCCGCTCGGTCGACTTCCGTCCCTTCGGTCTGCGCGGTTCGTTCACCTATTTTTCGGCTTTCTGTCGCCTGCTTTTTAAATGCCTGTTTGGCCGGATCAGTCACATACATTGCTGGTGTACGCCCGCCGGTGCGCTCGGATACCTGCTCGCAGTATTTTCGGGAAAAAAACTTATCCTGGACAGTTTCGAGCCACATGCCGAAGCAATGGTGGAAAACGGTACCTGGAACAGGGATAGCTTTGCATTCAAACTACTGTTCCGGCTTGAAAAAAAACAAGTCTTTCGCGCCTCGGAAGTCATTGCGGCCACACGAAACATGCAGGAATATGCCCGTGTTAAATACAACTTTGAGAAACAGAAATTTTCCGTAAAACCGGCCTGTACGGATCTTTCGCTCTTCGATCCGGCAAAACTCAAAAATGAAAAACTACTGCGCGAACTCGGACTCGAAAACAAACGGGTGTGCGTCTATGCCGGAAAATTCGGGGGCATTTACCTGGACCAGGAAGTATTTGATTTTTTCCGCGAAGCCCGCGCATATTGGGGGGAAGACTTCCATGTGCTCTTGCTCACCAACAGTTCGCGCGACTCTTTACTTCCGTTTTTGGAACGATCCGGTTTTCCCGAAAGTGCGCTTACCTTACGCTTTGTGCCCCACGAAGAGGTTGCCGATTACCTGGGACTGGGAGATTTCGCCATCACCCCCGTTAAACCCGTGCCTTCGAAAAAATACTGTACACCGATCAAAGATGGCGAATACTGGGCACTCGGGCTTCCCGTGATAATTCCGGCCGGGATTTCAGACGACTCTGAACTGATCGCAGAGGCCCGTGCAGGAAGCGTATGGAACGATCTGTCGGTTGAATCGTATCGAAAAAGCATTCGCGAAATCGACGAAATTTTGTCGGAAAATGACAAGGAACGTATGGAACGCATTCGTGCACTCGCGAAAACCCGGCGTAACTTTGCGATCGCGGAAGAAATATATCGCAAAATATACGGTTGATATCGCAAAAAACTGGAACTTTGTCGAAACACACGAAGCTCAGAAAGATATGTCCGACAACAAAACCCGGAAAATAATCGTGACCGGTGGCGCGGGATACATCGGTTCACATACCGTTGCCGAATTGCTGGCCAATACCCCTTATGAAGTCGTTTCAATAGATAACTTCTCCAATTCTTATCCGCAGATCATTACGCAACTTGAAAAAATTTCGGGAAAAGAGGTTCGCAATCACCCGGTAGATCTGTGTGACCGCGAAGCGTTGGAACGTATTTTCAAAGCCGAATCTCCTGTTGATGCCGTGATCCATTTTGCAGCGCTCAAGTCTGTGCCGGAATCGGTTGAGTACCCTGAAAAATACTATCGAAATAACCTTGTTTCTCAGCTAAACCTCATGGAAGTTTGCCGGGAAAACGGTGTACAGGCATTTATCTTTTCTTCCTCCTGCTCCGTTTACGGGAATATTTCCGAGTTGCCCGTGGATGAAAAAACAAAGCTCAATCGCGCCGAATCGCCTTATGCACGTACCAAGCAGATGGGTGAGGATATACTCGCCGATTTTACTGATTCGACCCCCGGTTTCAAAGCCATTTCATTACGCTATTTTAACCCCGTGGGGGCGCATCAAAGTGGTTTAATTGGGGAACTTCCGCTACAGGCTCCTACCAGTCTGGTACCGGTAATTACACAAACAGCCATCGGGATTCGCGAATCGATGCAGGTTTTCGGAGATGACTTTCAAACGCGCGACGGCTCCTGTATCCGGGATTATGTGCACGTTTCGGATATCGCGCGGGCACACATCGACGCCCTGCACTATGCCTTGTCAAACGACGTTTCACGTGATGTCTTTAACCTGGGAACCGGAAACGGTGTTACGGTACTCGAGGCCATCCGGGCATTTGAAAAAGCGACCGGCATGGAACTAAACTATTCCGTGGGAAGCAGGCGTCCCGGAGATGTGGAAGCCATTTACTCGGATTCGGCAAAAAGCCTCGAAAAACTGGGCTGGAAAACAGAATACAGTTTGGACGACATGCTTATTTCGGCCTGGAAGTGGCAACAGTTTATCGTTAAGCAGGACTGGATCCGTCGATGAGTCTCATTTTAAAGTAAAATTTACAGGCCTGGCAAACCCGCTGCCCTTCTCCCCGTTTGATGATTAATTTGGCTATATTCGCAAAGCCATAACACGAAAACTATGAAAGTACTAATCACAGGGGGAGCCGGTTTCATTCCAAGCAGCCTGGCAGACTACCTGCTGGCCCGCGAAGAAGTGCAATCTGTTGTGCTTGTCGATAATTTTCTGACGGGTTACAAAAAGAATATCCCGACGCACAAAAAGTGTCGTTTCATTCGCTGTGATGTCAACAATTTCAGCGAGATCGCGCAGATCATGACTTCTTCCGGTTTTGATTATGTCTTTCATTATGCAGCCGTTGTCGGGGTGAAACGAACACTTGCAAACCCGGTCATGGTACTGAACGACATCCAGGGAATCCGAAACATCCTCGACCTGTCCAAAAATACCGGTGTGAAACGTGTTTTCTTTTCGTCTTCTTCCGAAGTATACGGAGAACCGGTGCACCTGCCTCAAAACGAACACACCACTCCGCTCAATTCCCGCTTGCCTTACGCCGTGGTCAAAAATGTCGGGGAATCCTATTTCCGGTCTTATGAGCAGGAATACGGCCTTGATTACACCATTTTTCGCTTCTTTAACACTTACGGTCCCAAGCAAAGTACGGACTTCGTGATGTCGCGCTTCATACGTGCCGCACTACGAAACGAAGACATCCCCGTTTACGGTGACGGGCAGCAAACACGTACGTTCTGCTACATCGATGACAATGTACAGGCCTGCGTGAACGCCATGGATAAAGAGCGTTTTAAAAACGATGTCTTTAACATCGGAAACGATCGCATTACAACGATACTCGAACTGGCGGAAATGATCATTCGTGAAACAGGCAGCAAATCAAAGATCGTTCACCTTCCGCCACTTCCGGATGGTGATATGACCCGTCGTCAACCGGACATCACGAAAATGAAAACATTGCTCAACCGCGACCTGATGCCACTCGAAGAAGGAATCCGAAAAGTGATCGACAGCATTCGTGGAAAAAGCAATGACTAAATCCAAACACGTTTTTATTCTTTGTCCTTATCCGCAGGGAACGGCCGCATCGCAGCGCTTTCGTTTCGAGCAGTATCTTCCCTTCCTCCGGGAACAGGGTTTTCGTTTTTCAACGCATGCCTTTCTGTCCGAAAAAGCCTGGCAGGACCTCTATAAAAGAGGAAAAATCGGAGCAAAATTAACGGGCGTTCTGGCCGGCTTCATACGGCGAACAGCACTGTTATTCAGACTTTCGAAAGCAGACCTCGTCTTTATTCATCGCGAAGCTGCGCCGGTGGGACCGCCCGTCTTCGAATGGTTCATCGCACGCGTATTGCGCAAACCAATCATTTATGATTTCGACGATGCAATCTGGCTTCAAAACACCTCCGCGGGAAATGCTTTCGTTTCCCGCCTGAAGTGGCACCGTAAAACAGGGACCATCTGCCGGCTTGCCCACCGCGTCAGTTGCGGAAATGCATTTTTAGCCGACTACGCTCTGAACTATGCCCAGGATGTCCGGGTCGTTCCGACAACAATTGACCTGAACCTGCACCAAGGAACAATCAATCATGCGAAAAACAAAACCGTCATCGGTTGGACCGGAACACATTCCACAGTAGCATACCTGCTGCCACTTATTCCTGTTCTCAAAAAACTGGCACTTACGCATCCCTTTCAACTCTGCGTGATCTCTGATCGCAAGCCGGAATTCGAAGCGGATTTCCTGGAATTCATTCCCTGGAGCAAAGCTGTTGAAATTGAACAAATGAAAACCTTTGCGATCGGGCTCATGCCGCTACCGGATACCGAGTGGGCACGTGGAAAATGTGCCTTCAAAGCACTGCAATATATGGCACTCGGAATTCCTTCGGTCGTTTCTCCCGTTGGCATGAACCTGGAACTGATTGATCATGGAACAAATGGTTTCCTGGCCGGGGAACCCGACGAATGGTACGATGTAATCAAAACATTACTGGAAAGTGAAGCACTCAGGCAAAAAACAGGTTTAGCGGGACAGCAAACGGTTCGTGAACGGTATTCTACGGACGCCAACCGCATGCGCTACCTGGACTTATTCTCCTGATTAACGTGAATTCCGGATAGCTCGCTATGTCTCATAAAGACGCCTAACAGCCACCCAATTTTATAAAATTCTGACAAAATTCTTATCCCGAATTCACGTTAATTACAATTCTTTTTCCATCAGGTAGTGCTGCAGCACTCCGAATAGCTTGTGTGATTCGCCGATCAGCGTATACCCGCGTTTGAGGTAAAAATTCACCGCGTAATCGCGTGCATGCAGTATCATTTTTCGTTTCCCTCCGGTTCGCGCCGCATTTTCCACGGCATCCATGATCAGCATCCCGACACCCTGGCGCTGAAGGGTCGGATCAACGGCTACGAAACGTGTCTGCGCATGCTGCGCATCGACCTCATCCAGGCGGGCCACAGCGACTAGTTTTCCGTCCCGATAGAGCGCAAAATGGTGCGCATTTGAATCGCCTTCGTTGCGTTCGCTGCCAGGCGGCTGATCCAGTGGTTTTCGCAGAACTTCGTAACGCAGCGCATAATAGTCATCCCATTCTCTTTCGGAGCGCGGACTTCGGATCTCTATTCCCATCGAAAAGCAATTTGTGAAACGCGGCGGGTCTCCTGTCCGTCAATTTCTTCGGAGATAACCAGTCGGGAGGCCGCAGGATTTGAAAAGACTTCATCCAGTGAACGGATCTTTCCCGCAGGAACGTTCTGCGCTACCAGCTTTTCCAACAGATCTTCGGAATTCCAGTCCCGAATTGTTTTTTCCAGGCATTCACGCAATTCCCGCCGGTTTTGTACACGTTGCTGATTATGCATAAAGCGTTCATCCGAGAGCAACTGTGGTAAGCCGAGAATTTTACAAAGTCGTTCGAAATGCAGATCACTGCCGATCGCAAAGGTGATTTCTGCGTCATCATTCGTTTGGAACAATTCACCGTACGGAGCAATATTCGGGTGCAGGCTCCCCAGGCGTTTAGGCACGGACCCGGTCATCAGGTAATTCGATGCCTGGTTAACAAGTGCCGTGAGCGCAGCTTCGAAAAGCGATACACTGACGCTGACTCCGCGGAATTGTTGTCCTTCCCGCTCTTTGCGAATCAAGGCCAGTAAAAGTGCTTCTTTAAGCTGATGTGCGGCAAGCACATCGATCAGGGCGACAGGCATTTTCACAGGACCGCTCTCCGGCATTCCGTTCATCGACATATAGCCTGCCTCAGCCTGTAAAATAAGGTCGTAAGCAACGCGCTGACTATCCGTTCCGAAACCGTTAATCTTACCAATAATGAGTTGCGGATTTATGGCGAAAAGGTCCGCATCTTCCAGTTTCAGACGCGAAGCATCGCCGTACTTAAAGTTTGTGATCAGCATATCGGCTTCACGGACCAATGCGCAAAAAGCAGCGTGTCCTTCACCTGACTTCAGATCGACCGAACGATACCTTTTTTTGTAATTGACGGATGCGAAGTAAGCCGATACCGGAGTCTTCGGATCTTC
Source organism: uncultured Flavobacteriales bacterium (assembly GCA_964389755.1). Classification (GTDB taxonomy): domain Bacteria; phylum Bacteroidota; class Bacteroidia; order Flavobacteriales_D; family Crocinitomicaceae; genus JBBSUQ01. Next base: position 113,048 of record CAYMEW010000003.1, on the reverse strand, counting down.
AACAGGAAGTTTCCAGCTTCGCGTAACATCCGGATTTGCAGGATTCTCAACTTTAAGCACATCCGCGCCCAGTTCTGCAAAAAAAGAAGCCACCGACGGACCCGCCAGTACGGTGGATGCATCGATGACTTTCAGGCCTTTTAAAAACATAATCGTTACAGGGCGGTGTCTAACAGGTCCGAGTTATCCGGGATCTCTTTATTATCCAGTCGCGGATCAAAGCCAGTCAGCCCCATAAAACAGGCGAACAAGATATTACGCATGGCCGGAAACGTATAGAGGGCGCCAATGACAAGCATGATAAAACCGGCAACACCGATCAGGCCGGCAAGAATAACAAGGCCGAAGGTTGCAAGCCATTTGCGCGTCACGAAGCGGTAACTGTACACGATCGCATCCCAGGCATTCAGTTTGTAGAATACAATGAAGAACGGAACAAATACCATCGGTGTGAGCAAAAAGCCGAATACCAGTGAAGCCAGGAATATCCAAAAAATGGCCTGCATAAAGAAGAATACCATCGTATCCTGGTCAGGCGTTTGCTGCGTTTGTACCGAGTCTATGTATTCGCGAATAAGTCCCTGCGCAGGTGTGAGGAATAAGAGTCCAACAACCAGTAATCCCGGAAGAATCAGTAACAAACGGAACAAAATGATCTGTCCTGCAAAGCGAAACCCCGTCCAGTAGCTTCCGAAATCACCCATGCCGGTTCGCAGGTAATGCGTCACACCCAGGGCAAAACCGATCAAAAGGCAATCGGACACGAAGAGGTTAACTGCAAGTGAGCCGAGTACAGGTACCAAACCGGCCGCTACCAGAGTCAAAAAGGCGAGCAGGCCGAATGCGATCTGTAAACCAATGTTCTCATTCGTAAATCGAAACCCGTCGGAAATGTATTTGCTGAATTCAAAATTATAGCCGCGCTGCAGGCGCGCGTTCAATTGCTCTTTCATATCAAGTAGTTTTTTGAGAAGGCTAAAATAATGGAATTTTCGCGGGTGACCTTAGAGTTCTTCCACTTTCACACGCGCCACACCCTTTTTCAGAAAGTCGAGTTGTCGTGCAGCCCGTTTCGTCAGGTCGATCAAATGCGGGGAGCGCGCCCCCATGCGGTCGTTGATCTTTACAACCACCGTCGAATCATTTGTCAGATTTGTTACACGAACCAGCGTTCCGAAAGCCAGCGTTTTGTGCGCAGCCGTCAGTTCATCCTGTGAAAAAACTTCCCCCGAAGCTGTTTTCCTTCCTTCGAAACGGTCGGCATAATAGCTCGCTTTACCGGTCTGTACGCTTTTATCAGCGACGACAAACGACGCCAGCAAAAACAGGGAAAAGAAAAGTAATTTACGCATCTTGCAACAGGCTTTGAGCGGAAAATTTATTGCATTTTTGTGACAGTTCAAAAAAAATAGCAAACACTTAACAAAACGCATGAACATTCTGGCCTTCATAAAACAGCAACTTTCCATTTCCGAACGCCCCGCCGAAGCTGTACTCAAATTGCTCGACGAGGGAGCGACAGTACCTTTCATTGCACGTTATCGCAAAGAACGGACCGGTGGTATGGACGAAGTACAGATTACCGCGATCCGGGACACGGCCAAAAAGTACCGCGAACTGGAACAACGTCGTCAGACTATTCTCCAGGCGATCGAAGAACAGGGAAAACTGACCGACGATCTTCGTGAAAGCATCCTGCATACCTTCGATTCCGCAACGCTCGAAGACCTCTACCTGCCTTTCCGTCAAAAACGACAGACACGCGGTGAAAAAGCCAAAAAAGCCGGACTCGAACCGCTCGCCAAAATGATCATGTCGCAACGCGGCGGAGATCCCTTCCAGATAGCCGAACGTTTTGTTAAGAACGACATTGAAAATGAAGAAGCCGCCATCCAGGGCGCAAAGGACATCATCGCGGAATGGATCAATGAAAACAGCTCCCTGCGCGGAAGGTTGCGGAACATATTCCGGAAAAAAGCTGTTCTGCGTTCGAAACTCGTCAAAGGGAAAGCCGAAGAAGGTCAGAAATATGCCAATTACTTCGAATTTGAAGAGCCCCTGCACCGGAGTTCATCACACCGCTTCCTGGCCATCAGCCGCGCAGCGCGCGAAGGAATTCTCAATGTTCATGCCCTGCCGACGGAAGAGGATGCACTCGAACAGATCGAACGCTTTTTCGTGAAAGGAAACGACGCCTGCTCAAAACTGGTTTCCGAAGCATGTCGCGAAAGTTACAAACGCCTGCTCGCACCGTCGCTCGAAAATGAAGTGATGAACGAAGTCCGCGAAAAAGCAGACGAAGAAGCGATCAATATATTTTCGGTAAACCTTCGCCAGTTGCTGCTTGCTCCACCTCTCGGAAGCAAACGGATACTTGCCGTGGACCCCGGTTTTCGCACCGGATGTAAAGTGGTTTGCCTCGATGAGAACGGAGACCTGCTCACCAACACGACCATTTATCCGCATCCGCCACAAAATGAACGGAGCGCGGCGCAAGCGAAGATATCGCAGCTCGTCGAAGCTTATAAGATCGAAGCCATTGCGATCGGTGACGGAACGGCCGGACGCGAGACAGAAAACCTCGTTCGTCACATCCGTTTTAACCGGGACGTAGAGGTATTCGTGGTACGGGAAGACGGTGCTTCGGTCTATTCGGCAAGTTCGGTAGCCCGCAAGGAATTTCCCGATCACGATGTCACCGTACGTGGCAGCGTCTCGATCGGACGAAGGCTCATGGATCCACTTTCGGAACTTGTAAAGATCGACCCCAAATCGATCGGCGTCGGACAATACCAGCACGACGTGGACCAGGCACGCCTGAAATCAGCACTTGAAGATGTGATCGTATCCAGCGTAAATTCCGTGGGCGTGGACCTGAACACGGCTTCGCCCTACCTGCTCGGATATGTTTCCGGGCTCGGACCGGCACTGGCCGAAAACATCGTTGCTTTCCGAACCGAAAACGGCGGATTTAAAAACCGGGCGGAACTTAAAAAAGTCAAACGCCTCGGTGACAAAGCATTTGAGCAGGCTGCCGGATTTCTGCGCGTACGAAACAGTGAAAATCCACTGGACAACTCGGCAGTACACCCTGAAAGTTACGCAGCAGTGGATAAGATGGCACGAAAAATCGGGAAAACGACAAAAGAACTCATCGGCGACGAAGCAACGATTGCTCAACTCAAAGCAGGTGATTTCCCTGAAATTGATCCGTATACCTTTAAAGACCTTATTCGCGAACTCCGAAAACCGGGCCGCGATCCGCGCAAAAAAGCAGAAGTACTCGAATTTGATCACCGGCTCAAAACAATTACCGACCTCATTCCCGGGATGAAAGTAACGGGTATCGTGACCAATGTAACGGCTTTCGGGGCTTTCGTCAATATCGGGATCAAAGAAAACGGACTGATACACAAAAGCCAGCTTGCGGACGTCTTCGTGGACGATCCGGCGCGTTTCATCGCGCTGCACGAACACGTGGAAGTGGAAGTACTCGAAGTGGATGTTGCACGGAAGCGCATTGCACTCAAACGCGTGAACTGAAAAAAGAAGAGGCACCCGTGCGTGGGGTGAACAATTTTTCGCATCTTTAAATTCCTGTTTTTTCAACAACCGGTCATGTTTGCACGATACGAAAAAAAAATATTCCAGTTTAAAGTTCCCGGAGGTACGAGCCGTGGCGTATTGACGCAGAAAATGGCCTGGTTCATCTACCTGCAGGAAACAGAAGATGCATCCGTTACCGGCACCGGCGAATGCAGTATCATCCCGGGACTTTCTCCCGATTTCACGGGCGCACAACACTACGAGGAAAAGGTACGCGAAGTGTGTACCAACATCGATCATTACCTGCGTAACCCGGAAAAACTGCGCACCTTCCCATCCATACTTTTCGGATTGGAAACGGCCCTGCTCGATCTCAGGAACGGGGGAAAAAGACTCATCTTTGACAATGCCTTTTCCCGCGGAGAACAACAGATCCCGATCAACGGGCTTGTATGGATGGGCGATGAATCCTACCTGCAAAAACAGATTGCCGAAAAACTCGAAGCCGGGTTCACCTGTATCAAAATGAAAGTGGGAGCGATAGACTTCGACCGGGAATTCAGCATTTTGCGCGAACTGAGGCAAACTTATCCCGCAGGAGAGATCACTATCCGCGTGGATGCCAACGGCGCGTTCAATCCGAAAAACTGCCTCGGGCGGCTCGAACAACTGGCCTCCCTGGATATTCACTCCATTGAACAGCCCATTGCACCGAAGCAGGATGAATGGATGAAAAAGATCATCGAACGCTCTCCCCTGCCCATTGCCCTGGATGAAGAACTCATCGGAATTCACGACCGTTTTGACAAAGAAGCACTCCTCGACTTCCTGAAACCTCCGTTCATCATTCTCAAACCAAGCCTGCACGGCGGCATAAAAGGATGCAACGAATGGATCAGGTATGCACGTGCCCGCGACATAGACTGGTGGATGACCTCAGCACTTGAATCGAATATCGGGCTGAATGCGGTTGCACAATTTGCAGCCGAATACCCGCTTTCCCTTCCACAGGGACTCGGAACCGGTTCGTTGTACACCAACAACATTGAAAGCGACCTGGTAGTAAAGAACGGTCACCTGTTTCGCAACATCGCCTGACTTATCGGACATATACTCTGCAGGAATTATGCATTTCCAATGCATAGATTATTTAAATTCAGTTAAATCCGGGCGTAAACTGGCAATTATCGATATATTAGCCACACGCATAAAATGAATCACAAGGGCGGGCAGCACAGGTCCCGGAAAAATGAATTTCTTTTTCAAATTTATTGTGCACGCCTAATAAAATATTTGTAATTTTAGAACATCGAGATGGAAAACAAACCCGAAACACTGATCGATTATTCGATTCGCCATACCTGGCACAAGATCTCCCGTATGTACAATCAGCGGGCGGCAGAACACGACCTGACGATTTCCATAGGATTCATCCTGCTGATCGTTGACCGCGAAGGAACTCCAAGCACACAGCTGGGTCCGCGCATGGGCATGGAACCGACCAGTCTTTCGCGTACCCTGAAAATGATGGAAGACCGAAACCTTATCCGCCGGCAGGAAGATAAGCTCGACAAACGCAAAGTATTGATCTTTCTCACCGAAGAAGGCGTTGAAATGCGTAAACGTGCCAAAGCGCTCGTGCTTGCTTTTAATGAAAAACTCGCAGAAAAAATACCAAAAGGTAAACTAAAAGTCTACTTTGAGGTTATGGATAAGATAGACCTCGTTGTGGAAGAGGAATTAAGGAACATGATACGTTACTTTTAAAATAAACAAGATTATGAACAGACACATCAGAAAAGTTGCTGTACTCGGTTCGGGCGTCATGGGTTCACGGATCGCGTGCCATTTTGCCAACGTCGGTTGCGAAGTGATCCTTTTGGACATCGTGCCGCGCGAACTCAATGAAACCGAAAGCCGGAAAGGACTAACGCTCGAATCCAAAGCAGTACGGAACCGCATCGTGAACGAATCCCTGCAATTTGCGCTTAAATCAAATCCTTCGCCGATCTACCGGAAATCTTTTGCCTCGCGCATTCAGACCGGGAACTTTGATGATGACATGCACCTGATTGCAGACTGTGACTGGACGATCGAAGTGGTGATCGAACGGCTCGACATTAAAAAGCAGGTATTTGAAAATGTTGAAAAACACCGCAAACCCGGAACGCTCATCACATCCAATACTTCCGGGATCCCGATTCACCTGATGCTCGACGGACGTTCGGACGATTTTAAAAAGCATTTTTGCGGAACGCACTTTTTCAATCCGCCCCGTTACCTCCAGCTTCTTGAGATCATCCCCACACCGGAAACGGATCCGTCCATTGTCGATTTCCTGATGCATTATGGCGAACGCGTGCTCGGGAAGAAAACGGTTCTCTGTAAAGACACTCCCGCTTTTATTGCCAACCGCGTCGGCGTTTTTGCCATGATGGCACTCATGCACACCGTGCAGGAAATGGACCTCACCGTGGAGGAAGTTGACAAACTCACCGGACCTGTACTTGGTCGTCCAAAATCAGCCACTTTCCGTACGGCTGACGTGGTCGGACTCGACACACTGGTGCACGTTGCCAACGGTCTGCGCGAAAACTGTCCGAAAGACGAAGAACACGATTTATTCGTACTACCCGATTTCGTTTCGAAAATGGTAGAGAACAAATGGCTCGGTTCCAAAAGCGGACAGGGATTCTATAAAAAAGTGAAGAAAGACGACGGTTCCAGCGAAATCCTTGTTCTGGACCTGAATACACTCGAATACCGTCCTTCGCAAAAAGTGAAGTTCCCGACACTAGACATGGCCAAACCCATCGACGACCTGAAGCAGCGTACCAAAATGCTCTTCCAGGGACAGGATAAGGCCGGTGAATTTTACCGCAAACTATTCGGCGGGCTCTTTGCTTACGTTAGCAATCGCATCCCGGAGATCTCGGACGATCTCTACAAAATAGACGATGCGCTCCGTGCCGGTTTCGGTTGGGAACTCGGACCTTTCGAGACATGGGATATCATCGGGCTCGATCAGGGAATCAAGCTGGCGAAGGACGCCGGTAAAGAGATCGCTTCCTGGGTAACGGAAATGAAAGATTCCGGGAAAAACGCGTTCTATAAAGTTGAAAAAGGAAATAAATATTACTATAGCCAGCAAAGCAAGTCCTACGAGATCATTCCGGGAACCGAAGACCTCATCATTCTCGATGCGCTTCGCGAAGAAAACAAGGTGTGGGGCAATTCCGACACGACCATCGTAAATCTCGGTGACGGAATCCTAAACATTGAGTTCCATACCAAAATGAACACCATTGGCGGCGGCGTGATCGAAGGACTGAACAAAGCCATGGACCTGGCGGAAAAAGAATACCGCGGACTCGTCGTTTCGAATACCGGACAAAATTTCAGCGCCGGTGCCAACGTCGGGATGATCTTTATGATGGCCGCAGAACAGGACTATGACGAACTCAATTTTGCCGTAAAAGCTTTCCAGGATACAATGATGCGCATCCGCTATTCAAATATCCCGGTTATTGCAGCACCGCACAATATGACGCTCGGCGGAGGGTGCGAACTCTCCATGCACGCGGATAAGGTGATCGCACACGCAGAACTGTACATGGGACTCGTTGAATTCGGAGTGGGTCTGATCCCCGGCGGTGGTGGTTCCAAGGAATTTGCCAAACGACTGTCGGAAGAACTGAAAGAAGGTGATATTCGTATCAACCGACTGCGCGAACGTTTCCTGACCATCGGGCAGGCCAAAGTGTCTACTTCCGCTTACGAAGCGTTCGACCTCGGTTACCTGCGCGAGGGACTGGACGAAGTGATCGTGAGTCGCGACTACCAACTTACGCGCGCTAAAGAAGCGGCACTTGCGATGGCTGATGCCGGATATGTCGCACCGAAGCGCGAAAAGAACGTAACGGTTGTTGGCAGCGAAGGACTCGGTATCGTGTACGTCGGGGCGAACTCGATGCTCTCCGGGCATTACATTTCGGAACACGACAAACTGATCTCCGAAAAACTCGGGTTTGTACTCTGCGGAGGTGACCTTTCGGAACTGACTGAGGTATCCGAACAATACCTGCTCGACCTGGAGCGCAAAACCTTTGTAGACCTTTGCAAAGAACGCAAAACGCTCGAACGACTCGAAAGCCTTGCTAAGAACGGTAAAATTTTAAGAAACTAAAAACTGAAAATCATGAAAGCATATATTGTAGGAGGATATCGCTCGGCTGTCGGAAAAGCAGGAAAAGGCGGGTTTCGGTTCTACCGGCCCGACGACCTGGCGTCAGATGTGATCCATAAACTGATGTCCGACTTCCCGCAACTCGATAACGAACGCGTGGACGACGTGATCGTCGGGAACGCAACACCGGAAGCCGAACAGGGACTCAATGTCGGACGTATGATCTCCCTGATGGGACTTGACACGGACAAAGTTCCGGGCATGACTGTAAACCGCTATTGTTCTTCCGGACTGGAAACCATTGCCATTGCACAGGCCAAGATCGAATCCGGAATGGCTGACTGCATCATCGCTGGAGGCGTGGAATCCATGTCTGTTATGGCGATGGGAGGCTGGCGCATCGTTCCGAACCCGAGGACCGGGAAAGAACACCCGACCTGGTACTGGGGAATGGGACTGACGGCAGAAGCAGTTGCCAAACAATACAACGTTTCACGGGAAGAACAGGATGCCTTTGCGCTGAACTCCCAGGAAAAAGCACTCCGCGCGATCAAAGAAGGACGTTTTAAAGATGAGATTGTGCCTGTGGAAGTGGAACGTATCTTCGTGGACGAACATGAAAAGCGCGCATCTGAAAAATACGTGGTCGATACGGATGAAGGTCCGCGGCCAAGCAGCCTGGAAGGACTTTCAAAACTGAGACCGGTGTTCGCACAGGACGGATCGGTAACTGCCGGAAACTCTTCACAGACTTCCGACGGAGCCGCATTTGTAATGGTCATGTCCGAAAAGATGGTCAAAGAACTCAATATCGAGCCGATCGCACGACTCGTTTCTTATGCCGTGGTTGGTGTGGAACCCCGAATCATGGGTATTGCACCGGTTGATGCTATTCCGAAAGCGCTGAAAATGGCCGGACTGAGTCTGAAAGACATCAGCCTCGTCGAACTAAACGAAGCATTCGCATCCCAATCGGTAGCCGTGATCCGCGAAGTCGGGCTGAATCCCGAACTGGTTAACGTAAATGGTGGCGCGATCGCACTCGGTCACCCGCTCGGTTGTACCGGCGCGAAGCTAACGGTTCAAATCCTGAACGAACTCAAGAAGCGTAATGAAAAATACGGACTCGTAACGATGTGCGTGGGTACCGGGCAGGGAGCTGCCGGGATCATTGAAAGATTCTGAGAAACAAAATATAAAGAAAGAAAGATCCGTCGTGCATTGGACCGGCGGATTTTTTTATGACTTACTTTTTCATTCGATCCGCGATCAGGTCTAACTGCGAATCAAGCTTACATAGCCCTTTTTTAAATCATTTTTTGCCCGACGAAATCCACATCAAAAGGAATCCTACCTTTGCACTATGGACAATGCCCTCCCCGATCGTTTTAAAGATTATTTGCAACATGCCGGCATCGCGGCACTCAACCCGATGCAGGAACGCGTGTTAGAACATGCGCGAACTGAAAACGACCTCCTCGTACTCTCGCCCACCGGCAGCGGCAAAACGCTGGCTTTCCTGCTTTCCTGCCTGGAGCACACAGATCCGGAGAACCGGCACCTGCAAAATCTCGTGGTTTGTCCCACGCGTGAACTGGCTTTGCAGATCGAGGAAAGTTTCCGGAAACTGAAAACAGGTTTGAAAGTAACCAGTTGCTATGGCGGACATTCCATTTCCACGGAAGCAAAAAGTCTTTCGGAAATACCGGCTGTACTGATCGGAACCCCGGGCCGAATTATCGACCACATTCATCGCGGGAACATTTTTCTGAGCACCGTCAGTAACTTCGTCATTGATGAATTCGACAAATGCCTTGAATTCGGTTTTCGCGAAGAACTTGAAACGATTCATGATCGCTGTTCCAATCTAAAATTATCGTTACTTACATCGGCCACGGATCTCCGGCAGTTGCCCGCGTTCATGGAAGGGAATAATTTTCTGAAACTCGATTTTCGCAGTGAGGAAGCTTTGCCGGAATTCGAATATTTCCGCATCGAAGGAACGGAATCAAAAGAAACTTTGCTTATACGAACGCTCGACGCATTTTCGGAAGAACGCAACATCGTCTTTTGCAACCTCCGTGAAGAAGCCAATACACTTTCTGAATTGTTCAAAGCCGAAGGCATCGTACACAGCCTGTATCATGGCGGACTGGAACAGGAAGAACGCGAACGGGCGCTTCTTAAGTTCCGAAACGGCAGCAGTCGCATCCTGCTTTGTACCGACATCGGTGCACGCGGACTCGACATTCCCGAAGTACGCAACATCATACACCTTGCGCTTCCCGATCAGGAAGCTTCCTGGGTACATCGTAACGGGCGTACGGCGCGCATGTCAGCCGAAGGTTCCGTATTCCTTTTCCCGAAAGATCTTTCGCGCTGCGAATACATCGACAAAAAAGGGTTCAAACCGTTTCATCCTCCCAAAGCGGAACGAAAACAGCCGGAGCTGGTCACACTCTATATTTCCGCAGGAAGAAAAAACAAGATCAGCAAAGGAGATATTGCCGGTTTTTTGATCAAAACCGGCGGACTTTCAAAAGAAGACGTGGGGCTGATCGAAGTTCGGGATTTTCAGAGTTTTGTGGCTGTTCCCCGCAAAAAGATCCGCGAATTACGCGCACGCATTGACGGTGAGAAATTAAAAGGTAAAAAACAAAAGATCGAGATTGCTTATTGATTCGCTCCTTTTAAAGCTTCAAGCGACAGGGTAATCTCAAAGCGTGAACCGTTTTCGCCCGAATAGTCCATTTCTCCGCTCAGTTGATGCACGAGGCCCTGTACGATCTCCAGCCCTACCGTGTCCCGCATTTCCTCAAAATCAAAGCCCGGCCCATTATCAGCTATGATCAGTTTTACCTGTTCCGGCAGGTCGATTACCGTTAATTCCACTTTACCTGCTTCGGACATCGCTGGTCCGAAAGCATGCTTGAAGGAATTGGTAATGATTTCGTTCACGATCAGTCCGATGGATACAGCTGCTGAAACGCTGATAGCGGTGGTGCCGTCACGATCGTGCAAACGAATCGGCTCCGGGTAACTCGCAAAACTTTGAGACAGGCTGTTCACCAGCGTGCGTAAGTAAGCCATTAGGTTCACCGTCTCGAAATTACGCGTCTGGTACAGCAACTCGTGTAAGGAAACGATCGAATCTAGCCTGTTCTTGCTATCTTCGAAAAGTCCCGCATGAAAATCGTCCCGGCTATTGTGTTGCTGGATGTTCAGCAAACTTCGCAGGATCGTCAGGTTGTTCTTAATGCGGTGATGCGTTTCACGCAGGAGTGCATTCTTCGAACGCAGTTCGCTTTCAAGGGACTGCCGCGCCAGGTTTCGTTCATGCGTTTCGAGCGCCAGGGAAACCATTTGCGCGGTGATTAGTGCAAATTTCTGATTCTCGATGGTCCAGTCTCGCTGTGCTCCGACACTTTCAAAACACAGCACCCCGACGATCTCCCCTTCCCGCCGGATCGGCACGTCCATCATCGCCTGAATGTCGTTTGGAATAAGGTAACTTTCCGCAAGCTCACCGGTAATGTCCGAATGTAGTGAATCGCTGCTAACGATGATCCGGCGCGTTTCGAACAAGTGGAAATAATTCGGGAACTTTACCCGCGGAAGGCTTTCCTGCGGGACCAGTTCGTTTTGACGCGCATCGTAATTCCCGATACAACGGATCTCGCTGCGGTCTTCCGTAAACAACCACGCATTTACCCGTTCTGTATTTGTAGCCCGCGAGGAAGCGCGCAGGATCTCATTGACGGACTCCTCGAGTTTACCTTCCCGGATTTTCCGGGAACGCGAAAGATTCTCGATCGTCAGGATCTTCCGGAGAATGTCACGCCGCCTCCTGTTAATAAACGTACTATCTCTCAGGGTCACACAGACCAGGAACCCGTCTTTTGTAACGGACCACACGAACATGCGTAGTTTTACCGGAACGGTCGTGCCGTCTTTCAGAAAAGTCACGTTCATTTCCCGAAAACGGTTGGCATCCGGAGAAAGCAGCCAATTGCGCAGCTTGTCCGAATTGTGTTCAACATAATGAAAGATCGATTCGCCCTGCAAAGCAGATTGATCGAGCAGTTTTGCCGTTTGCTCACTGGCAAACAGGATCATACCATCCTGGTCAAGGACCAAAAGCGGCTCGTCAAATTTTGACACGTGAGACCTCAGTGAATTCAGTGGGTTATTACCGATCATAAAAATCAGGCTTTCAAACGAATATACCTCTTTAAATCCACTTTTGAAAATTTAGAGTACTTTCTTTGCGCTAAAAAGTAACAGTCGACACCTTTCAAAAGCCGTTCCTCATTCCTGTAAATAGCTCAAACAACCTGTTTTAAAAGCATCCGGACGATCAGGAAGATAAGGTCAAAGCAACCAAACAATGTCTGCCCGACACTTGTTACAAAAAACGGGAAAACGCTCCGAAATGAGTTCCCGAAATAATTCATTAAATATGCATGCATAATAAATGAAAATATGTATCTTTAGCTAACAGAATACTATAAATTCGCAAACAGATCATGTCAACAGAAACTAAAAACGCAATTAAAGGAGGCGAGTTCCTGATCCGGGATACCAAACCGCAGGATATTTTTACGCCGGAAGAATGGACGGAAGAACAACAGATGATCGCGCGCATGTGTGACGATTTCATTGAACAGGAGATCCGTCCGAACCTCGACCGAATCGATAAGATGGAAGAGGGTCTCATGGTACAGCTGCTCGAAAAAGCAGGAGAACTCGGAATGCTCGGCATGAGCGTACCAGAAGAGTACGGCGGTATGGGAATGGACTTTAAGACGTCTCTGCTCGCGACCGAACACCTCGGGAAAGGTCATTCTTTCTCGGTAGCTTATGGCGCCCACACGGGGATCGGTACACTTCCGCTCCTTTATTACGGAAACGAAGAACAAAAGAAAAAGTACATTCCGAAACTGGCTTCGGGTGAATGGAAAGCGGCGTATTGCCTCACGGAACCGGGATCAGGGTCGGATGCCAACTCCGGGAAAACAAAGGCCGTACTGTCCGATGATAAAAAATACTACACCCTCAACGGGCAGAAGATGTGGATCACCAACGGTGGTTTTGCCAATCTCTTCACCGTTTTCGCAAAGATCGACGATGATAAAAACCTGTCGGCATTCCTCGTGGAGGCTGACAGCGAAGGGATCTCCCTCAACCCCGAAGAAAAGAAAATGGGAATTAAAGGTTCTTCTACCCGCCAGGTCTTTTTCAACGATGTGAAAGTTCCGGCAGAAAACCTGCTTTCCGAACGGGAGAACGGATTCCGGATCGCGCTCAACATTCTGAATATCGGGCGGATCAAACTTGCCGCGGGAGTAATGGGAGGAGCCAAAGAAACGATCAGTGACTCGATCCGCTACGCCAACGAACGCGAACAATTCGGCAGGCCCATTGCCAAATACGGGGCAATTCGCTACAAGATCGCAGAACAGGTCATTCGCACCTATGCCCTGGAATCGGCAACTTATCGCGCCGGCCAGAACATAGACGATGCGATCCAGGCTTACCTCGACGGAGGAATGGACAAAGGACAGGCCACCCTCAAAGGCATCGAACAGTTTGCCGCGGAGTGCGCGATGCTCAAAGTCGCCGGCTCCGAATGCCTCGACTACGTGGTCGACGAAGGCGTGCAGATCCACGGAGGAATGGGATACTCCGCAGAGAGCGCCGTTGAACGGGCGTATCGTGATTCACGCATCAACCGCATCTTCGAAGGAACCAATGAGATCAACCGCATGCTTACCGTGGATATGATCCTCAAGCGTGCGATGAAAGGCGAACTCGACCTGATGGGGCCGGCTATGAAAGTTGCCTCCGAACTGATGAGCATTCCTGAAACTCCAGAAACGGGCAACGGACCGCTTGCCAACGAATACCGCTACCTCGACGGTTTCAAAAAAGCCATTCTCATGGTAGCCGGAAGTGCCGTTCAAAAACTCATGCAAACACTCGCTAAGGAACAGGAAGTACTCATGAACATTGCTGATATGGCGATTACAACTTACCTGGCCGAATCCGTGCTTCTGCGCGTGGATAAACTCATCGCATCGAAAGGAGCCGAAGCTGCCAAAACGGAAATTGCCATCGCACAAACGTATTTTTACGATGCGGCGGATAAGATCAACAAGTCAGCAAAAGATGCGCTCAACTCATTTGCACAGGGCGATGAACTCCGCATGATGCTCATGGGGCTGAAACGCTTTACGAAAACCGAAGCCTTCAACCCGAAAGAAGCACGGCAACTGATTGCAGCTCGTGCGATCGAAGCGAATAAATACGATTTCTGATAATCCGAATAATGCACACGAAAAAGGCCGGAAGTACTTCCGGCCTTTTTTCATCTGTAGTAGTAAATTAGATTTAGTTATACTCGTAAAGGTCTTGTGTGTGCTTTGTTATTTTTGGGTTGTTCTTTGCTTTTTCTGTTTGCTCTCTACCAGGATTCCGTCCGCTTCGAAAGCCAGTTCGTATTTCGGCTCGGTCACCTGCGCAATCTCCTCCTCGCTCTTTCCGCCATCTTCCATGAAGTGCTTCTGCATATCCACGGAGATCGTGTCCATATAAGCCGTACCGTGCAGGTACGCCATGCTTCCGAGTTCGGTATCTGTCGGGATCGTGAAGTGATCTTTGAAACGGACCATAAAGGTCTCCCCGTTTCCTTTGTCCACGTTTACCCAGCATCCCATCTTTGTGCAAACTTCATCTATTTTCCCGACGAAGGTGTACGTTTCTTCACCTGTCTTACCGGCAAAGTCAGTCAGCATCTCCGATACGGGAATTGCTTCCGATTTCTGAACTTCATAAGGACCGTAATTCTTCAGCGTTTCATTCTCTTCGGCCGTCTCAATCGTTTTTTCAGATTGACACGCAAGTAGTAGCAAGGGCAATGCAGCGACTGCAAGAATTTTCATAACATCAGTTTTACATTTGCAAAAATGAAATAATTTTTTCGATCTCACACTAACTTTTTATTTAAACGTTCAAAATCGAGGATAAGTGGAATAAAAAAACCGGTTCATCGAATTGAACCGGTTCTACTTATCGTTTTTTAATCAAATTATTTCAAATGTGACTGGTAAAATGCCTCCACATTTTCGGAAGTACCGTTCATGGTCACTTGCTCCACACCAAGTGAAATCAGAAAGCGGATGATCACGTGGCGCGATTTCTCATCATTGGTAATCATTTTAATATCTGCCCTGTTCGTGGCGTCGTCAAATGTTACCGTAAAGTAATGCGTATAATATTTCGAATTTTGCGTTACGTTTTCCGCAGTTACGTTCTCAGGAAGGATGAACGAAAAATCGCCGGCCTTCTTACCCGCATCAAAAGATGAAGCATTCGCCACCTTTGCTTCCTGGGCCATAGACATCATGGACAGGGAAAAAATCGCCAGTATTGCCAAAAATAGTTTTTTCATAGTTCTTGTTTTTTGTTAGACGTTGATACCTGTCTGAAAGTTGTTTTAACAGGTTCAATTACGCTAATCTACAATTTTTTTGCCAAATTTACATTTCCATGGGATTAAAATCATTTTTACACCGGGAACTCATCGAGGCCGGATGCGATGAAGCAGGACGCGGATGCCTGGCAGGCCCCGTCGTTGCTGCGGCCGTAGTGCTCCCGAAGCACTTCCGGAATCCCGCGCTCAACGATTCCAAAAAACTAACACTCGCCCAGCGAAATGCACTGCGTATTGAAATCGAACGAAAAGCGCTCAGCTATGCCGTGGCCTTTATTGAACCCGAACACATCGACCGCATTAACATTTTAAATGCCAGCTTCCTCGCCATGCACGAGGCCGTTCGCCAACTCACCATTACTCCCGAACACCTGCTGATCGACGGAAATCGATTTAATCCCTTTGAAGGAATTCCGCATACCTGCATCATCAAAGGCGACGGCAAATTCCATTCCATCGCCGCAGCTTCCGTGCTGGCCAAGACCTACCGCGATGCTTACATGGAAGAACAACACGCCCGCTTTCCGCATTATTGCTGGGACAGTAACAAAGGCTATCCGACCGTCGCGCACCGTGAAGCCATCCGGATCTACGGGTCCTGTGAACTTCACCGAAAGTCCTTTACCTTACTTTCCGACGAACAACTCGCCCTGTTTTAGAGTATTAATTAAACATTCTTTTGTTAAAAGTTAACACCGGCACGCCCTCCGCGAAGCATCAATTGACTTAATTTTACGCTTAAAGTTTAGCGGAAACATGCGCGGCAGATACTTCCTTTTTTTCCTGAGCATACTCGCCCTCGCGTGGATAGGGTATGTATCCTGGGATTTCCTCACCCGGAAAGACCTTTTTCGCCTCGAAGAACTCTTCGGCAAAGAGGATGAGGCCGTACTTATCATTAACAGGCCCGCCGAATTCAACGCTGCGCTGGTCGACTTTCAAACCGACAACCCGGTCTACGAACTCGTACTTTCCATGCTTCCGAATCAGCAGGAAAAGACCAGCATCTGCATCAGTCGCGCACGACCGCATTTTCACATTACCGGGCGCTCCGTTTGGGATGAAGCCGCAGTACGCCTCGCTTTTGCAGGACATCCGCTCACTTTCATTTCTGCGAATAAATTCCGTTTCGACGGCTACACCGGCCTGATCAAAAAAAATGTCGTTTACGTCTTTCGGGAGGAACTTAAAACCTCCGTTATCGCTACCGAATGGAGCAATTTTGACCTCAAATCTTCCGCTACCCTTGTCGACTTCTCCCGCCAAAAACCGGTTTTGACAGAGATCTATTTCGGCGACGGCGGAACTTCGGAATACATTACACGTACGCAAAAACCTGCCGGAACCGGCGCCTTCGACGACAAAGCGCTTTTTGCAATGGTACTCCCGGACGGACTCTCCGATTACCATTTCACGGAAAAGTTTACACTTGCCGAACAGGACTCCGTCTATAAAAACAGCCCGCTTTTCAGTTGGGTCGATAAAGGCCTGGTAGAGTTTACCTACAAAGGCGTTCCCGTACTTCTCACCGATTACCTTTCGGGACAACAGCCGGGACTCATCCTGCGCGACATACAGCCGGACACCGAATACGAGGCCGAAGACTACTACACCGCCACAAGCCTTAAAGAAGATCTTTCCTTCGACCCCGCACAGGGATTTTTTATGAAAGAGATCGAAGACTATGTGCTCATCTGCAAGAGTAAAGACGTCATCGACCAGGTCATCGGGGATTATAAACTCGGTAAAACGGTTGCCCTCAATCCGGCAAAAGCCGAAAGTATCTACGGAAACCTTCCCGCAGTCGTTTCCGAACGGTTCGTAAACGGGTCGCAGCGCACCACGCGGACTTTCTATGACGACCATCTTTTCGAGATTCGCTTTGCGGAGAATGGAAACGGACCGGCACAAACACCCGGGGGAAACACCGATGCCTATAAATTTCCTGCGGATGGACTCGTGCAGGATTTTGTGGTATTCGACGAACCCGGAAAAGTGGCCCTGCTCAACGATAAGAATCAACTGATCTACTTCCAGGATGGCAACCGCAAATGGGTTTATCCGCTGCCCGCAGAAGAAAAATTGCTGGGTATGGAACTCGTAGATCTTTTTAATAATGATAAACTTCAGGTACTCCTCACCACCGATAAAAGCATTTACCTTGTGGATGTACTCGGACGCGATGTCGGGGAATTCCCTGCAAAAGCAGACCAGCAGTTCAACGCGAAAACGACTTTCTACCGCTGGAAAGACCAGGGATACTTTGTGAACAGCGAACAGAACCGCATCACACTCCTGGACGCCCGCGGGCGCGAACTCAACCAGGTCCGCACTTCACTCGGCACCATTCGCCAACCCGTCGAAGTGTGGCTCAGCAACAACATCCTCTTTTTTGGTGCTACGGATCATCAGAAGTTCAGCATGATCCAGGCCGAAAAATCGCGGGAATACCGCACCTTTGATCTCAAAGGACCTTTTGTCGCCATGACCGCGCCCAACCAGGTCTTCCTTTATACCATCGAAAACCAGGTACTCATGCAAACCGACCAGAAAGGAACCCGCACACAACTGGCTTCCTTCCCGGGCGGGCACCTCGCGGGGAAAACAAGCACCGGGAACCTTCCCGTACTCCTTGTGAAGCAGGGAAACAGCTATAAACTGCTCAATACGAAAGGAATTGAATTCCGCAAAATCACAGTGCCTTTCAGTGAAACGGACGACCTCGCAGTAGGAGAACGAAACGGACGTATTGAATACGCGATCGCGGACGGTTTGGAGAATAATGTATATTTGTACGGGGCGGACAATCGAAAAATGAATGTCGGCGCAATGGAAGGAATGCAAAAAACACAACTCACTTATTCCGGGAAAAAGCGTCTTGTAACAACCATCATCGAGAACTTCGTTATCCAGTACTTACGTTAATTAACTTATGAGAACATGAAACATTACTACTTAACAGGTTTACTGAGCCTTTTCTCGTTCCTGGCATTTTCCCAGAATTACCTGGGAGTGCACAGCAGTAATTACGCCGGCGTCATGGCCGTCGACCTGCAACCCGCGGCATTTGTGGACGGCCGTTTCAGATGGGACGTCAACCTCGGAAGTGCTAACTTTACGGGATGGCAGAACGCAAAATACTTCGATACCCGCGACATGCCACGCTGGTGGGTCAAGTCGTTCACAAAGGATACCCTGTGGATGAAACCCGACTCCACCTTTTACGATCGCTATTTTTTCGATAACTACACCCTCACGCAGAATAAAACGCTCGGGGGATATTTCAATTCCCAGATCGATATCGCGAACTTCATGTTCCATATAAACCCGAAGATCGCCATCGGGGGAGGATTTAAGATCCGTTCCATTGTGAACATCGACGAGGTAGATCCGAAATTGCTCAAGCTCGCGGAAAACGGGCTCGACTATTCGCAACTCTTCAACCAGAAGTTCAACGAAAAGCTGCTCAACATGAACAGCCTCGTATGGCGCGAGTTCAAACTCAACTATTCGCAGGTCATTACCGATGAAGGTGCCAATTTCTGGAAAGCCGGTGTAAGCGCAAAATACCTCCAGGGAATGGGCGCAGCATACATGTATACCGACAATTTTGGCTACGGGATCTCATCCAAAGACACTTCTTTTTACCTCAACGGGAATTTCGACTACGGCTATTCCGGGAATATCGATAATTACATCGACGGTAGCCAGACCAATGTATCAACCAGTCCCGCTTCCAAATTCGGCCTGGGCCTCGACCTTGGGGTCGTGTATGAATGGCGCCCGAAGTGGAAAGAATACAAATACGATATGGATGGCGAAACCGATCTCTGGCGACGCGACAAAAACAAATACAAACTCCGCGTCGGAGCATCAGTGACGGACATCGGGGGAATGAAATTCACCAAAGGAGGACTCAGCCGGAACTTTACCGTAAATTCCAGCAATCCTTTTGATCTGACCGTTTTTAAAGGAGTCGGTGATCTCGCCGAATTCGATCAAGTAATCGACAGCCTCTCGAAGAATAACCCCGAATGGAGCACCAACGAAGGAACCGGTAGCACCTTTTTCATGAACACACCTACCGCGGCATCGGTACAGGTGGATTACAATATCTGGAAAGACTTCTACATCAACGCCACCGGGATCGTGAACCTCGTATCGAAAAAGAACCCGAACCGCGTACACGTGGCAAACCAGATCTCCGTAACACCCAGCTACGACTTTGCCTGGTTTGGCGTACACCTGCCGCTTTCTTACAATAAATACTCGGGCTTTAAAGGCGGGATCGCCACACGACTCGGTCCGCTTACCATCGGCGTAACCGATTTCCGAACGCTTTTTGCTTCCGGAAAGATCTACGGCGGGGAAGTGTACGCCGGCCTCCGCGTTCCGGTACTTTACGGACATCCGAACGATCGTGATGACGACAAAGTTTCCGATAAAATGGACGAATGTATTGACGTGCCGGGAGTGTGGGCCTTTAAGGGTTGCCCGGACACAGACGGCGACGGAATCCAGGATAAAGACGATATCTGTCCGGAAACACCCGGACTCGCAGAATTCAACGGCTGCCCGGACAGGGACGGTGATAAGATCCCGGATAAAGATGATGACTGCCCGGACCTTCCGGGTCTTGCGGAATTCAAAGGATGCCCCGATACGGATGGTGACGGAATTACCGACCCGAAAGACGATTGCCCGGAGGTCGCAGGACTTGCAGCGTTTAACGGATGCCCCGATACCGACGGCGACGGAATTATGGACAGCGAAGATGCCTGCCCGGAAGTAGCCGGACCACTCGTAAACCAGGGATGCCCGGATACGGACGGCGACGGAATTCTCGACTTCCTCGACAATTGCCCGGAAACTTACGGACCGGAAGAGAACAACGGATGTCCGTGGCCGGATACCGACGGAGACGGACTGCTCGACAAAGACGATAAGTGCCCGTACCTCGCCGGACCGATCAAGAATCAGGGATGCCCTTACCAGGATACGGATAACGACGGAATCATTGATGCCGAGGATGCCTGCCCGAACACACCGGGTACGATTGAAAACAAAGGATGTCCGGAGATCGAAGAAGAAGTGAAAGAGATCCTCAAAACGGCCTTCGATAACCTCGAGTTCGAAACCGCCAAAGATGTGATCAAAGCCGGATCTATCCCTTCGCTTACCGAACTGGCTGAAGTGCTCAAAAAACGTCCGGAATGGAAACTGCAGATCGCAGGACACACCGATAACGTCGGAGACGCTCAGAAAAACATGATCCTCTCGAAACAACGTGCCGAATCCGTGAAACGCTTCATGGTTCAACAGGGAATCGACGAATCGCGCCTGAACGTACTCTACTTCGGAGAAACGCAGCCGATCGCATCCAACGACACGCCTGAAGGCAGACAAAAGAACCGCCGTGTTGAGATGACCATCATTTTCGAATAAAAAGAAAACATATGATTCAGGCCCTGCATCGCCAGACGGTAATGCAGGGCCTTTTTGTTCTCCGCCGACTGGCAGATGAACGGTCGAAATGCACATGTACGGTTGCCAGGTACAAAGCAATATCCCGCTCCTGATCGAAGGAAGATGACGGAAGTGAGAACGCATCACACGACCTTCCCCGCGAGGGTCAAACGCTTAAATACGGCATCAATTCTGCATGAATACCGCATGAATGCCGCATAGATACCGTATGAAAAACGTATGAATCAAACATCCTGTTAAAATTAACACAGGTATGTCGTTCTTCAAACCACACGGTCTGAAAACCAGGTTTGCGATGCTCCGTTATTCCCCCGGATCGATCCGTAATAATCAAAAATTCATAGTACTTTTACTGTATGATCGGAAATACACGCGCCCGGCGCTACCTGCTCAGTACCTTATCAGGCCTTCTCCTGGTTCTTGCTTTTCCCTACACCGGGAGCCTGTTCTTTCTCAGTTTCGTGGCACTTGTCCCGCTACTTCTCGTGGAAGATGTGATCTCCCGCAACAAATACCGTTCGGGAAAAGTATTCTGGCACGCTTACCTCACCTTTTTCATTTACAATGCCGGGAGTACCTGGTGGATCTGGTACGCTTCAGAAGCGGGAGCTTTCCTCGCCTTCTTCCTGAATTCGCTCATTATGGCCTTTGTCTTTATGGCCTATCATTATACGAAGAAATTTGTCGGTCACAAAGAAGGTTACCTGAGCCTCATCTTTTACTGGGTCGCTTTTGAATTTATTCATTATAACTGGGAACTTTCCTGGCCCTGGCTGAACTTCGGGAACGTCTTTTCCCGCGTGCCGGAAATCGCACAATGGTACAGTTACACCGGCGTACTGGGCGGAACAGCCTGGATACTGTTGCTGAACCTGGTGATATATCGCATTTTTCAGAACGTATTGCTAAAACGGGAAACCTGGCGGGTCCAGACCCCTATCCTTTATACCTCCCTGCTGTTGCTGCTTCTTCCGGTCGGAACTTCGCTCTGGATGTACTTTTCGTATACGGAACGGGGAAAAACCTCCGAAGTGGTAGCGGTCCAGCCCAATCTCGATCCCTATGAAGTAAAGTTCAATGTTCCCGTCGAAGAACAGGTGCGGGAGATCCTCGACCTGGCGGAGCAAAAAGTAGGTCCTGAAACAGAATTTGTCGTGGCCCCCGAAACCGCCCTGTGGCAATCATTTTACGAAGAGGACTTCCGCGGACTGGCCTTATACAAAAACCTCACCGACTACCGCGACCGTTGGGCGGGCACATCCCTCTTTATCGGGGCGAGTACACTCCGCTTTTTTAAGAAATTTCACTCGCGTGCCAGCAGACCCTACCACGATGGTCCCGGTTATTTCGAAAGCTACAATACTTCCATGCTGCTCGATGCCAATAACAATGTCCGTTTCGTGCATAAGTCCAAACTCGTACTCGGCGTTGAAAAGATTCCGTTCTCGAACTACATGCCTTTCCTGGAAAAGCTGGCTATTGACCTGGACGGTGGCTCGGGAACACTGGGCATCGAGGACGAACCGAAGATCATGCGCACTTCAAAAACAGTATTTGCCCCGGTCGTTTGCTATGAATCGATTTACGGTGGCTTCGTGGCCGAACAATGCCGCAAAGGCGCGCAGCTTATTTTCATTATTACCAATGACGGTTGGTGGAAAGATACACCGGGCTACAAGCAACACATGAGCTTTGCGCGATTACGTGCCATTGAGAACCGTCGTGATGTGGCGAGATCTGCCAACACGGGTGTCAGTTGCTTCATCAACCAGCGCGGTGACGTGATCCAAAAGACCGGATGGTGGGAAAAAGCAGTGATCAAAGGAAAACTGCGAAAGAACGGCAATAAGACCTTCTATACCAGGTACGGGGATGTGACGGGTCGCAGTTTCACCTTCGTGGCCGTGCTCTTACTGATCTACATGCTTGCCCGACGTTTCATGAAGCTCAGCGGAATACGTCCGAAAGGAACTAAAGCACCCTGATCTCCACGCGCCGGTTGGCCTGTTCCTCGTATGAAAAGCGCGGATCCGGATAGATCGGTTGAGAATTACCCAGTCCCACGGTTGTCATCCGGTTCTTATCAATACCGTTTTCGACCAGGAATTTGAAAACCTGCTTTGCCCGCGCCTCGGAGAGTTTCCGTGCAGCCGGCGTATTCTCACCCCGTGCAAAAACGTGCCCCTGGATTTCGATACGCACATTTTCATTGAGCACTAAAAATTCCTTCAGACGCCTGAGTTTTGTTTCCGCCCCGGCTGTAAAATCGCTCTTTCCGGGCTGAAACTGGATCTCTTCCAGCTGAAAACTCTTCCCCTGGCCCAGTGGCTCGAGCCAGATAACCATCTCGTGCTCCGTATCCACCGAAACCGGTTCGGCACGGTCTAAAAAGAAATAGCCTTCCACATCGCATTTGACAAAGATCTGCCCGGAGCGCTCGACTGTAAAATAAAGATCACTTGCACGGTAAAGACCGCTGATATTGTTCGCTCCTTCGATCAGCACATCACCAATCACCGGCTCACCGGTTTCGGCATCGCGGATCAGGATTTTCAATGGCGGTGTTAACGGATCTTCCCGCTTGTCTATCACGCGTCCCCGGCTTCCCGCTTCGGCTGCGTCAGCTGAAAAAGCTTCATAATGCAGGTTCAGGCTGAGTGTCGTGCGCAGGTCACTGTCCGTTCCGAAGAAAAAGAAGATCCGCGTTCCTTTTATCAGTTCGAGCGGGTATAATGTGTTGCCTGTAACTTCGAGCCCCAGCCCTACCTTACGGTCATCAGTGTTGGACACGATTCGCTTTATCTCGGCATTTCCCGAATAGATATCTCCGCAGGCATCGCTTCCGAACGGCTCGAAAAGAATCATCCGCAGATTTCCCTCTGCCAGGGAAGCCTCCAGGCTCAGCCGTCCGTCAAACGGTGCAATAAACGAGCACCAGATTGCATTTTTTTCTGAAATATTCGCCAGAGAAGGATAAGCTTCCAGGTCGTTGTAATTACCGGGACGTCCGGAAAACTGCAGGTCAAACGTACCGGGTTGCAAAATGACAAAAGCACCGTCGCAATCCGAGATCTTGGACGAAACCGGCCGGCCTTCCTGTGCATGAACACCGCTTGCAGCCCACAGCCCGAAACAATATAGTAGCAGAAAACGCATGGTGCGATTTGTACAAACATACTACAAAGTGCTGAAAAACACAATAAACCGAATTTAACATTTGTATAAGTGTTTTAACAATTCTTAAAAACTAAGGCCTTTTTTAGCGATTTAGTGCGTGTAACTTTGTCACAGAGTAAAAAACATAAAATCGCAACCATGAAAAAAGTAGTAGTATTCGCAGCGCTGGCCATGATCTCCCTGGCATCCTGCAAAAAGGATTACACTTGTAACTGTACAACAACCAACGATGGTGTACAACAAGCTTCCTCTTCTTACACAATTACCGATCACCTCAGTGACGCCGAAGCGAAATGCAACGAAGGCGACTCTCAGGTAGGAGGAGTTAAAACAGAGTGTGATCTCGATAAGATCTAAGCTTAAAAACACGCAAATCTCAAAACAAAACATAAAAACGACATGAAAAAGGTATTTTTAGTAGTGGCAGTAGCATTCTTCGGACTCGCTTCATGCAAGAAAGATTACACATGTAACTGCGTAACCACAGATACATCTGATGGTTCGCAAATCACTTCAAGCAGCGAAACAATCACTGATCATAAAAGTGATGCGGAAGCGAAGTGTGACGAAGGTGACCAAACAAACAACGCCCTCGGTTACAAAACTGAATGTGAACTCGATTAATTTCGAAATAGTGCAGGACGCATAAAGCGTCCTGCTTTTTTTATCAATTAAAACTGAAACACATGAAAAAGGTATTATTTGCTGCAGCAGCGATCGGTTTCCTCGCACTCGGATCGTGCAAGAAAGATTACACATGTAAGTGTACACAAACATTTCCGGACGGATCCACAAACACGACCACAACGACCATCACCGACCACAAAAGTGATGCGGAAGCAACGTGTAAAGACAACAACGGATCTTTCGGTTCTTACTCACAAAGCTGTGAATTGGATTAAAATTCGTTAAGAAATATTTGTTGAATTGGTTTTTCCGTTTATATTTGCGATCTAATAATCACATTTAATACTAATTCAACATGAAAAAAACTTTAGCCATTGCCGCATTAGCGCTCTTCGCTTTTGCTTCTTGCAAAAAAGATTACACTTGCGAATGTGTAACGACTAACAACGGAGAACAAGTGGGTACCTCTTCCAGTACGTTTAATGCGAAGAAAAAAGATGCAGAGTCTTCTTGTGATGGACTTGAGGCTTCCTCAGGAACACTCAAAACGACTTGCAACCTGAAAGACTAATTATCAGCAATGCTTGATACTAAAGCTACTCTGCCACTGCGGAGTGGCTTTTTTTAATTTATACAGGTAATAATATGCAAACTCTCGAAAACTTTTTCCTTAATACAGGCCTGAGTTGGACACTCAGTAAATTGTTCCCTTACATTGTGTGCGTTCTACTCGGATTATTGCTGATGTACATTTTCCTGAAACTTTCCCGAAAAGCGGCACGACCTGTGCGAATTATCGTAGCGCTCATTTTACTCATTACACCGTTCATTATCGGTTTTTCCACGCATCCGATCTATACGGGAGACTTTTCCAATAACAGTACTGCAGTGACAGATTCTGACAATGCCGACCTTCAAAAAGACGGACTCGTTGTCATCACGATTCCCGGTTGTCCGTATTGCCTGGGGACCATTCCCAAACTCAAAAAGATCAAAGAACGCTATCCGCAAATTCCGATCAGGTATGTCGTTTGCACTTCCGATGCATCGAACCTGGAATCACTTCGTGAAGAGGCGGACGGAAAATTTGAGGTTGAAATGGCTCGTGATAAGCAAGCGCTTGCTAAAGTTACTTCCGGAACCTTTCCGGGGTTCGTAATGGTGGAAAGCGGAAAACCGGTGTGTTACTGGTCCAACGATAATTTTGGCGTTCGCGCAATCGACAAAGTGGAGTCCACGTTTGCAAAGCACCGCGCAAACGAAGAATAAACGTATTAATACAATCACAAAAAAGCCGCTAATCTAATGATCAGCGGCTTTTGATATTTCCTGTTTGACTGTTTTAAACGCTCATTTTGGCTTTCAGCCCGCGATCAAGCGCATCCAGGAATTCTTCCGTATACACGTAATCCGTTCCGTGTTCTACTTTGTTTCCTTTCATACACACCGCGAGGTCTTTGGTCATGATACCGGACTCCACAGTCTCCACACATACTTTTTCAAGTTTGTAGCAGAATTCGATCAGCTCGTGGTTGTTGTCCAGTTTCCCACGGAAAGCCAATCCACGTGTCCATGCAAAGATCGAAGCGATCGGGTTGGTAGATGTTTTCTTACCGGCCTGGTGCTGGCGATAGTGGCGTGTAACGGTACCGTGTGCAGCTTCCGCTTCCATCGTGTCTCCTTCCGGTGTAACAAGTACGGAAGTCATTAGTCCGAGTGAACCGAAACCCTGGGCAACCGTATCCGACTGAACGTCACCGTCGTAATTTTTACAGGCCCATACGAAGTTCCCGTTCCATTTCAGTGCCGAAGCAACCATGTCGTCGATCAGACGGTGTTCGTAGGTAATCCCTGCCGCATCGAACTGCTCTTTGTATTCGTTCTCATAGATCTCCTGGAAAATATCCTTGAAGAATCCGTCGTATTTTTTAAGAATGGTATTCTTGGTCGAAAGGTAAAGCGGCCATTTTTTACTAAGCGCCATGTTAAAACAGGACTTTGCGAATCCGCGGATGGATTCTTCCGTGTTGTACATGGCCATTCCTACCCCGTTTCCGTCGAAATTATAAACGTCGAAAGTCTGAACATCTCCTCCGTCTTCCGGTGTAAAAGTCATGGTAAGTTTTCCTTTTCCTTTGAAAACGGCATCCGTAGCACGGTACTGGTCTCCGAAGGCATGACGTCCCACGATGATCGGAGCAGTCCAGTTTGTAACCAGACGCGGAACATTCTCACATACGATCGGTTCGCGGAAAACGGTCCCCCCGAGGATGTTACGGATCGTACCGTTCGGAGAACGCCACATTTGCTTGAGGCCGAACTCTTCCACACGTGCCTCATCCGGCGTGATGGTCGCACACTTGATACCCACCTTGTATTTTTTGATCGCTTCGGCAGCATCTACCGTGATCTGGTCATTCGTTTCATCACGCTTCTCGATCCCGAGGTCGTAATACTTGATATCCAGATCCAGGTAGGGCAGGATCAGCTTATCTTTAATAAATTTCCAGATGATCCGGGTCATTTCGTCCCCGTCGAGTTCCACTACAGGATTGGCTACCTTGATTTTCGACATATTTTTTAAATTAATTGTTAATTTTTAAACCGTTACAAAAATACGTTTTGCAAACAAGAAAATCAATTTCAGGATCGTGTTACCGGAAAAAAATACAATTTTTTAGCACAAAGGTGTTACTTTTCGTAAGTTCTGTATTTTAACATCCAAAAAGAGTTGCAATTGGCAAACGATCGCGAAAAACATACTG
This sequence comes from uncultured Flavobacteriales bacterium, assembly GCA_964389755.1. Lineage (GTDB taxonomy): Bacteria > Bacteroidota > Bacteroidia > Flavobacteriales_D > Crocinitomicaceae > JBBSUQ01. The sequence continues at coordinate 85,768 of CAYMEW010000003.1, read as the reverse complement.
TGAACGAAGCAGAACTGATCCGGATGGCCCAGGCCGATCACCGCAAGTTCGGTATTTTGTACGACCAGTATTTCGAGCGGGTATTTCGTTTTGTATTCAAACGCCTCGGTGGAGACGAAGCAACAGCCGGAGACCTCACGCAGCAATGTTTCCTAAAGGCGATGAACAATCTGAAGCGTTATGAAGACCGGGGTTATCCCTTTTCGAGCTGGTTGTTTCGCATCGCGCAAAATGAAGTTAACCTGTATTTCCGGCAGCAACAGAAGGTCAGGGAAGTCGGCGTGGATGCTTCCGACCTCAGGGCGCTTTCACAGGAGGTGGATGCCGATAAGAATTACATGACGGCCGAAGAACAGCAGCAACTGATTGACCAGCTGAATGCCCTTGAAAGTGAGCATGCCGACCTGATCGAATTACGCTTCTTCCAGAAGATGAGTTTCCGGCAAATTGCCGAAATTTACAATGTCAGCGAGGCGAATGCTAAAATGAGAATTTATCGTATCTTGGAAAAGATCCAAAAAAACTGGAAAGCACGATGAGAAAGTTTTCCGTAAATAATGACGAAAAGCGCAGCAGCGAACCCACTCCCGAGCAAATCGAGCGGCAAAAGGATTTTTCGCGGCTGACGCATGAATACGAACGGGCAACCAAACGGCCGAAGAAACCGCTGTACCGTGACCCGAAGTTATTCCTCCTGCTGATCGTTATTCTGCTGATGATCCTGCTGATTTTCCTGGAGGATTGACCATCCGGGCAACATTCCCGATTCCGGTATCGTTTTTTTTCGTAGTTTCATATCTAAACTGGAACTATTATTTACAAACTTCTGCTCATATCGGTATTTTTCTCTTGCCTGACCCGTGTTCGGGCACAGGACATTCACTGGTCGCAGTTCAATGACAACCCGGTTTTCCAAAACCCGGGTAATGCCGGTAATTTCAACGGTGATTATCGGATAACGGCCAATTACCGCAGCCAGTGGAAAAGCGTAACGGTTCCGTTCAGCACATTGAGTTTTGCCGGGGATATGCGCCTTCCGACAAATCGGAATATCGGGATCGGGGCCCTGTTTTTCCACGACCAGGTCGGGGATGGTAAGTTCAGGACTGTCGAACTGCAACTCAATGCTTCCGTACTCATCAAATTAACAGCCAATTCCATGCACACCTTGCGTCCCGGAATTAACTTCGGTCTCAATCACCGGCAGGTAAACATCGGCAACCTGAGTTTTGACAACCAGTTCAATGGTTTTCAGTACAGCGCCCTGCTTCCAAGCTACGAAATTTATCAAAACGACCGCTTTACAAACGTCTCTGCCGGACTTGGCGCCGTTTACGAGTATTTCCGAAACGAACGCGAGCATTTTAATGTCGGTCTGGGGCTCTTCAACCTCAACCGGCCCAACCAGGGCTTTTACGGAACCACGATTCCGCGGGATATTCGTCTTTCCGTATTCGGACAGGGAATTTACAAACTCTACCCGGACTGGGACATTCTGCCGGCCTTCCAGTTTTCGGTGCAGGGGAAATACCGCGAAACCATTATCGGCGGACGTGCGAAGTACACGATCGTGAACAGGAACGGCGAATACCGCGCTTTCTATGGCGGCCTTTTTTACCGCAGCCGGGATGCCGGATACCTTTCCGCAGGAATGGATTACCAAAACTGGTTCTTCGGGATCAGCTACGACCTGAACTTTTCGAAACTGACCCCGGCCAGCCAGGCACGCGGAGGGGTTGAATTTGCCCTGCGTTACATCATCTTCAACTTAAAACCCAAACGAATTACCCATCGCGTATGTCCAGACTATATTTAGCCTTCCTTTTTTGCGGAATGCTTCCTTTTGCTCAGGCACAAACCGAACTTGGAAAGTTACTCCGCTACGGCGACGAACTTTACGCCAAAGGAGATTACGTATATGCACTGGAGTATTATCGGCAGGCGATGGAAACCGATTCGAACTCGGTAACTGTACTCTGGAAATTTGCCGAAGTAAACCGCGCTTACAAGGATTATAGAAAAGCAGAATATTATTACGCAAAGGTCTACAGTCGTGAGGAAGCCGGAATTTACCCCGAAAGTATTTTGTATCTCGGCCTGATGCAAAAGCAAAATGGCAAGTACGACGCTGCGCTCGAATCGTTCAAAAAGGCAAAAGCCAAATATTACCGAAATAAACGGGATTACCTGTACCTGAAAGCGCGCCAGGAGATCGAATCCTGCCTGTGGGCAAAATCGGCGCTGAAAGATACCGCCGATCTGACCGTGACCCAACTTCCCGAAACGGTCAATACCCCGAACTCGGAATTCGGTCACCTGATCGCAAACGGACAACTGATCTTTTCTTCCCTCCGGGCCGATTCCGTATCCACCCGCGAAGAAGTATTCGACAAAAGCTACCGCACGCACATTTACGCTTCCGCTATGGACCAGGGCGAATTTGAATCCTCACAGGCGATCAAAGATCTGTTCTTTGAAAAACTGAGTACCGGAAACGGGAGTTTTTCCCTGGACGGGAGCCGTTTTTACTTCAGTTTGTGCCAGGACGAGCAGGAAAATTACCGCTGTAAGATCATGGTGGCTTCTTTCAATAATAACACCTGGTTTGGCATTGATTCGCTCGGGGAAATTATCAACGAGCCCGGTAGTAATACGACCATGCCGTGTATTGCGGACCTCGGGGGAAACGAAACGCTCATTTTCAGTTCGGACCGCGCAGACGGCGAAGGCGGAATGGACCTCTACTACTCCACCATCAAAAACGGCAACCAGTATGGCAAGGTGAAAGCGATACGAAACGCCAACTCACCCGATAATGACGTGACACCGTGGTATGATCAATCTACCAACACCCTGTATTTCGCCAGTTCCTGGCATTTCGGTTTCGGGGGTTACGATATTTTCGCGATGGACTATGACAAAGGATTCCGGGAACCGGTGAATGTCGGTATGCCGGTGAACAGTAGCGCTAATGACCTGTACTTTTTTAAGAATGCAGATACAAGCTACTTCACCAGCAACCGGATCGGGGTGCTTTACAGTAAAAATCCGACCTGCTGCAGCGATATTTTCGAAGCACAGCCCCCGAAGATCGTTATTCCGCCGACTCCGAAAGAAACGCTCGCCGATCTGAACAAACGATTGCCCGTAACGCTATACTTTCACAACGACATTCCCGATCCGCGTTCGCGGGACACTTCTACGCGCGTTAATTACATGGACAGCTATCGTGATTACCGTGAAATGCTGGCAAAATACCAGCAGGAATACAGCAATGGGTTAAGCGGTCCGGATGCAGAGGAAGCGAAAGAAGATATTGAAAGCTTTTTCATCGAATTTGTCGACCAGGGTGTCAAGGACCTGGCCACCTTTAGAGATTTGTTGCTTGAAGAACTGGAAAAAGGCGCGCGCATCCGCATCACCATTAAAGGATTTGCGAGTCCGCTCGCGAAAACGGACTACAACGTGAACCTCACGAAGCGCCGCATCAGTTCACTTGTTAATTACCTCCGGGCTTATGAAAACGGCGTTTTCGCCCCCTATCTCGACGGAAGCGCTGAAAACGGCGGAAAACTGGTATTTTCCCAAATTCCATTCGGAGAATATACGGCGGACAAACTGACGAGTGACAATCCGAACGACCAGCAAAACTCTGTTTACAGCAGGGCAGCGGCAATTGAACGTAAGATCGAGATACAAAGCGTCAGCTACCTGGAGGAAGATACGGTCTCTTACCTGGAATGCGATCAACAGATCAACGACCTCGGGAGTATTCCTACCGATAAGGTGATTGAACGCAGCTTCAAAGTAACCAATACCGGTAAAAAACCGCTGACCGGAATTCGCGCGCGGATCCCCTGTTCCTGCAATTCCGTTTCAATTCCGAAAACCACGCTTGAACCCGGTGAAAGCATGACCGTTATTGTACGTTTCGATCCAAAAGGATACCAGGGACAGGTTGTTAAGTCGATTTACCTGCAAAGCTACGGGTCCGAGGCCGAGTTGCGCCTGATCTTGTCTGCCGAGGTCAAATAGCGGAAGTACGCACATTCCGAGATTGTATTAAATTTGCAGAAGAAACCAAAGCAACGAATGTCCGAATTACTTGTTACGTCTCCCAATGTAGCTCCGCGGCTCAAGTTTATCGATATGGCGCGATCGATCGCGATCCTGCTGATGCTGGAAGGACATTTCATCCATGATTCATTGCGCGATCACGATATGTACAAGGCAGCCGGAACTTATCCGTTATTCGAAGTCTGGAATTTCGTACGTGGTTTCACTTCCACTATTTTCCTTACGGTAACAGGCCTGGTATTCGTTTACCTGTTGCTCATGAAGCGCTCGGAGCCCTATTTTTCAAATATCCGCATTAAGAAAGGTTTCAAACGCGTTTTTGAGCTGCTTTTCTGGGGATACCTGCTGCAGTATTATGCTTTCCACGTATTGCAATGCATCGGTGTATCCATTTTCTTTATACTGCTGGTTTTCGGACTCTACAAACTTACGCGTGTGATTCCGCTCTGGATCTATTTCGCCGTATTCGGCTGCCTGCTGATCTACCTGGACTCATTCCTGAGCCTGCTGCCAAAGGAGGAGGCCTGGCCGGAAAAAGCGCCGTATTTCGTCCAGAACATGATTCATGCGAACCCGAACAACCGTGCGATCTTCCCGCTTGTTCCAAACATGGGTTTCGTGATGCTCGGTGCCATGATCGGTAGTTTGCTGCACGACCTGCGCCGGTATGTGAGATCGTGGGGGTTTGCGATCTCTTTTGTAATCCTTGGCGCGGTGTTGTACTTTCTGAACCTGTACATTTTCGGTTCGATCGACGCCGCAATGAATGAACTCACCGGCAGACCGTTTCATAACTGGTTCCGCGTGGCCTGGCTCTTTGAAAAGTTCGGAATGGTACTGATGGTGCTTGGCGTGCTGATGATCGTCGAAAAAAGCCTGGGAGACATTCGTCAAAACCTCTTCCTGAAGATCGGGCAAAATACACTCACGATCTTTATTCTTCATTTTGTGATCCTGTATGGGAGCATCACCGGATACGGACTTTATCGCTTCATTCACAACGCGCTTTCTCCGGTACAGGCTGTGATCGGCGCGGCGCTCTTTGTGTTGTTCTTCGTCATCTTCGTGAAATACATCGATGTGATCCGGGAAAAACTCGGCTTTATCCTGAAACCGGTATCCCGTTTTACCGGCAGGATTTTCGGATTGAATAAATAAGGGATTGCTTGCAGCGATCAAACCGCACGTCTTATTCTGGAAAAGATATCCGGAGTGCTTCACGAACGCGGATTCCGGGAATTACGTTTTGTGCTCGGAAACTTCGTTAAACGCCCATGATCAGATCTTTTTCGTTGTCTGGTTACTTTTTACCGGCGCCGAAGGTTTTGCTTTAACAGGTTTGTTCGGCATGTGGAAGGTAAGCCGGCGATAAATTATACGCGTCCCGCAGGAATCATGCACGGTCATCTTAAGTGTATATTCCCCTTCGCGGCGGAAGTAATGCGTGTCATTTGCTTTCGTAGAAGAACTCCCGTCCCCGAAGTCCCAGCGAATCGATGACGCGCCCGGGTAATTACTTTTGCAATACACCACGAAACGATTGTCCTTTGTACGTTCGTACTTGACTTCGAAAGTATTCAGCCGCAGCTTAAACTCTTCCAGATGATTGTACACGTAATTAAAGGCTGTTTTCTGGATCACTTTTGCCGTTTTTTCATCGAGAGACGAGTAAAAGGAATTTTCAGGCGAAGATTTGAAAATAGCGGTATAAAAAGAACAGGCGATTGCATAGGAACCTGCTAGCGTGGGATGCTGATCGTCATCGCGGTACAGGTTGATCTCCGGATAATTTTTCCGGATCTCGCGATAGACGTTTCCAACGGGCACGATTGGCAGGTTATACAGTTCGGAAAGGTATTTATAGCCGGCCACGATCTTATCCTGCATTTTCTCGTAGGTATTCGTTTCTTCGCGGATCGGGTACCCGTTACGGTATCCCCAGGTCATGTAAAGCAGGATATTCGTACATGGATTATTGGCATAGATCGAATCGGCAATACGCTGAAAATACGGAATGGAAGCCGTATCGATGGAAGCCGGATCAAAACTCAGCTCACGACTAAAGCCCTGTACGATCACATAATCCCACTTTCGGCTTTTGATGGTTTCAAAAAGCTCAGGTCGTTCGCAATGCATGCGGAACGTGTGATTGCTCTTTGCGCTCATCACCACGTTGATCTTAACACCTTTCGACTCAGCCAGGCGCCCGAAGAGGTCCGGCATATCGTTCATGTGCGTGTAACTGTTACCAATGAACAGCACGTTCATAGGTTGGAACGCGTGCGCAGCAGAACCGCAGAAAACCGCGATCAGGCATTGAATAAACCGTTTTAACATCCGTTTTTTCATAAAGCAATTCAGGTCCTGTAGAACAATAATGATTCCAAGTTACGAAATCGCATTGATCCGGTCGGCGATTTCCTCCATTTCTTCCGGAGAAATCTTCAGTTTCGTATTTGCGAAATTGACATCGCTCATGCGGTCCATCGGGATGAGGTGAATGTGGGCATGCGGTACCTCGAGACCAATGACAGAAACAGCTATCTTTTCACAGGGAAAAGCGATCTTAAGTCTTCGGGCCACATCTTTTGCAAAGATCATGATATCGCCCAGTTGATCTTCCGGAAGATCAAAGAAATAATCCGTTTCCTGTTTCGGAATCACCAGTGTATGTCCCTTCTTCAACGGATTGACATCCAGAAAAGCGAGGAATCGTTCGTTCTCGGCAATGATGTGCGCCGGGATCTCACGCTTCACGATCTTCGTAAAGATTGTACTCATCAGCGGGAAATTTCTACGATTTCGAATTTCATAATGCCGTTCGGCGTGGAAATGTCGGCTATATCGCCTTTCGATTTCCCGAGAAGCCCCTTACCGATCGGGGAATCAACTGAGATCTTTTTTGCCTTCAGGTCAGCTTCGTTCTCAGCCACGAGGGTATACTCCATTTCCATGTTGTTTGCCACGTTCTTAATTTTGACAGTGGACAGGATAAACACCTTCGAACTGTCGATTTGCGAATCATCAATGATCCGTGCATTGGCGATAATGCCTTCCAGCTTGGCAATCTTCATTTCTAGAATGCCCTGTGCCTCTTTGGCCGCATCGTATTCTGCGTTTTCAGAAAGATCCCCTTTGTCACGTGCTTCGGCGATCTGGTCGGAAATAGACGGACGCTGTACTGTCTTCATCTCGTGAAGCTCATCCTTGAGCTTCTTCAATCCTTCTTCTGTATAATATGTTACCTGAGACATCTTTATCTATTTTACGTAAACAAAAACAAGAGAGCCCGCAAGGACTCTCCTGTTCACACAAATATAGAAATTATATTTTATTTCAGATTGATCGTCGCTCCAAAAGTATGGATCGTGCCGAAGATCCCCGCAAAACGGGCAGCATACTCAATTCCGAGTGCTGTTTTGTTCTTTCCGACAAGTCCGTCCAGTGAAAAACCAGCCGTCGGACCAACCAGTGCGTTCGAGCGATTCTGTACCGAAAGCAGGTTGTTTTCATACACGAAACCACCACGCAGTTTGAAAGCAAATTTCTCCTGCAGCAGGCTGTACTCCACTCCCGCACGATACTGGTCACTTGAGAAAGAGTTTGCTGTAAAAGCAAGTGCTGCTGTCAGTTTGTTGTTTTCGTTAAAAATGAAATCGTACGATCCACCGATAGCGAGTAACGAAGGAAGTTCGTAAGACGCCGAGCGCTGCTCGAGTGTGGCGATCATTCCGTCACTTTCATAAGCTACCTGGTTTGCAAGACCATCACCTTTATACTTAATGGTCGGACCGACATTTTTCAGTGTAATACCGAATTTGAGTTGATCCTGCTCACCTGATACGTAACGAATTCCCGCGTCGATCGCAACTCCCGAAGATTTCAGGTTTGACGTCGACGAAGAGATCACTTTGAAGTTCACACCACCATAGATGGACTGAGAGAATGCCCGGGCGTACCCTACGTTAAATACATTCGTACGCGGTGAAAAAGTACCGATACCACCGTCCGGAAGATCCACCGTTGTAATCGTTACATCCCCGAAGTTCATAGCCTGCACACTTACCGCGATCACATCCTGTTCCGAAATTCGCTGAGCGATACCGGCAGAGTTGAAAGCGATACCGGCCTGCCCCAGCCAGTTGGAATAATTGAATTTCAACTGCGTTTTATCTGTAAAGGCGAGTCCTGCGATATTTGTGAAAGTCGCTTCCAGTCCATTTACCGAAGATACCCCTGCATCTCCCCAGGCCGAGCTTCGTGCCCAGGGATTTATGAGTAATTCAGACGCTCCGGCAGTACCAACACGGTCTTCATTTCCTGCGAACACCCCGGAACTGATCAGCGCAGCTCCGGCCATCATTACAAGTTTTACTGATATTCCTGTTTTCTTCATCTCTAAGTAATTCGTAGTTTATTAAATACCCTGAAGGTCAATTTGCCTCATTCCGCCGAAGAACTTCACGATCTTGGTTCCTACGCCAGGTACGTCTACATGAATCAGGTAGACACCACCGGCCACGGCAATTCCTTTTTCGTTATTAAGATCCCAGTCAACCGATGTTACCGGACTGTCTTTTTTGAATGTACGTACGAGTTTACCCCCCACATTAAAGATGCGAACCGTACACTGATCCGGAAGGTTGGTAATTTTCACACGTGCATCCAGTCGTGAACGCTCGTATCCTGAATACGCATAGTACGGGTTCGGCACAACGTTGATCAGGTCGAGTGCACTTGCAAGTCCTTCCGTGCTGTTGGTGCGTGTTGAAATGTCAGAAGTACTCCATCCGTATTTCGGCTGACCACCGTTCTCACCGGTTGCCACGAAGTTTTTGTACTCTTTATTAACACGCAGTTCGATACGCACATCAGTCTCCAGGAAGTTATTCGATGCCGGATTACCAAAGCTGTGACCATTAGCAAGCAGCGGGTAGAAAATCCAGGAAAGACTGGAGTAAACTTCGCGTTTTGCCGTTGTACTGTTCGATTCAACTTCCAGCATCTTATTGTAGAGCTGGTGGTTTGTCTCGTTGTATGCATCGAAGTCGAAACTTTGGCTGTAACCGTTAATTGTTTTCAGCTTGTAACTGTAAACATAGATCGGCTGAACACCACCCATGATCGGGTTTCCGGCAGCATCCGTGATACGATCAGAAGGATTCCAGATCATATCGGCACCGCCGTCCGAACCAAGGAAAGAGTTCTCTCCGAAAGCCATGTACAGACGTGCTCCTGATTCGAGGTCGATCGCATATCCCGGGAACCATCCGAGACCGGTGGTCCCGCTATTATCCGGCTGACCGTTTTTATTGACACTCGGTGAATTTCGCATTTCACCCGGCTCAGCTCCACCCACGTTCAGGTTGGCGTCACGTCCGAGTTCGATAACCGGACAACGTGTCCATTTCGACTTGTCATTTGTCAGAACGACATTCACACTCGGCAGGAAGGAGATCGATGCGTTGTTCTTACTTGATCCCGGTGAAGCCTGGTTGTAGTAAGCCATCGGCATGAAATCACATTCGTAACCTACCAGTCGGTGCGGTGCCACACCTCCGTTGAGCAGACGCGCATACAATTTTTCGTTATCAGCACCCAACTGATCCGGGTAGCAGCACGGGTTCTGATAAAGCAGATCCGTGTTACATTCTTCCGTGCCAGGATTGTTAGATCCTGAACGAATCCAGTTTGTCGGGAAGTAGGCATCGTTATCTTCAATGAACGACAACCATTGTTTGGATGAATCCGTGAAGTTAATCGTCGCTGCGATCGGATCCGTAGACTTATCTACCAGCGGTCCTGAACCTTCCGGGAATTCGTATTTGTTCTGGTAAATCTGTACAGAAATACCCCAGTCCGGAATGAGTTGCTCATTGTCCACACTAATCTGTCGGTCCGAGCGAATACTGTCGATCAGCTGACCACCTTCGTGATCATAACGGTAGATTGTCCACTCCGCCGTGTCGGCTGCGTTACCACCAAGGGCAGTTACATTGTAGTCTCTGAACTCGAGTTCGAAGTAACCGTCGATCACGTTCAGCGGATCAATCACTCTTACACCGATCGGAGCACGGCCTTTTTCGTACGTCGGCTCTTCCATAAATCCGTTTTGGAGAATGTAGTTTTCAGACGCTGCTGTAAGGTCAATGTTCAGACCACCATTTCCGTATCCATCGATACGCGTGATATTCGGTGTTGAACCGTAATCTGAAGCGGCTACCGTTCCACCGTTTTCAGGAGATGGGTTATGAGGAACTCCGGGCACTGCGGAGATTGCCGAACCATCTGACCCGAGACGGGATGCGATGTATGGTATTTTCTGACCGTCAAGCAAGGTCGGGTCGCTCGGGTTGTATTCTTTAAACTGGTTGAAAGCATACGCTACTGCAATGTAGTAATATGTTTTGTGGTTTACCAGCTGTCGGTCCCCCTGTGCAAACTGATCCGTTGTAATACGGAAACTGTGCCTGATACCATTGTTCTCACCGTCAACTTTACGTTTCGGTACGGAGAAACCGAGGTCTTCGTCGAATTCGAAGTTGATGATCTCATCCACATCGTTTCGAAGGTCGCACTGAGCCACGAGAATCGCTTTTGATTCGTCGGTGATATCCGCTACACCCGCATCTTCATCAAGCATCTGGAAGATCTGGTATCCTTCAAAGCGGTAGAAACGGTCTACTGTAGGATCAGTAATATTAATTTTATCCTCTTCGGCATAGTCCTCGATCGCTACTGTATTTCCAAGCGTAAGGATCAATTCGCGATCCAGTTCCTGAATAGTAAGTGAAGGAGCTGCGGGCGGATCAAGGATTTTAAAGCAGGCATCAAACAAGGCCTGTGCTTTTGTATCGGCTGTTGCCATAGCGCGCACGGAAGAGAAAAGGTCTCCGTCCGATCCGCGACCGTAAACGATACCTACCGTAATGTTGTTAACAGCACCCGGACGCAGTGTAAACGGACCGGCTGACTGCACGAAACGACGGTCACCTTTCGGGTTGTCATTCGTTGTTTCATCCCAACCATTGGCGAAGCCCGGATCAACTCCGGCAGTACTCCAGTTCAGCGGATCTGATTCTCCCGGGAACATATAATCTGCCGGGATGTTAGTCGCTCCTGTTGAAGCTGCATATCCCTGTCCTCCGTATACCATTTCTTCACCGAAACTCCATTTTCCGATCATGTAGTTATAGAACTGAGCGGAAGTGGACGGATCCGAGTAAGCTGTTGCGGCACCGTTGGTAAAGTATGTAAAGCGACGCATTCCGAAACGTTCGTTATCAATAATGGTGTCACCGTAACCGATACCAATTCCACGGTAAACGATCCCGTCACCGTTGATTGCATCCTGAACAGTCGGTGTGATAAGTGAATCCCCCTGGTAGTAGGGTCCGATGTTATCAATTCCGTCTGCATCCTGGTAAGGTCCTTCAAAGAAGTCTACCCCGATAGCAGGTGGATTCGCACCGTAACCTTGTTGTCCGGAGTTCGTTTCGTCATTATTATCCCCGTTGTACACATAACCGAGTCCGCGTGAAACGTCACATCCGGCATAATCATCCTGCGCGTTACCAAGGTCGGCATCAATAAACTGGGAGAAGTACGTATTTGCAAGCGTTTGTGTACCGCGGTTGATCAATTCATAGTTGTAGAATGTCATACGGTTCACTTCATCGTTGGTTGCAAACGCAAAAGCCTGTGCACGGATTTCCATCCCGATCGGCTCGCCGTTTGTTTCCGTGTGAATGTTTCCTTTATCGTTGAATACCCACCAGTGTGTTTCATCACCGAAAAGTGAAATACGACGGTCGATCCCACATTCGATATCATCACGTCCGAGGATATCATCATACCACGGTGTATCTCCGTCATTCACCGGGTCATAAATACCGTTAGCCGGTGTTGTCGGTGTACTGTTATCATAGAATGGAGCCAGGTAAAAATCCTGTCCAAGGCTCTGATCACCATGCGCGGGCCAGTTGTAGATTCGATTCAGGATCTCACTTGCCGGTTCTTCAATTTCAGAACAACCTGCCGGTTGTGGCGTCACGTTACCGTCACATTCCCACCATTTCGTAAATTGGATCACTTCCGCCTTACGAATGGTATAGAACTGGTCATAACGCAGACACTGATCCGGGTCGATGTTTGCTTCACCAAAGTCGCGTGTTACGTTATCCCCTGCCGGAACAGACGGATCGTAGTCACCGGAACCGGCGTTTACTGTAAGCGGACCCGGCCAGAAGTCGTTTCCTGTACGGAACGTAAGTGCCGCCAGTTTGAGCTGACCGTTTACGTCTGTACCGCCCATCCAGAGTGACCCGGAGAAGATGGCGTATTTGTTACTTCCTTTTGGAACTTCGTAGCCGGCACTTGCCTGACCACCGCGGTTCTGAAACATGGAACCACCGTTCTCGAGCAACGCACTTACGTCGTTGAACTGCATAAATAAACGCGCTGTTGCCGGGGCACAGTTAGCTCCTTTCATCACGGGCGTGGAACCTCCTTTTCCGCCGCTCTTATCTTTCAGCCCAATTGTGCGTAGTGCAAAGGCCGGGGAACTAATCCCGCCGGCTATCGCCAAGCCAAAAACGATTTGTAATAATTGTTTTTTCATAATGCTTTCTACTTTCAATTAAAAATCAAATTTCACACCCAGACGAATTGTTCGCGGAGAACTAACATTGTAAGGGTTCTGTACCTTCAGTGCGTAATAATCTCTGAATGACTGCTCATCCAGCTGGTTTTGGATTGTATTCTGGTATTGTGCCGCTGCAAGGTATCCGTCATCATCCCAGTTACCTGTTGCACGGTACACGTTAAGTACGTTGAAGTGATTGAGAATGTTTGTAACACGTACATATACATTCAGGAATGCTACTTTTTTCTTGTCTTCTTTTCCGAATTCGAGGTTGATCGTACGGTCGATCTGAAGATCGAGGCGGTAAGACCATGGCAGACGGGAACCGTTTGTTGTTCCGTCAAGACCGGCATTGTTCGGAGAGAACTGCCCTTCGTTCGTGATAAACGTCTGACGTGAATAAGGCGAACCTGAGTAGATGTTTGTGAACAGGTTGATACCTGTATTCTCAAGCAGTTTTGTTTCACCGATAACCGGTCCGTTGTAATCCGGTCCCTGACCGTAGCGGTAGTCAATCGTAATTGCGAATGCGTGACGCTGATCGTAATCATACGGGAAGATTGCACGGAGGTTCGGAAGACCTGCCTGAACGAGTGCCGCTGCTGAAGTAGCGTTGGAACCTGTACCGTCAGCGAACTGAAGTGTATAGGCCGCAGTCATACGGATGTTACCTGTACGGCGAAGGTCATACGAAATTGTCATCCCTTTTACTGTACCGAAGTCACGGTTACCGTAAGTACGGTATGTTCGCGGATATGCTTCGAACACGCTTCGGAGCTGTACGTTGTTTCGTTGCTCACGATAGAATGCTGAGATCTTCAGGGAAGATGTACGTGTCAATACCTGCTGGAAACCTAATTCGTAGTCAACCGTTTTTTCCGGGAGCAGGTTTGAGTTGTTAATGATCGCACTGCGCGACTGGATAAACTGGTATTCGAACGGGTCGAAACGAACACCTGAAGTCGGACGTTTTGTAAGGATGTCGTAGTGTGCGAAGAATGACGCTTCATCCGAGATCGGGAATGAGAACGCGATACGCGGCATCACATTCACCTGCGGAGTATAATCCTCGAACGAAGAAGCATTCGGCGATTCCTGTGACGGATCGAGCAACCACGGAGCAATACCTGCCGCACCGCGAATTGTTGCTGGGTCTTCCACGAGAATACCCTGTGAGTTGTACCACTGATCACCGTTACGGAACCCATTGATGGATGTCGGGTTGTTCACATCGTTTACATAGACCACGTAATCGTCACCCATCGAAGTCGGGATATTCACCCAGTCGTATTTGTTCGGATCCTGGTTCGCAAGTTCACGCGCCTGGGATACATTGCGCGCATTGTAGAACAGGTATTTGTCTTTCAATACCGGTTGGTTCGCATCGAACACATCCACACGTACACCCACGTTGAATACGATGTCACGGAAAGCGAATTTATCCATGAGGTAACCGGCCATGTAGATCGGCTGGAACGCTCCGACAAATCGGCGGTAGTTTCCGTTATCGTCGTACTCGGTAAAGTATTTATTAATGTCTGTATTTCCTTTCACACGATTACCGGCTGCATCGTAACCCCAGTAGCTTACGTAAGAGTTACCTCCGTTAAGGAGTTCATCCGGGGCAAACATACCGAAGTTAAAGATCGTCGGGTCGTAGCTGTCAATCTGTACGAAGTCATTTCCTGCCGGATCGAAACCGAGCGCTTTACGTACGTTATAGTCAAAGAAAGTCTGGTTGTCATTCTCTCTTGCACCACCGTACTCACCCGTTCCGGATGTAGCGGCATAACCTGTATTAAGTCGGTCGTAAGAGATTTTTGTAAAGGATCCTGAATCGGAAACAATCGGATTATCTTTATCGAGTTCCTTAATGTGGAAGTTCATCAACTGACGTGCAATTGTCCAGATTCCGATAGGTCCGTTGGTTGCACCATTGGTTGCAGTACCTGACGTCCAGCCACGGTCCCAACGTTGCTCATATTCGAAACCGAGTGAGAGCGCATGGTCACCGATGTTCACGGAACCGGAACCTGTAATACGGAACTGCTGGTTTTCTGTTTTCCCAAAGAAGTTGTACGGTGTACCGATGTTTGACCAGATGTTGTAAACACTTTGCGGAATATCTCCGTTACGAAGCGCGTTCCCCTGTTGGATCTGGAGAAGGCTCTGGTAGTGCCCAACCGGGTCACCTGAATAAATATCGTAATACTGACGTGTGATCGCTGCGAGCGCCGGGTTGTAATCGGAAGGCGTGAAATAAGTAATCACATCTGCCGGAACGGCGTTTTGCTCATACGTATCATTTACGTTATCCCCGTTTCGGTCCACGAAGTCAAAAGTCGGACGCTGAATGGTCTGGAAGTACCCAACGTGTCCATAGTTAAACAGGTTGTACTGGTGCTGAGGATCGTAGTTCTGGTCCTTTGAGCTGGAGAAATCCACCATCAATGAATAGTAAGCAGAACTGATCTTCGAACTTGTTCCTTCATTGGTATTGTTAAATCGCTGCGTAAAGCGACCGAAAACCCGCCAGTCAAGTGACTTGCCCTGTCCGAAGTTCTCGAAGTTGAGCAGTGAGTTGGAATAGCTATACAGGCGACCGTTACTGTAGTTCATCGAACCACCGAAAGTAAGGTTTACGCTCGGACCTGTGTTTACGTCGATTTTTGCCTGTGCAGAAAGGTTTGTATTTCGGGCATTCATGCGGTAAGGCACGTTTTCAAAATCTTCTGCACGGAGGAAGTTTGCATTATGGAATGTTGTACTTCCATCGGAAGACGGACGAAGCGGATTGGCGAGCAATTCCTCACGTACGTCTTTTTTAATACGGTAAGTACCGCCGGCAAGCGGACGGTTATCCAGCTGATCCGTAAGGTTCACTGAAACAAGGAAACCGAGCAACGGATTTGTCTTTGCTCCTGTAGAGTCTTTTTTCATCCAAAGCGGACCGGAAAACATTCCTTCCACGAGGTTGTAACCATACTTATCAAGTCCGTAAACTTTTCCGTCATATCCGTTCGGGTCGGCACCTTTAAAATAGAAGCCGGAGGAAACGAGTTCAAGGCTACCGAAATATTTTGCGGAAGGACCACGTGTGGTTACGGAGATAATACCCCCGGTAACGTCACCGTAGTTTGCAGGAAGACCACCGGTGATTACCGACACCTCTTCAATGGCAGACTTCGGAAGCGTGGAAGAACCACGTACTTTGATACCATCAATATAGAAGTAGGTTGCATCACCACGCGAACCGCGTACACTGATCTCTCCTGTTCCCTGGTTTGAGTTTACACCACCAACTGTACTGGCCACGCCGGCTGCATCCCGAACCGGGAGCCTGGCAATGTCTTCACGTGTTACAGTTGCACCGGAAGCTCCACCGTCTTTATTAATAAGCGGTACGCGGTATGCGATTACCTGAACTTCTTCCGCCTCCTGAACATCGTCAGCTTTTGAAATCGTGAGATCATCAAGGAATGTGATCTGGTTAGCAGAAACGATCACCCCGGTAAGGAGCGCAGGCTTGTAACCTTCAGCTTCGTTTCGAACTTCCACATCATACTCACCGGGATCGATGGAGTTAATCTGGAACTTACCGTCGAAATCGGTATTAGCTCCACCACGAACTGCATCACCCTGTTTCAGGATCACTTTACAAAAGGCCAGCGGCTCCTTCGTATCACCATCCTTAACAGTCCCCTTGATAGTCCCCAAACCCGTCTGGGAATACCCGTAGACAGCTGTCAATAAGACACTTAGAAATAACAAATTTAGTTTTCGTAACATAGTACAGTTTAATTTTAAAACTACTTTTTCGCAAGAAAGCCCGTAAATATAGAAAAAATCAATCGGAATAAATTCTTTTGTTAATAAAATATAATTCACAATCCGCTAATCTATCCTAACAAAATTAGTGTTTTAGCAAGGTAAAAAAATGCGACTTTCGTCAAATTAAATTCATTTTATACAGGTCTAAAAAAGTTAATCCGTATCTTTAATTCCCATGAAATTCGAAATCAATACCATTCAGGTCTCCGAAACTACCATTCACACGTTAAGCTTCTCTTATTTCGCACCTGAAGATGTTTCCGGCTTTCTGACAGCAGAAGAAAAAAACCGCCTGGAAAACTTCGGCAGCATGAGCAGAAAACAGGAATTTGCGGCCACACGTCTTCTCAAACACCAGATTTTCGGATTCAAACCGATCTGCTATAATGACGTCGGGGCACCTTTTATTGAAGATGCCGGATATATCTCGATCTCACATGCCGGCAATACGGTTGCAATCGGGATCAATGCGCACTACCAGATCGGCCTCGATCTCGAACCTTTACGCGGAAAGATCCTACGCGTGAGCCACAAATTCACTGGTAAAAAGGATGTTCCGGACAAAGGCCTGCGTGATATCCACCGCTTTACAAAACTTTGGTCCGGAAAGGAATGCCTGTACAAATTGGCAGGGCGCAAAAAGATCATTTTTTCAGACGAACTGATCCTCGAACATACCGGTGGTGATACGTATCATGGCACCATCGTAAACCCGGATCACCGGCTATCGGGTGAATTGACTATCTTTGAACGGGAAGGGATCATTTATTCTGTGAACACGCATGCTTTCAAAAAACACTGACGTACTACAAACTATTTCAGCGCGACGCGGTCAGATAGCAGTGCTGATCGACCCTGAAAAAACAGTTGCCGGTTTCGATTTCGAATCATTCATCAAAAAAGCAGAGTTCGCACAGGTCGATTATCTGTTTATTGGCGGAAGCACCGTTACGAAAGCTCAGTTCGACCACACCATGGAACGCATCACCGCCCTTACCTCGATCCCGGTAGTCATATTCCCGGGTAGCTCGCTCCAGCTTTCCGCTTCGGCAGATGCACTCCTGTACCTGAGCCTGATCTCTGGCAGGAACCCGGATTATTTGATCGGGCACCACGTACAATCGGCCCGCGAAGTCAGCGAATTAGATATTGAAGTGATTCCCACCGGTTACATCCTGATCGACGGCGATTCGCGTTCTTCGGTCGCGTATGTCAGCCAGACAACACCCATACCGCGCGACAAGATATCGATAGCCGTCAATACTGCGCTGGCAGGAATTTTACAGGGAAAGAAATTAATTTACCTCGATGCGGGAAGCGGTGCGCGCAAGGCAATTCCCGAACAACTCGTTTCCGGGATCGCAGAACTGGGCGTACCGGTAATTACCGGTGGCGGAATCCGAAGTATTGAGGGTATCCGGGCACATGCAAAAGCGGGAGCTAATGTGATCGTAATCGGCAATCACATCGAAGAGAACCTGGACTTCCTACTCGAAATTCAGGCATATCAAAAGCTGAAGGTTTAGCGCATCGTGCGGTCCCAGTCCTTGAATACCGGTTCATACCCGGCTTCGCGGACAACCTGCAGGAATTCATTGGTAGAGCGTTTATCGTCTATCTCAAACTGTTCGAGGTTTTCATGCGGGTTGGCGTATCCGCCCGGATCTGTTTTCGAATCGGCCGAAATACTGGTGACCCCGAGTTTAAAAATATTATTCCGGAAACTCTCCGATTCCCGTGTCGACATAGACAGTTCAAGTTCGGGATTCAGAATGCGGTACGCACAAATGAGCTGTACCAGGTCACGGTCCGACATTTCCGATTTAAGCGGTATTCCGCCGGCACATGGCCGCAAACGCGGGAATGAGATGGCGTAGGTCGACTGCCAGTATTTCTTTTCGAGATAAGCGAGGTGATACGCGCACATCAGGGTGTCCGTCCGCCAGTCTTCCAAGCCGAAAAGCACCCCTAAACCGATCTTGTGCAAACCGGCTTCTCCGATCCGGTCCGGAGTCTCCAGGCGATACGTAAAATTAGACTTCTTACCCTTCGGATGGTGGATTTTGTAATCTTTTTCGTCGTATGTTTCCTGGTATACGAGAATCGCATAAACGCCGGCTTCGTGCAACTGTCGGTATTCATCCGTATCCAGGGGTTGGACCTCCATGGAGATCTGTGAAAAATATTCCTTTAAAATGGAAACGGCATTCAGAAAATAGTCGATTCCAACCGTTTTATTGGCTTCTCCCGTGACCAGAAGAATGTGTTCATACCCCATTGCGCGAATAATCTCCGCTTCCCGGCGAATCTCTTCGTCTGTCAGCGTTTTTCGCTTAATCGCCACATCGAGTGAAAAACCGCAATAGGTACAAATATTCTGACATTCGTTGGATAGATACAACGGGATATACATCCGCAGGGTATTTCCAAAACGCTGCAAGGTCAAATCACGACTTCGGGCAGCCATTTCTTCCAGGAAAGGTGCCGCCGCCGGTGAGATCAGGGCTTTGAAATCTTCCATACCGGGCCTGGATGATGCGAGTGCTTCCCGAACATCCGTCGCTGTTTTGGCATAGATCGATGCTTTTTCTGCATCCCAGTCGTATGTTGAAAAAACCGTCCTGAACGTATTCATAATATTATCCGTTTAAGAAACCCGTTAGCGGACTGCTGGCCTCTGCCTGGTTGCGTGAAACAGCCAGTTTCGCCTCGAAAGCGATGCGCCCGGCTTCCACGGCCAGTTTGAAGGCTTTCGCCATATTAACGGGATCCCGGCTTACAGCAATTGCCGTGTTAACCAGTACGGCGTCCGCGCCTAACTCCATGGCTTCAGCAGCGTGAGAAGGTGCACCGATCCCGGCATCCACCACTACGGGAACGGAACTTTGCTCAATGATTATGCGCAATAATTCACGCGTCTGTAATCCTTTATTACTTCCTATCGGTGAGCCGAGTGGCATCACAGCTGCCACACCGACGTCTTCCAACCGCTTACACAATACGGGATCGGCATTTATGTACGGCAATACCACAAAGCCTTTTTTTACGAGCATTTCCGAAGCTTTCAAGGTCTCTACCGGATCGGGCATCAGGTATTTGGGTTCCGGGTGGATCTCCAGTTTGAGCCAGTTCGTACCAAAGGCCTCGCGTGATAGTTCGGCTGCAAAAACAGCTTCTTCCGCACTGCGCACACCGGAAGTATTCGGCAGGAGGTGAATGTGCACGGCTGCCAGGTGCTCCAGGATATGATCATTCCCATGTTCGGTGTCCACGCGTTTTAAAGCCACGGTAACGAGTTCAGACGCGCTTTCCAGCACTGCCTGTCGCATCGTCAGGTTGTCGCGAAATTTGCCGGTCCCGGTAAACAGGCGACTCGTAAACTCTTTATCTGCAATTTTCAAATTATCCATGCTTTTCCAGTACTAAATCGGTTATTGTGCGCAGTTTTTCCACATCATCCAGGTGTTTGTGAATTGCCCCGGAGAGCGCCAGTCCGTAAACACCGGTTTGCATCAATGCAGGAATATCGTCCGGGGTAATGCCTCCGATCGCGAAAACGGGTAATTCGATGCCGGCTCCTGCGAGTTCACTGCAAAACCGGCGATATCCTTCAAGCCCGAGTACAGGTTTGAGCTTTTCCTTGGTTGAAGTTGCGCGAAACGGGCCTACCCCGAGATAATTCAACAGGTTTACGGGGTAATTTTTCACTTCTTCCAGGGAATTCGCCGTGGCTCCGATAATTCTACCCCTTGCATGCGCAAACACTTCTTCCACGGGAGTATCTTCCTGTCCCACATGAATTCCGTCAACTGTTGAGAGGTTCAGAACAGATACAGAATCATTCACGGTGAGTAACATACCCAGCGCCTCTGTAACGGTACGCAGTGCATCGGCTGTTTCGAGAAAGTGCAACTGGTAATGTGCATCCGCATTCCTGCGATAAAAATCAGATTCTTTAATACGAAGCTGGATCCAGCGAATACCCGCTTCATGCAGGTTATGAACCCAGCGAAACGAGGAATAATCCTGATCCGGATGCGTCACATACTGAACACGTGGTAAAACCATCATACACCAATTGCTTTCGGGAATACGCACGTAAGCTGTACACTTTTTCCTTTCGCCGGTATTAGCCGTTTCAAGTTATGAGGGTATTTCTCAGAATCGTGTGCTACGATACACCCCTAAAAGCAAAACAAAGATAGGAAGAAAACTAACGGTAAGTCCCGTTAGCGGATAATATTTACATGTCCTTTGAATTCATATTTGTCATCGTTGATTGCGTCGGCCGCTTTAATCGTCCAGATATACGTTCCCTGCGGGATGAGTTTACCAAGATAGGTTCCGTCCCAGGTTGCCTCCGGATCGTGCGATTCGAAGACGATTTCGCCCCAGCGGTTGTAGACCTTCAATTCGAAGTTATTAACGCTGATCCCATCGATATAAACGCGCCAGTGCTGGTTAAATTCGTCACCGTCCGGGGTAAAGGTATTCGGAGCATAAAGAATGACTTCCGGAGCCACGTTTACTACACGTAATGCCGTATCGAGGCAGTTATCCGGACTCGTTACGATCAACATGACCTCGTAGTCTCCGGTTTGTCCGTCCGGGAATACCACAGTAGGATCTTCAAGGCCCGACGTGGCCGGATCTCCCTGTTCAAAAGTCCAGTTATAACTGATTGCGTTATCACTGTAATTATTAAAATTGACTTCCGTATTGAACATTGTTACCGGGTCGGGCGAATATTTGAAGGAAGCTTTGGGTTTCGGGAATACCGTGAAGTAATTGTCCCAGGTCGTCGTTCCGACACAGCCATCCGGACTGATAACAGTCATTGTGACATCGTACTGACCCGCATTCAGTTCACTTGTTGCAATATTTTCCTGATCCGTATACGTGTCACCGTTGCTGATATCCCAGGTCAAATGATCCGTAAGATTGGGGTCGGTCATATTCGTCAGGTTGAAAACAGCCGGTTCGCACAATTCGGTATAATCTGACATAAACTGAGGATCGGGCACGGGTGCCAGGCTTACATTCGTCGAAAGCACGAGCGGGGTGGATTCACAGTTATCGGTGATCGTTACTGTAAATGTTTCGTCGGAAGCAGGCGATACTACTATTGCCCCCTGCGGACCGTTCTGAACTTCCCCGGTGCTCCAGGTAAAGGTGTATGGTTGCCCGAAACCATCTGCAGCGGTAGCTTCCAGGCTGGCATTATCTCCCGGACAGATCAGTTGATCGGCAGTAATTGTTCCGGAGATAGGATCACGCAAATTTACGATAACCTGTTCTGTGGGTGACGTACAACCAAATTCGTTCTCCGCATATACGGAATAAGTGGTTTGTGCTGTCGGATTCACAGATTGTGTTCCCTGGTTATCCATGGATGCCTCCGACCAGTAATAGGTGAACATTGTTCCTCCGGATCCCTGCGCGACAAGTGTGGCAGTTCCGTTCTCACAAATTAAGGTATCATTACTCACTGAAATCCCGATCTGAGCCGGATCAGTCACAGTCACGTCACTACACACGTCACATCCGCTCGCGGAGTTGCGTGAACAAACCGTGTACGTTCCGGCGGTATAACCGACAGCAAAGGAATCGGTTACCCAGGTATTTCCGCCGTCAAAACTGTATTCGTCGGCAAAGGGATTATCCACCTGGATTTCGCCATCGGAAGAACCGAAGCAGGACGGTTGCGTAAAAGAGAGTGTTTGCTGCGGATCAACCACGTACATGAGCATGGTGTCACGCATCATCCCGCATACGTTACTTGTTTCCCGGAAAATGAACCGGTATACGCCCGGTTGATTCACGGTGACATTCGGATTTTGAACGTTGAAGTTGGGAGAAAAACTGATCGTGGGTGTCGGACTGATACCCGAGGTATTGTAATTCCAGGCGATCGAATTGGAAGCCGAAGATGGTGTTCCGTTCAGTTGAAAAACGGTACCGAGACAAACAGTATCATCTGCCCCAGCGTAAGGGTTTACCTGGGGAACCACATCGATACTGATCTGTGAACTGGATGTATTCGGACACTGCGGATTGCTGGAGTAAGAGGTAACCTCGTATGTATGCGTTCCGGTTGTGGTTGGTGTTGCGACCACGTCGGTACCCTGAAGTGTATCCAGGTCCGGGTTTGCCGTCCAGTTATAAACCCCGTTTCCGCCGCTTGCCTGCAGGTTCACAACATCTCCCAAACAAATGGTAGATCCGGAACCGATCGTCGTGATACTGCTCGATACCTGAATTCCGTCGTTTACGCCAATTACATAATCACATACATCACCGGCATATCCGTCGATCATCATGTAGTACGTATTTCCGGGTGTAAGGCCGGAAGCATAAACAGATTGATAGCCGGGCTGATACTGAAGGTATTCACAGTAATAATTGGAGACGGGACCACTGCAGTTGGTTGCATCAAAGATCATGATCTGTATCCCGCTGTTGTCCGTGGAACTCGTGATCCACACGTTCAGCGAAACACTACTGGATTCTGCCACGAAATTGATGAAGGAATTATTTTCCAGACTACCGCAGAAAGAAGAAGAAAGCTCAGACCACGAATCCGAAGAATAAGTAGCCGACGTATTTCCGCAATAACCGTCTACTTCGCAGATCAGCACTGACTGAGAGCAAGTGTTTCCCGCAGCCGTCGAGTTACTGCACGGAGGCATTACGATCGGTTCGGAAACGCAGATCGTGAAGTCGGGAGTTGTCGGGTTTGTTGCTGCGGCATGATATACGCGTACCCAATAAGTAACCCCGTTGATCAAACCTGTAAGGCTTAATACTTCCATTCCGCCGATACCCGTGTTATTGGAGCATCCGAGTGACGAACCTCCGCAGGTTCCCGAAAATCCCTGAACAACCGGATCAAATCCGGCTGAACCCTGAACAACGACATCTAATGCTGCCGTGTTTGCTACAAACACAAACCAAACATCGTCGTTGGCGCTTCCTGAACAGCCCGACATACTTTGTGTGGCATTCAACGTGGAAGAGGTTATCGGGTTACAGGTTGCACCCGGCGTTATAAAAGTGGCTCCGGCACAATTGTCGTTCGAAGGTTGCGCAAGTGCCGAGTATACCGTGAACAGTACAGTTAATGATCCTAAAATATTCTTTGCAAGTTTTCTCATTTCTCTCTAATCTCGTGTGTCCCGCCTATTCAGTGATGTAATTATCTGCACTGAATTTTTGCACACGGATGTTTTTTTCATTTAACAATACTTCGAGGTTGGTCATAAACGGACTGTTATCCGTACGCTGACATACGATTACCAGCGCTTTTCGGGTATGATCGAGGTAGAACTCGCGAAAAGTCGGAAAGTCCTGAAAATCCTGATTGATAATGGTTGAAGCCCGTTCAAAGTTTTCCTCATTGAGCTCGAGCGTGTAAACCATTTCGATACCGGTATATTTATTGACCCCGTTGTCGAGGTTCTGCCGGATTGTTTGTTCCAGTTCAACCGGTTCTGCATAATGGCGTTGCGTTTGAGCACCTGCCTGCTGTGCGATCGCAAGGAAGGTCATCAATACACCGCCGTAAATCATTTTGTTCATCTATCTAATTAAAGTTATCGTACCGTTAAATGTGTACTTTTTATCATTTTTCGCATCCTTGGTTCGGATGATCCAACTATAAGCTCCATGGGGAACAGGTTTTCCCTGGTATGTTCCGTCCCAGTTTACCGAAGGGTCATGCGATTCCCAGATCACTTCTCCCCAACGATTGAAGATCAGCAATTCAAAATCATACACATCAATACCCTCGATGTGGATGCCCCAGGACTGGTTGAATTCATCATTATCCGGTGTAAAACTGTTCGGTGCGTAGAACAATATCTCGGGAACCACAACCACTGTTTTTATCATCGTGTCCATACAACCGAACTCCGAAGTCGTAACCAGTGTCACGTCATATTGTCCGTCCTGACCTTCCGGGTACATCACTGTCGGGTTCGTATACGAAGAAGTAGCCGGATCGGCTCCCGGGAAAAACCATTGATACGTATCGCCGTTCACCGAATAGTTGTCGAATTTGACTTCTGTGTTAAAGACAGTTGCCGGACTCGGAGAGAAGCGGAAGTCTGCCACCGGAAGCGGGTTTACATTCAAAAATGCCTGTTGCGTCAGTGAATCGATACAGCCCAGCGGAGAAGTAACGACCAACTGAACATCATAAGTTCCGAAATACATTTCTTCTGTGTAGATCGTGTCCTGGTTCAGGTACATCTGTCCGTCGGAAATCACCCAGTAATTCGATGCGTCCATTGCCGGATCCGTATCATCTGAAACGGTAAACACCGCGGGTTCGCAAAGGGTTTGTTCCACCACGCTGAACTGCGGTTCGGGAACCGGAGCCACGTAGATCTCCGTTGAAAGTACCAGCGGAGTCGATTCACAAGCATCCGTAATGGTAACCGTATAGGTAGTCGTGGAAGGCGGATTAACACTGATCGTTGCATTCGGACCGGAATTATTTGTTCCGTCGGAGAAAGCAAATGTGTAAGGAGCACCGAACCCGTCAGTTGCATCTGCGTAAATATTGGTCGGATAACCCGGGCAGATCGTATCGTTACCGGAAATTGTTCCACTGAGCGGCGGACGAACACTGACAGTCACCTGCTCTGTGGGCGATGTGCAGCCAAATTCGTTCTCGGCATAAACGGAATAGGTCGTTGCCGACGCAGGCATCACAGCCTGTGAGGCTGAAAGGTCCGACGTATGTCCCCAGTGATAATCGTAAGTTGTTCCCCCGGTCGCGGAAGCAATCAGGGTAGCCGTTCCGTTTTCACAGATCAGCGTATCGTTGCTTGCCGTGATAGTCATGGCTGCCGGCTCGGTAATGGTTACGGATTCACACCCGTCGCATCCCAGTGCGTTGCGTGAGCAAACATTGTATGTGCCGGCCGGAAGGCCGATTGCAAAAGAATCAACAACCCAGGTGTTACCACCGTCGAAACTATACTCGTCGGCAGTCGGGCTGTCCACGTGAATTTCGCCATCTGATCCGCCGTTACAGGTGGGAGCTACGAAGGTGACTGTTTGCGTAATGTTCGCCACAAGGACACGTACTGTATCTCTCCGAATACCGCAAACGGGGTTGTTTTCACGTAAAATAAATGAATAGAGCCCCAACTGATTTACATTGACAGTAGGTGTCATGGAGTTCGGGTTCGAAAAACTCACGCTCGGTGTGGGCGAAATGCCAGAAGTATTGTAAGTCCAGCTCCCCGAGTTGTTAGCGGGATCACTTAAGGTTCCGCTCAGGTAAATAGGTTGCCCGAAACACACGGTATCATCGATTCCTGCATTCGGCGCAGGTTCAGGTACCACGATAATATTAAACGTATCGTTAACTGTTGTCGTCGGCGTATTGGGGTCGTTATTGGTAATCGCAACGATGTATTCGGTAGTTGTAGCCGGCGTAACGGTTACGTTCGTCCCGCTGTTCGGGTTCGAAACACCTGTGGTGACGAGCCAGTTATAGGTCGGGTTTACAAAGCCCGGAGGAGGCGATACATCTACAATTGCCGAAGTATTTTCACAGATCGTTTGATCAGGTGTGCTCGGGATGCATGAAATATTCGCCGAACCGAAGAAGTCGAGGTTCACGTTTTGCGTTGTTCCGCTGTAATTGGACAGGCACAGCAAGAAACTCTGTCCTGCCGTTACGTTCAGTCCGTATTCGAAATCAAGCTGACTGGCTCCGGGAGGAAGGTTACCCGGGTTTGCCATTCCCGTAAACCCCTGGCACGATCCGTTCCAGTTACAGGCAACCGGTGCCTGCGTACAGTTCTGAAGCATGGCACATGTCGGAGAAACTCCCCCGCCGGTTGGTAACGTGTATGGCCACATGATCCAGTCGAAGCAACCACCGGAAGGTCCCTGAATAGACCATTCCAAAGTCCCGTTACTCACCGCAGTGATTGTTATAAATGTAGAAGTTGTTTCTCCGGAAAGCAGACAGCCCGAGTTTCCGGGTGCACTGTTTGGGTTTGTAGTCGGATTCGAAGCACAACCGGTTGTAAAGTCCGGAATATTCCCGGTATTGTTGGTTGATATTCCGAAGGAAGGGGTTGTACATCCGGGCACTGCCAGATCACAGTTAACCGGGTTCTGCTGTCCGAAAGACAAAGCTGCAATCACGCTAAAAAGCGCTCCGATAAGTAAATTCTTTTTCATAATAGTGGCTTATTTATTGGCAGTCCGTAAACGGAAAAGGTTTTACCATATCAACACCATGTACACCAATTTGAATACATCCGGGAAGCGTTCCGTAGCTTCCGAACCAACTCCGGAGTTCCGCCTCCGTCAGCGTGTTTATATTCCTGGTGAGAATAAAAAATCGTCCTGAATGATGGTCGAGCCGTACCACTTCGATATTCGGATTTTGCTGCATTTCAGACTGCAGATCCCGCATTTCGTCTTCCGACTGCAAATCGAAAATACCCTGTGCAAATAAGTGAGTCTCGCTCGCCTGCTGACTTACCTGTGAATAAGCTATGCCTGAAAGGATCAAAGCAAATAAAAGAAGTAGTTTTTTCATATCACGATTTTTCATGGGTTTGCTTTCTTAACGACTTATCACAGGTATGGGTTGCCTTATTATTTAACAGAAATTTAATTTGGACGCCTAAAACGTAAAAACGGACAAATTTAAATCTGTCCGTTAAAAATAAAACAAGCTGTTCGTGTATTGATCCCTACTTCAAAAATCGAAAATCATGGCGTCCATAAACTGCTTTCGAACCGAGTTCTTCTTCGATGCGGAGTAACTGGTTGTATTTCGCCATACGGTCGCTTCGGGAAGCAGATCCCGTTTTGATCTGTCCGCAACTTAGGGCCACGGCCAGATCAGCGATCGTGCTGTCTTCGGTTTCTCCGCTTCGATGACTCATCACAGAGGTATAGCCATTCTTATGAGCCATATTCACCGCTTCGATCGTTTCAGTGAGCGAACCGATCTGGTTTACTTTAACAAGGATCGAATTGGCAATGTGGCCTTCAATTCCGCGTTGGAGTCGTTTTGTGTTGGTCACAAACAGGTCGTCACCGACAAGCTGGATCTTCGAACCGAGTTTTTCGGTCGCCAGTTTCCAGCCCTCCCAGTCATCTTCCGCCAGGCCGTCTTCGATGGAAATAATCGGGTATTTTGAACACCAGTCAGCCCAGTAATCGACCATTTCTGCAGAAGTGCGTGATTCTCCGGTAGATTCGAACACGTATTTTCCATCCTGGTAAAATTCCGAAGAGGCAGCATCCAATGCGATATATACGTCTTTTCCGGCTTTAAAACCTGCTTTCTCAATTGCCTGAAGTACCACTTCGATCGCTTCTTCGTTAGAACCCAAATTCGGGGCAAAACCTCCTTCGTCTCCGACATTGGTCGACATCTTGCCCGCTTTCAAAACGCCTTTCAGGTAATGAAATATCTCGGTTCCCCATCGCAGTCCTTCTGAAAAGGAAGACGCTCCGAAGGGCATCACCATAAATTCCTGGATATCGATGCGGTTATCTGCGTGTGACCCTCCGTTAAGGATGTTCATCATCGGTACGGGCATGATCACTGCTTCCTCTCCACCGAGATATCGGTAAAGGCTTTGTTGTTTGCTTTTCGCTCCCAAATGAGCAATCGCCAGGGAAGTTCCCAGGATGGCATTTGCCCCGAAATTCGATTTATTCTCCGTTCCGTCAGCCTCGATCATGGCGCGGTCAATTTCTTCCTGTGCGCAAACGTCTTTTCCTTTCAGGAGGTCGTTGATCGTTCCGTTTACTGTTTCCACCGCCTTTAGAACGCCTTTGCCAAGGTATCTGGAGTTGTCACCGTCTCGCAGTTCCACTGCCTCGTGTACACCGGTAGAAGCTCCGGAAGGAACGGCAGCCCGCGCCATCATCCCGTTATCTGCAAAAGCCTCTACTTCAATCGTGGGGTTTCCGCGTGAATCGAGGATCTGACGTGCATGTAATTTGTTAATTTTAGTCATTTTCTTGAACTTTTCATGTTTTCAATAAAACGGTCGAAGAGGTAGCGCGAATCATGCGGTCCTGCGGACGCTTCCGGGTGATACTGTACCGAAAACACAGGTTTACCCTTCAGTTGAATTCCAGCCACCGTATCATCATTGAGGTGTACGTGTGTGAGCTCAATCTCTGAATTAGCTTCAATACTTTCCCGGGAAATCACAAAACCGTGGTTCTGCGAAGTGATCTCACCTTTCCCGGTTGTGAGGTTAATTATCGGATGATTGATCCCACGGTGACCGTTAAACATTTTTGTAGTTTTCAGTCCCTGGCTGAGTCCGAGAACCTGGTGGCCAAGGCAAATTCCGAAGATCGGTTTACCACTATTGACCATATCTCCGACTTTATTGATCGTTTCAGGCATTGCCGCCGGATCCCCCGGACCATTGGAAAGCATGATCCCGTCCGGCTCGTAGGCTGCTATATCTTCCAGCGAAGCATTCATCGGAAACACTTTCACTTCGCAATTACGTTCGGTCAGGCAGCGAATGATGTTCTTTTTGACTCCCAGGTCGAGCAATGCAACTTTAAACTCGACATTTTCCGGTGTAACGGTAAATGACTCTGGGGCGCTTACTTTGGAGGAAAGTTCAAGTCCTTCCATAGAAGGCACCTCTTTTAAAATGGCCTTCAGTTCATCGATCGGACGATCTTCGGATGAAATAAGTGCATTCATGGCCCCGGCGTTTCGGATATGTCTTACGAGCGCGCGCGTGTCGACATCGGTGATTCCTACTTTCTCCTGCTCTTTCATGAGATCTTCGAGTGACTCATACGCTGCAACGCGTGAAAATCCTTCCGAGAATTTTTTGGTGATCAGCCCCGAGATCTTGATGGTTTCCGACTCAACTTCTTCACGATGCACACCGTAATTCCCAATGTGTGCGGTGTTCATTACGAGGATCTGGCCGTAGTACGAAGGATCCGTAAAAACTTCCTGATAACCGGTCATACCGGTGTTAAATGCGATTTCACCTGTTGTGGTGCCGATGTGGCCCGTAGCTCTTCCGTGAAAAACAGTACCGTCTTCCAGTATCAGGACGGCCGGCTTTCTTTCTTCCATGCACAAATGTTTTTGCAAAGTTAGAATTTTCAAACTATACATTCTTCCCGACAGGATATAAAAAAAGGGTAATGCCACCATTACCCTTTTTTATCATGCGGAAAATATCATTCCTTATCTTTTGTTTCGTCGTCAGCTTTCGGCTCCTCCGTTGTTTCGTCAGTAGCCTCTGCTTTCGATTCCTCAGTAGTTGCTTCAGCTTCCGGAGCAGTCTCTTCCGCTGCGGCAGCCGTTGCTTCTGTTGTTTCAGTAGTTTCTTCAGCAGAATCTTCTGCTTTTTTAGTACCACCTCCACGACGTGAACGACGTGTTGTTTTCTTCGATGTATCTTTCGTATACAGTTCGTTGAAGTCAACCAGTTCGATCATACACATTTCCGCGTTATCACCGAGGCGGTAACCTGTACGGATGATGCGTGTGTATCCACCCGGACGGTCCGCGATTTTCGGAGCAACGTCGCGGAAGAGTTCAGAAACCACGTCTTTATTTTGCAGGTAACTGAATACCGTACGACGTGAGTGTGTAGAATCTTCTTTTGACTTTGTGAGCAGCGGCTCCACGAATACACGCAGTGCTTTTGCTTTGGCAACAGTCGTGTTGATACGCTTGTGCGTGATCAGGGAGCAGGCCATATTAGATAGCATCGCGCTACGGTGCGCAGATTTTCTACCTAAATGATTTATTTTTTTACCGTGTCTCATCTCAAAATTTTCTTAATGCGATTAATCTTTATCCAATTTATATTTGGCCACATTCATTCCGAAAGTAAGACCTTTACTGTCCACGAGGTCTTCGAGTTCAGTGAGGGATTTCTTACCGAAGTTTCGGAATTTCAACAAATCGTTCTTGTTGTAA
The DNA here is from genome assembly GCA_964389755.1 of uncultured Flavobacteriales bacterium. Taxonomy (GTDB): domain Bacteria; phylum Bacteroidota; class Bacteroidia; order Flavobacteriales_D; family Crocinitomicaceae; genus JBBSUQ01. The sequence continues at coordinate 55,256 of CAYMEW010000003.1, read as the reverse complement.
GAAACCAAATCGCCCAGTGTTTCCACATCGGCAGCTTTCAAACAATTCAGGGCACGAACAGACAGATCCATATCAACCAGCTTGGTTTTCAGGAGTTGTCGCATGTGCAGTGAAGTTTCATCAAACTCCTCGGTTTCTGCTTTTACTTCGCTGTCGAGCGTAATGCGCTCATCTGAGAACAGCATGAAGTGGTGAATGAGGATTTTGGCCGCTTCCTTCAGTGCATCTTTGGGGTGGACTGATCCATCGGTCGTAATATCGATCACGAGTTTTTCGTAGTCGGTCTTTTGCTCAACGCGGTAGTTTTCGATCGCATACTTCACGTTCTTGATCGGTGTAAAGATCGAGTCAATGAAGATGGTTCCGAACGGCGCACCGTTTACCTTGTTTTCTTCTGCCGGATAGTACCCGCGACCTTTAACGATCGAAAGTTCCATTTCCAGTTTTACTGAAGATTCCATGTTACAGATCACCAGATCCGGATTCAACACCTGGAAGGCAGAGGTAAACTTGCCCAGATCGCCGGCTGTGAGCTTATCCTGACCGGATACGGAAACGATAACCGTTTCACTGTCCGTTCCTTCGATTTGTTGTTTAAAACGCACCTGTTTGAGATTCAGGATAATCTCGGTAACGTCTTCCACAACACCCTTGATCGTTGTGAATTCGTGATCGGCACCCTCTATACGCACAGAAGCAATTGCAAAACCTTCAAGCGAAGAAAGCAGAATTCGACGCAGTGCATTACCAACTGTGATTCCATAACCAGGCTCCAGCGGACGGAATTCGAATTGTCCCTGGTGCTCATCTGATTGAATCATTATAACCTTGTCCGGTTTTTGGAAGTCTAGAATTGCCATGTTAATGCTTTATTTTTTATTTAGAATACAATTCGACGATTAGCTGCTCCTTGATGTTTTCAGGGATCATGTCGCGTGAAGGCACGCTGAGGACAGTTCCTGAAAGTCCGGAGTTATTCCAGTCTAACCAGTCTTGTTTTTTACTGCTCGCAGACAGTGAAGCTGTAATGGCTTCCAGAGATTTTGATTTCTCACGTACTCCCACAACATCACCCACTTTCAGGTGGTATGAAGGAATGTTCACGACTTCTCCGTTTACAGTAATGTGTTTATGAGACACGAATTGGCGCGCTGCTCTGCGTGAAGGTGCGATTCCGAGGCGGAAAACCACGTTGTCGAGACGTGTTTCACACAACTGCAGGAGGTTCTCACCGGTGATCCCTTTCATGCGGGATGCCTTTTCGAACATGTTTGCAAACTGACGCTCCAATATACCGTATGTATATTTTGCTTTTTGTTTTTCACCGAGCTGGATCGCATATTCCGATTGCTTTCCACCTCTTCGCTTGGACGGTCCGTGTTGACCCGGTCCGTAGCTTCTTCTGTCAAGCGCTTTGTCCGGCCCGAAGATAGGGTCCTTGAAACGACGCGCGATTTTGGATTTTGGTCCTGTGTATCTTGCCATTTTATTAGTTAATTGAGGAGGACGATTATGAATTAAGGCTTACTCCTTCGATAATCTGTAACTGTCCTCCGGATCATTTATTGCTGATTAAACTCGTCTTCTTTTCGGTGGACGACATCCGTTGTGCGGAAGCGGAGTAACATCGATGATCTCTGTTACTTCAATGCCGTTGTTGTGCAGGGAACGAATTGCAGACTCACGTCCTCCACCCGGTCCTTTCACATACACCTTTACTCTACGTAATCCGAAGTCATGTGCTTCTTTCGCCGCATTTTCCGCTGCAACCTGTGCCGCGTAAGGCGTGTTCTTTTTAGAACCTTTGAAGCCCATTTTTCCAGCCGAAGACCAGGAAATAACCTGACCTGCGTTGTTCGTCAAAGAAATAATCACGTTGTTGAAGGTAGCCTGAATGTGCGCTTCCCCAGCCGCGTCTACTTTGACGTTTTTCTTCTTCTTTTGATTCGACTTTGCCATTTATACTAATTTATTAACTGCGCTAACGCTTGTTATTTAGTCGCTTTCTTCTTATTAGCAACTGTTTTTCGTTTACCTTTTCTTGTACGCGAGTTGTTCTTGGTACGCTGACCGCGCAGCGGCAGGCCTGCTCTGTGGCGAATTCCGCGCTGACAACCGATATCCATCAGTCGTTTGATGTTCAGCTGGATCTCCGAACGAAGCTGACCTTCGGTTTTGATCTCGTTCACTGCGTTACGAATCTCACCGAGTTGCTCATCCGACCAGTCCTGTACTTTCACGTTCTCATCCACTCCTGCTTTCGCCAGAATGTCCTGAGCCGTGCTGCGACCGATTCCAAAGATGTAAGTCAATCCGATTACACCTCGCTTGTTTTTTGGTAAATCTATACCTGCAATACGTGCCATACTTACTTTATATTACCCTTGTCTTTGTTTAAGTTTCGGATTCTTTTTGTTAATCACGTAAACTCTTCCTTTTCGTTTCACGATCTTGCAATCAGCCGATCGTTTTTTTACTGAAGCTCTAACTTTCATTTTTCTTCTTTTTAAGGAAAATTCCTATTTATACCTGAACGAAATGCGTCCCTTCGTAAGGTCGTAAGGAGACATTTCCACTTTCACACGGTCCCCCGGAAGGATCTTAATGTAAAACATCCTCATCTTTCCGGAAATGTGTGCTGTGATCACGTGTCCGTTCTCCAACTCCACGCGGAACATGGCGTTCGACAACGCTTCGATGATCACTCCATCCTGTTCTATTGATGCTTGTTTAGCCATATCTTAAAATCCGGATAATTCGTTTGCCGCTCGTCTGCCACGTACACGCGTACCTTCCATCAATCCGTCCATGTGACGGCTTAACAGGTACGATTCGATCTGTTGCAGTGTATCGAGCACCACGCCCACCATGATCAGCAGCGAGGTTCCACCGAAGAACATTGCAAAGGCCTGGTTCACACCTGCCAGAAATGCAATCGCCGGGAGGATCGCCACGATCGCCAGGAACAAAGATCCCGGGAACGTAATCCGCGAAACGAGTTTATCGATGTATTCTGCCGTTTCTTCACCCGGACGTACACCCGGAATGAAACCGCCACTGCGTTTCAGATCGTCCGCAATCTTCCGCGGGTTGATCATGATCGCCGTGTAAAAATATGTAAACACGATGATCAGCAGTGCAAGCAGCAGGTTGTAACTCCATCCGTACATATTACCGATGGTGCTTTGGAACCAGTTACCACCCTGGGTGGAACCGAATACCATAACCGGGATCGTCATGATCGCCTGTGCAAAAATGATCGGCATCACTCCACTTGCGTTTACTTTGATCGGCAGGTAGCTGCGTGCTCCCTGGTCGTCAACCGCACGTGAACCGACCACGCGCTTGGCAGTGTTCAGCGGAATGCGGCGTACGCCCTGTACGATCAGCACGGTTCCCATCACCACCACCATGAACGCCACGATCTCCGCGATGATCATAATGAGGTTGTTGTTGATACCGATCTCTGAAACGAACGCACCCGGGAGGCGACTCAGGATACCGACGGTAATGAGCAGGGAGATTCCGTTTCCGATACCGCGGTCCGTAATACGCTCACCCAGCCACACAGCAAACATCGAACCTGCGATGAGGACAATGATCGTCTGCGTCCACCAGAACGTTCCTGCATCAGCAGGCAGTGCACCTTTGTTCGATACATAGAGCGAAAGGTAACCCGGTGCCTGTAATGCACAGATAATGATGGTCAGGATGCGAGTGAAGTTATTGATCCGTTTTCTACCAGACTCCCCCTCCTGTTGCATCTTCTGCACAGCCGGAACAGCCATTCCGAGCAGCTGCATAATGATCGATGCACTGATGTAGGGCATAATCCCGAGCGCCATCACGGAGGCGTTTGTAAAACCACCCCCGGAAAAGAGCGACAACAAAGTTTCGAGCGCGTTTTCACTGCCCGAATCCTTCGTAAGCGCGTCGTAATTAACGCCGGGTAAAATGATGAAAGAACCGATTCGGTAAACAAGAATCAGAGAAAGCGTCAAAAGGATGCGCTTTCTCAGTTCTTCAACTTTCCAAATGTTCTTGATATTCTGTATAAAACGTTTCATTCTAAAAAAATGTTGGCAAAGTTAATCAGATTTCCGAACAATTCCCACCTTGTTCTTCAATACTTGCTTTTGCAGCACCGGAAAACTTGTGAGCTGTTACGTTAATCTTAGATTTGAGTTCGCCACGTCCGAGGATCTTCACCAGTTCGTTTTTAGAAACGAGCCCGTTGTCACGGAGCACTTCCGGTGTGATTTCAGTCACGTTCTTACGTTCGATCAGCGACTGGATAATATCCAGGTTGATTGCTTTGTAAGATACGCGATTGATATTTTTGAATCCGAATTTGGGAACGCGTCTCTGAAGGGGCATCTGACCTCCTTCAAAACCGATCTTGGTTTTGTAACCGGATCTGGATTTTGCTCCTTTGTGTCCACGCGTCGCAGTACCGCCATGGCCTGAACCCTGACCTCGTGCAATTCGCTTGTCTTTTTTAACGGACCCTTTTGCAGGAGTTAAATTATGTAAATTCATTGTGATTCGCTTTAAAGATTATTCAACCACCTCGATCAGGTGTTGTACTTTTTTAACCATTCCAAGGATCTGCGGAGTAGCTTCTTTCTCGATCGTTTGATTCAGCTTCCGGAATCCTAACGCTTTAATCGTAGCTTTTTGATCAGCCGGACGTTTAATAGCGCTTCTTACTTGCTTAATTTTAATTGTAGCCATAATTCGTGTCTATTAACCGTTAAATACCTGATCTACCGAGATACCACGCTGTTTTGCAACAGCAACCGCGTCACGCATTTTGGAAAGTGCATCCATTGTCGCCTTTACCACGTTGTGCGGGTTGGAAGATCCCTGCGATTTCGCCAGTACATTGTGTACACCCACGCTCTCGAGCACCGCACGCATCGCACCACCTGCGATTACACCGGTACCGTTCGAAGCGGGCTTGAGCAATACTTCAGCTCCACCGAATTTACCTTTTTGCGGATGCGGCACCGTTCCTTTCAGGATCGGAACGCGAATCAGATTCTTCTTCGCATCGTCGATTCCTTTGGTGATCGCCTCCGTTACTTCTTTTGCCTTGCCAAGACCGTGTCCAACGATTCCGTTTTCGTCTCCCACTACCACGATGGCAGAGAAGCTGAAGGTACGTCCTCCTTTGGTTACTTTCGTTACACGGTTTACGGCAACGAGCTTGTCTTTAAGCTCTATATCTGCAGATTTTACTCTGTTCAAAGTCTGTGCTGCCATGTCTTATTAAAATTTAAGTCCGCCTTCTCGCGCTGAGTCAGCCAATTGTTTAACTCTACCGTGGTACAGGTAACCGTTACGGTCAAATACCACCTGCTCGATTCCGGCTTTCAATGCTTTTTCGGCCACTTCTTTTCCGACAACACCTGCCTGATCAGTCTTTGCGACTTTATCAGTAGACTTATTTTTGAAGGAAGAAGCTGAAGCCAGGGTTTTTCCGGTCGTATCATCGATGATCTGTGCATAGATCTGTTTGTTACTACGGAAAACCGTTAAACGAGGCACCTTTGAAGTTCCGGTCAATTTCTTGCGGATCCTTCTTTTAATTTTTGCTCTTCTGTTAATCTTACTAAATGCCATAACTCTAAAAATTATTTTTTACCTGCAGCTTTACCAGCTTTTCTTCGAATATCTTCACCGACGAAACGGATACCTTTACCTTTGTACGGTTCCGGCTTGCGGAGGGAACGAATTTTGGCAGCGACCTGGCCCAAAAGTTGTTTGTCGTAAGATTCGAGCGTTACGACAGGTGCCTTTCCTTTTTGGGTTTCTGCAGATACCTTAATTTCTTTCGGGAGTTCGATCACGATCGGGTGAGAATAACCGAGTGCCAGCTCGAGCAACTGCCCGCTTACATTGGCACGGTAACCTACACCGATCACTTCCAACTCCTTCTTGTACCCTTCCGAAACACCGGTCACCATGTTTTGAACCAACGCACGGTAAAGTCCGTGTTTGGATCGGTGCTGCGGTGCATCTGATTCGCGGGTGAAGGTTACTTTACCATCCTCCACGCTAAAGCCAATGCTCGGATCTACCTCCTGCTTGAGCTCGCCTTTCGGACCTTTAACAGCGATCGTGCCGCCGTCTACCTTCACGTCTACTCCACTCGGGATGTTAACTGGGGATTTTCCTATCCTTGACATTTTTGATCTTGTTAAAAAGATTAATATACGTAGCAGAGCACTTCTCCGCCGACGTTTTGTTTTCTTGCTTCTTTATCCGTGATCACGCCGTGTGAGGTAGAAACAATCGCAATTCCGAGCCCGTTGAGTACGCGCGGCATTTCATCTGCTGCACTGTATTTACGGAGTCCCGGACGGGAAGCGCGTTCCATTTTTGTAATGGCCGGCACTTTCGTGGACTGGTTGTACTTCAACGCGATCTTAATCACGCCCTGTTTGTTGTCATCCTCAAATTTGAAGTTGGTGATATATCCTTTGTCAAAAAGGATCTGGGTCATTGCACGTTTTACGTTCGACCCCGGGATCTCAACCATTTTCAAACCTGCCGCACTTGCGTTACGGATGCGTGTCAGGAAATCTGCTATAGGATCTGTTGTCATCTTTTTTCCTATTAATAAATTAAATTACCAACTCGCTTTTTTAACTCCCGGGATCTTACCGTCGAGTGCCATTTCACGGAATGTAACACGTGAAATACCGAACTGACGCATGTATCCGCGAGGACGTCCTGTAAGGCCGCAACGGTTGTGCATGCGAACCTTGGATGAGTTTGCCGGCAATTTCTGGATTGCCATCATTGCATCCCACTTGGCAGCCTGGATTTCCTCAGACTCGTCAGTTGACTTCAGGATCTTTGTCAACTCTTCGCGTTTCTTAGCGTACTTCGCTGCCAGTTTTTCTCTTTTGCGCTCACGCGCTTTCATTGATTCTTTAGCCATTTCTTATTTTTTTATGAATGGGAATCCAAATGCGTCCAACAATGCTTTCGCTTCCTCGTCATTTTCAGCCGACGTCACGAAGGTAATATCCATCCCGAGGATACGACTTACTTTGTCGATATCGATTTCCGGGAAAATGATATGTTCCTTGATTCCGAGGTTGAAGTTTCCACGACCATCGAATCCTTTCGGGTTGATCCCGCGGAAGTCACGTGTACGTGGCAACGCAATGGCGAGCAGACGATCAAGAAAATCGTACATCTTGTCTCCGCGCAGCGTTACTTTCGTACCGATGGGCATTCCCTTTCTCAGTTTAAAGTTAGAGATATCCTTTTTGGAAACTGTCTGGATCGCGCGTTGACCGGCGATACGGGACAGATCTCCCAGGGCATTATCAATTAACTTTTTATCAGCAACCGCGTCGCCGATACCCTGGCTTAACACGATCTTTTGAAGTTTAGGTACACGCATTACCGTCTTGTACCCAAACTTTTCAGTCAAAGCGGGGATGATTTCCGCTTTATACCTTTCCTTCAGTCTTGGCGTGTAACTCATTACTTAATCTCCTCTCCTGACTTTTTTGAATAACGTACTAATTTTCCATCTTTACCGGCTTTGCGTCCGATACGCGATGCCTGGCCATTGTGGACAACCATGAGGTTCGAAATGTGGATTCCGGCTTCCTTCTCCACGATTCCTCCCTGGGGATCAGAAGCGCTCGGCTTGGTATGGCGTTTTACCATATTGAGTCCTTCTACCGTTGCGCGTTCTTTTTTTCTGTCGATCGTAAGGATTTTTCCCTCCTGTCCTCGGGCTTCACCGCTCAAAACCTTAACGGTGTCACCTACTTTAATGTGTAATTTCTGTTGCATAACTTCAATTTCTTTTAAAGTACTTCCGGAGCAAGAGAAACAATCTTCATGTAATTGTTCTCACGAAGCTCACGAGCTACCGGTCCAAAAATACGGGTTCCTCTCATTTCCCCCGCCTGATTGAGGATAACACATGCGTTATCATCAAAACGGATGTAAGAACCATCAGCACGACGTACTTCTTTACGGGTTCTTACTACCACCGCCTTGGCTACCTGTCCTTTCTTAACGGCACCAGAGGGCATTGCACTCTTAACAGCAACGACGATCTTATCTCCCACGGACGCATAACGACGGCGTGTACCTCCGAGAACACGGATGCACAACACCTCTTTCGCCCCTGAGTTGTCTGCTACTGCAAGTCTTGATTCCTGTTGTATCATTACTAAAAATTATTTAGCTCTTTCCAATACTTCTACTAACCTCCAGTTTTTAGACTTGGACAGAGGTCTTGTCTCCATAATACGAACCGTATCACCGATGTGGCAATCGTTTTTTTCGTCGTGGGCGACAAATTTAGTGGTTTTTTTCACGAATTTGCCATACTTGGGGTGTTTTACCCTTCTTTCCACTGAAACAACGATGGATTTCTCCATTTTATCGCTAGTCACGATCCCGATACGTTCCTTTCTTAAATTGCGCTTTTCTTCCATGTTAAGCTAATTTCAAAGTTTAACAAGCAACTAAGCCTGTGCTTCACGTTTTGACAATTCAGTTTTGAGACGAGCGATCGTTCTGCGGATCTGACGGATCTGCATCGGGTTTTCAATCGGGGAAACTGCGTGTGTGATTTTCATCTTTTGCAGTTGTTCCGTAAGGCTGACTACCTTTCCGTTCAAATCTTCCACTGAAAGTTTAGTGATTTCTTGCTGCTTCATTTCTTAATACTATTTTCCTGGTATAACATAATCGTTGCGAACAACGAATTTACATTTCACCGGCAGTTTTTGTGCTGCCAGACGAAGTGCTTCTTTCGCTACTTCGTAAGGTACACCGTCCGCTTCAAACATGATGCGTCCCGGTTTTACAACTGCTACCCAGTGACTCGGAGCACCTTTACCTTTACCCATCCGTACTTCTGCCGGCTTGGAGGTTACAGGTTTGTCCGGAAAAATGCGGATCCATACTTTACCTTCACGTTTCATGTATCGGGTTACGGCGATACGCGATGCTTCGATCTGGCGTGATGTGATCCATCCCGGCTCCAGTGTTTTGAGTCCGAAAGAACCGAAAGCCACGGTGCTGCCACGATGTGCAATTCCCCGGTTTCTACCTTTCTGAACTCTTCTGAATTTGGTTCTTTTTGGCTGTAACATCTTTCTGAGATTTTTTAATTCTTATTTATTCTTTGGCTTTCGTTTACCCGGCGCACCACCTTTACGCGGTCCACCCGGTTTTCCTGAAGCAGCTGACATTCCCACGTTCGGAGAGAGGTCGCGCTTACCATACACTTCGCCTTTGCAGATCCACACCTTGACCCCAAGACGACCGTAAGTCGTGTGTGCTTCGGAAATCGCATAATCGATGTCAGCACGGAACGTATGTAACGGAGTACGTCCATCCTTGTACATCTCAGAGCGAGCCATCTCAGCGCCGTTCAGACGTCCGGAAATCTTGATCTTGATCCCTTCCGCCCCCATGCGCATGGTGCTTGCTATAGCCATTTTAATTGCACGACGGAATGAAATCCGCGCTTCGAGCTGACGAGCGATCCCATCGGCAACGAGGCGTGCATCCAGTTCCGGACGTTTTACCTCGAAGATGTTGATCTGGATCTCTTTCTTCGTCAGTTTTTTCAATTCTTCTTTCAGTTTATCCACTTCCTGGCCACCTTTACCGATGATCACACCAGGACGCGCAGTATTGATCGTAACCGTAACAAGTTTGAGTGTACGCTCGATAATGATCTTTGCGATACTTGCTCTGGATAAACGGGCGTTGAGATAACGTCGGATCTGATCGTCTTCGATGATCTTGTCCCGGTAGTTGTCTCCGCCATACCAGTTAGAATCCCATCCGTGGATGAAACCTAATCTATTTCCAATTGGATTTGTCTTTTGTCCCATTTTATCCTAACTTATTTTGTTCCATCTACAACGATGGTAACATGGTTCGACCTTTTTCTGATTCTGTGAGCCCGTCCCTGCGGCGCAGCCTGAATTCGCTTGAGCATCGTTCCGCCACCCACTTCGATCGATTTTACGATCAGGGTTTCTTCTTCGATGCTTTTCCCTTCATTCTTCTGCTCCCAGTTCGCAATTGCAGAACGCAGGAGTTTTTCGAGGCTTACAGACGAAAATTTTGCGTTGTGTTGCAGTATGTTCAGAGCTTTGTTCACCTCCACTCCGCGGATCAGATCTGCAACCAATCTCATTTTTCGCGGCGCAATAGGAGAATCGTTCAGACGTGCAAATGCAAGCGTCTTTTTGTTCTCCTTGAGTTGCTCAGCTCTTAGTCTTTTTCTAGCACCCATGATTTGCTGTATTATCTTTTCTTATCTTTTTTATTACCACCATGACCACGGAAGTTACGTGTCGGAGCAAATTCCCCGAGTTTGTGTCCTACCATGTTCTCTGTTACATACACAGGAATGAATTTGTTACCGTTGTGAACGGCAAACGTCAGTCCCACGAAGTCAGGAGTGATGGTCGATGCACGTGACCACGTCTTGATCACAGATTTACTGTTCGATGCCTGGGCATCGTCCACTCGTTTCATCAATTTGTAATGAACAAACGGCGGTTTTTTCAACGAACGACTCATATCCTAATTATTTTTTTCTTCTTTCGATGATGAACTTATCTGAATACTTTTTCTTCGAACGGGTTTTGAAGCCTTTAGCCGGCATACCGTTTCTAGATCTCGGCAGACCTCCGGCGTTACGGCCTTCACCACCACCCATCGGGTGATCAACCGGGTTCATAACCACACCACGTACACGTGGACGGCGACCTAACCAACGGGAGCGACCGGCTTTCCCGGAAACCACGAGGTTGTGTTCAGAGTTGGATACGGATCCGATCGTTGCCATACAAGCCGTGAGGATCATTCGGGTTTCTCCCGAAGGCATTTTCACGATTGCGTAACGACCATCACGCGCGTTCAGTTGTGCATACGTACCAGCACCACGGGCAATAGCACCTCCTTTTCCGGGTTTCAATTCGATGTTGTGAATTACGGAACCCAGCGGAATATCACTCAGGAAGAGTGCATTTCCGACATTCGGCGCAGCAGATTTACCGGCTTCAACAGTATCTCCCACCTTCAGTCCTTCCGGAGCGATGATGTACCGTTTTTCACCGTCAGCATAATACAGCAGAGCAATGTTGGCCGTACGGTTCGGATCGTATTCGATCGTTTTTACCGTAGCGGGAATTCCCTGCTTGTCACGTTTAAAATCAATGATCCGGTATTTTTGCTTGTGACCACCACCGATGTAGCGCATGGTCATGCGACCGTCATTGTTTCGACCACCTGATTTTCCTTTTGATCCTTCGAGGAGGCTCTTTTCGGGAGTTGCTCCTTTTGTGATCTCGGAATAATCACTGTTGATCTTGTGTCTTTGCCCTGGAGTGATAGGCTTGAATTTTTTAAGACCCATTCGTCAATTACTTAAAAGTTATTAAATAAATCAATCGTTTCTCCATCAGCAACTGTTACTACCGCTTTTTTCCAAGGGTTGTTCGGTTGCTCAACGATACCTCTGTTCGTATATTTTACAGAGGATTTTCCACCGCCATACGTCATGGTACGTACTTCCGTAATGGAAACATTGTACATTTTTTCGACGGCATTCTTAATTTCCAATTTATTAGCCGTACGGTCTACCGCGAATGTGAAACGGTTTTGCATTTCACTTGCCGAAGTAGCTTTTTCGGTAATAATTGGTTTTTTGATAATACTCTTCATCATCAATTAGTTTAAAATCTTTTGGATCATTTCAACTGAACTCTCAGACATAACTACTTTCCGGGCGTTCAGAACGTCGAAGGTATTCACTGAATCGGCTGTTACGACTTTTACCTTTCCGAGGTTACGTGCAGAACGGTAAACGTTGTCGTTTTTATCTCCGAGGATCATGAGTACTTTCTCGTTGTCGAGTTTGAGCCCGGCGATGAGCGCTTTGAAATCTTTTGTTTTCGGCGCGTCGAATTTCAGATCTTCGAGGATCATGATTGCTTCCGACTGTGCTTTGTAAGAAAACGCTGATTTGCGGGCGAGACGCTTCAGTTTCACATTGAGCTTGAAGTGATAGTTACGCGGACGGGGTCCGAAGATACGACCACCACCAACGCGTGTACCTGATTTGACGCTACCTGCACGGGCACCACCGGTACCTTTTTGTTTCTTCAGCTTACGTGTTGATCCTGCGATCTCGGCACGTTCTTTCGCCTTATGTGTCCCCTGGCGACGATTGGCCAGGTGTTGCTTAACATCTAAATAAATCGCATGGTCATTGGGTTCGATACCAAAGACCGCATCCGACAGCTCGACGCTTTTAGAAGTTGCTTTTCCTTTTGAATCAAATACTTTAACTTCCATTACTTCTCAATTGTTACGGTTGCACCTTTTGGTCCCGGGATAGAACCTTTAACTACGATCAGATTTTTATCGGTCAGTACTTTCAGTACGAGCAGGTTTTCGATCATCACGCGTTTGTTCCCCATCTGTCCGGCCATGCGCATTCCTTTGAATACACGCGCAGGGTATGAACAGGCACCGATTGAACCCGGTGCACGGAGGCGGTTGTGCTGACCATGGGTTGATTGTCCGACTCCACCAAAATTGTGGCGTTTAACAACCCCCTGGAAACCTTTTCCTTTTGAAGTTCCGACCACGTCAACGAATTCTCCTTCTGCGAAGAGTTCAACATTGACTGTATCTCCGAGACTGAGCTCTGTTTCAAAACCTTTGAACTCCGCCAGTTTTGACTTCGGCGTTGTGTTCGCTTTTTTGAAATGACCTTTCAGCGCGTTCGGAGTGTTTTTTTCTTTACGCTCTCCGAATCCGAGCTGTACAGCCTCGTACCCATCACGGTCTTGTGTTTTAACCTGCGTTACTACACAAGGACCAGCTTCTATTACTGTGCATGGTGTTGCCTTACCCTCGGCACTATAGATGCTAGTCATTCCGACTTTTCTACCAATAATTCCAGGCATACTTTACTATTAAAAATTAAACTTTAATTTCAACATCTACTCCACTCGGCAATTCGAGACGCATCAGCGCATCAACAGTCTTTGAAGAAGAACTGTAGATATCGAGCAGGCGCTTGTATGACGCCAATTCGAACTGCTCACGCGCTTTCTTGTTTACGTGCGGAGATTTCAATACAGTGTAAATACGCTTGTGTGTCGGGAGCGGAATAGGACCGCTTACTACCGCACCTGTTGCTTTCACTGTTTTCACGATCTTCTCTGCGGATTTGTCCACCAGGTTGTGATCGTATGACTTTAACTTAATTCTGATTTTCTGGCTCATCTACCTAAATATTAAGCGGTGACTTTTCCGTTATGTTTTGCAACTACATCTTCGGCAACGTTCTTCGGTGCTTCTGCGTAGTGTGAGAATTCCATTGTAGACGTGGCACGTCCGGATGTGATCGTACGCAGCTGAGTTACGTAACCGAACATTTCTGAAAGCGGCACATCAGCTTTGAGTACTTTCGAACCGGCACGGTCGTCCATTCCTTTCATCATACCACGACGGCGGTTGAGATCGGCAACAACGTCACCCATGCTTTCTTCCGGCGTAAGTACTTCGAGTTTCATGATCGGCTCGAGGAGTACCGGTTTTGCTTGCTTAAGCGCTGCACGGTATGCCATTTTCGCACACAATTCGAAGGAGAGTGAATCTGAATCGACTGCGTGGAAAGATCCGTCTGTGAGTTCCACTTTCATGGAGTCTACCGGGAAGCCGGCGAGTACCCCGTTTTTCATGGAATCCTTGAATCCTTTTTCTACGGAAGGAATAAATTCACGTGGAATGTTACCACCTTTAATGGAGTTCACAAACTCAAGACCTGTTTTCTCCGGATCGTTCTGCGGTTCGATCTTAACAACGATGTCCGCGAATTTACCACGACCACCCGTTTGTTTCTTGTAAACCTCACGGTGATCTACCGATCCTGTGATTGCCTCACGATAAGATACCTGCGGCGCACCCTGGTTTACTTCTACTTTGAACTCACGACGCAGACGGTCCACGATGATGTCAAGGTGAAGCTCACCCATTCCTTCGATTACGGTCTGTCCTGTTTCCTCGTCTGTTTTCACACGGAATGTCGGATCCTCTTCAGCCAATTTGTTAAGTCCTGTTGAAAGACGATCTGTGTCTGCCTGTGTTTTAGGCTCGATCGCGATACCGATTACCGGCTCCGGGAACACCATTGATTCGAGTACGATCGGGGCATTCTCAGCGCACAGTGTGTCTCCTGTACGGATATCTTTAAATCCAACGAGTGCCGCGATATCACCTGCTCCGAGTTCGGCGATCTGGTTTTGTTTGTTCGCGTGCATCTGGAAGATTCGTGAAATACGCTCTTTATTCCCCGTACGTGTGTTAAGCACGTAAGAACCTGCGTCCAGTTTGCCGGAATAAGCGCGTGTAAAGCACAAACGTCCCACATAAGGGTCTGTTGCGATTTTAAACGCGAGTGCAGCAAACGGCTCTGTGTAAGAAGGCTTGCGTTTCTCTTCCGCGTCTGTTTTCGGGTTTGTACCAACGATTGCTTCGATATCAAGCGGAGAAGGAAGGATTTCCATCACCATGTCGAGCATTGCCTGAACTCCTTTGTTCTTGAATGCTGAACCACACATCATCGGAACTACTTTACCGGCGATAGTTGCCTGGCGAAGTGCATCGAGGATCTCACGCTCTGTAAGCGATTCCGGATCTTCGAAGTATTTTTCCATGAGGCTGTCGTCGAACTCAGCTACTGCTTCGAGCAATTGCTCGCGGAGCATAGTCGCTTCTTCGAGGATATCTGCCGGGATTTCAACTTCGTTAAAAGTCATTCCCATGTCTTCTTCGTTCCAAACGATCCCACGGAAGTTGATCAGGTCAACCACTCCCTGGAAACCATCTTCGGCACCGATGTTCAATTGCAGCGGAAGCGCGTGGCTACCGAGCATTTCTTTCACCTGGCGACAAACAGCGAGGAAGTCAGCTCCCTGACGGTCCATTTTGTTTACGAAACCGATACGGGGAACGTTGTAGTTGTTCGCGAGGCGCCAGTTCGTTTCCGACTGCGGCTCTACTCCGTCAACGGCTGAAAAAAGGAACACCAGACCATCGAGTACACGCAGTGAACGGTTTACCTCTACGGTAAAGTCAACGTGTCCCGGGGTGTCAATGATGTTCATGTGGTATTCCTGACCGCGGTAGTTCCATTTGAGGGTTGTTGCAGCGGAGGTAATCGTGATACCACGCTCCTGCTCCTGCTCCATCCAGTCCATGGTAGCACCACCATCGTGTACCTCACCAATTTTGTGGTTCACACCACCGTAGTAAAGGATACGCTCGGTCGTAGTGGTTTTCCCCGCATCGATGTGCGCGGCGATACCAATATTTCTTGTGTATTTAAGATCTCTTGCCATAGCTATTAAAATCTGAAATGTGAGAATGCCTTGTTCGCCTCAGCCATTCTCAGTGTATCTTCTTTTTTCTTGTAAGCAGCACCTTCTTCTTTGGATGCAGCTACAATTTCAGCAGCCAGTTTACCGGCCATTGTTTTCTCGTTACGTTTACGTGCATAACCAATGAGCCACTTCATTGCGAGTGAGTTTTTACGCTCGTCACGCACCGGGGTCGGGATCTGGAATGTAGCACCACCAACACGGCGCGAACGTACTTCAACGCTCGGAGTTACATTTTCGAGTGCTTTTTTAAACACTTCGAGTCCTTCCTGGTCTTCCACTTTCTTACTTACGATATCGATCGCTTCGTAGAAGATCTTAAATGCCAGGTTCTTCTTCCCGTCATACATCAGGTTGTTCACGAACTTCGTTACCACGAGGTCATTGAACTTCGGATCCGGGAGAATGGGGTTCTTTTTTGCTTTTCTTCTTCTCATTTCTTAAAAGCTTTTAAAATTATTTCTGTTTCGGTCGTTTTGTTCCATACTTGGAGCGACGCTGCGTACGACCGTTTACCCCGGCTGTATCCTCAGCTCCGCGCACGATGTGGTAACGTACACCCGGAAGGTCTTTTACCCTTCCTCCACGTACCAGCACGAGCGAGTGCTCCTGTAAGTTATGACCTTCACCACCGATGTAAGCGTTCACCTCTTTTCCATTGGTGAGACGCACCCTTGCTACTTTTCGCATAGCAGAGTTCGGTTTCTTAGGAGTAGTGGTGTAAACCCTTACACATACCCCTTTGCGTTGCGGACAAGAATCAAGTGCAGCTGACTTGCTCTTCTTAACCACCGCTGTTCTTCCTTTGCGAACTAACTGTTGAATAGTTGGCATAAAAACTCTTCTGTTTCGTTAATAAACTAGTTGCCCCAAATACACTTTTGGGGGTGCAAAGATAGGAGATTAATTTTACAAATCAAGCGCTTAAGTGAAAAACTTGCGTTTTTTTCACAATGGGATGTTAATGGCTTCGTGAAAAATGCACTCAAAAACCGGGCGGCCTTTACTACGGGGCATTTTCATGGAACCTTCCGTGGGGACAAATTTAGGGAAAAAGAAACGGACGTCCAAGTTTGAACGTCCGCATTTCTTATTTTTTGACTGGCTTATTCTTTGGTAAAATGTTCCACGGCCACGCCCAGGTTGCTTCGGCACACAAGCACGTAGCTGCCGGGAGCAAGACCGGTAATTTGCAATGTCGTTTGGGGCGCTGTGCAAATTTGTGAAAGCATTGTTCTTCCGGAAAGATCGTAAACAGTGATTTCTTCGAGTATTCCTTCTTCGAGTTGTACGTGTAATTCGCCTGAGGCCGGGTTCGGGTAGAGCGACATGGCCCCGGACGCCAACTCTTCGAGGCCGGCCAACACATTGGAGGTACAGGCCCCGGAGGTAAATTTAAGCTGGGAAACGAGATCGGAGGTATAACAAAGGATGTAGTTCGGATAAAACTCGATGATCGGGCCGGTCGGGTACGCATTCTTTAAGAAGTTCATTCCGTTCGCAGGACCGTAAGCTTCGTGGATCTCCGAATAATTCACGTAGTAATCCACAGAATCGTTCTGATTGAAACTGAGTGGCATTCCTGCTGCATCGCATTGATCCGTGTACAGAACATTGTATGTGTTTCCGTCGAGTATTTCCTGTCTTACGGAATCGACCAGCAGGTATGCGTGATCGTCACCGGTGCCCTGTGTATCCGCAAATGGGCCGAGATCCCAAACGTCGCCGGCCTGGCCTGCTGTTTTGAATGCCAGGTGAAAGGTTCCTTCCCGGTAGATAAACACGGAATCATTGGAACTGTACATGAACAGTGTATCTAAATTCGTAAACGGGCCTACATAATAGCTGGAAGGACCGGTCTGGTACCGAAATTGTCCCTGATCCAGTATGCGAGTGGTAAGGTGTCCGTCAAGGAGGCTGTCGCCGGTGATGAAGAAATGGGAATATCCGTCTCCGTTAATCCCCTGACCGTAGCTATAATACCACTCTGCGCCGGTTTGAGGGAACTGGGCACGACCAGACATGGCACAGATCAGGACGGCTGTTAAAAAGAGTAATGTTGATCTCATAAGCGAATTATATTAGGATTATTAATAATAATACATAACGCATGAACTTTCAAAAGGTTAGCCATTGTCATAAAACTCTTTCGAAACTACGTGCCGCACATGTCGGCCTCCCGGATTTGGTTCACATACGACCTAAATCCAGCGATTAACAGTAGTATTCCGAGGACTTTCGCAGAAGCACCCGTAAGCGTTAGGAAACGGCTAATAAACTTAAAAATCCAGTACTTCGATCTTATTCCTGGAGATGCGCAGGGCACCCTGTTTTTCGAGGCTTTTGAGGATTCGCGAGATCACGACGCGCGAAGAGTGCAGGTCGCGGGCAATGTCTTCATGGGTGGTACTAAGCACTTCGGACTGGTTGGCCAGCACCTTTTCGCGCAGGTATTTGCGTACTCTCCCGTGCATATCCATGAATGCCAGGCTGTCAATGGCGCGCAGAAGTTCGTTCATGCGACTGTTGTAACTTTCCAGCACAAAGGTTCGCCAGGCCTGGTACTTCACGATCCAGTCGTTCATTTTTGAAACAGGTATGAATACGAGTTCGCAATCTTTTTCGGCCTGGGCGCGCACCTCACTTTTCTTTTCACCGAGGCAGCAGTTCATGGTCATGGCACAGGTATCTCCGCTTTCGAGGTAATAGAGTAACAGATCATCGCCGTCCTCATCTTCACGCATGACCTTTACCGCTCCTGAGATCAGCAGGGGCATTTCGCGGACGGTTTGTCCGTAATCGATGAGGATGTCGCCTTCAGGGACTGTTTTAAAAGTGCCATGCAGACGGATCTCTTCCAATAATTCGGCGGGGAATACGAGCGCGAAAGCTTCCTGAAACTGTTTGTCTAAATTCATGATGAACACCGGGGCCGGAAAAACGTTTATGAGTAAAAATACGGATTTTACTCGTGAGAAACTGGTAAAACGTCTATATTCGTACTCAATAATTAACTTATCCGATATGAAACACTTGATACTCACCACGCTGATCTGTCTGGGCTCCCTGCTGAATGCTCAAACGATCATCAAACCCAAACTTATCCAGGCCGGAAGCGGAAACTGTGACAACACGGTTGTTATCAGCGGCATGAACATTCCCGCGGGAGCCGAAATTATCCGTCGCCACTATTTTGGAGGAAGCCTGAGTCAAACGCTCATTTCCATTGACGACACGCTGACCGACTTTTGCGCAGGCTACAACGGACAGGGAGATTATGATGAGATTGCCGTTACCCTGAGCCCGGTCGATACGATCTGTTTAGCACGGATGGTCAATGATCAAACAGACTTCCAGGTTACGGAGTTTACTCCCCCAAGCAGTGACCTCGCAGAAGACGGAACACTCAGCCTTACCTTCAACTCCGGCCTTTCGCTCCAGTATATGAGCGCCAACAATGCTTTCGGTCAGACTTATCTCATTTACACGAGCGATAACCAGACCTTCAACATCACGGGTATCGCAGCCGGCATCGTGAGCATCTATTATGAGAATCCGGCGGACTCTCTTGTTTTTATGAACGTAATTCATGTAGAACCGTTCTCCGGATCGGTGGTCAACAACCAGTTGTCGATCTCGCGGACACTGAGTGAAGATGACGGAAGTTGTAACGGCTCTGTGGAATACGACCTGAACGGAACGGGTCCGTATACTTTCGAATGGATGACGGGTGCAGTAACTTCGAACCTGTTAACCGACACGCTTTGCGCCGGATCGTACACGGTATTAATTACTGACCAGGGCACTTCCGAAAATGTACTGGACCATTTTATCATTGTGGATACCGGAGCGGTTTTTTACGATCCTACTTTACAGTATTACACGCCGGAGGACACATTGTCCTACCTGTTCGTGAATTGCGGCATCAATTACACGCTGCCCGTGGATTCCATCACGTATGCCGAATCGTATATCTCCGGCCCGCCGGACAGTTCCACGTATGTTTTTTACATAAGCGTTTACCAGAACGGGAACTCTGCAACCATAACGGATTCGATGGTGATTATCGACAGTGTGAATTACTTGTTTGACCTGGGAGTTTATTGCGATTACTTTAAAAGCGCTGAGTTTACCGGCAAACGCCTGTATGTTGCACGCAGCCCGGGTGAAGAAAGTACATTGGGACTATCCGCGTTATCGGCGCAGAATGCGCATTACCGCGTTTACCCGGTTCCTTCCAGGACGAGCGTCACGATCGATGGGCCTTCCAAAAGCGGAACGATTTATTCGGCAATTGGTCAGTACATCGGTAAGTACAGCCAGGGGATCATTTACCTCGACAACCTGCGTGACGGTGTTTATTTTGCCATACCGGACGGCAGCGAACGAACTCTGCGCTTTGTCGTGAGGCATTAGTGGTGAAGATCAGATTCCGAGTTCAACCCCGAGGATCTCTTTCCAGAAGTTCCGGATGTTGTTTCCATCGGCGGCGATCATTTGAGGGACGATGCTTGCGGAAGAAAAACCGGGAGTGGTATTTACTTCAATGAGGTGCGCTTTGCCATTCACGATCATGAAATCGATGCGTGCAATAGAGCGGAGTTGAAGTAGCCGGTAAATGTTCCGGGCATGCTCCTGCACCTGGTCACGAACTTCATCCGAAACACGTGCCGGGGTAATTTCCTGGGATTTGCCCAGGTATTTTGCATCGAAATCAAAGAATTCGTTGTCCGAGACGATCTCTGTAAGTGGCAGAGCGTGTATCCCGGAAGAGCGCCGGTAAACGCCGCAGGTCACTTCCGTTCCGTCGAGAAATGCTTCGACGATGACGTTATTTCCCTCCGCGAAGGCCTTATCGATGGCCAATTGCAGTTCTTCCTCCGTTTTTGCCTTCGAGATGCCAAAGCTGGATCCCGAATCGGAAGGTTTCACGAAGACCGGCAGCCCGAGATCCCGGCTTATCGCTGGTACATCCACTTCCGAAGGTTTCATAAAGAAACGGTTCTTCGCGATGGGAATTCCGAAAGGATGGAGGAACTGGTTGCAATACCATTTATCGAAAGAGAGCGCGGAAGCGAGTACCCCGCTGTTGATGTAGGGAATGCCCTTGATATCCAGCAATGCCTGGATTTTGCCATTCTCGCCCGGTTCCCCGTGCGTATAGATCAGTACTGCATCCGGACGAATGGTTTCACCGGCGCAGGTGCAGGACATGGAGTCGATATTAAAAGGGATGGATTCTCCCCGGTATTCAGCGATCCAGTGTTGGCGTGAGACCAGTACTTTAAAGACCTCGTATTCTTCGGGGAAATGTTCAAGGATCGTTTGGGCGCTTTTGAGCGAGATCTCGAATTCCGAGGAGAAACCTCCGCAGAGAATGGCAATGCGTTTCATGAAGCTTGTTTTATCTTGCAACGAAGGTACAAAAGCCTGCGAGGCAGGGAATATTTACGCGCGAAACTTATGCGACGGCGGTTGTTAATAGATTCAAATTGACTTACGACGCTCTATGCATTCGCAGGTCGTTGCTTTAGGGGGACATACATTTCTCCGAGCCGTTAAAATATTCACCAAGTGTTTGAAACAGGTACAGATGATACACTATCTATACTTGTGCTATACTTATGCTATACTGATGCTATACTGATGCTATACTTGTGCAATATACCTGAAGTACTTCTCCCTGCGGTTTCAGTGTGAGTGTATGGACACGAGTGGAACACTCGCGCCAGCAGTGGAGTCTTGAGTGTGAGTCGGTGGGCACGCGTGGGACGCTTGCGCCAGCAATGTGTATATTTGATATTGTAAGTTCGGGTTATGTCTTTTATTCGCCTGCTATTGGAATTGTTTCGGAAATCCCTGCTGATCTGCCTTGCGGGATTGGCAATTGCTGTGCTTTACGACCTGATCCGCGGGTCTCTCCGGCCGGAATCCATACTGTTGTACGCACTCTATTTCCTGGCGGCCTTTGGTTTGTTCTACCTGCTGGTGATCAACTCCCTGCTTTTCTCTTTTCTTTTTAGTCGCCGGCTTCCTCGGGTGCATGATTCATTGTCCGCAGTGCTGAGCTTACTGCTCTGGTACGTGATCGTTGCGCTGGTGAGTATTACGAAAATCAGCTCGTTGTTGCATACTGCGCGCGAACTTTCCTTCGTGGCGGTGTTTGCCGGTTTTTTGATAGGGAGTATCTGGTTGCGGATTATTTCGTTTGAGCGGAAACGGGGTTAGATAAAGTCATATTCACCGGTCATCTTCGGAATAATCCGCAATTTTCTCACTGTAGGGCGAAAAGAAAGGGTCTTTTACGCAGGTGACCTCATTTTTTGCCAGGCGGAACACCTGAAATCCATCGTCACAGCCACTTCTTCCCTCTTCATCGTAGATGTAGAGCAACCCAAAAGATTCACTATCGACCATTTTACTCATATCCCGAAAAAAATCGATCACCGATCGTTCCAGTCCGGAAAAATGATTGTGACAGGATGCGATCTGAATTAAAAGTATGGTATTCATGACTGTCCGATTTACGAACAGGCCTTCGCGCCGAATCTGATTCAGGCACGCTTCTGTCGTAGCGCTATCGGCATTAAAGCCGTTTATGTGTAACCAACCGTTCAGTGTTGTCATATTTCTTTAAGATCAAAAATGTGGATCATTTCATCAATTCAACTCTGAGTTTCGTTAGAATGCTTCCTAAAACATTTCTGCCCGGTCCATTACTTCGGGGATTGTCGTTTACATGTTCTTTAAAGACACCGGTTCCCCAAAAGAGATCGCTATCGGCATACATCAGGAGAGCACCTTCGGTTGCCATCAATTGTGATCGTAAAAAAGCGTTTTGACTAAATTTCGCCTTGTTACCCAGCCAAGCGATTTCTGCTTTGTAATAATTCCAGGTAGTTGCATCCTGGTCAGACAGGATTAATTCGGATGCCAGTAATTTCAGTTCATTTTGATTTTTAGCCACCCTTACTTTCTCTGATAAAAGATAATTCTTAGCCAGTAACGTTTTCTGAAATAACAGATAGTGTGTAACGGAATTAAAGGTGAGCAGGCTTTCTTCACCGGGATGTATGGCGGAGTATTTAAAGAAACGGTCAGTCCTAAACTCACATTCAAAGTCATTTGAAAAAACAGAACCATTATCAAAAGAGATGCTTTTAGCTCTGTTAAAGCTATCCCTGGCGAACGTCGTAATCTCGGCGGCAAATTGTTGATCAGGGCGTTCGAACTGATTGCTATGGTGTGCTATGTAATGCAGTTCGGAAATAATTGCCTCTTCTTTATCCCGATAAGACAATTTTTCATTTCGATGCTTTTCTTCTTTTCGGTAGTCCGATTCGAGTTTCTCGAAATCCTCGGGAGATAACTTCTTATTTTTCATTTGATTCCTATTTCTGATCCAAAAATATACGATAAAAGGACCTATTATCTTCGATAACTTTTTTTACATCAACAATCACAAATTCAGTTTTTGACCTAAACAAGATTTCCTCCTGATCAAATAAATACTTTGGATTAACATCTTCAAACCGTTTACTAAAATGTGACAGATCATTTATATAGCTTGCTCCCTTCGTATTTATAAAGAATTTTACCTTCACTTCTCCCGGCTTATTCCTGAGATTCATAAAATGATCCGCCACTCTTTGTTCTTTTGACGCTGAATAAAACCCTTTTTCACTGATTGACGCACCTTTTTTATACTTTTTAAGCAAATCTGATTCTTTCATGCTTCCCCCCTTGAATACTGGGCCTTCATATCCATGCGACAACCTCATCTTTTTAAGTCCAGAATTCATTACCTTTTCGAAGGTATTTGCCCTTTTTATATCAATTATGGTTAGGACCTTATTTTCTTTTGGAGGAAGCCCTTTTAAGGGATTATTAATCGGATCTGAATCAACGGTATATCTATAGATAGCTGTAATCTCCTCTTTGGTAAGGTCTGGATTTTTAGCTAAAAATTCGTCAATTATACCTTTTTTATCTAAGAGTTGTTCAGCTCTTCTAAATGATGACCCACTTTTCCCACGAATAAATTCTATGTCTTTTTCTGAAATATTCTGCTCTCTCCTCTTTATACTCTTAAAGAACTCGTCTTTTCCGCCGTGTAGTTTCAGATCATCCAGCATTTTACCCACGTCATCGTAATGCTTCATCGCATCACTGAATTCGTCCGGGGACATCCGTCGGAGCCCTTTCTGCAGAAGGGTTACGTCCTCGCCGGCAAGCAGCATGAGTTTTTCAAGCTGTTGCGCATCGCCACCCACTTTGGCCAGCATGCGCTCCATTTGCAGGCCATTCAGGAATTTCCCGGCGAGTTGTTGCAGGCGTTCCACCTCCCCGGTAAACTTCCCTACCAGCCCGTTTGCCAGGTCGACACTTCGGTTCGAAAAGGTTACAAATTTCCGTGCGGCTTTGCTTTTGCCAAAGAACCCGAGAATGTTCTTCCATTTCGACATTTTAGGGCCTGCCTTCAGGAACTTCACATTTTTCAGCCAGCCCAGCTCGAAACTGGTTACCAGGTCGAAGGTTCCTTTCCCGATGATCTTCCAGCGATCACGTCCTCTAAGTCCTTTGGTAGTGACGGCCTCATAGATCGAGAAGGCAAAGAAGCCCACACCGACGGCAATACCGATCCACATCACGACACCGGCAATTGCTCCGACTGCCGATATGATCGCACCGACCACGCTTGCAATGGCTCCGAGCACCGCGAGGAATGCGCCAGAACCGATGAGTGCGGCCACGGCGAGTACGAGTAAGACCAGTGCCGCCAGTACGGCCAGGCCGATGAGTATCCATTTGAAAATGGTGAGCAATGCGGAAACGAATTCCAATAAGCCTTCCCACAGTCCTTCGAAGAAACCTCCCACGTTATCCCAGAAACGGTCCCATTTGGAACTTTTCCACAGGTAGGCCGCTCTGCCCGGCATTTCGGCCATCGTATCGTTCACGGCCTTTTGATTTTCGGAAAGGACACCTACTGTTTTATCGTAGAGTTCCCGTTTTCCGCCTGCCAGTTTCTCATCCCATTTTTTGTTGGCGTCCCACAGTGCTTCAT
Source organism: uncultured Flavobacteriales bacterium (assembly GCA_964389755.1). Classification (GTDB taxonomy): domain Bacteria; phylum Bacteroidota; class Bacteroidia; order Flavobacteriales_D; family Crocinitomicaceae; genus JBBSUQ01. The sequence goes on along the minus strand of CAYMEW010000003.1, from coordinate 30,731 downwards.
TCAGACCTTTGGCAAATTCTCCGAGCGCTTTGTTCATTTCGCGGTTGGCGCTGTTCTCGAGTTTTGTGAATCCGCCGATGATCTGATCGGCCATTTGTTTCATGCCTTTTTTGTATCCTTTCACCGCAGCCGAGGCGCTTTGCACGCACGAATCTGCTGCAAGGCGTATGTTTTCACTGACAGCGAGCCTGAGTTTCTCCATTTCCGTACGGGCCTGCACCACGATATTGTCTCCGTTCTTCCGATCGGCATAGAGTATATTATTTTTCGTGGCGCGTGCCTGTCCCACTACTTCTGCAGCCAGTTCATCCGGCAAGTCGGGAGCCCTGCGATCGGCGTCTTCGAATGCGGCATCCATCACTCCAAAGGTTTTTTCCTGTGCGAGGTCCATATTGCGGTAAACGGCCGCAGCAACTTCATCCAGCGCTCCGATGGCCTCCTGCTTTTGCTTCCGGAGGGAAGCCACGGCATCCTTTTTATTCTTGCGCAGGGTTGCGATGGTGTCTTCGGCGCGTCGATCGAGTTGTGCGACTTCCTTTTCCCCGGCTGTCCGCAGGTTCTTTACGACCTCATCCCGGATGTCTTTAAAAGACTGTTCGACGTCTTCGGATCCTTCCGGCAGGCTTTCGGCGCTTTCTTGCGCTTCTTCCCGGAACTCGTCGGCCATGGTCTGTGCGTCTTCGTTGAGGGTTGACCTCAGGTCGTATACCGTCCCGGAGATCTTTTCCTCCGTTCCTTCAACCATGTCCGTCAGATCCTCTCGAATGAGTTGTACTTTATCCGGCTTTCCACTGTATTTTTTCCGGCTCCAGATCTCCTTTGCCTTATCGCGCATTTGTTTTTTCTGCGCCGTGTTTTGTTCCGAAGCGGTCCGTTTCAACCGATCTCGGTATGTCAGAATTGCAGTGGCATAACTTTTTCCACTGGTAAGCATGCGTTGCTGTTTCTTATCAATGAGCGTATCGAGTGCGTCGAGCTTTGTATACGTCAGTTGTTTAACACGCGTAATCGCCGCACTTCGTTCCTGCCGAATCCGGCGTTTCTGGATGTTCACTTCTTCACGCACCTGCACTATAGCGGTATCGTATTGTGTTTCTGTTCGTTGTATCTCTCTCGTAGCAGCGAGGCCGGTCCGTACCTTTTCCATGGCCAGTGCAGCGGATATGCGCGCCTTACGCAGTTCGTTATTTTTTGAAAGTGCCTGTTTGGCCTGGGCGATCTCCACGCCGAGTTTGTTCAGTTCGCTTCTCGTATGAAATTCCGGAATGTTTTCTATTATCAACTCACCCATCCCGGCATCAGCGGTGTTTTCCGTATCATTTCCGGGTTCTTCCGCTTTTTCCGTTTCTTCCGTTTTTTCTTCCGTGGCTTTCGCTTCCTGATCTCCTGTTTCTCCGGGTTTATTGAGCGCTGTGTTTCCCGGTGCCGGATTTTCCGGTGCCGGTTGTAAACTTTCACCCGTGGGCTTGCCTTCTTCGGATTGTTCGGTTTCCGGTTCCGGGATGTCGGCCGTCTGCCCCGTAAAGGAGGCTGAAACTGCTGATTTTTCGGCTTCCATTTGCGTATCTTTCTCTTCCGTCTGTATATCCGTTTCGGAAACAGTCATGGCGGGTTGGGTCGGTTCGGCACTACTAACCGCTTCCCTGGTTCCGGTGTTTTGCACAGGTTCTGCCTGTCCCTTTTCCAGGCTTTCCGCTGCCTGCCTGTTTATTTCCGTTTCTTTTACCGGATCGTTGACCGCATTTTCAGCCGGACTTTGCGCGTTATCCGGGGTGACAACCGTGAGTGGACGCAGCGTCCATTTCTTTCCGTTCTCATTTGGCCGAACGGGATCGGTGAGCCCCCGACTTACGAATGCACTTTTCGCGGTTCCGTCGGCATTGTTTGCCGGTTTCCGCGCGGGCGGTTTACTTTCGGGACGATTCAAGCGTGTGAACATGTGTGTTTGTTTAGGTTATTGTCCATTGTAAGGGGACAAGCAATTCAGGTATTCGTTTCCAGTGATCTGTTGTGGATCAGGAAGCAAGGTATCAATTTTATTGTTAAAAACATCCAGACTTACAACTAAAAAAACCTGATTTTTTTTGAATGCGTGCAACCACGGCCTGTTTCAAAGAAATTTCTCCAGGATAAAAAGGAGGACGCTGTTTTCCGACCTCGCTGCATTCGCAGAATTGTTTATATTTGAGATCGACTATTGCTCTGCTATGAAAAAACACGGAAACTTACTGCTACTGATCCTCTTTTTCTGCGGCTCATTCTCCTTCGGACAAAGTACAACGGTCTTTGAAGATGATTTCGAGTCTGTGACCGGCCTCTGGAGTACAGCGGACGACCCGCTTCCCAATTTCTGGCACCAGTTCAGCTGTGCAGGGAACGGTCCTACGGTAAGCGGAACACAATCTTTTTACATTACTCCGGGCGGAACCGGGAACGGCTGCACACCCGGAAGTAAAGATGCGTATGATTATGTCAATTCCCCTTCAGGGACGCAGATGGCAACCCTTTATACCAGTGTGGATGCTTCCTGTGCCGCTTCGCTACAGGTGAACTTCGATTTTACCATAGCCGGAGTAAGCGGAGAGGACTACGGCCAGGTGGTTTACAGCACCGATGGCGGGACAAGCTGGAACAACGCGGGCAGCGAACTGGTGAGCACTCCCTGGTCCAATACGACCGTGGCTCTGCCGGCAAGCCTGGATTTCAGCAGTTTTCTGCTGGGTTTTCGCTTCGTATACTCGGATGCAACGGTAACGGGAAATCCGCTGGCAATCGATAACGTAAGTGTTACGGGAACGGATAATGTGAATCCTTCTTTAACCTGCCCCACAAGCATCTTATTGCCTTCTGACGCCAGTTGCAATGCCCTTGCAGGAGACTATAGCGGAGTACTCATCGCACTGTCTGATAACTGTACGGACTCTGCTTCCATCACGATTACCCAAAGCATTGCGCCGGGAACGAATATCGGGGCGACTCCCGGTTCGGATGTGCCGATAACGCTGACGGCTACCGACGAGGCCGGGAACAGCAGCCAGTGCGCTTCTACTTTACAGGTCCGCGACACGACCGGCCCGATCGTGATCTGCCCGGATATCGATACGATCTATCTCAACAGCCAGTGCGAAAAGGCATTGCCCGACTTCTCAGTACATACCACTGCTTCGGATAATTGTACGACATCCGGTTCGCTCGTGTATGCCCAATCACCGCCGACCGGTACCACGATCAGCGGAGAAGGTAATTTCACGGTAGTAACCATGACCGTTACGGACGCAGCCGGCAATTCCACCCAGTGTAATTTCACGCTGGATCACGTGGACACGATTCCGGCAACAATTACCTGCCCGGGAAACCAGGACGTTTACCTTGGAAGTTCCTGCACGGCCACCGTTCCGGACTTCGGTCCGCTGGCCACCGTCAGTGACAATTGTGCGAGTGCCGGTTCCCTGACAATTACTCAAACACCTGCCCCCGGAGCGCTTATTACGGATACCACGTCGATCACGCTCACCGTAAGTGGCGGTTCACCATCCGGCAGTAACTCCTGTACCTTCGATGCGCGCGTTATCGATACAACGGGACCTTCCATACTTTGCCCGACACCGACCACGTTGTATGCCGATGTGGATTGTCGCGGTGTGCTCCCGGACTACACAGCAAGCGTGGGCGGTTCTGACAACTGCGGCGGTTCTGTGACTGTTACTCAAAATCCACTCCCCACTTCCTTTGTGTTTGACGATCAAACGATCACATTGACGGCAACCGATCAATACGGTAACAGTTCCAGTTGTTCATTCCAACAGCCCGTGCTCGATACACTCGATCCGACGATTATTTGTTCCGGTTCGTTCGATTATTACGCCGATGCGAGTTGCGCATATATCTTAACGGATATTGCGCCCCAGGTTTCGTTTTACGATAACTGTACGCTGACACCTGACCTGGTTTACAGTCAAAGTCCGGCTGTTGGTACCGCTGTAAGCGGAAACGGCAGCATTACATTTACCGTTACGGACGAGGCAGGGAATACGGCTAGTTGCGACTTTGCGTTCACGGTAAGTGATACAACCGACCCGGTGATCATCTGCCCGGGAACGACGACTGCTTATAAAGACAACAACTGCGAACTGATCCTTGCGGATTATTCGGGTAACGCATCTGTTTCGGATAACTGTACGACGAACGGTTTCTTTACGTTTACGCAAACGCCGCCGGCGGGTACGACGATCACGGGTAACTCACAACTGGTGACTTTACAGGTCGATGACGAGGCAGGTAACAGTACTTCGTGTTCTTTCCAGGTAACTGTTATTGACACCGTTTCACCGGTGCTCACTTCCTGCCCGGGAGATCAAACGGTTGTTACCGGTGCACAGTGCGAGGCCACACTCGCAGATTATACATCACTCGTGAGTGCAGCGGACAATTGTTCGGCCGCAGGCGATATCAGCTATGTGCAGAATCCTGCAGCGGGTACAACGATCTCGGCCAACACGCCTATCAGTATCGTTGCCACTGATGAAGCCGGGAACTCCGTGAGCTGCAATTTCCAGGTAAACCTGAGCGATACGACTGATCCGACGGCTGTTTGTCCGCCTGATACCTCGCTCGTACTTTCGTCGTCCTGTGATTATACCATCCCGGACCTGACCGGCGAAGTAACCGGACTGGACAATTGTACGGCAGCCGCTTCACTGACCATTTCGCAAAGTCCGGCGGCAGGAACGACAGGCACCGGGACAACGACTATTACGATGACTGTCAGTGATCAGCAGGGCAACAGCACGACCTGTCAGTTCAATGCCGTTCCGAACGACACAACGCCCCCGACGATCAGTTGTCCGGGCGACATCAGCGAAAATGCGGGAAGCGCATGCAGTATTGCCGTTCCGAACTACATCCCACAGGTTATTGCCCTGGATAACTGCGCGGGCGTCAATATTTTCCAGAGCCCTGCCGCGGGGACGAGTTTACCTGTCGGTTTGCACACCCTAACAATGACGACAACTGACCAGGCCGGCAACAGCGCTTCCTGCGCATTCGAGCTCACGATCATTGAAAATCAGGATCCGACGATTAACTGCCCTGCAGACATTACGACCTGTAACCCGCAGGTGAGCTTTAGCGATGCGACCGGTTCGGATAATTGTTTATTCAGTATTATCCGGAACGACGGGCTCAGTTTTCAATCCGGAGATTTCTTCCCGGTCGGTACAACCACCCTTTCTTACCTTGCGGTTGATTCCAGTGGTAATTCAGCCGGTTGCAGTTTTGACATTACCGTATTGCAGGCTCCGTCGCAGGCAACGATTGTATCGGGCCCGATCAGTCTGTGTGAAAATGGTACGACGACGATCGAAGCGATAGCGCCCACAAGCGGTACCGGAGAATGGTCTGTTCTGAGCGGCAGCGGACAGTTTAACAACCAGTTTGCGACGACCACGCAGGTGACCGGTATCGGAGCGGGACAGAACCTGTACGTCTGGACTGTAAGTTCCGCTTCCTGCGGTTCAACTTACGACACGCTTGAAGTGAACGTGTATCAGAATCCTTCGGTAGCCAATGTTCCCGACACACTTTTTACGTGCAACGACCTGCAGGCCTTCCTGATTACGAGTGCTCCGGCAGTAGGTACCGGGACCTGGTCTTCGGTAGAGGGCAACCCGATCTCCTCGCCTTCATCCCCCACGACGACCACGCAGGTACTGACGGAAGGCTGGAACACGTACGTATGGACGATCTCCAATGGAACCTGCCTGCCTTCCCGGGATACGCTGCACATTTTCCGGAATATCAAGCCCGAGATCACGCCGGGAGATACTGTAATCTGTACCGGTGACAGCCTCTGGCTGAGTGTTTCGAACGTTAACGTACCGGGAACTTCGCAATGGATCACCGCTTCCGGGAACATAGAATTAAGCGATTATACGGCTGTTCCGACACTTGTTAAAAGCGACGGTACGGGATCCGGTTCGGTTATCTTTATTTCGCATCAGTATGATTGTCCGAAAACGAGCGATACGATCCAGGTGGAGATTGAATTCTGCGGTGCTTACGAGCCTGATTTCCCGACCGTGATGACGCCAAACGGTGATGGCAAGAACGATTATTTTTACCTCGAAGACTTAAATTACGGTTATCCGTCGTGCAAGGTCATCATCTTCAATCGTTGGGGATCGGTAATCTATGAATCATCGGGTTATGCCGACCCCTGGGACGGAACCTATAAGGGCGAAGCCTTACCGATGGGAACTTATTTCTACCGCGTCGAACTGAACGACGCCGAAAACACCGTATACACCGGATCAATCAATCTCATTCGCTAAACAGGAAGCATTATGAAAAAAGTTTGTCTCATTTCACTGTTTTTTTACGCACTTCATGGGTTCTCCCAGCAGGAGTCGCAGTTTACGAACGTCATGATCAATCCGTACCTCATCAACCCGGGAGCCGTCGGCCTGTACGATGTGGCCCAGGCCGAGGTGGGAGGACGCTACCAGTGGCTTGGTTATGACGGCGGACCGCAAACCTATTTCGCGAGTTTTAACACGCAACTGAACCGGCAGGGACGCGGAAACCAGGAGTACAACATCGAGCACCGGTCCTTTTACAATACGCCTCAATACTCGGTCGGGAAGAACAAACATGTAATCGGGGCGCGCGCGTACAGTGATAACATCGGGATCTTCAATAAATCGGCCGTGTACGGAACGTATGCTTATCACCTTCCCTTTACCGACAAGGTCAATTTCGGACTCGGCATCAGTGCAGGGATCGGTAACTTTTCAGTCAACGAAAGCAAGGTAAACCTGTACCAGCAGGACGATCAGGCGTATAACGATTTTTTAAGCGGCGGCGGCAGGCAAACGGTGTTTGACGTTCAGTCGGGTTTCGTCTTTTACGGGCAGAAGTTCCTGATCGGTTTGAGCGGAACGCAACTGCTGAAGAATGCGATCAATTTAAATAACATCACGACGGAGAGCGTACTGGCGCGTCATTTGTTTGTTCACGGGAATTTTCGCCTGATCTCCGAAGAACATTTCGCCCTGGAACCCAATTTCGTGCTCAAACTGACGTCCGGTGCACCGGCTTCTTTCGACATTGGTGCGCGTTTTATTTTTCAGAAAAGTCTCTGGGCTTCGCTGACTTATCGGACGAGCAACGCCGCTGTGGTGGGACTGGGCATCAACCTCGTGGAAAACCTGTATATCGCGTACGCTTACGAACTTGCCACCGGGCAGATCAGGGGAGCCAACAGCGGTACACACCAGGTGCAACTGGGGATCTATATCGGTCGAAACCGTGCCGTTAAAAAAGAACTGAAGGAGTCCGGAAAGGATGCCAAAAGCGATGCCGAATAAACGGTAAAATCCCTAAATTTGCGCGATAAAATTCAGCAATGAGGATCTTGTACCTGTTACTTTGGGTTTCGCTGGGCTATGGCCTGCGGCTCTTTTTCCGCAAGACGAAAACGGTCAACTCCCCGAAAGAATTCTTCGGACGCACGATCTACGTCAGTAATCACCCGGCTTCTTTTATGGACCCGCTGGTTGTTGCCCGTTTGCGCCGTCCGATCGTATTTTTCATGACGCGCTCGGACGTTTTCAAACCGCTTCTCAAGCCGATCCTCTGGGCCTCACACATGTTACCGATTTATCGTCAGCATGACGGCGAGGACACGAAGGAGAAAAATTCAGAAGTATTTGCACGCTGCGTACGCGTATTGAAAGGAGGAAGAAACCTTTTGATCTTCGGGGAAGGCTTTACTGACGATGTTTTTATCCGAAGCCTGAAACCTGTCAAAAAGGGAGCGGCACGGATCGGGTTCATTGCACTGGAACAGATGAACTGGGAGAAAAAACTGTACTTGGCTGCGGTGGGTATCAATTATTCGGATCCGCAATATGTAGGCGGCGATGTACTCGTGGCCACGTCGAATAAGATCCTGCTGAACGACTATAAAGAACTTTACGACGAAAACCCGGCAAAGGCAATCACTACGGTAACGCGGGAGATCGAGCGCCTGATGCAGGAACAGATCACATACGTGGAGCGCAAAGAGTTCGCGCCTTTACACGAGCAGATTACCCGGATCACCCGCCGTGGACTGAGTGCACAGGACTCTGACAGCACAATGCCGCTGGAAAAACGCTGGACTTACAGCCGCGAACTCGCCCAGAAGATGAACGAAACGGATGCGGAGAAACTCACTTCGCTTCAGCAGGAAACAAACGCTTACTTTGCGCAGCTAAAACGGCTACAGGTTCCGGATCGCTATGTGTATGAAAAGTCCGAAGGGAAGTTGCACACTGCCAAAGAACTGTTCTTCCTGGTCGTGATGATCCCTCCTGCCCTGCTCGGCTTTTTACACGGCCTGATCCCGTACCTACTCGCCAAAAAACTGGTGGAGAAATCCTTCCGCAGAAAGGTCTTCTGGAGTTCCGTAAAACTATTGCTCGGCATGTTGTTCATGGGGCTTTATAATATTCCCTTCATTTTTCTTTTTTATCACTTCATTTACCCGAGTTACTGGCTGGCCATCGCTTATTACTGCCTGACAGGGCTGTTCGGCTATACGGCCTACATGTACATCCGGAACATTCGAGCTTTCAAAACCAAGAGCCGCATCCTGAAAACGGATATCAGTGCATTGATCAGTCGCCGGGAAGAATTACGCGAACGCATCCGGGAGCTATTCGAAAAAGGATAAAACCGGCTCTGCCTCAAAAAAACGGAGCCTTACCGGGTAATCTGCCCGTTTTCCAAAATCATGTAACGGCTTTCAGATATGGCGGTATCGGCATAACCCGGACCGAAAGTGAAGACCGTATCCCGTTCACGTATTTGCAGGTCATTTGAAATGGAGACGTCATTTGTCCGTCGGAAACCAGGATCCGTACCGCACAGGCTTTTCATCAGGATTCGTTCATCCAGCGGCTTACCTTGCGGCGTGTAGGTCGCGATCGCCGGCAGTCGTTCATCCGCGGGATACGAAAGTAGCAGTGCCACGTAGTTATCTGTGATATTCAATACTCCCTGGAACTGCGCTCCTTCCGGCAGGTATGGTTGAATCTCCGGAAATTCACGGGATAACCGTTCGCAGCAAGTTCCGCAACTCGTTTTGTACGGGAGCAGAATTTTCGGCAATTGGCTGCACAGTTGGCTAAACGCCGATTCGGAGGTGCGCTGAATAGCCGTTTCCGAACCGTTCGCGAGCGGCTCTGTATGATGTATTTCAACAGGTGCGGCAGAACAGGCCACGAGCAGGAGTAACACCCCCAAATACCTTCCTTTCATGCAATTCACTTTTTCGAAAATAGGTATAATTTGTACGCAGTTCTACAGAAGTTTGAAAATGATTCCAGCTTTCTGAGAACCTTTACCACGCATGTAAAAACCCGTATGAAATTGCAAAGTACGTAAATTAACCGTACATTTGTAAAAAGGGGAATTATGGCACTAAAAGAATCGAATGCAAAAAACGCGCGCTTTGACACCCGGCTTCCGGAAGAGCAAAAGGTTTTCTTTGAGAAAGCAGCGCGGTTAGGCGGCTACAGAAACCTAACCGAGTTTGTTGTAATGGCAGCCCAGGAAAAAGCGAAAGAAATCATATCAGAAAAAGAACGAATTATCGCTTCGCAAAAAGACAGCGAAATCTTTTTCAATGCCCTGTTGAATCCGAAAGCACCAAATGAGGAACTCACCAAAGCTTCTCGTGAATTCAAAGCTCTTTTTGCTTAATGCAACTTTCAGAACCCTTAAATTCAAAGCACAATAAAGCGGACTTTTCCTGTGGCAAAGAATTACTGGACACATATATTCGAAAACAAGCCGGTCAGGACATTAAGCGAAAACTTTCGGCCTGTTTTGTGATCGTAGATGCCGAAACAAAATTCATCAAGGGATATTACACTCTGTCAAATAACAGCGTTGCTGCAGAGTTTATTCCGAAGGAAATTCTCAAAAAATTACCCGCATCCTATCAGGCCATCCCTGCCACTCTTCTTGGAAGACTTGCAATCGACAGTAAATTCCAGGGATTGGGAATCGGTAAGTTACTTCTGGTTGATGCGCTAAAGAGAAGCTATGAACTATCCAAACAAATCGGCTCGTACGCGGTAGTTGTGGACCCAATAGATAGCCAGGCAGAAAAATTTTATGAACGATTCGGATTTATTAAACTTCCGGATAGCGGGAAATTGTTTTTGCCGATGAAAACAATCGGGCAACTATTTGAATGAATCAGTTTAACAATTTTTGCCGGTCGCACTGCTTACCAGTTATTGACATCTGTGAAAAACCACGTATTTTTACAGCAACTTAAGATAACCATTTTGCGAATCATTATTCTATCCCTGTTCTTAGCAATTTTCGGATCTTCGCAGGCACAAACCATGCCCCGCGGATTCTTTGCAGAGGCCACGTTGTTCGGCGGCGTCTACGCCAACATGCGTTCTTTTGAAAACGATTACCTCGGCCAGTATGCCGTTCCCTCGGAATATGCAGAATCACGTGAGGCGACCGATTACGCCAGTACCTTCCGGCTTTACTATTCGGACGGCAAACGCTGGTCTTTCGGTGTCGGATTCAGTGAAACGAACAGGACTTATCACCACAACCCGGAATTAACGGTTTACGACGCTTCCGGAGCACCTGCTTTTGTGACGAGCGGTTACAGTACGATCAAAGCCTACAGTTACACGCCCCATATTTCGGCACTTTACAACATCGGGCCTTTGTTCGGTTTTGAAGAAAGTCAAAGTAAGTTCGTTCGCCGGCTTTCCCTCGGTCCGCAGGCTGCGCTTGGCTACAGCTGGATCTACCTCGACGAATCCGTGTCATACGATGCATACGAAACGGCTTCATATGTCCGGAAATACCGTTCAACGGCTCCCTACGGCTCGCTTGGACTCCGATTCGCCGAAACATTCCGGATCCATTCAAAGCGCTTTTTCCCGCGCGTCACGTCGCACCTTGCCATCGGGTTCCAGGCAGCATACAGCTACCAGCTTTCCGGCGTTTTGAAAGATCGTTCGGGAGAAGACCTCCTCGTGAACGGACAAACTATCCGGATGGACCTTTCCGGATTGCGGACCTTCTTTTTTGCCGCTCTTCACTTTTCGATCGATCAAAAAGAACGCTAAGGGTCTATTCAGATATACCGTTTTGCAAACTCCCAGCAGACCACGCCTGCGCATACCGATACATTCAGGCTGTGCTTCGTACCGAACTGCGGAATCTCGATGATGTGATCGGAAAGGTCGATGACTTCCTGCCTGACCCCGTCCACTTCGTTTCCGAACACCAGGGCAAAACGCTCGTTTTTCAGGTCTTTTGCCTGTTGCAATAAAAGCGTCTTTTCCGCCTGTTCCACGCTGCAAATGCAATAGCCTTCTTTGCGCAGTTTCCGGGTAAGCCCGACAATGTCCTCCACGTGTTCCCAGTCCACCGTTTCGGTTGCTCCGAGCGCCGTTTTGTGAATATCCCTGTGCGGCGGACAGGCCGTAATTCCGCAGAGGTAGATCTTTTCCACATTAAAAGCGTCGGCGGTACGAAAAAAACTTCCGATGTTATTCAAACTACGGATATCGTCGAGCACAAGTACGACCGGGAACTTTTGCTGTTCACGGAATTCATCTTCCGATACACGCTCGAGTTCCCACAATTTCAACTTCCGGTTCATATTGTTAATAAGATGCCGGGCCAATTTTTTGTACTGTCTGCACGAGGCCCTATTTTTACGCTTCGAAATTAAAAAGTTCACCCGGTTTGGCAAAGCAAAAGAAATACAAGGATCCTTCGGAGACTCCGTTGATGAAGCAATACAACCAGATCAAGGCCAAACATCCGGGTGCATTGTTGTTGTTTCGCGTGGGTGATTTCTACGAAACCTTCGGTGAAGATGCCGTTAAAGCATCGCGCATTTTAGGGATCGTACTCACCCGGCGCAAGAACGGAACGGCTTCCGAGGTCGAGCTGGCCGGTTTTCCGCATCATTCACTGGACACCTATTTGCCCAAACTGGTACGAGCCGGCGAACGTGTGGCCATCTGCGATCAGCTCGAGGATCCGAAAATGACCAAAACGATCGTTAAGCGCGGGGTTACCGAACTGGTTACTCCCGGTGTTTCACTGAACGACCAGGTCCTGGAACAAAAGAACAATAATTTCCTTTGTGCCCTGCAAATCGGTAAGACGATGTGGGGCGTCGCTTTCCTGGATGTTTCCACCGGTGAATTCCTGGTCGGCGAAGGCAAAGCGGATTACATCCAGAAACTGATCCAGGGATTTCAGCCGAGCGAAGTATTGTTCTCGAAGGGCAAAGCCAACGAATACCGCGAAGTTTTCGGTGATCGCCATTATACCTATCGCCTGGAAGACTGGGTATTCAGTTCGGATTATGCAAACGAATCGCTCAATGCACATTTCGGGACCACGTCTTTGAAAGGTTTCGGGATCGAACAACTCGAAGGTGCCGTCGTAGCAGCCGGGGCCGTGCTCCATTACCTCGCCGAAACACAGCACAAGCAGGTCAGCCATATCACCACGCTGGCACGTATCGAAGAGGACAAGTACGTGTGGCTCGACAAATTCACGATCCGCAACCTAGAACTGGTTTATTCGCCGCATGAAGATTCCGTCACTCTACTCGACATTCTCGATCATACGCTTACCCCGATGGGCGGACGTATGCTCAAGCGCTGGATGGTACTTCCCCTGAAAGAACTCAGCGCAATCAACGAACGGCTCGAATGCGTGGCTTACTTTCACAGCGAAAGTGAAAAACGCGGTGCCCTGCGTGAGATCCTCACGGAAATCGGCGACCTCGAACGCCTGATCGGGAAAATGGCTGCCGGACGTGTGAATCCGAAAGAGATCAACCAACTTAAACGTACGCTCGAACTCATCGGTCCGATCCGTGAATTACTGGATAAGAATGGCTGTAAACCGCTGGAAAAACTGGTTGCCGGACTTGATCCGTGCGCGGAACTGATCGCGTTGATCGAAAAAACGATCCATGCCGACCCAGGGGGACAGATCGGAAAAGGAAAAGTAATTGCCGACGGATACCACGCCGAACTGGACGAACTTCGCAGCATTGCTTTTTCCGGCAAAGGCTACCTGGAGAAGATCCAGAATCGCGAAAGCGAGCGAACCGGTATCCCGAGCCTGAAAGTGGCCTTCAATAATGTTTTCGGGTACTACCTGGAAGTACGCAACACGCATAAAGATAAAGTTCCGGAAGACTGGACGCGCAAGCAAACCCTGGTGAATGCCGAGCGCTACGTCACTGCCGAACTCAAAGAATATGAATCCAAGATCCTGGGAGCCGAGGAGCGCATTTACCAGATCGAAAGTGAACTTTTTTCGGCCTTCTTGCTTGAAATGGCGCGTTTTATCGTTCCCGTACAGCAAAATGCCGTTTTACTGGCCCGGCTGGATTGCCTCGCCGGCTTTGCAGAAGTGGCCACGCGCAATCGTTACAAGCGTCCGCAACTGGATGATTCTCTGAAAATTCGTATTACGGATGGCCGCCACCCGGTCATTGAAAAACAGTTGAAGCCGGGGCAGCAATATGTTTCCAATTCCATCGAACTGGATTCCGACGGGCAACAGATCGTGATGATCACCGGTCCGAACATGTCCGGTAAAAGTGCCCTGCTTCGCCAGACTGCCCTGATCTGCCTGATGGCGCAATTCGGGAGTTTCGTTCCGGCAGCCAAAGCAGAACTGGGAATCGTCGATAAAGTCTTTACGCGCGTCGGTGCATCGGACAATATTTCCTCCGGCGAGTCGACCTTCATGGTGGAAATGAATGAAACATCGAGCATTCTCAACAACCTTTCGGAACGCAGCCTCGTACTGTTGGACGAGATCGGTCGCGGTACGAGTACCTATGACGGTATTTCCATTGCCTGGGCAATTGCCGAGTACATTCACGAGCATCCGAAAGCCCGTGCCAAAACGCTTTTTGCAACGCATTATCATGAGTTGAATGAGATGGCAGGTTATTTTCCGCGCATCCGTAATTACAATGTAAGTGTGAAAGAAGTCGCAAATAAGATCTTATTTTTGCGAAAACTGGAAGAAGGTGGCAGTGAACACTCCTTTGGAATCCACGTTGCGAAACTGGCAGGTATGCCCCAGCAGATCGTGAATAAAGCGACGCAAATGTTGCATGAACTCGAACTGTCGCGGGATCATCAGAAGAACGGGAAACAACCTGCAAAAAAGGGAAAAGGAAGTTCAAAAGTTGCGGCAGACCCGACGGAAAACATGCAACTGAGCTTTTTCCAGCTCAACGACCCGGTTTTGGAACAAATCCGCGAAGAACTGGTCACGATCGACATCAACACGCTCACTCCCGTGGAAGCGTTGATGAAGCTCAATGAGATCAAGAAGCTAACGGGCGGTTAATCAGAGGTTTTGATCGAGCAGTTCATCTGAATAAGACGGTGCACCATCATCTTCGAAAACATACGTAAGCGCTTTCACTTCGCCCTGTGGCGTATGGCGAACCATCACTTTCTTTTGATAATCTGTCCGCAATCGCGTGGGCAGGTAAAAACCAAGAACTGCTGCTGCAAGCTGCGGAAGCGTCATGATCCACTCCAGGGGCGTTAAGTCAAAATTCGACTCGGTGAGTCCGCGGAAAAGTGACAGCGCCAGGAGGACAGCACATGCAAAATAAAGGTGCACCCGCGTGGTGAGCGCTCCGTATATTCCGAGAACCGGCACAAGGATACCGATCAGTACAAAAAAGAGGAATGCCGGACCCGCCAGGTTGAGAACTTCCAGCATGGAGATCAACCCGATTACCCGAAGCAGCATGACCAGTGCAAGCAGACCCACATACGTATAGCGAAGGCCGTCATACTGTTTCTGCCTTGCAGGAGATGGAAAACGTGCAATTTCATCAGCAAGTTGCTGTAAGCCACCCTTGTTTTGTTCTTTCAACTGATCAAAAGCGGTTTGGTGTGAATACTTTTGTTTTATAATTAGCTGGTACGCCGCTTTTCGAATTGCCGATTTATTCATGGTGGAAATATAGGGAAAATCCACATTATAAGTTAAAATAAACGAATGCAGGTCCGAAAAAGCAGGCGGTCCTTTCGGACCGCCTGCTAACCACTTCAGTGAATTTTCTTTTTCGGCGGATTGTTCTTTCTTCCGCCTCCGGAACTTTTGCCGTGTTTTTTGCTCGGCCAGCCCGGATCTCCTTTTCCTTTTTCCATGCGAAAAGATTTAAGATTCGAAATGAAATTCGGAAATCTTGTTTCAAATCAGTTCGTAATCTATTATGTGCCAATTACTTTCGATTATTCGTATTTGCGAATCACTCCACCACGATCTTTCGAACGGCCTGTGCCCCGTTTTCAGAATTATAAATTAGTATATACGTTCCGGCAGAAAGGGATGAAACAGGAATTTCCGTGACGGTTGAAAAAACACCGGTTACGTAGGCGATTTTTCCGGAAATATCGCGTAGGACGAGGTTGCCACCGGCCCCGACTGTTTCTATCCGAATCTTGTCACCGGTTCTTACCGGATTGGGGTACACCAAAAAAGGGATTTCTTTTCCTTCAGAAATTCCCAGCTTTTCGCGGTACTCAAAAGCGCCAATGTCGATCGGTCCCACGAGCCGGGTGTTTCCAAGGTAATCTGTTTGTGCGGCAGAGGCCCCGGTGGTATCTCCGGCATTAATACACGGAGAACCCGTTTGTAGCTGAAAATCTGCTCCGGTGGCATCCGTCAGGTAATCATTATTAAGGGTTGGCGCAACCAGCATGGCCTGTGTGCCAATAACATTTTGAAGGGTATCTCCAATCAACTGATAGCCACCGAGGGTGATTAAAGCCTGGCTAAAGCCGGTCGGGATGTAATTGTGGTCCATTCCGATTGTATGTGCCGAGGAGCCGTAGACCACCGGATGGGTATCGAGGCTTCCATTCGGAAGGCGTGTATAGATCAGGTTATTTTTCAGAAGTAATTCGGTAGCCGGATTCCAGAATTCGATGCTTTTCCCACGTACTTCACCGCAATCATTATTGATGATGTGATTGTTGCTGATCGTTGCACGCGTATTATAGACGTAGATGCCACCGCCGGCAAAGGATGAATAGTTATTGGCTATCACGTTGTTTCTAACGGTATAATAGGTGGTGTTAAAACTCGAGGCAGATCCTTCATTAAACGCGAGGTGAATGCCTCCACCTCCGGAAGTTGCCCCGCAAAATGCATCGGCCTGGTAGTTATTGTGTATAAAATTATTTTCAATCGTAATGTAACCGCTTTTACAGGATATGGCCGCCAGGTCTTGGCTATAATTGTGATGCACATGATTGCCACGGATAGTCGCTTCACCTATCGTCATTTTGACGGGACAGCTGCTTTCGCCATAAGTATTGTCGTGTATTTCATTGTTTTCAATGAGCGTGCCGTTATTACCAAAGGAAAAAATTCCGACGCCACCGGTATTTCCGAAAATCTCATTATTTCGAATAACAGCCGTTCCACCATTAAAATTAGTCACACTTAGGGAACCGAACGTGGAATGGTTGTCACGGATAATGCAGTTCTCAAAAAGAAAATCGTCCAGACCATAACTGGTAAGCGTCACCGTTGCATTACCCACTGACCCGGAACTACCCGAATTATAGTGTTCGAAAATCGAATTTCGGATGGTAAACGCACGTTCCACAGAGAGCGCATTAACATAGCCAACCGCGCCGGAAAAGCCATATTTCACGTCTCGTACGATGCAGTGATCAAAGACCGAAAGGTCCGGAGTTGCATCGTTATAAACGTGGTAATGGATACCGCTCCAACCACCTGTTGTAGTAGATACGTCGCTCCATCCGCTTGTATCCGTAGCCTGGAAAATGATCGGTTGTGCAGCGGTTCCGGCTGCGACAAGTTGTCCGTTGATGTTGATATTGGCCTCAGGCTCAAAAAGTAACTCCACTCCCGGTTCGATTGTGAGCGTATTTCCGGCTGTCACGGTTATCGGTCCCTGTATGGTATAAGGAGAGCCTGAAATTGTCCAGGTTGTCGTAGAGATCGAGCCGCCTGATATCGTTGTCTGAGCGATCGTAAAGCTGCAGCAAAATAAGAAAATCGTAAAAAACAAGCATGTTTTCATAGTACAATGGGTTTTCAGAAAGACACATGTGCTTGCAATAGGGTTGCCTGGTATTTTAAATCGCCCTGATAACCCAATGAAAATCAACTTAAAAAAATCCAATCATTTTGCTCTCAATTCCGAAACGATCAGCATCCGCATTCACCATAAAGGTACGTTTCGAATAACAGGCTGTCCTGACGATTGAAAATTTGCAATATTCCTTCATACTGCCAGGTCTCATCCATTTCCCCTACTTGTTCTAAATCGATATGGATCTCGTACTTTTCGTTGAGCCAGTGTTTTTTTCCCTGCATTTTTTCCGTGGTATCTCTGCGAAACATGGTGAATTCGTGTCCGTCCAGTTTCATCAAAGCGAGCATCTGGAAATCGTCCGCATAAATGTATTTGCCGGCCTCAAAAGCGGCTCTATCCGTTGAATAGTAGCAGGCACAACCTTCGATTTGCATGGGATAGTCAAAGGCTGTCGGTTTGAGCTGCTTTTGCGCTTTGTTGTTCGATAACTCGTTGCGTTCGTGTTCCTTTGCAATCACCGTATCTCTATCTCTCAAAGGAAGCGGCGGAGGTATGGTAATCTCCCTGTGTACGGAATCTTTGCAGCTGCAGACGACGGAGAGCATAAAGAGGACGAACAGGATGTATTTATGCATGCATTACCGGATTGATCCGCATAAAAATAAGCGTTTTTAGATATTGCCATATCACAGGTAGCTTTCCCGTTCGTTTTCTAGAGGACCGTTCGCTTCTTCTATATTCATGTAAATGCTATCTTTGGAATGAAGCAAGTCAAAGCATTATGAAGTACGCACTACTACTCCGAGAGTTTTTGAAACAGGCAAATACAAAAAATTTAAAAACATCAAAATATTCACAGTTACAGGAAGGTATAAGGTCGAAGGCTAGTTTCGGACAAGGGGCACAGGCTCTAGTTCCCTGGGTTTCTTTTACCACAGGAGAAAATACCACAGCAAACGGCATTTACCCGGTTTACTTGTTTTATAAGTCAAAAGGTTTACTCATACTTGCTTATGGCGTAAGTGTGACCAGATCTCCCGAAGTCATGTGGAACCTTGTAGATCCGGAAACTGTAGCCACTTATTTTCAGAGAAACGGGTATGGTAACCCGGAGCGATACGGCTCTTCTTTTGTTTTTAAAGTATACCGGGAAAAAGCTTTGCCTTCTGATGAAGAACTTGACCGGGATTTACAGCAAATACTTCACGAGTATCGGAGTACTTTAAAAAATTTGAACGGTCAACGAGCAAATTCACAGGATCGTTCAACACGTTTCGATCTCAGCCCGTTTTTAGCAGTACTGGAAGATGTAAAACTTGTTTTCCCGGAACAACTCGTAAAGCGCTATGTGGCTTCGTTACTAACAAAACCGTTTGTGATATTAACAGGACTTTCAGGCTCCGGGAAAACGCAACTCGCTAAGGCGTTTGCTTCCTGGTTATCTCAAAGCAACGAGCAATATTGCGTGGTAGCTGTTGGTTCCGACTGGACCAATCGTGATCCGCTTCTCGGATATCCGAATGGTTTGAAAGTGGGCGAGTATATGCTTCCCGAAACTGGTATTCTTCAACTCATATTACGAGCTAATGCACATCCGGAACTACCCTATTTTTTGATCCTCGATGAAATGAACCTCAGCCATGTGGAACGGTATTTTGCCGATTTTTTAAGTACTATGGAATCCGGTGAACCTATTTTGCTTCACGATCGAGAAATTAACGATGTTCCACGAAAAGTGACTTTACCTAAAAACTTATTCATTACGGGAACTGTAAATATCGATGAAACAACCTACATGTTCAGTCCGAAAGTACTGGATCGCGCCAATGTAATCGAGTTCCGGATACATGCGAATGACATGGAATCCTTTTTACGATCTCCTGCGAGACCCAACTCACTGAAACATTCGAATAAGGTATGGGGAACTAACTTTATCGAGTTGGCTCAAAAAGAAATGCCGGCTCAAATCCAATCTGAACTGACCCGGGTCTTAATGAATTTCTTCCTGGAGCTACAGCGTGTTGGAGCCGAATTCGGATACCGAACGGCGGCTGAGATTTTTCGCTTGTTTCGTTACCTCGAAGAATTTAACATTACGGATGGCGATGAAAAGCTGGATATTGCTATCATGCAGAAGTTATTGCCAAAATTGCACGGCTCAAGGCGTAAACTAGTACCTGTCCTGGAGGCACTCGCCAGGTGTTGTACCGATAGTTCACAGCATGATCATATTCGGGAGTACCTCCAAAACGGAATCGCCGACGAAAATGCCATTCAGCCACTGACAATTAACAAATTACAACGCCTTTACCGTTCTGCTCTGGATAATGGATTCGCCAGTTATGCTGAAGCCTGATTCACATACGAATGATCAAATTTTAAGTATTCCACTGGATGAAATTCAGGTTGGACTGATAGTTAACATTTCAACTGAATATGCCGGAACATTGTTTGACCAGCCGGACGCTGACAACTACGGAGAAGTTCGTTGGCAATTACTTGAAGGAGGCGAATATGAATTCGAGTTTTCGGATAAACGATTCACCTTCGAAAAAATCCCCGGAATTATTCGCCATAGCCGGAGCGATCCCAGTCACGGCCTGATTCGTCCAAACACCTGGACCGGCACCCTGACGCTGGCCGTTTCTGCTGCCGGCGGCAAGGTATGGCCATTGCAAATTGAAATTCGTTCCCGCAAAGTTTCATATCGTTCGGATTACCGCCTGATGCTTGAATATATTACCGAAAAATGCACGGACCTGTTGCTGACCCACACATCTCCTGCTCTACAGAATTTTGAACCGAATTACGAATCGGGTTCTAAAACCCTTTATCAGCGCTTTTCCTTCATTCGTTCGATAATTGATTCCGATGAGTTTTCCGAAGCAATGAACCGGATACTTTCCAATCCGCTGGAACGCTGGGTAAAGCAGGAAGAACTTCAGGATATTAACCGAATTCGATGCTTTGATAAAGGAATTGTTCGCCAGATTCAAAACGGGGGCAGGCGGCTTTCTACAAACCTCCATTCGTTCCAGGACCTGCCAAAACAGGTAAGAACAATTCGTCACCAGGAAACAGTGGATAATCCGGAAAATCGCTTTATTAAACATGTTTTAAACATCTTTTTATCTTTTTGTGCAGATATAGAACAGCGCGCCGGATCCGGGAGAACCGCCAGAGAAGCCGCACGTATTGTGCAACGCATGGAGGAATACCTCGATCACGCACTATTCAGATCCGTAGAATCACCCGTAACTTTAAAGTTGAACAGCCCTGTTTTACAACGTCGGGAAGGATATCGCGAATTATTTCGTGTTTGGCTGATGTTTGACCTCGCAGCCCGCTTAGTGTGGAAAGGTGGCGAAGACGTATATTCTGGCGGTAAGCGCAATATGGCGGTTTTGTATGAGTACTGGATTTTTTTTCAGTTACTCGAGGTCATCCAGGGCATTTTCAAAATCGATTCGGAGTCGCTCTCGAAACTGATTCGTCCTACAGAAGATGGATTGGGTTTACAGCTCAAAAAGGGAAAACACCTTGCTATTTCGGGCGTTTCTACCAGCGGTCATCGTCAGTTAAATGTGCGATTCTCATTTAACCGCTTCTTTTCCAAAAATCCGTATCCTGAGGGAGGAAGCTGGTCGCTCCCGCTTCGCCCTGATTACACGCTGTCTTTTTGGCCCGCAGAAATGACTGACGCTGACGCTGAAACTCACGAGATGATCGTACACATTCATTTTGACGCCAAATACCGGACGGAACACCTTTTTTCAGATTCTGCCAACCCGGAAGTCGGGTCAGGCGAAAAGAATACAGATCAACAACGCTATAAGCAGGAGGATCTTGTGAAAATGCATGCTTATCGCGACGCCATACGCCGCACAGCCGGTGCGTATATTCTTTACCCGGGAAACGCACCTTATAATGAACGCGGATTTCGGGAATTACTCCCGGGATTAGGTGCATTTGCTGTTCGTCCGTCCCGCACAAACACGGGTATTGATCATGTGGAAAGGTTTATTCGCGAAGTAAGGCGACATTTGATGAATCGTGCGTCACAACGCGAACGTCTATCCCTCCATACCTGGGAAATTCACAAAAACGAACCAACGATCTTACAATCAGCCTTTCCGGAATTCGACAGTTCGCATGCGCGTATCATTCCGGATACGGTTTCCGTTTTGATAGCTTATTACAAATCCGGTGAGCATCTTAACTGGATTAAACAGCATGCACTTTACAATTTTCGTTTTAGTGGTAAATATGGCCTTTCGGAACTTACTCCGGCAATAGCCGGCGCCAAATACCTCCTTTTGTATACGGGCAAAGAATCAACGACCTCTGAACTTTGGGAAATTGTTTCCCATCCCCGGTATCAATCGGCAAAGGACCTTCAGGAGCTCAATTATCCAGATGAACCCTCACAGGAGGTCTACCTGGTTGTCAGAATCCAAAAACCCACCGGCACCTGGTTTGAAAAGCTGAATTGGAATATAAATGATTTTTCGCGAACCGGCAAAGAACCAAAGCATGCGCCATTTACGATCACTTTAACCGATTTAATGCAGAAAGCAGAGAGCGAATCTGATTAATTACGAAGTTCCACATACTTCAAAATAGAAGGAGAAACATGGGTTCCTCCTTTTATGTAAACTTTCTCAGGTCAAGTCTTTCCAGGATGCCTCCGGAGCACCGGATTTCACTTTTTCGATCGCTTTTTCGCGTTCCGGCCGGGTTTTGTAGAGTTTTGAACTGCGCGCAATGATTTCTCCGTTTGCGGCCTTTAAGTTGAAGGTAAAATGGTCTCCGTCTTTTCGATCATAACGGGCATCTATCGGCGCATTTTTCCGAACGGATTCCATGCCGTTCATACATCCGTTTTTTGAAGTGTAGCCCTCGCTGTTCAAAAGTTGTATTTCATTACTTTTGAACCGGAAGTAAAACTCGTGATTCACATCACTTTTGAAAAGTTCAAATCTGTACATTGTATTTGGTTTTTGATTATTATTTCTCACTGATTCACGATCTGAAGATTCTTCTTTTTTCGCGTGTCTGACTTCCGGATTACACCTTCCTTCGGCGCGTTCTTTTTGACTCAGCTCCAGGGGTAGCTGCCCTTCATTCAGTGCATTCATGTAATGTTTGTTCATCCAAACCACCTCTGTTCGTGCCCGGGTTTTTCCGTTCGAACCTTTGGTTGATGTTTCGATCGTGCGCTTACACCACCAGCCGTCAGTAAGCAGTGCTTCGTATAGGGGATGTTCGTAGGCGCTAATGAAAATCATACAGTTGGCCGTATTGGCCAGTTTTAGCAGGCGCGTATGAAAATCCACGTCATTTGCATCATTGTTGTAACCACTGGTCCGTTGGCCCAGGTATGGCGGATCGAGATAAACAAGCGTGTTCGGCCGGTTGACGTAACGCTTTAATAATTTAAAAGCGTCTTTGTTTTCGACCCGCACTTTTTTAAGCCTTTCCACCACCTGTTCCAGTCGTTTCGGCATATTATTCCACCTGCTCACACGAGCATCCTGGCCGTTTCGGGTAAATGAATCGGAATAAGAAAACCCGCTACGTTCTTCTCCGAATACACCATTAATGGACATCATGGACTGAACGAGAAAGCGGCGAGCACGTTCCAGTTCACTAAGATTCTCTTCCGGAATTCGGGAAGATCGAAGTTCCTGTTCGGCATAAGGCGTGAGTTTCACCGCTTCAATTAAGGCTGCGGTATTTTTTCGTAATTGCTCGAAAAAATTGTAGATTTCGCTATCGATGTCGTTGATCACTTCGATCTGGGCCGGTTCTTTTCTGAGTGTAAGTGCTGCAGATCCGCAGAATGCTTCCACCCAGCAGTTGTGAGGCGGCAGGTCGGTGCACAATTTCAGTGCAATTTTATTCTTAGAGCCGAAATAGCCGAAAGGAGTGTTGATTTTCTTGGGCATGGCCGATGATTGTCTGATTGTAGTTTCCATAGTTAGCGTGTATAAATTCGTTTATAAGCTTCAACATCGTCTTCCTCATTTTCCTCCAGGTCGAGGTCGTAGATACTGTAATCCTGTTCGATGATGTCATACATCCGCTGTGCCTTTACCTCGAGGTTCTGCCGGATGTCCTGGTCAATTGAGTTTTCGTATTGTAAAAAATAATAGTTTGCCTGATTGTGCTCCGATCCACCCACACGGTGGATGCGGTCGAGTGACTGCAGGTATTGTGAGCAATTGTATGACATGTCATAATAGATCGCGTGATAGCAGGTTTTATGTAAGGAAATGGATTCTGCACAGGCAGCGGGATTGGCGATCAAAAAGTCCAGATCGCTTTCGAGATCGAGAAATTCATCCCGAATATCCTCCCGGGTTTTCTCCTCCCCGATTGCTGCTTTATCATCTTTCCGCACCGGTGTTTTACCATAAATGATCTCGGCATGATACCCCAGGCCCTCCAGGTGATGCCTGATCATTTCCAAGGTACCGACGAAATTGGACCAGATCAGGATTTTTCGGTCTTTTTGACGAATTTGCGTTACAAGTTCGGTGAGTGCGCGCAGTTTACCCGGTATTTCCAGTTCCTCATAATGTCCGATTTGATGCGCCAACCCTTTACTCACAAGCGACTCGCTTGACTCCTCGATCGCAGATGCGAGCAGGCCGGGATAAGAAACGGATTGTCGCAAACGGATCATTCTACCGCGCCAAAGTTTACTTAGCAACGGTTCGTTTAGGTGATATTCGCGATCATTGAGGTCCTGGATATTCGATTGCAGATTATCATAGATTACACGTTCCGTGGGTTGCATTGGCACCACTATCGGATCGTGGAACAGAGCAGGCATTAGCCCGAGGTCCTTTTTACGCACCCTGTAAAACAGGGGGCTGATCCGTTCTTCCAGCAGGTGGCGAATAGCCTTCACATTTTTCTGTCGTTCCCACAAGCCAATGCGTACTTTGTCATCCGGTGTCAGTGAGCTATCTCCTTCCCAGAGAAAATCGAACAGGTTAAACAGGTCCTTGTAGCTTTTCGGTATAGGCGTTCCGGTTAAAATCCCCTTGCAAATAGCATGCTGCCCGATCTCCAGCAATGAGCTTGCCCAGGATCCACCTAATTGTTTCATGTAATGCGCCTCGTCCACAATGAGAAAGGCGTTTACATTAGCTTGAGACATAAAATGCGCAATGTCCTTCATGTCGTTCATAGCTGTGTGGAAGGTACTCAGGTACAGCTCGGACGCGCGTTCAGCAGGTCGCTGGTATTCACTTTTGCGATAAGCCCGGTTCCCTCCTGAAAGTATGCGTACATCCGGCTTTCTGCCAAGTGTTTCCAGGAATTCGTTTTGCCAGGGCTGAAAACAGGAGGGCGGTCCAACAATGAAAAGCATATTACACAGGCCTTCCTGACGAAATTTCTCGTACACAGCCAACACCGTTGAGGTTTTCCCGCTCCCGGGCACCGAAAAATTAGCCCCGTTTTTCAATGTGTAAAAATGGTAGGCCGATTTCAACTGATGCGGACGGAGCTTTCGGGGTAAGGTAGTCGTAAACTTCCTGAACTCTTTAAAAGACTCATCCAGAACGCCTTCTTCTTTGATCGCTTTTACCCGGTCAAATACCTTATTGAGAGCCTGTCTTTTCTCCCGAAAACGTTCTACAACTTTGGTCAGCGCTTCAGATAAGCTATAATTCACCTGCTCGGCATCAAAGTATTTCAGGAGCTTGACAATTTCCCGAACAGGCGCATCTGATTCCCTGTACATGGCATCCTTATCTGTTCGTTGAAAGCCAAAATACTCGAGTTGCGACTGCTGGTAACGTTTCAAATGCTCCGTTCCTGAAAGATGTATCGTAACCTGGAAGAGGTCAACCGTAACACTACTCGTGCGTTTTATCCGACTTTTTGTAAGTATAGCGCGCATGATCGATGGCTTTATAAATTTTATCTGCCGTAACACTTATTGCCTGAGACAGTTCCATGCCTCGTTCGTAGTATTCCGGCCCCATATTTGCAATTTTGAGGTTGTTGTGATTCAGCTTTTTCAAAGCGTCTTCGAGTAATTCAAGCGGTTTATCCCGTGTTTCCTGGTTGTTCAGGTGCCGTTGTGCCATGAAGAGGTTTCCGAGTACTTCTTTTTCATGCATGGCTCCCCATTTACTGTCGATCTCGCGTTCGGTACACTTATTTCCCTGCTTATCTTCCTGCATTTCTCCGGGAACTTCATCGTCGATCTCTGCGATTTTGAGGATGTGATCAGTTGCCTCCGAATTTTTGAGATACTTGGGCAACTTCCGGATGAATTCGTGCAGTTTTCCGACAGGGCTATCTCCTGCCCGGCTGTTCAGGCTTCGTTTTCGAATGACTTTGAAAATGGAAGTTTCCAGTTTCCCAATGTCGTTTTCATCCACGTGCAATTGCGCCAGTTTTCCTTTGTTCTTCAGGGTACCATTGTAAAAATTGCTATAATCCACAAAAGCCTGCCAGCGCCCCTCCCGGTCATTCATACTTTCGGTGATGGTGTTATACATTCCTTTTCGGCCGAGTGACTCAAGATAGCGGTCGATGCAGTCGAGCGGATTGATAAAGCTTTTTTCGAACTCTTTTACTACTTTTTTAAACTCTGCTTCAGGCAGTTTGTGGTAGTTCGGGTCATCACGTAACTGTACTTCGAGTGAAAAACCGCTCTCAATGTTACGCTTGTATTTAATGGCACGGTTCAGCCCCTGGTATTCCGATTTGCCTTCACTTTGTAACTGGTAGCGGTTTTCCACCTTTTGAATATCGATCTCGCTGACACCTTCCGGCAGGATGATTACCCGCATACTCTCGAAACGCGGATCCTGGTTGTAATCACGGTAGAGTTCTTCGAGTGCCATTTTTCGGCGGTTCCCGTTAATAAGAAAACCATCACAGGTAATGATTGCCGGTCTTTGCTGGCCTTTCTGTGCCAAAAGCCGTTTGAGCATGTCGTTGCGCTCACGGTCATTATTAGCTAAAAAAGAGCGTAGCAGCTCCTGCGTTTCTTTAGCTTCTTCATCAAGCGATACGTTGTGCTCACGCTCGTAGCTTTCAACATCGGAAATGATCCGCCCGTTGTTCTTGCGAAAAAGCAGGTGTTTCGTAGGAACTTCCTGTACGTCTCGTTGGAACCGTGTTTGTAGCTCATTCCGAAAGTCGATTACATCGGTGGGTGGCGGTCCTGCCGGCCTTTTTACTTTCTCAATTACTTTTTTTAGCTTTTCGTTAACTGGGCGTGCATCTGCAATATCCACCTTTTCCTCTTGCGCTGTAACGTAGGTGTTGTGAATAATACTTTGATGTGCAACGTTGCTGTGACTGTTAAACGGATTCGGCCGTTTATCCTCACCTGTGTTAGCCTGCTTCATAAGTGTATGTTTTTAGAATGATTTTTTAATTCAGATGAGGGAGGAAGAGTATTCTTCCTCCCTTTGTATCCGTCCGTCTAGCGACGAATTGCTGACGTGGTGGCTTTGTATCGTGGACAGTTCGACAAAAGCCTTTTTTATCAGGTTAGTCTTTTCCGTGGTTATGCGTAATACTTTGTATAATATTGTTTTCACCCTGTCCCTGGTAGAAAAATCCGCTGCTATTATTATTTACATTTTCAATTCTTTTCCAATTTCCCTGCAAATCCACTCTTTTTTCAACTTCCTGCGGTTGATGGAAGGTCGACTCAGATATATAAGTCTGGATTAAAAGAATTGAAATCAACATCCCGGGAAGCCCTCCAATGACAAGCTGCTGTTTCAATGCGGGAATAAATGGCGGGGCGGTTTGCCAGGTATCGGAAGGGTCGAGCCAAACCGGGATAATCGTTCCACACTCGAGAAATTCCTGCCATGTTCCGGTTTGAATGGTTGCCGGTAACTCTTTCAGGCTTACAGGAAATACCCCGATTACAAACGGATTTTCTTTCGTGAGCGCAGCCAGCCATTTGGCATATTCTTCCGGATCTTCTTCCCTGCAAACCGCCAGGTTTATCGGAACGCCGGATGCACGTTTCACAAACTGAAAAACCGGTAACACCTGCTTTTCGAGTTCAGAAGGCAGCGCAATGAGTACCTCGAGTTGTCGAAAACGACTCAAATCCGTGTCTTCACCGGGCAAGTATTCCCCCACTGAAGCGAGTTTTTGCTCCCAGTCACCCCAATCGTTGAATCCGCCGTATGCGGCCAGAAGGTCGATATAGGATTCGCGTTTTGTGACCAGTCCGTCGGACTTAAGTGCCACACGGGCATCTGAAAGTAAATCGACGAGGTATTTTTCGTTCGGAGCGTATTCTTTTCCCGGACGTTCCAATGCAGATTTGGAAGGTAAAGCGCCCAACTTTGCGCTTAATTCCTGCAGTCCGGTATGTGACATTTCGGTACGCGCCTTCCACGAACAAAACTGAAGTAGTTGAATAATCTTGTGTGCCTGATACTGTGCCATGTAAAAAACATTTTAATGACACAAATCAAGTTTAGGTCGATCGGAATTGGAAATCTGTTTTGTGAGCAGCCACTTTTTCTTTGTGGCCCCCACAGATTCTTTTACGGTTAGATTGACTGTATGCGCTTTTCGACGATCGATTTGAACTTCGGTTCAATATCCACCCACTCTGTGTTCGACATTTCAAGTCGATTACCCATTTGGGTTTTAACATGGTGAATATTGACCGCGTTTGATCGCCCTACCCTTATTATGTTTGGCCAGTCCAGTTTCTTAAGACAGTTTTTCAGATTCATGGATAATGTAATCTTACCCTGATCTCCCGTGAGAAACACATCGCAATAGCTGCCCCCGGCTTTTATATAAATGATTTCATTCAGGTCAATTCTTCGCTTTTTATCGCCACTCGGAAACATGCGAATAACCGTGGTGCTCAGAGGTACTCTCTCAACAGAATCTATGTCCAGCGCATTTCTTAAACTAATGGCCGAAACAGGCTTGGGAATATTGCGAAGCGGCGCAGTTTCGCGGGCTTTCACAAAGGTACTGGCATCCTGAACACCGGTCAGGTACATGTGGTTGATTCCCATTTGTCCGAGTCTTCTGCCCAGGTCAATTCCGGTTAAATGGCCTTTTAATTCGATATCAACCAGTACCAGATCAGGCAATTTATTTTCGATAGCCGCCAACGCACTTTCATAACTATCGGCGATTGCCGTGACAGGATAACCCATTAATTCAAGCATATCACGGATTTCAAGCGCTATCGGCTCTTCGTCCTCCACAATCAGAATCTTCATTCCGAAATTTAATATTTTTGGCTTAAACGACGAATACTTATGAAGCTGACAATTCTGACGGGAATGATATGTCTACTCCTCTCACCTCTTCGTGCACAGAATTTATTCGATGGACTACGTGAAAAGGGATATGCAAAATTGGAAGAAGGAGAATACCTGAGAGCGTATGAATACCTGCGTGAAGCCGGAAATCACCTTCCGCCCGAATTGAACCTGGGTGATCGCGCTATTTTCTTTAATGACCTGGGAGTAGCCAGTTACCGCGTCGGATCTTACAAAGCAGGGATTAATTATCATAAAAAGGCGCTGGAATATTACCGGAAAATTGGCACAGACAGCCTGATTGCGGAATCATTATTCAACCTTGCGCTTGATTACAAAGAGATCGGGCTATTCGAAAGAGCCGCCGAACAACTCATCGAGTCCGCACGCATCTTTGAAAAAGATGGCAGTCTAAAAAAGTTATCCGGAGCCTGGAATGCGCTCGGGAATATTCACCGGGAGCTTAAAAATTATGATAAAGCATTGAATTACCTGCTCCAGGCGCTAGAATTGCGCGTTCAGATCAAGTATGAAAAAGGGATTGCCGACTCCTACCATAACATCGGACAGATCTATCTGGAACAGAAAAGGATGGAGCAGGCGGAAAAGTATTTGTCAGAAGCACTGATGCGTAAGCAAAAACTCAAAAGTCGTTCGAATGAACTATCCACGCTCACCCTGCTCGGTAAACTTTACCTTGAAAAAGATCAGCCGCACAAAGCGTTTTCGTATTTAAACAAAGCTTACAATTTACGTTTAGAGGCTCAAAATGCACCAAAGATCGCGTCCAGCCTGTTTTACCTTGGAAATTATTACGCGCAAACAGGCAATCGTATTAAGGCCTACAACGTACTGCGGCAATGTGAACAACTTGCACTGAAATCATCGGATTATTCACTTGCCTCAGATGCTTTAAAAATTGAAATACAACTATTACTAAAAGAGGGGAATGAACATGTACTGGTCCAAAAATACCAGGCACTGCTCGAAGCGGACAAAAAAGCCGAGATTGACGAGCACCGCCGACAAATTGCCAAACTGGATATTGCTTACGATGTGGAACGAAAGAACAATGATTTGGCCTCTCTTCATAAAAAAGCTCTGTTGGACCGTGCGAAAATAGAGAATGAGCGATTAAAGAATATGCAACTTCGTGTCGGGCTCGCTCTAATTGCCATTATTTTATTCATAATTATATTCGCTTGGTACCGCCTAAGAAAAAATAAACGATACATCGAAAGTCAGAACCTTGAACTTGCTTTTCAAAAACAGGAAATCAGTCACCTTCACAGGGAATTAAGCCATCGCACTAAAAACTACTTCGGATTGCTCTCCGCTATTTTGCATTCCGATCTGAAAACAGCGATGCACGAAGAAACACGCTGGGCGATTCGAAGGATCAAACACCGCCTCGACTCCATGTCAAAAGTACAGGAATATTTATCAGGCCCCTCGCGAATTACCAATGAGGTACAACTCAAAAATTACCTCATCGACATTACTGAAGCACTAACATTCGGACTAAATTCCGACCCGGAAAAGATCCGTACCATCACACATATCGAACCAGTGCTTCTCGACTATGATAAGGCGATGCGCCTTGGGATTGCATTGAGCGAGTTAGTCTGTAACTCCGTTGAGCACGGTTTCCATAATCAGCAAAATCCTGAACTGGAAGTTCACCTGAAACGGGATCAGGATTTCTTAGTGATGACTGTTCGGGATAACGGTTCGGGTTTTCCTGCAGGAGACCCGCAAATTACAACAAACGGATTAGCATTAATTCGCTCGATCCTGTCAAAAATCGATGGGATATTAGAATACACGAATGATGCGGGATGCGTGGCACGCGTACGTATTTCAGTAAATTAAAAAAGTCCGGACGGTCTCCCATCCGGACTTTCGCACAGTTTATTAATCCACAATGATTGTCAGGTTTGTACTCCGACTAATGATAAGTGAATCGGTCACGTATGGTGAAGAATCGGGAATAACGACCTTAAAATAATACGTTCCGGCCGGTACCTGTTCCTCAAATGCTCCGAGTGAATCCGTGTAAACGTTTTTCACAAGCATATTCGTGGTTGCATTTCGCGTTTCTACCAGTACGTTACTGACAGGCGTGTCGTTTTGTTTTTTGACGTGTCCCTGGATGATCGGGTCCTCGTCATCTTCGCCACCCTCTTTGGCAATGCTGTTTACAATCAGGTGTGCTTTTTTCACGCGGCTTTCTGCCTGTTCACAAGAGGGGATGATTGCACCCATTACAATCAGAATCAACA
>CAYMEW010000002.1:122985-176902 GCA_964389755.1 uncultured Flavobacteriales bacterium | reverse complement strand
CCCGTTGGGTGGCAGCTGCAACGTAGCGCTAGACTTTTTTGCCTACTTTTTTTGGCAATGAAAAAAAGTAGGATGCAATAAACTGTATATCAGGAAAACCAGTCTTCCGAAGCCTAACCGCGTACTTTACATCATGCAACAACTTCATATACACAATAAGCCCAAATACGAAGCAATCCGCATATACTTTACACCTTGCTTTGCTAAGAACCCCTCCTTTTTTAGGGAATCTTATTACCTTTAAATAAAGATGTCCGAAGAAGAACGCAAAATATATTCCCTGCAGCAGATCGCTTCCTCCGTAAAGCGTATGTTCGAAACGCATTACAACCGCTTTTACTGGGTGCGCGCCGAAATGCACAAGCTCAACCGCTACCCGAGCGGACACTGCTTCCCGGAACTCGTTCACAAAGAAGGTGACAAGATCGTAGCACAGATGAACGCCACGATCTGGAAAAGTGCCTTCGAACCGATCAATCGCAAGTTCGTTGAAACCGTGAAGGAACCGCTGCGCGAAGGCGTGAACCTGCTGATGCTCGTGAAAGTGGTTTACCACGAAATTTACGGACTCAGCCTCTACATCCAGGACATTGACCCGCTTTTCTCCCTCGGGGAATTACAACGCGAACGCCAGGAAACGCTCCTGCGACTTCAGAAAGAAAACCTGCTAAACCGCAATCAGCAACTGGATTTTCCACTGCTCCCGAAACGCATTGCCGTGATCTCCGCAGAATCCAGCAAAGGACTCTCCGATTTCTACAAAGTGATCGGGCAAAACGAATGGAATTACCGCTTCTTTACCATGCTTTTCCCTGCCTATGTCCAGGGAGACGCCGCATCGGCGTCCATTCGTGCGCAGTTGGCGCGCATTGCCCGCGTTAAACATCATTTTGACCTCGTCGTGATCGTGCGTGGAGGTGGCGGAGAGATCGGGCTTTCCTGTTACAACAATTACGAACTCTGCCGCGACATTGCCTCCTTTCCCCTGCCCGTGCTTACCGGTATCGGGCATTCCACCAATATGACCGTCGCCGAAATGATCGCCTTCAGGAACGCTATTACACCGACTGAACTCGGGGAATTCCTACTGCAGTGCTTTCACAATTTCAACGTACCGCTCAACGATGCCCTCAAAATACTCAGGCGCATGTCCGGCAACATGCTGCGCAACAACTTCGTAAACCTCAATCACCAGGGAGAGGTGCTTCGCCGCAATGTCCGCCTGAAACTGCTGTCGGGTTACCGCGACGCCGAACTGCAGCAAAACCGTTTTCAGCAATCGGCGCGCTGGCAGCTTGCGCAAACCCGCACTCGCTTTGATAACGACCTCATGCGCCTGCCGCAACTGGCGCACCGGAAAATGCGTTCCGAGCACGAAGAAATTGCGCACTTGCGCCTCCAACTTTCCAAAACAAGCAGTGCGATCACACGCAATGCGTTCACGGAAATCGAGCAGACACAGCAACAACTCCTTCCCTTGGGCAACGGAGTATTACGCGAACAGACCCACCGGCTCGACCGCCTTGCACAATTTGTCACGCTCAGCGACCCCGCGCGCATCCTTGAAAAAGGCTACAGCCTGACCACATTTCGGGGAAAGGCCGTTTCCGAGACCAACCTTCCCGAAGAAGGCGAAGAGATCATTACACGAACCGCCACACACCGTGTCCGTTCAACCGTTTCAAACATCGAAAAACATGAGTGAAGAACTAAAATACCAGGAAGCATTCCACGAATTGCAACAGATCGTGGCCGAGATCGAAGAAGGAGAGATCTCCATCGATGACCTATCCGTGAAAGTCAAACGCGCCGCAGCACTGATCCGCATCTGCAAAGCAAAACTCAGCGCCACAGAAGAAGACGTCAACCAGGTCCTCCGCGAACTGGACGAAACACAAGGTAATTGAAGGGGTTCAAAACAATTCAATTGATAGCTTGTGTTAAAATAAGTATAGACCGGTCGAGCTATGATACCTACACGTAGTTTACTATTCATAAGTGTTTTCTAATCGTATTTCAACGGTTTTGCCGCCGAAACCGATTGTTTCGCTGCTTTTAAAGGCCATTTCCTTTTTCTTATGCCGCTCCACTTCATAGCTGCCCGTCAGGGCGTAGGTGAAATAATCCAGGCTGTCCATCGATTAACCGTCGCACTCTTCGCAGAGCTGGTAATAATTCAAACGAAAGGTTTTCCCCTTTTCCTGGAACTACCAGTGCAAAGGAAATCAATACAAACAATAAAAAAGTGACAAGAAAACTTTCATAAAACTATAGTTTTCGTCCTTTATATTTCCATTGATATAAATCTACATCGTAAGTTCCATTGACATATCCACCCGTACTGAAATTCAATTCCACCGAATCATTGAGTTTGTGTACGGCACTTCCTCTTAAATAATCACATTGTGTGACAGAGGAAGTGTTACCCATATAGAATTGCCGGTAATTGCACTCATAGAGTTCGATGAGACCGGTACAAAAAGATCCCTGGCCGTCGTAATTGTATACATCCACATTTTTTCCAGAACCGGAATAGTAACGGAAATCGATTACTATGTCAATGCTGTCACTTAAAAGTGGAGACTTCACGCGGTAAGTTCCCTCCATGAAAGTAGTGTCAAAACTTTCATTTGTGAATTCACTTACATGCAGGATTTTAACGATCGAATCGTAGCCGTCATCGCTGGGAAAACATACACTATTTGGCTTCTTCTTTACAACAAGTGCAATAGGTAAATCCTGTCCTGCCAATGAGTTATCAAAGTAGCGACCTACTTGTTGATCGTGTAATACTTCCGTTCCAATATACCAGGTGTAAGTTGCGTTATCTGTCAACGCTGAAAAACGGACATTCTTATCGGCAAAAATGGTATCGGTATTCGTGTAATGCGCAAAATTTACATTCCATGTCGTCATTTCCTCCATCAAAAACTCCGCGCTCACTTCCGTGGCACAATCGCAGTTCTCATTCAGGGGCGCCATCTCCGGCTGCTCCTTGCGGCAGGAGAACAACATTAACAAGAGTATAAACAGCAAATACTTCATGGAATTAATTGAGTTTGCGGCCTTTTAAATGATAGTACGGGAAATTATTAGAATTTGGAATTAGTTCTAATTCAACTAAACCATTTACATAGTGTGAAAAACGCACGGTTGCGTAACCCGAAGCATCAAAGTATAACTCACGATATGACATTCCAAAAAATGTTCCATCAACAAGTTCTGAATTTTGTCCGTCGTAATTTGAAATAACCATTCTTTCGCCAGGCGGGCCAGGGCCCGTCTCACCAAAAGCATAAATTCCCGAAACAATGTTTATACTATCGTCGGAATTATGGTCTTTCATTCGAAAAGTACCTTCAAGCAAATAATTCGGGTCATTAAAGAAACCGTTAGCGCTCTTATTCGAAATCGTTAAATACCGTACGATCGAATCATAACCGTCGTCTCCGGGCAGGCAGATCGCATTTGGGTCCTTACGTACTACGAGGATCATGGGGAAGGTCTGCCCGGCGTATTCGTCTCCGAAATGCCGTTCGAAACTCTGGTCGTGCAATATTTCGGTTCCGATGTACCAGGTGTATTCGGCATTCGGTTCGAGCGCGGTAAAGCGGACATTGGCATTCTTGTAAATCGTATCTGTGTCTATACGTAGTTCAGGATTTAGGAATGATTCCCGTTCTTCCATCAAAAACTCCGCGCTCACTTCCGTGGCACAATCGCAGTTCTCATTCAGGGGCGCCATCTCAGGCTGCTCCTTGCGGCAGGAACCCAATAGCAACGTTCCAACTCCTAAAAACAAGAGTTTTAAACCGGTGAATTTGACGAAGCCCCTGCTATTCATAAGTGTTTTCTAATCGTATTTCAACGGTTTTGCCGCCGAAACCGATCGTTTCACTGCTTTTAAAGGTCATTTCCTTTTTCTTATGCCGCTCCACTTCATAGCTGCCCGTCAGGGCGTAGGTGAAATAATCCAGGCTGTCCATCGATTCACCGTCGCACTCTTCGCAGAGCTGGTAATAATTCAAACGAAAGGTTTTCCCCTTGTCCTGGAACTGCCACTGGAACTCAGCGTCACCATAAGCACCGTTATTAGATTTCCAGATCGCATAGGGCACCGAATCGTAAATGTCGTCGGCTACAATTTGCCATTGTCCTGTAATCTGGGAAGTCGTTCCGTCGATCTGTACGGAAGTCACGTTCCACAATTCTCCTTTCGAAAGTTTTTTTGAATAACGTTTCTCCTTGTTGCAGGCGGTCACCAGGACCGCCATACAGCAAAAGATCATAAAAGTAGTTCGCATCATCTTTTATTGAATTACAAGTTGTTTTACACGCGAAGATCCGTCAGGCATGCGCACTTTCACAAAGTAAACGCCTTTGGCGAAGGAACTCGCTTCGATCTGAAGCATTCCTGCGCTGGTTTCCGCCTGTTTAATCGCCATGGACTTACCGGTCAGGTCGTAGACTTCCACATGCCCTTCCGAACGCCAGTCGTTCAGCAAACGGATCGTCGTGGAACCGTTCGCCGGGTTGGGGTACAGGGTGAAGTCCCAGTTCAGTTCCGAAGAGGCTGGGGACCCATTCGGGTCTCCCTCTGTTTGTGAACCCGGGAAGGCTGATTTGGAAGCAATATTCGCCTGGTATTCCGGCGGATTATTATTGTTACCCTTGCAGAAACTCACCACTTCCTGTAAACTCGCTTTTGGCATCGGGTGTGAATAATCGAGTACCGGGTGAATGTCCAGCACGATTTCCGGCGAAACGGTCGAATTACCGACCACGCTCACCTCGTTTCCGCCAAGGATCGTTACCGAATAACCGTTGGAAGTGGTCAGGTCGCCCTCGATGAACACATCCTGGATTGCCTGGCAGGTATAGGCGCTTCCCGAAAGGCTGCATCCGTCGACTTGCTGTCCGTGGAAATCCGTAGTCCCGATGTTCATGTCCTTTTTATACTGGTCCACGTTGAGCGAAGTATTCGGAATGTTGGGAACGGCTCCGAAATAGTCCAGGCTAATGTTCTCAGCCGGAATTTGGTAGGTAAACAGTTGCGTTACTTTGTTGGTGTTTCCGTACTGGTCCAGTTGATCGAACTCAATGTCTACGATCAGTTTCAGTTCGATTATGAACTCGTATTCATATCCCGAGCCGAGATCGTAAATTAGTTCCGGCTTTGGGATATTCGGATTTGAAAGATCCCAGGTAAAAACACCGTCTTCGTACGTATGCGGATAGTCGTTGATATACTGAGCCGGGATGAGGTGCTCGTGAAAGGTCATGGATTCGTTCACCAGTCCCATGCTGGCCACGAACGGACGGAAGGCATCGATCGGGATATGAGGCGTATCAAAGATGATTGTGTCCACTTGTATAGTGGGCTCTACCGGTGTGTCCGGGTAAAAGTACAGGTCATAATTGGGCGTATAATAGTTCGTTTTATACTGCAGACCGTGCGACCGAATAGGTGTATACGCGTCCAGGTTGATGTTGGCACCCACGTTAACGGCGTTCTGCGGCTCATTGTATGCGTTGATCACAGCGCCATGCGGAATACTGTCCACTTCTTTAGTGAGTGCCATGATGTGATAGGAGGCCGTAACTTTGTAATCCTTGATATCCAGCACGCTGTTCAGCGCAAACTGCAGATCCTCATCCAGTTTGATCTGGTAGTTCTTTACCCATGACTGGTAGCGTTGCATATTCACCCCGTAAAAACCGCTGATATAGGTATTCGTTTTTTGGCTTACCTGGTTAATCGCGGGAAGCCAGTCACCCATGGAAATTTTGAGTTTGGGCGTTTTCAGGAGCGCAAAGGTCCCCAGCACTTCATTGTAAACCGGGTATTCGGAGGGTGTAATGATCGTCGGCGACCCCGTTCCCTCCGAACCGTAAGTACCCGGGGTGTAAAATGTAAAACCACCCTGTTCCACGGATTGACTTATAGACCCCTTGAAGTACATTTCCGTAAAAGAGGCTGTGGGAACCGGCGGCGCAGCGGGAGGAGCCTCTTCCTTGAAGTTTTTTGCAATAAAGGTATTGACCTTTTCCCCAAAGATCTCGGTTACTTTTTCAAAGATCTTTTCAGGATTGAAGATCTTGTCACCGGCCTCGTTGATTTTTGTATAGGCTTCTTTAATATTTTCGATCACCTTGAACCAGGAGATGGAACTGCCGTAACCTTCCAGGCCTTCAAAGGCCTCGGAACGTTCCTGTGAACTCATGGCACCGCTTTCCTCTGCTGCTTTAATTTCGGCCTGTTGGGCCATGATCACCTGCTTTTGTTCTTCGGAGGTGCCGACCGGGACAAGAATAGCCGGTGGCGCAATCGTAAACCCGATGATATATTTTGCGGCTTTCAGCAGGGCCAGGTTGCGCTTCACCCGCTTATTGTGTTCGCCATTCGCAACCAGTTTTTTGTTATAAGCTTTGTACTTCACATAGTAGTTGTCGATCATAACCGACATCGATTTTTCCAGGACCAGCCCGGCCCTAATGTCGTCATTGTTATAATTAACATTCGACAGGAACTCAGTGGGCGGGACGGTCAGGTCCGTATTGTCAACGAGGGGCTCGTCCTCCAGGGTGACGGCACGCCCGATAAGTTCAATGTCCGACGATTTGATCTCTTTAAACTTCAGCCTCAAATTCGAAGGGTAATAACAGGTACAGGGGTCGTAGGAGACCACGAAGTCGGTACTAGCCCACAGGTTCATCTGTGCAGGCGCTTTAACCACCGA
This sequence comes from uncultured Flavobacteriales bacterium, assembly GCA_964389755.1. Classification (GTDB taxonomy): domain Bacteria; phylum Bacteroidota; class Bacteroidia; order Flavobacteriales_D; family Crocinitomicaceae; genus JBBSUQ01. Next base: position 170,162 of record CAYMEW010000002.1, on the reverse strand, counting down.
GGACAACTTGGTTACTTCCGTGTTTTGATCGAGGGCCTGGTCGTAACTATTACTTAAGCGCATTAGTCCATTAGATTCTATTTCAGGAGCTACGAATTCCAAAGTAATCTCCATGGCATCAGCATACGTACTGACGTCCTTGTCCAGACCGTAGTTCGTAAACACCCGGATGATGCCGTTGTATTTATTGTAGATAACAATATAGGGAACCGTATTCAAAAAGTTACCGTTTGCGAGTTCTGTTTGATCGTCCGGGTATCGCCCCACGTTCACCATCAACAATTCCCAGCCGTTTTCACTGATCGGAAGAGGGCCTTCCTGCAGGTAATCGTAATCATCCAGGGTATGTAGCAGGATATTTGTCATTTCGGGGTACTGCACCCCCGCAAAACTGATGTTCGAACAGGGATAGTCCATGTATTCGCCCGATAGCGGGTCCACCGGGAACCAGTCAAATTTGTTAAGGTAGCGCTGCGCAGTTGTGCCGACCGGCAGGGCATCGTTATGCGGGTCATTCGGGTCGGTACTGACTTCGTTATCACAGGCCGTTTGGGCCTGAAGTTGCCAACTCATAAGCAGCAACCAAAAAAGTATAAGTCGTTTCATGGTGATTTAATTGAGTTTGCGTCCTTTTAAATGATAGTATGGGAGTCCACTTCCATCGATTGGTGTCATTTCAATCTCCACACTATTATCTATATGATGCGCGATTCTTAAGGGATAGTATCCTGAAACGCTAAATTGCTGTTCGCGATATGCTCTTCCTATTGCAGATACGCAAGCGATTTCAGTGTTTTGTCCATCGTAATTGGTAAGCATGGCCCTCTCTCCCGCAGGGCCGGGACCCGGTTCTCCGAAAGAATAGATTTCAAAAACCACATCAATACTGTCTGGAATGGAAGAATCCTTCATACGAAATATTCCCTCCAACAAATAATTCGAGTCATTAAAGAAACCGTTAGCGCTCTTATTCGAAATCGTTAAATACCGTACGATCGAATCATAACCGTCGTCTCCGGGCAGGCAGATCGCATTTGGGTCCTTACGTACTACGAGGATCATGGGGAAGGTCTGCCCGGCGTATTCGTCTCCGAAATGCCGTTCGAAACTCTGGTCGTGCAATATTTCGGTTCCGATGTACCAGGTGTATTCGGCATTCGGTTCGAGCGCGGTAAAGCGGACATTGGCATTCTTGTAAATCGTATCTGTGTCTATACGTAGTTCAGGATTTAGGAATGATTCCCGTTCTTCCATCAAAAACTCCGCGCTCACTTCCGTGGCACAATCGCAGTTCTCATTCAGGGGCGCCATCTCCGGCTGCTCCTTGCGGCAGGAAACGAACAACAACATTCCAACTCCGAGTACGGCATAAACACTTCGACAGATCATAAAGGACTAATTTTTTAAAAAGATACGAATTAATTTCCGGAATTTCCGGTGCTCTCAGCCGCCTGTGCAGCCTCCAGCTGTTTTACACGCTCCTCGAGTTGCAGGATGTACAGGGTCAGCTCTTCGGTTTTCTCAAGCAATACGCGGTTCATCTCACCGAGGTCAACTCCCTGCTCGGTATACTCGCTCGCCGAAGGTACGTTCGGTAAATGGCGGTTTGCCAGCAGGTACAAACGCAAATCCTCGAAAGACATTAACTGGTAGGACGGGTCAAATACGTAATCCGGGATGTTCGAAAGGGTGGTCGTATACTTCCGCGCATACACCTGTCCGTTTGCAAGCACCGAAAAGTTGCGCGTCGCACCGTCCGTTCCCATCACCTGGATCGCATTATCCGTAAGGCTCGCAGAGCGGATCGAAAGCCCGAACTTACCACTGCTGGTCGTACGCAAATACAGGCCGTTGTCCGAACCCTGGATGTTCATACGTCCGTAATCGGCCGAAGAACTTGCACTTAAGCCCAGCCAGGAACGGTGTGTGTTGTAGTCCAGCAAAAAGTTCAGTCCCGGAATTCCGAAAGACATATTTCCCGCCTCGCGGTTGAGCAAATAAAAGTTATTTTCACTCATCTGCAAGACCGTACCGTCGTTCACTCCGTTACTTGTGATCGTGTTCGTAAGCCCGATACGTGCCGTTTTTCCATAGTTGATGCCGGACTTTGGCTGGATCGGGGTCTCGCCCTTGATGCCGCCGCCCGGGCCCTGGTCGATGGACGTCTGACTCCCGTCGTCAATATAATCCGAAGTACCGTGAATTTGAAGGTTATACACCGGGTTCAACTGGTTGATGCCCACAAAACCGTTCGTCTTCAAAAGAGACATGCGCGTGGCACCGGAAGTTTCCGTGTTTAAGAGCAGGTCCTTCCCGCTTGGACTTTGTAAAATACCATTGCTGGCTGTGGTTTGGGCCTGCAGACTCACCGAAGAGATAAGTGCCCCGAAAAGGATGATTTTTTTCATTTAGATGATTTTAAAGAATTAATAGTTGGTGGCAATTTAACTAAAAATGAAATACTCAACTACAAATTGCACGAAAAAATTACATTTTAACGCTTTACTACTCTATTATGTTCTTCCTACGGGAGACAAAGCACTTCCGGCGAAAGCCTCATTTGCTGGTGCTTGCGCGTCTAACCCGACATCAAAATCCAGTCTGCTTCTCACTCTCATTCTGTTTCTGCCGCTGGCGCAAGCATCCCACGCGTGTCCACCGATTCACACTGAAAACCCGAAGCATTCGACCGCAGGGAGAGGTACTGCGGGATCACTCTCATACTGTTTCTCATTCTGTCCATCCCGAAGTCATCGACCCCAGGAAGAAATACAGGTATACTCTGCTAGCGCGAGTGTTCCACTCGTGTCCACACACGCACACTCCACACTCCACACTGAAATCCCGAAGTCTTCGACTGCAAGGAGAAGTACTTCCGGGATACTCCACCTGTATAGCACAAGTATAGCATCAGTATTGCACAAGTAATGATAGTGTATTATCTGTACCTGTATTAAACACTCTGTTAAAATAATAACACACTGAGGCAGGACCTCGTTCGCAAACCTCAATCCGTTCCAAAAACCTCCTTAAGCTCATCCGCACACTAATAAAATCGTCGGCTCATCAACAATCGCACCGTTTCGATAGTTACCCTGGCATTCATTTCCCTTCCGAAAACCGTTTTCCCTCAGCAATCAAGAGATATAACAGAATAGTTCAACTATTAAAATAATATGAAATTAACACAGAACAACTTAGTTATTTAAAATTCATAAAAGCTTCATTTTGTGTTCATCATTTTCCGCGAATACTGCCCTAACTTTCGGATAGTTTCATGAAACACAAGGGTTAATTCACAAAAATTAAAAACACTATGAAAAAGAAAAACACAGTAGTAAAAAGTTTACTCCTGGCCGGTCTGGTAACTTCTGCCGGCATTGTAAACGCGCAACTTCTCGAAACAATGGGGACGGGAAGCGGAACGCACAGCATCGCAACACACGAGTCCAATGACGACTTTGACCTCGATGCACTCACTTACCTCGGTTCGGCCGACATGCGTACGACACTCGTTTCGAACGGTTATATAGGCGCCTCAGGCGGGTACAATACCTTGATCCAGGCCCAGGAAACGTTCGAGATCCAGGGAATCGATGCTTCGGCATGTGCAGAAGGTGACTCGATCTTCTTCGGAATCTATAAGTCTACAATCGCTTCCAATGGCATAGATTACTTAAACCTCGAGTACAGTACGGACGGAGGATTTAGCTGGAATGCCATCGCGTACCCGGCGCTCCCTACAGGTTCGGGAACGGCGGTTTGGCACCGCGTGGCTACCACACTTCCTGCAGGAGCACATGCTTCAACGCTCTGGCTCCGCTTTCGCAATTCACTGGTAGGATCTTCTTCTTCCAACCCACAATTCCGCATTGATGACATCCAACTCACATGCGGTTCAACATTCTCTTGCGGAAACCCGGAAGCAAGCATCGCAGTGAGCGGCTCAACCGTGTATTGCGCAGGTAGCGGAAGCACTACACTCACGGCTTCTTCTACGCTTTCAACACCGTTCTACCAGTGGTTCAATCAGGATGGAGCGCTCAACGTGTTCTCCACCACGTATTCCCCGGTAACATCGGGAACTTATTACGTGAAGGCCAGCAACGAGAACGGATGTGAAGCAACTTCGGAAGCAGTATACATCAAAGTATACCCGCAACCGGCTTACTGCCCGATCACCATCGAAGGATGTACCGGTGACACCATCGAAAAATGCGTACAGGTACAGGCCAAAGACCTCATCTTCTCCCAGTACGTGGAAGGAAGCGGATTCAACAAATACCTCGAGATCTATAACGGTACCTGTGGCATTGTGGACCTCGCCGATTACGAACTGCGTGCTTACCACAACGGAGCATCCATTTCAGGTACGCCTTCCTATACGATCGCGCTTACCGGAACACTTGCCGTGGGAGATGTATTCGTAATTGCTCACCCGAGCGCAACAGCATGGACCGGAACTCCGGATATGACCACTCCGAACCTGCAGTTTAACGGGGATGATGCACTCGTACTTGCAAACCTCAACAACGGACTGAATGCCGACATCTTCGGGTCTGTAGGAAACGATCCCGGTTCTGCCTGGGCTGATTATGATACACTCAGCGCTACTTACGGTTGGTCTACTGCCAACCAAACACTTGTGCGCAAGGCCTGCGTTTACGCCGGTATCGATGTAAATCCGAACCTGCCGGGCCACGAAGGATTCCCCACACTCTTCACAGAATGGGATACACTGGCAACAGACGATGTAACCGGACTCGGTGCACACGATTTCGGAGCTTCTGCTTACAATTTCACAGCAACTTCCGGAGATGCTACTGTACTTTCCTCAACAGATAACTGCGTAACCGTAATCGTTGGTCGCCAGGATTCGGAAGTAACAGTGGACGGTACGTTCTGCACATTCAACGACTGCTCGGAAGAAGCAAACGTGATCGCAGTGAACAACACCTGCGCAGGACGTCAGCAGGGAATTTCTGCCGGAAGCACTTCCAACAGTGCACAGGCATTCCCGAACCCGGTAAACGAGCAGGTAACGCTGACCTTCAAAACCGAAACGGCAGGAGATGTATACATCACCCTGACTGATCTCTCCGGCAAAGAAGTGACGGTACTCGCAAAAACCCGCATGCATGCAGGCGCACAACGCGTAAGTGTTGACATGTCTGCCTTCGCACCGGGAGCATATATCTGCCACATTGTAACAGCCAATGGTCAGGAAACACTGCGCCTGATCAAAGCGAACCGATAAACAAAGATCAATAGCAGATCAAGGCCGGAAGGGCTCTGTGTAAACAGGGCTCTTTCGGCTGTTTTAAAAAGTAACCTTAAAATCAATAATATGCGATCCATTTTTATACTCGTCGCAAGCGTACTCTCAGGTACACTCCTCCATGCACAGCAGCCTTTCAGTCCGGATGTCTACGATGCCTGGAATACCTCCGTTTTGCAGTTCGGAACCATGCCCGCAGCTCCCGGCCTGCTTTTCTCACAAATTAAAAAAGGCAGCGGGAACAACGATTCCTCCGATCCGAACGGAGTGATGGCGCTCAGTTGGGCCAGTTCGGACAAAGCCTCCGCCGTATCCGCAAACCAGTACTACACATTCCGCGTGGCGGCCGACAATGCCACTACCGTTACAGTGGATAGTCTGAAATTCGTACTCAAACGGAACAACACGGGGCCGTCAAACTGCATGATCCAGTACAAAAGTCCCGCTACAGGCTATGTATTCACGGACATCGGTTCGGCACACGCGGTCATTCCGCCGGGAACGAGTGCACTCACGACCTTCTCCGTAATACCACCGGCCAGTCTCACCGCAGGGCCCACTGACAGTATTGTCTTCCGGCTCGTGGCCTGGGGAGCAACGCACCCCTTTTTCGGAGCACTCGGCATTCAAAACGGAACGCATGTCTACGGTTCATCCGCCGTACCGCCGGCTACCGAATCGATCAGCGCCGTGGGAATAACCGGCAATGAGCCGCTTTGCGTTACAGGAACCGCCGGAGACAGCATACATGTCTTTTTCACTTCCACCGGGACATTTAACGCAGGGAACGCTTACACGCTAGAACTTTCCGACAATACGGGCAGTTTCTCAAGTCCGCTCTCAATCGCTTCAATCAGTTCAAATGCGAACGCCGGAACAATCGACGCATTCCTGCCGGCAGGCACTGCCAACGGGAACTACAAACTGCGCATCCGGTCAAGCGACCCGGTCGTGAATGGGCTCGACACCACCTCTGTTTCGGTTTTCACCGGGATCAGCCTGTCGGCAAACGTAACGCAACCGCTTTGTGCCGGAGATCCGGGGGAGATTGACCTCACCACTACGGGAGGAACTGCTCCGCTCATCTTTGACTGGTCGAATAATGCAAACTCGGAAGACCTGGCCGGGCTCGTCGCAGGAAACTATGCTGTAACAATTAGCGATAATAACGGCTGCGTAAGCGATTCTTCCTTTACCATCAACAGCATCCAGCCGATTGTAGTAACGGAATCCGTGGAAAACGCACTTTGCAACGGAAACACGGATGGAAGCATTTCTCTGAATGTTTCGGGCGGAACCGGGAACATGAGCTATGTGTGGACGGGCTATTCTGAAACTGGGAATACGCTTTCCGGGATCGGGGCAGGATCTTACGAGGTCACAGTAACTGATGATAACGGTTGCGCAACGCTTAATACCTATGATGTATTGGAACCCGCTGCGCTCTCTATTACCGATAACATTTTGAACATCAATTGTCATGGCGGAACAGACGGACAGGTAAGCGTTTCCGTTTCCGGAGGAACAGCCGGCTACACATACGCATGGACAGGAAGCACGGAAACGGGCAACACGCTTTCGGGGCTGTCCGCAGGAAACTATGAAGTAAGCGTCAGCGATGCAAACGGGTGTACACTTTCCGAAGATTTCACCCTCACGGAACCGGCAGCAATCGTGATAAGTGAAACGATCTCACCGGCTGCATGCGCTTCCTGTAACGGGACGATCACGCTGAACGTGAGTGGCGGAAGTGCACCGTACAACTTCCTTTGGGACAATAATTCCACGCAAAACAGCATCGTGGGAACACCGGGGCAATACTGCGTGGAAGTAAGCGATAACAACGGGTGTACAAGCGATGCCTGTTACGACATCCTCTCAACTGCCGGACTTACGGAAGCGGCTAACGGACAAATGGTGGTTTACCCCAATCCGGCAACTACGACCGTGACCTTTGCAACACCGCTAAGCGGCACACTCGTCCTAAGCAATACCGCTGGAAAACAAATCGGAACGATTCAGTTGAACGGTTCGGAAACGACTATCGATGTCGCTGGCTGGGAGAACGGACTGTACTTCTTCACGCTCACATCCGACGGACATCCCGCGATAAGCGGACGCTTTGTGAAACACTAGATTCAACAACTTTTAAAAAAGCTGCCCGTCCGATTCTGACGGGCAGTTTCGTTTTTAGGAATGCTGCCGACAAGCTATTTTAGCGCTGCTTTTCGGAACAAATCCGCTATTTTGCGCTTATGAAAACACTTTTTTCCCTGTTCGTGTCCTTCCTTTTCATAAGTACGGCTCTCTCGCAGAACTTTCACGTGGACCCGGACAGCACCACGCTTATCAAAAATACCGGGCAGTCGCCGGCACACTGGTACATTGAGATTTACAACGATTTCAATGCCGATACCTCGCTACGCTGGAAATGCCATTTTGAGAACATCCCCGCCGCCTGGAACATCAGTTTCGACGATCAGGACAACTATCATCCGACCATTCACGACGGCGACAGTGCCGATTTCAGTTTTCCGCAAACAGGCAGCTTTCCGCAGAAACTCATCATCGGCGCTTCCCTGAACAATACACCCGGAACCGGCTCCGTACATGTCGACCTCTACGACCCGGATGCTCCCTCCGATACAATCACGATCACCTATCATTTCATTATTACCGACGCCCCGCTCGGCCTGGAAGAACCGGGAACGGAATATCCTGCGGTCACCTCCGGAGGGATTCGTGTCCCCGAAGATTACCTGCAGGGCGAACTGGAAATCTTTGATATAACAGGTAAATGCGTTTACCGGAATACACTGACCCAGACACAAACGTCCTTTAGCTTTCAGCCCTCCGTTCCTTACCGCATTGTGCTCTTCCGGAAAGACGTAAACGAAGCACTGACTTTTTCCGTGATGATCACGGACTAAGAACGGAATGCTGGCCATAGTTTATTACTTTTGTGCCTTTAAGTTCAGAACGAAATTATGAGCCAGTCCAGGTTTACAGTTACAGCAGCACTTCCCTATGCAAACGGCCCCCTTCACCTCGGCCATGTGGCGGGTGTTTATCTTCCCGCAGACATCTTCGTACGCTTCCTGCGTATGAAAGGACACGACGTCCTCTTCGTATGCGGAAGTGACGAACACGGGGCAGCTATTACGCTGCGTGCCAAGAAAGAAGGAATTTCCCCCCAGGAGATCGTCGATAAGTACAATGCGATTATCGGGCAGTCTTTCCGTGACTTCGGGATCTCGTTCGACATCTATCACCGGACTTCTTCCGAACTGCATCACCAGACAAGCCAGGATTTTTTCAAAGTGCTTTATGAAAAAGGAAAGTTCATCGAAGAAACCTCCGAACAGTTTTACGATGAGGAATATCAGCAATTCCTTGCCGATCGTTACATCACGGGGGAATGTCCGAACTGTGGAAACCCGAATGCCTATGGCGATCAGTGCGAGAAATGTGGTACGGCACTCAGCCCGGACGAACTGAAGAATCCGGTATCTTCACTCAGTGGAAAGACTCCCGTTAAACGGAAAACCGCACACTGGTATTTGCCAATGGATCGTCACGAAGAATGGCTGCGTCAGTGGATCAAAGAAGGAATACTCGACGGCGAGCAACAACATGATCCGAAAAAGTGGCGGAACCAGGTGATCGGTCAGTGCATGTCCTGGATTGACGGCGGACTCAAACCACGCGCCATGACCCGCGACCTCGACTGGGGTGTGAAAGTGCCGCTTCCCGATGCCGAAGGAAAAGTACTCTACGTGTGGCTCGACGCACCGATCGGGTACATTTCGGCTACCAAACAGTGGGCGCTCGATCAGGGCAAAGACTGGAAAGATTACTGGACCGGCGACCGGAAACTTGTGCACTTCATCGGCAAGGACAACATCGTTTTCCATGCGATCATTTTCCCGATCCTGCTTCACGATCACGAAGGACTCATACTTCCGGATAACGTCCCGGCTTACGAATTCCTGAACCTCGAAGGCGATAAGTTCAGTACTTCCCGCAACTGGGCGGTGTGGCTGCATGAATATCTCGAAAGGCACCCCGGCCGCGAAGATGAGCTGAAATATGTGCTCACTTCCATCGCTCCGGAAACAAAAGACGCCGAATTTACCTGGAAAGAATACCAGACACGCATCAACAGCGAATTGGCCGATATCCTCGGAAACTTTGTAAACCGCGCACTTGTACTCACCCAAAAATATTACGAGGGAGAAGTTCCCACTGCAGGTGAATACAGCGATCAGGATAAACAGGTACTTGCCGAAATGAACGATATCCCGAAACGGATCGAAAAACTGGTGTATGCGTACCGTATGCGTGAAGCACAGGCAGAAGCGATGAATCTCGCGCGCCTGGGCAACAAATACCTCGCCGATCACGAGCCCTGGAAACTGGTGAAAACCGATCCCGAACGGGTAAAAACGATTATGAACATCGCCCTTCAGATCACTGCGAACCTGTCGGTCGTACTGCAACCCTTCCTGCCCGCAACGGCTCGAAAACTGGCTGAGTTCCTGCAGATCGAACAACACGACTGGACCGCTGCCGGGAAACCGGACCTGCTTGCAGCCGGGCATCGCGTCTTAAAACCCGAGATCCTGTTTACCAAGATCGACGATGAATTTGTAGAATCTGAAATGGCACTGTTGCAGGCAGGTCAGCCGGAAACAACCGTTCACAATCCTCAAAAAGAAATGATTACATTCGACGACTTTACAAAAATGGACATTCGCCTGGGCAGGATCCTGGAGGCGGAAAAAGTGGAAAAAGCAGATAAGTTACTGAAACTGCTGGTTGATACCGGTGTCGACATACGCACGATCGTTTCGGGGATTGCCGAACATTATAAACCGGAAGACGTGATCGGGAAAACAGTTTCAGTACTCCTGAACCTCGCACCGCGTAAGATCCGCGGTATCGAATCTCAGGGAATGATCCTGATGGCAGAAAACGAAGCCGGTGAACTCAGTTTTGTAGTTCCGGAGAAAGAATTCGGTGCCGGCGGTGAAATTCGTTGATATTCTTAAAAAAATCCAATTTTCTTCATGGTTATTTGTTCTGTTTGAAGTACATTGCACTAATTAACTTTCATAATCTAATTACCAATGAAGAAAATTTATTTCTTTGGCGCACTCTTATGTGCCGCCTTTCAAGTTCGTGCTCAACAAGTTGCACTTTATGATTTTACGCAGGATCCGCTTCAAACCGGATGGACTTCTATTCACAACAACAACACGCAGGGTTCCGGGCAAGGTGTGTTTTACAATTCCGGAAGTAACAATGTGGAATTTAATGTAGAAACAGGCACGGGCTATAATATTCTCCATCGTACACTTCCGACGACACTACAGGATCAGTTTTCCGTTTCGTTCGAAATCACCTTGACAGGTCCGAACAGCTCTACGTTCTTTCCTTTGCTACTTACTCCGAATGCTCTGCCGGCGAGTGATCCTCATCCGTGGCGACATGGTTTGTTTCCGCAGGGACAAGCGGGAGGCCATCAAAACCTTGATTTATTAGGTGTGACACTTAATGGAAGAGAGCCCATGCTCGTAAACCGCGTCGGGACAAGCGCGGTCGTCACCCCATTCAGCCAGCCGCTACAACTCGGTACGAACCGAACCTATTATATCCGCCTCGAAAAGGTGTGCGAAAATACCGTTCTTTTTGGTGTTTACCTGGAGGCGGCTATGATATACGACAACACTTCACTCGAACGGGAAGAATACATTACGATCAATCCGATTGCAGACATGAACGAACTTTACATTGCAAATGGAAACGGAAATTTCGTTACTGATCAAAATGGTTTCCTGGATAATTATGCCGTTACTGTCACACAAAATACCTGTTGCAGCCCGAGTGGAATCGCAGGACCACTGTTTATTTGCGACGGAGCTTCCTCTCCGGCCACTTTTACGGCCGGCGTCAGCGGAACACATGTGCTGAATCCAACCTGGACAGTGTCGCCTGCAGGGCCCGTATACACAGAAACCACATCGAACGGATACGAGCTCACTGTTTCCGACTGGGGACAACCGGGCACCTATACGATTACATTTACCTGGACCTGCAACTGCGTTACACAAACGCTGACACACACTGTTGTGGTTTATGATATTTCGGAGGAGGACAGTCTCACTTTGCAATCTTCCTGTGGAGACGGCCCGAACACACACGACTTTACAGTAACTTCGAACGGGACCAATCCATCAATTGTACGTTCGTGGGAAATTTATCAGGCGGCTAATCTGAACTATGGCGATTATACGACTACGGGCACACCCTTGTTTACCTATGGCAACCAACAATCGATCAGTGTTTCGAATATGCCGAATGCCATGGCCTTTGTGATTGTTTATACCCATCAATATGAAAATGGGGCATGCCCACCGGAAGTTATTTATAAGAAATCCGTTTGTGCATCTTCCCGCATGTCAGAAAACAGCAACCTGTTCCCGAACCCTGTTTCTAACGAATTGAATGTTAAATTGCCGGAAGAACTTGAAGTTTCGGAATTGAAAGTGATCGGAATGAACGGAGAAGTTGTTTTGCAACAAAAAACAGATGGCAACTCCGCACGCGTGATCAAGCTGGATACCTCGAAGCTGAAACCCGGAAGCTATACTGTTCTCTTCGTTTCCCGCGGTCAAAATAGCGAAGCCGGAAAGTTCATCAAAGAATAGTTAAATTAATATAATCGTTCAAAGAAGCTGCGCCGGATTGGTGCAGCTTTTTTATTTTTGACAGACAGGAAGAACCTGTTCAAAGCCAAAGCAATGCAATACGGAAAAGTAGACTCTTCGGAACTGGGAAAGATCGATTTTAAACTGCCACCGGACGGCTCATTCACTCAGAAGCAATTCACCGGGAGCCGCAACCCGGATCTGAAAGTGTACATTGGCTGCGCAAAGTGGGGCCGACCCGACTGGATTGGTAAGTTGTATCCCGCCGGAACAAAAGAACGCGACTTTTTGCAGGAATATGTCCGGCATTTTAACAGCATTGAATTGAATGCCACGCATTATAAGATCTATCCACCCGAAAGCATTGCAAAATGGGATGCCAAAGCGGCGGACAGGGATTTTAAATTCTGCCCGAAAGTTCCGCAGTCGATCAGTCACTATTCAGACCTCGGGAGTGAACGCGCACGTGAGTTCACCGATGGATTTTTGCGCGGTATTCACGCATTCGGCGAGCACCTGGGCCCGGTTTTCCTGCAGGTCAGTGAAAAGTACGGTCCGCAAAAACAGGATGCCCTTTTCAGTTATATCCGCGATTTCCCGAAGGACATCGACCTGTGTGTGGAAGTACGGCACCCCGATTGGTTTACAGACAAAACCGTCCGCAAAACGTTCTTTTCGTTTTTAGAAGAACAGAAAACGGGAACGGTGATCACGGATACTTCTGGGAAGCGCGAGGGTGTGCACATGGAACTCACCACACCGGTTGCTTTCATCCGCTTTGTCGGCAACAATGGGGACAAGACCGATATCGAACGGCTGGACGACTGGGTAGAGCGACTCGCTCACTGGATTGAAAACGGTATCCGGGAAATTTACTTTTTTATGCACCAGCCGGAAGAACGCTATTCCCCGGAGATGTGTGCATACCTCATCCAAAAGGTCAATGTCCGCTGCGAACTTTCGGTGGATGAACCGCAACTCATTGACAAGGGTCCCGAATTATTCTGATATGAAAGACCGGTTCCCGTATCGTGAGGCCGCGCTCCGCCAGGTAAGCATTACACCGCTTCAAGTGCAGCAGCAAATCGCAAAGGATTTTGCCAAGTGCCTGTTTACCTTTCCGGATTCTTTTCGGGAAACGCCCGCAGCACCGGATGAGATACGCGCCCGCTTATCCGAGAAAATTTCCGAAGTCCTTCAGTCAGGAGAACGTGAACTATTGCAATTGCTCTATGTGATCGATATTCCCGAGCAGCACTTTATGGCGGCTCTTTCGGACAAAGACCTGACCGGCCACCTCACAGAACTCATTTTGCAGCGCGAAGCTTATAAAGTTTATCTCCGCCATCACTTTCGCACGAAGTGAATCAGCCACTGGATTCAGTTTAACACAGAAATGACATCCGTTTAACAGCAGTGCAAGAAGCACCCGGTACCTTTGCAATGTCGAATTTACAGGGAACCGGTGAACTATTTCCATCGGTCCCAGATTAAACCGGGGCATTATGAAAATTTTTCTTTTTTACCTGCTGATTTGTGTACTCACCTGCTTTTGTTGGAAACAATCAGATGCGCAGACGGTGATTGCATTCCAGGGAGCCGAATCGGGCGATTCCTGGGGATACACCAGCAGCGGAGCCGGAACGGAAGCACCCGCAGAGGCGTTTAGCGCTCCGAACATCGTAAGCGGTACGGCATCACTGGTTGCCGGCGGAAACACAGGTGGCGGAAGTTGCTTTGCCGGCGGAAGCGGAAACGGTCCATCCACAGCACGCTCTTTTACATTCGATCAAATCGACATTTCCGGGAGTAATGCCTTTACACGTACTCTCACTTTTCACTGGGGAAATCGCTTCCCGGTCTGCAACGGAACGGGTTGGGACACGGGTGAGGACCTCATCTTCGAGGCATTTCACGATGGCGTCTCGCAAGGCGTTGTGACGATTGTCAGCGGATCGGGAAATGCTGCTTTTAGTATTCAGTCTAATGTGTTCAGCTGGGATATTCCTGCCTGTGTGAGCCAGTTCTCATTTACTGTGAGCGTCACTACAAACCGGCGGGACGAATTACTCTTCCTGGATGACGTGACACTGACAACTCCCGGCCTGAATACGCCGCTTCCGCAACCGTCGGCCATTGCAGGTACGGATACACTTTGTATCGGTTCTCAGGAGATCTATTCCGTAGTACAGGAAGCGGGGATCAGTTATACCTGGACCAATCTTCCGGCGGGAGCCAGTTTTACCACACCAAACGGCGGGACGGATTCCGACAGCATCACAGTGGACTGGGGAACAACCCCTGCCGGAACTTACACGTTGATGGTCTCGCCTTCCAATTCCTGCGGAAATACCGGCCCGGCCAGTGAACTAAACATTACACTACTCGATGCATTTTTGCCGGCGATTTCGGGTCCTGCCACGTTGTGTGAAGGTGATTCGATCCAGTTGACTTCCAATTCGCCATCCGGAAACCTTTGGTCGACCGGTGAAACGAGTGCTTCGATCACGATAAGTACGCCCGGAACTTACAGCCTGAGTATCCAGACGCCCTGCGGAACCGTCAGTACTTCAAAAACGATTACAGGTTCGCCGGCCCCTGTGGCGCAAATCACTCCCGACGGACCGACGACACTTTGTTCAGGAGAATCCGTCACGCTGTCTGCCGGAGGATCAACGAATCCCGTTTGGTCTACCGGATCGACAGATACTTCCATAAACGTTTCCACTCCCGGAACATACGTATTGCGCGTCACCAATTCCTGCGGCATGGCAACCGACACTGTTACCGTTTCCATTGCAACTGTGGATGCTTTATTCAGCATTTTGCCCGCTTCCGGAAACGCGCCGCTGTACGTACAATTCAATAATGAAAGCGCACCGGAAAATGCCACTTTTAGTTGGGACTTTGGAAACGGTGAGACATCCGCCGAAGTGAATCCGGCTATGACCTATACCGTTCCGGGCAATTATACGGTAACGCTCATCGCTGCCAACGCCACCGGCTGTACGGATTCATTCAGTCTTTCGATAGCAGTTGCGGACAATCTTTCTTCGGTAGAGATTCCGAATGTTTTTTCTCCGAACGGCGACCAGGTCAATGACCTGTTTGAAGTACACACCGAAAGCCTTGAATCGTATTACCTGGCTATTTTTAATCGCTGGGGAAATCTGCTGAAAGAAACAAACGACCCTTCCGACCACTGGGATGGCAGGGATGCATCGGGTAATGACGCAAGCGCAGGAACCTATGTATACAAGCTGCAGGCGACGGGCAAGGACGGTGAGCAGTACGACAAATCAGGGTTTATCACACTTGTACGCTAAATCGTTAAGGCATTGTAAATCAAAAACAATAAGCGTTTATAACGGTTAAATTGTCTCGTGTTTGTGCCTACTTAGCCGTTTTTAACGGATCAGTTTGTTATCGATCGCAAAGCGAACGAGCCCCACGGAAGATTTGGCTCCTGTTTTCGCCAGCAAATTCTTGCGATGCGTTTCCACTGTGTGCGTGCTGATAAAAAGTTTTTCGGCAATTTCTCCGGTTGTCATTTCATCACAGATCAGCAGGAGTATGTCTTTTTCACGTGCTGTGAGCCGCACATGGTCAACGGTTCCCGGACTTTGATACGAACGCACGAGGCTGTTTTTCACTTCATCGACGAAATAAGTTTCTCCGTCAACGACCTTGCGAATACCTTCGAGCAGGTCTTCCCGCGAAGAATCTTTCAGCAGGTAACCTTTGGCACCCGTTCGCAGCGCAGCCTGGATGTTTCTTAGATCGTTAAACATCGACAGGAAAATAATCCGTGCTTCGGGTTTGTGCGCCAGTATTTGGGTAGCCGCGGTAAGTCCGTCTGTGCCCGGCATGTTTATATCGAGCAGGACGGCGTCGAAATCCATGTCTGCTGCTTTCCGGATCGCTTCCCGGCCATCTGCCGCTACTTCCGGCCGGTCGAAGCCTTCCTGGGTACCGAGCAGTGCCACGAGGCCATCGCGAAACATTTTATGGTCATCCACGATCAATAAACGTATCATTTTTTAAAGGGTATTGAAAGGATGATCGTTGTACCGTGCCCGGCATAACTGTCGATCCAGAGTTTTCCGCCCATTTTTTCAACACGGCCCCGCATGCTTTGCATTCCGAGTCCCCCGCGGACGTTTGCAGGGTCAAAGCCTTTTCCGTTATCTTCGAATATCAGTTGCAATTCTTCGTCTACAATGGCCAGTTGAAGCGTGATCTGTGTGGCCTCAGCGTGTTTGATGGTATTCGCAGCGAGTTCGCGGATCACTTTCAGCAGTTCTTCCGCAGTTTCATTTCGAGGTATACCTACCGGAAGATCGATGTGTAACTCGACCTGGAGTTTCCCGCTTTGTTCAACGGAATGACGCCAGTTTTCGAGCACTTCTTCAAACGATTCATGGCTGCCGATCCCTGCCAGGTTGTGGCTGATATTGCGCACTTCCCGGATTGTTTCGGCGAGTGTTTCCCGCAGCGGTTCCCCAACGCCTGCCGCTTCGTCGGTCACCTGTAATTGTAAATGGATCGTCGCCAGTAATCCTCCCACGCGATCGTGCAATTCGGAAGCTATGCGTTTTCGCTCTTCCTGTTCACCGTGCATACGTGCCTGCAATTCGTCAGACTCTCTTTCCTTCAACAAGCGGTCCATCCGAAGCCGGTCCTGCTCGGCAGCCAGTTCCCGAATGTGTTTTTTCTGACGATGTAATCGTTCCACAAAAACCAGGATGACCAGCAGTAAGATCAATGCGACGCTCAATGTCCATATCAACCAGCTTTGACGGGCGTTTCGCTCATTCAGCAACACAGATCGTTCGCGTTCGTTTTCGAGATTTTTACGGTTCTTTTCATTTTGATAGCGCGCTTCCAGTTCCAGGAGGTCCGAATGCGTTTTTTCCCTGAAAAGCTGTTCTTTTTGAGTGATCCATTCATTGAAATAATGCGATACGCTATCCGAATTCCCGAGGTAATTGTGCAGATCGTGTAGTCCTTCGATGGCACTGAGGCGAGCCGAGGGAAGTTGCCTCCTGGATGAGATGGAAAGTGCGCGGTAATAAGATTCAAAAGCTTTTTCAAAGTTATCCGTCAGGTAATACAGGTATCCGAGGTTGTTGCCAAGTGTGGCCAGCGCAAGCCAGTTGTTCTCCTGCCTGAAATACGTATCCGAAAGCCGAAAATAGACTTCTGCCGAGTCATAGCGTTCCATATCCAGGAAGGCCGCCCCTTTATTTAGCATGACTTCCCCGATGTTGAGCGAATCCAACTGGTTACCGGCGTACTGTAACGCAAGGTTATACGCTTTGAGCGCTTCACCGGGTTCTCCAGCTGCTGCGTATACGATCCCGATGTTATTCGCTGTAAAAACGATGCCGCGCCGGTTTTGAAGATCAACATACATTTTTTGAGCGCGCCGGTAAAAATCGATGGCAGTGGACCCGTGACCGCTTCGCTGGTAGGTATTTGCAATGTTATTCAGCGTGGAAGCACGTTCCAGCAGGCAGCTTTCCGGGTAACTTTTCAGCGCCCTGAAAAAAAAGTGCTGGGCACGGGCAAAACTGTCGAGGTTCTGGTAATAGACCCCGAGGTGATTGCAACAAACTCCATGTTCTTTTAAATTCTTTTGCCGTTGCGTCAGTGACAGATTTTCACGGAGCAGTTGAAAAGCGGAATCCGGGTCGGAAGACAGCAAGTCGAGGGCTTTCCGGTTGACATCAGCCACCGACGTCTGTGCCGATCCGACGCTCAAAAGCATGCAGAACATCGTTGTAAGCAGATATACGGCTTTTCGTTCCGACATCTTCAGATAAACTGTTATTTTTTAGCGTTCAGGACCAGTGTTCCGGAACGGCGTGTGCGCTTTTTACCTCCGGCCACGGTGACATCTTCATCCGAAGTTTTAAAAAAGGCAACCAGGTGATATGGTTTTCCATATCCCACGGTCCCTGCTTTTATCAATTCTGTTTTTTGAATGTAGAAATCGCCAGTACCGGCATTCTCCGTGTATTCGAATAGGTATACAAAATCATCGGGATGGTAATTGTCCAATTCATTTTCCAGTTTGTAGCCGGATATTTCGGAGGATTTAAGCAAACGCGCTTTGTACGGTGTACATGAATTACATTTTTCGACCAGTACTTCAAGTACTCCCTGGGCATTGAACCTTGTAAAGGGCTCCCACAGCATCATTCCCTGTTTTTTTGTCTTTTCCATAAGTAGAGTTTTAAATGATTTGATCCAAAGTTCGCACGTAGCAGTCGTTTGTCTATCCCCCTTTCAGGCCTTTTCGTGCATCCCTGAATTCAGGGAGTCGATTTTGGCTCGTTACGGGGACAAAACACGCATAAATATCGTGGAATTTTGTGAAAATCAAAACTTCACACTTATGAAAAAGCCAGTTCTAATATCACTCGGGGTTTCCCTCCTTTTGATCGCGTCGTGTGGCACGCATAAAACAATCACTGAAATTGAGTTCGACGCAAATACCAACCAGACGCTTCTCTGCGACGAGCGTCATAATGCCGAAAGAAACCGGTTTCAGAACGGCCGCAAGGTCGAAATAATGATTAAAGGCATCGACCCGGAAAGCGATTCAATCGTCGTAAATTGCGAACAGGTGGATGTTTTCGTGGGCGGCGACGAACCGTCAGACATTTTGAGTGCCTACGGTAAAGAGCAAACAGCGTCTGAAAAAGCAATTATGGACGCAATTCGGAAAGGAAATGCAACGATCGATAAGGAAAAAGCGAATTTTTTAGCCGGTGAGGGTCTGAATGACGCAGATTCGCTGGCATTAGAAAAAATGCTTTTTCAAAGGACGGCATTGCTTGATAAGATACTGTTTTGGAACGTGGAAATTCAGCTATTTCACAGTGCAGACAAACTGGATTCTTTACTCGAACTCATGCGCAGCGAATTACAGCGCTTTGAAAAGGCGGTTTCAGAGTATGATACCACTTGCAAAGGCTGCCCGGATACAATATGGGTGTCACCTGTCGAATTCCTGCATGAGTTAATTGTTGCTGTCAAGGAACGCAAACTGGCACTAAATAACCAAACCCGCTATTACCAGTTTATTCCTTCCAAAGAGCAGGTAGATCTGGAGATTAAAGTCTATAAAAAAGGTTCGAACGTGCTGAAAAGTACGTCGGGTGAACTTACCTTTTCCACGGTCGGACGCTTCAAGATGACTACCGGTATCGGGGGACACCTCCTGCTCATTGACGGTAAATACGCCAGGACTTATGAGAACATCGATTCGGTGATCGTGTCGGGTAACGGAAGCAACATTCGTCCGTCACTCGGAACTTACCTGAACGGAACCTGGAACCAGGGCTGGGGCCTGATGGGCTTCGGACTCGGTGTTGGACTTCCCCTGAATATTAGCGGAGACGCGGACCTGACGCCCAACTTCTCCGTGTTCATGACCTGCCAGTTCCAAACAGATTACGGCCGGATGGGCTTCAACATCGGGATGGGCATTTGCAAAACTAACGAACTCAAAGCCGGATATTCCACCGGACAAAATATCGGATCCGCATCAATGGACGTACCGCTGACAGACGTCTGGCGTCCCGGTTTGATGTTCGGACTGAATTACGTGATCGGAAAACAGGGTAAGCAGGGCGCGGAATAATTCGCTGCCGGCATTGAAATCTCTCGTTTTTCACGCGGACATCTAAACCTCAATCCGTATTTTTGCATTATGGCTCGAATACTGATCATTTTAGCAGTACTCGCTGCAGGAGTGGGTACTGCTTATTATTACGTAAGTCCGAAAACCAACAAAGATCTTCCGGTGATCAACCCGGTAGATCTAGAGGAAGAAATGGTAGACCCGGATTTGTTACGCGTTGGCTACGGCCATCACATCGGTTCTTTTTCGTTTACCGATCAAAACGGAGAAAGGGTTACGGATGCCGTTACAGACGGAAAAATCTATGTGGCTGAATACTTTTTTACGACCTGCCGAAGCATTTGCCCAATCATGAACTCGCAATTGCAACGCGTGCAAAAGGCTTTCAAAAACGATACGAACGTGGTGCTGCTTTCCTTTACGGTAGACCCGGAGACTGACGACGTTGAGCACATGCGTCGCTATGCAGACCTGATGCATGCCGATGACGACAAATGGTTTTTCCTGACCGGGAATAAAAAAGACCTCTATGCGTTGGCGCGCAAATCGTATTTCATTCTTAAACCGGCCGAAGCCGAAAATAAACACGGGGGAGACGGAGATTTTATCCATACCAACAATTTCGTGCTGGTCGATCGCCAGAAACGCATTCGCGGCTATTACGACGGCACCTCTAAAAAAGAAGTCTCACAGCTGATCGAAGATATGAAACAGTTGTTGCAGGAAAAGTAAAGCCTGTACTTCCTCCGAATCAGTCATCTTTCCCGTTTCGGAAAATATAATCCATTGTGAGTAGTAGGTGCAATTCCTCCGGGGTCTGGTAAGCGGTTTCGTGCATTTCAGCGATCGTGATCTGGAACAGACCCATGTGAACCGTTCCGCCAAGTTTGAGGTTTACCGGTACGTACTCCTTTAATTGCTTCCGGAGTTTGCACAGCGAATCGTTCGGGGAGTCGTGGCAATCTTCGAAAGGCAGGATCCCTTCCCACATGCAGCGCATCATTTTTGCTTTTGGCAAGCGTTCGGGAAGCGGCGGTAAGCCCTTATTTTCAAAAGCAAGGTCGATCAGCTGGTTCCCGCGCAGGTCGTACGGATCGTATAAATGCGGCAGAATGGAGTCGACCATGAACTGATCGGTGTAACTGGCACTCAACTCGTCCATATATGCGTCGATGTCGATTCGCTCGGAAACTTCCATACAGTTTTTAACCTCTTCCACATTGAAAAAACCCATGGGTTTCGGAGGAGAGCAGGCCACCAATAAAAAAGGAATCAGTAATAATGTTATGCCAGGCAATTTCATACGCATTCTGTTTTATGTGGACAAGTATAGCGCAGTTTCAATAGTTGTTCCGTGGGCAGGAAATACCATAATTCGGCTGTTCCCGATAATTCAATAAAAAGATACTCCCTGTCAACCGGTGAGTTTCGAATAGTAAATGGAATGCCGCGTTGATTCAGGTAGTGCAGGAATTTAGAAAGGCTTATTTTCTGCTTCAACCAAACGGAACCCTGGAAGTCGTTCAATTTGTACCTCTTTTGCGGATAGGTTTCGTCGAACTCCAGGTCCATATTTAGAACCCGGCCCGTATCTTTTGCGGTAGACACGCAGACATTACCAAGGAAGTAATCGACCGTGTCCGAATATTCTGTGCTAGTCTCCGCCAATGTAACAAAGTCGTTTTTCGCAAGCCACTGGCTGAAAAAATGAGCTGGATTCAGTAAAATTTCTTCGATATTCATACGCTTAATCGAACATAGCCGGAGCCAGGTTGGTGTTTGGAACAGAGTCCAGATTCTTAATGTAGAGTTCAAAGGCCGCATAGTAAGGATAACCTTCAAGTGTGCCTTGCTGTATAAATAATTCGGCTTTGAGGTCCTTTGTGTCTAACCGGGAAAGATCGACATAGAATACCGGTTTATCCGTTTTAAAATCGATCCTTTTTTCCACCTTTAATTCTTCTTGCGGAAGTTCCGGAAATTCTGTGTATACATTTAAAAATGCCTCTTCAAACTTAGGTTTTTCAAGGTTGCAGGGTCGTAAGATAAGGCTGTCTCCCATCCGTTCAATGTATAAAAAATGGCTCTTCCTTATCCCAAGATCAGTTCTTCCCTCTTCATCGAAAGAAATCCATGCATGAACTGATCCCCTGTTCTTTCGATAAAAATATTTTTTGGATAGTCTACCTTTAGGAGAATATTCAAATCGAAACCTTGTTTGGTCATTATCTTTGAGCGCTTCCTCAGCTAAGAGTCCATTGTCGTAAAATAACTTGCTCATATAGAGGTCTGAATTATGTAATTCGTATTCGACTAATTGTGCTAATCTCTGAATACTATCAAAGAAAAATATTTTTACTTTGTCATTAATGATATTCTCCCATTCAATACTTTTTAAGTGCCAGGTACTATCCCAAACGACGCGACGAATTACATTGTCATTCGGATGAGTTATAAGCACGTAATTACGAGCGTCATCCCGAACATATTTTTCAGATTGGCAGGCTGTCATTAGAAGCAGCAACGCACTTAAAAGCACTATTTTCCCGGAAGGTTTCCGTTTATAAGCCTGAAAAAAATTGCCTATTCTTCGTAACATAAAATGAATTCGTTTGGGTTATACACATCCAGTTGAACAGGAGTTATTTGGAAGCATTCCGGCGGCCAGTCCCGAAATCCGGGCTTCTCTACTAAGCGTGTAATGGTGCTATCCACAATTTTCCGATTCGAAAAAATGCCGATGTATTTGACTTCTTCAAAGCCGTCTTTCCTATAAATATGATGCAGTAAATAGCGTGTTTCCATGGTCTAAATTGTCACTTCGATGCTTCAGTCCAGGAAGTAAATCCATCGCTCCAACCCATCCGGTCAATCTGGTCTGCACTGATCCGAAAGCCACTTGCCGGGAAAGTACCGGAAAGCGGGCCGCTTTTCAATAGCTCCATGGCATTCACAGCTTTTATCCGCTCCGAAAAAACCCCGATTAGCTTAACCCATTCCTTCTCTTCCCGTTCGCTTATATGTTCTAAAAAGAAAACTTCGTTCATAATTAAATACAACTGGTGTTATAGCCATTAGGCAGTTAAATATCCTGTTTACAGATCGAAAACGCTAAAATAACAGAATTCTCCTGATGCTGTTTTCTGTGTTTGTTTTTGTTAGCTTCGCACGAGATCACGTATAACATGAATATCGAAACCTGCTATCAATACACGCGCTTCCTGATCCATGAATGCACGCGTTATTTGGAAGATCGTGCCATAAGCGAAACTGAAATTGCCCAGTTGAAGATCGAACTGGACCGCTTTATCAAAAAAACTTCGGGTAGCGACCTGCCGGATCAACTCAAAAGTGCGGTAGCAAGGCTTGAACTCAATTATGAATTCCGGTTGAGGTCCGATAACCGGGACTT
The DNA here is from genome assembly GCA_964389755.1 of uncultured Flavobacteriales bacterium. Classification (GTDB taxonomy): domain Bacteria; phylum Bacteroidota; class Bacteroidia; order Flavobacteriales_D; family Crocinitomicaceae; genus JBBSUQ01. Next base: position 147,111 of record CAYMEW010000002.1, on the reverse strand, counting down.
GTTAGGGAAATGGGATTTCGGAAAGTACCGCAGGCATCAAACCTTCAAACGAAATGTAGAACGATTTAAACTTCAACTGGCCGACCTGTTATCGTTTCTGGAAACAAACTATTTGAAATAAGGGATGTAGTTGTGCGCAAAGAGGTTGTGTACAAAGAGGTTGTGCTATCAAATGTGCCATTTACTGACGCTAGGACGCTCCGATTTGTTTTGGGATTGCCTTGCTTTGGAAACTGACTTATCTTAGTTTGACCGATTTACCCGCTAAAGAATTTTTAGCAACATACTTCAACGTATCATCATTACTAGTCAAACATTCTTCCAAAAATCTTTGAACCAATTCCTTATCCCAGTTTACGGCAGCCGCTGCAAGACCATACCGAGGATCCAGATACCCAATTGGTAGATCTCCTGGTGTATGCACTGAATTCAGTATCTCTCTAATTTGTGATTCGTTAGGTGTCATTTGGTCATAACCTAAAGCATTTAATGCGCCCATTGTTAAGGAGTAAGAATTTGTTCTTAATAATTTAATGACGGGTAAACCATCATTCAATGAAGTTCTCGTCAACCGCACCAAACATTCTGATGCATAAATTGTTACAAGATCAAAATCTTCCGACTCATTGCAAATTGTAATTATCTCGGATTCACAAGGTTTGTAACAAGTCAGCCCAAAAATTTCAATCATATGCGCCCTTTGTTCCCAAGCATTTGGATTATTTCTTATTAATAAAAACTGTGCATATATTTCAGGGCACAAATTATAAAGTTTCTGCTTTTTAATAGCTTTTAGTGCATTAAGCACTTCTTTCTTCCTACCTGATTCTAATCTACTAATTATTTCAGTCGTTTCCATGATCAGTTATTTTCCTGCGCATTTGAAGAAAACAGTTCGTAAATTGTAGAATCGTACTGATAAAAATCCCAGGCTCCTTTTCTTTCGTTAAATCGTTGTTTCACTGCTGTATCCTGTGAACTTGATCGCTTAGCAAGCAAGAAAAAACAACATATTAACAGACTTTAGTATACTTATTTTATTTCAATTCTATATCGCCTGTAATATTCCGTTATGACACCTGTAATTATTGCTTATAAACAAATAACAATCAAACGACTAAAATTATTATTTAGAAATCCCGTAATCAATTTACGTTCTCCTTTATTTCTTATAAAAAGTTCTTCGCTCGCGGCCGTGCTCAAAAACTACCGAATCGCGGTAGACCTGCCGGAGAACATAATTGTCGAATACGCTTTCGCCCTTGCGCAAACTGAATTGCATGCCGTCGATATTGAGAATTGTCAACGGATCTTTTGAATCGGTTTTTCGCAGTAAACCATAGTAGCGGAATTTCGGCCACTGGTCGCGTTTGGGCATCGGAGGAACATAGGCTGCCGGCACAGGTGGCATTTCCGGTTCCTGCTGAAGATCTGCAAATGAAAGTTCCCGCGCGTTAAATGGATCTCTGTAATTGGCTGCAAGACGAAAAGTATCCGGTTCGCTCAACTCTAGGTTCTGTGGCTCCAGCGGACCGGTAACAGCTACATCACCGCCTTCCAGGTTAGATTTAACCCGGAAAAAGACCTGGTACCAGATCACGGCTACTACAACGAGCATCACGTATGTCAGCGCCTTGTTCTTCATCAGTTTACGGTAAAGAAGTTCACATTCGAATACGCAGACGGGTTGCCCGCCGGGTCGTAATTGATGACGCGCCAGTAATAACTACCGGCTGAACTGATGGTAAGTACGGTGCTCTCGCCTTCCACGGTTGCCGAGTTGATCAGCGTGGAAAAGCTGCTGAAACTGGAAACTTCTACTTTCGCGGTCATGGATGGGTTGCTCCCGCTGTTTTGCCAGGTAAAGGTGATCTGCCCGGCACTGGTGTTATTCGACTGATGCGCCGGTAACAGCGCTGTAGGGGGGTCGGTCGGCGCGATTGTGTCGATGTAAAAACTCGCATAACGCGTAATATCCGCCGTGCCGGTGTGCGCAATGACGCGCCAGTGATAATCTCCCTGCGTGAAGTCGGTTTCCGGAAGCGATTTCTGTACTCCTGAAATATTTCCTTCATTGTAGATCAGGGCGCCGCTGTTAAAGTCGTTGCCTTTTTTGAGGGTAAATTCATAATTGACGAGGTTGTCGACATTCGTCCATTTAAAGATCCCGTCGAAAGCCTGTGTACTCTGGTTAAAGTATTCGTCTACCGGGGTCACCAATTCAAAATCGCCGTTACCGGGATTGAACGCGGCATCGACCTGGAAATGCAACGGCCCGAGCGTTTGCGATTCATACCCGGCATTCATCGCTGTCAGTTTCAGTTCATAACTGTTCGAATCGAGCGAATAAAAGAAATTGGTCGTCGTAACAACCGTGTCGAGTGCATAACTCTGGATAGCACTAAAAGACGGACTCACAACCTGCAATCTGTAACGGGTGGCACCTTCCACTTCTTCCCATTTGAACTGCACCGGATTGTCGGTCATCGTGCTTCCGGGTGTCGGGAGCAGCATTTGCGGCGTTTCACCGGTGATGTCTTCGGCAATAATGTCTTTGCAGGACGAAACCAGCAACAGACCTGCCAGGATCGGGATGTAAATGATCAGTTTTTTCATAGTACACTTGTATTATTGCGCACATAGTTCTGGAACAGGATCGTCGTGTATAACGCCGGATCCGAATCGTTCACTTTTTCATAACTGTGCGATACGTTGATCAGCCGGGCGAGGTCAAATTGCGTCTCGAGCCGGTTGAGAAATTTTAAAGTATGGATAAAGTCGCCTTTCAGGATTACTTTATGGGTATAAATGGTAAAATCGGGATGCTGAAAGCTTTGTACTTCGCTGACTTCAAAGACCACGATCTTTTGGGCATTCCGTGTGAAGAATGTCAGGAATCCCTGCTGTACTTTTTCAATCGAACTGTTCTCTTTTCCAAGAAACTCATTCAAAACGGCAAGGCGCGCGTTGGTCTGCCGGATCTCCCGCGATGAATTGCGCGAAACGGCGATCTTTTCTTTGAGTTCCGTACGGTAGTCGCGCGCTTCGAGCGTTCCGCGAAACGAGCGTTTGTAAGCTACGGCCAGCAACAAAAGTCCCAGCACGATGAGGGCGTAATTTTTATAACGATATGAGTACGAATCAAAAAAGGTCATGGTACGATCTCTATCATTAAATTAAAACGAGCCTGCCGGTCGTTCAGTTTGAGGTAATTGAGCAATTCCACGCGTGAAATCCAGTCCTTGCCTTCCAGTTTATCGATCCAGCGGTCGAGTGTCTGCGAATCCGGGCAAAGCCCTTCAATGGAAATGAGTCCCTGGTCGAGTTCTACTTTCCGCTTTTGCTTCATTTTCTCTTTGAGCGGAAAAATCGTCATTTCCACCAGCGAGATCTCCCGCGGCACGGACTCCCCGATGTGATCGAGGTAAAAGGTAATGAATTGCGAAGAGTTGGATCCGGATGAGCTCACCAGTTGTTCTTTCCGCATTTTTTCCTGTTTCAACCGTTCAAGCACGGACACGTTCTCGCTTTCGAGCGTTAGGTCAGCTTCCAGTTGCGCAATGTCGTCATTGAGGCTGTTGTGGTAAAAGTAACTGGCCAACAGGAGCAACAGGATCACGCTCACGATAATCAGTCCGAATACGCGGAACTTGCGGAATTCCCGGTACTCCTTTCCCGTTTTTTCCTTTTCCGTTTCGTCCAGCGCAAGTTTCATTCCTTCAAGCGGACGCTTATACTGTCGGGATATGGCCAGGGCCAGGGCTTCATGCAAAGCGGTGAGCTTATCGTCAATGTATGTCCGCTCCATTGCCTCTTCGGATTTCTTATAAAGTTCGATGCGGCTGCCGTGTTGTTCCACGGTAAAGTCAAACACGATCTTTCCACCGCCTTCGGTCAGCCTGAAAAGCGGAACATAACCGCTGGTAATGTCCAGCACAAACAATTTCTGTTCCCCGGCCTGTTTGAGCAGGCCGTCAATTGCTTCGCGCCGCACAAAAGAAACGGCTATGCGGTTCTGGTCGGAAAAAGAAGTGAAATAAAAAGCCTCTTTATCGCCGCTAACGATGAGTTCATCGCGGTACGACGGGGAAAAGTTCACCAGGCGGTTCAGTACGCCGGTTCCGAGCACGTGAAAATGATAAGCGCTCTTCTTACCGAATTTTTTCGTAACTCCCGCCAGGTTCTCGAATTGTTCCGCCTCCGATGCCAACGCCGACTCGCGTCCCTGCTTCACGCGGACCGCAAAAAGGTCCATGCCGTCACCGCGCAGTTGAATAATCACCACGACGAGTTCGGAAGGATCCCAGATATGACGGAGGCTTTTCATGGATTTAATACGTTACTACAGGTCGGATCAAAATATGCAGTTTCGATTTTTCACGCTCTTTGCTACGGCTACTGAAGAACCATTTGATCACGGGAATACGTGCTAAAAACGGAACTCCGGAACCTGAATCGTTTTTGCGTTTCTTCTCGAGGCCACCGAGCAGGATCACCTCGCCGTTCTTCACGCGTACCACGGATTCGAAGTTTTGCGTCGAAATGTTCGGCGGAGCGGAAGGGTCGATCTTCCCGGAAAAATCATCTTGTTTGACGGTGATGCTCAGGGTCACGAGTTCATCGGCACTTACAAATGGTTTAATCGTCACGCTCAGGTTTGCTTCGATGGATTTCCAGATCTTGGATTGAAGCACGCCCTGCTGTGTCACACTGGTTTGAACGTTCACCTGGGTTTCCTGGTAATAGGTCGTTTCACCGATCGACAGCACGGCTTTATGCCCGTTGAGCGTGGAGATCTTCGGTGTACTTTCGATCTCAATGATGTTGTTCGATTCCAGTGCCTGCAAGGACAAATAGAAGTTTTCGGTCACCTGGCCGAGGTTCACAAATCCGAAACCGGAAATCGCGTTGAGAATGTCGTTGATCGTTTGAGCGCCCATTTCCACATCGAGGTTCGGGAATACGGTTCCGTTGGTCTGCGTGGGCGCATCCTTCAACCCGGCTTTGATGCCGGTACTGGTCAAATACGATTTTTTCGAAAAGAGCAGCATGACGTCGATCTGTACCATCGGCACGACCACGTCGATCGAAGAAATGAAACTTTTGAGTTCACGCACTTTGCGTTCGTCGCCGGTCACGACAAGTCCGTTGAGTTCCTGGAATTCGATAACGTCCAGATCGGTCAGGAAATCTTTGGGAATGATCGACTTCACGACTTCGATCGTGCGGTTTTCTAAGCGAATTAACTCCGAATAGCGAAGGCCTTGCATGGTGTTTTCCCCGATCACATAAATATCACCTTCCTTACGGTAACTGTATTTGGAGCCCTGGAAAACCGTTTTAACAATGTCCTCAAAACTCACGTTCTGCATTTCGAGGTTCGCCTTGCCTTCGATGTTCGTATAAATGATGTAATGTTCACCGGTCTCTTCGGCCGCACCACGGATGAGGTCGTTCAGGGGAACGTTATTCGTAAACACGTTGAGTTTGCCCTCCGGTGTTTTCGCGAGGATAAAGTCGCCGTTGCTGTTGGACGGTTTATAGGTCGTCTGCTTCGGATCTTTCGGGTTTCCCGCCGCAAGGGTTTCACCGGCATTACTGCCGCGAACCACGTACGAGTCGTCCGGGTTGTGAATCACGTCAAGTCCGTTCGCCTGCGCGAGCATTTCCATGACCTGTTCAAAAGGCCGGTTCAGGAAATAAGCGTTTACCTGTTTGTTCCGGATGTCGGGCGACAAAATAATGTTCTTCCCGGAAATGCGGGTCAGTTCCTGGGTAACGCGCCAAAGCGTGTCATTCTGCAAATCAAGTGAAAGGAAGTTGTTCTCCGAATTGTAAGTCGCTTCGATCTTTTTGGGTTTCAACACCGGTACGGGGTCCGGTTCCGGCATTCGTTTCTTAACGGACATGATCGTTCCCACGAAGTAATATTCGAGTTCGAAATTCTGGTACAGGAAGACGAACATATCCTTGACCTGCGCATCGAAAAAGTTATACGAAATGGTCTGGGTCAGCGACGGATCCACACTGACGTTCAGGTTATTCTCAAGCGCCACGGAATTAATGAGCTCGTAAAGCGGCAGGTCGGACAGGTTCAGCTGTAGCTTGTTGTTAAAGCCGGGATGGCGCAGGCTCAGGCTGTCGAGCACGCGACGGAGTTCCGGCTCGGTGTATTTCTGCGCGCGGCCTGCCGAGGCAAAACCAAGTGCAAAAAGAGAAATGAGAAGAAGTAATTTAAGCTGCATGATCAGAAGCTGGTTAATAAGGGATAGACCTCTTCGAGCGAAGTAATCCCTTCGGTGAATATTTCATGCGCACGTCGCGCAAGTGACTTGATTTCGCGTGATTTTAATACCGGTGCGATATCATGCGTATTGTTTTTAATGTGTTCTGAAATTTCCTGGTCGATCGGGATCACTTCGTATACGGCCATCCGTCCTTTATAACCGGTATAATGGCATTCGTTGCAACCCACGGCCACGTAATGGGCTTCGGGAGCGGGAATTCCGCAGGCATGCGTCGGCCAGTCTGCCGGATCGAGCGCTTTTTGTTCGCGGCAGGAAGTACACAGTTTCCGCACCAGGCGCTGAGCCACCGACGTATTGATCGTGTTGGCCAGCAGGAACGAGGGGACGCCCATGTCGATCAGGCGGGAAATGGTTCCCCAGGCCGAGTTGGTGTGAATCGTTGACAGCACAAGGTGACCGGTCAAAGCTGCGCGGATCGCCATTTGTGCAGTTTCGCCGTCGCGGATCTCCCCGAGCATGATCACATCGGGATCCTGGCGAAGGAAAGAACGCAGCGCACTCGCAAACGTAAGCCCGATGGATTCTTTCAATTGTACCTGGTTGATTCCTTCGAGTGTGTATTCCACCGGGTCTTCCACCGTCATTACGTTGCGCTTTTCCTCGTTGAGCAGTTTGAGCGTGGCATAAAGCGTGGTGGTTTTCCCGGAACCGGTCGGACCGCTGATCAGCAGGATCCCGTTCGGTTTTTTAATTCCTTCGAGGTACGCTGTCTTTTCGTGATCGGACATGCCCAGTTTTTCAATGCTGATCGAAGTGGCGTCGTGACCGAGGATCCGTAAAACAATCTTCTCTCCGTGCAGGGTCGGTAATATCGAGACCCGGATGTCAAAATCCTCGTACTGGATACGTCCGTCCTGCGGAAGTCGCTTCTCCGAAATGTCGAGGTTGGCACGGATCTTTACTTTGTTCACCAGTTCGGGATAATCGGCTTTGTCGAGCACATAGCGCTGGATCAGGTGCCCGTCGATCCGGATACGCACCCGTGCGCGGTCGGCAAAGATCTCGATGTGGATATCACTGCTGCCGATGCTGTTGGCCTCCTGGATTAGGCGGTCCACGAAATCCGTCCGCGCATCAAAGCTGACTTTGGCCGTACCGTCGGAAGCTGCCGAACGGTAATAACGGCCGAGTGCCTTTCGAATCGTTTCGGATGGTTTGGTGATCAGTTCCACCTGCACGCCGAGCAGTGCTTCGAGTTCTTCGGAAGCCAACGCAGTATCTTCTTCCCCGTCGATGTAAAACACGCGCTTATCTTCTTCCGCAGTACACGGAATTATGCGGTAGTGCCAGGCCAGGTCGGAATTGACAAGTTGCTGCACATCTGCGCTGATCTCGATAATGTCGATCGCTTCGCTCATACCAGCAAGTGATTTAAATGGTCAGACATGGAAAAGGTCAGTTCGAGACCCGTCAGTAAGGCAAAGTAACCGGCGAACGGAATACTCTTCGGACCGGAAACGAACAGGCTTACGATCACATGAATCAACAGCACCGCAATGGTACCGAAGGTAAAGAGCAGCACGAAGTTGAAAAAACTGAAAAAGGGCGTGATGGCCAGCAGGAACAAAATATCTCCCCAGCCGAAATGCGCTTTGGTTATGGCCACGAGTTTACCCAACTTTAGCGAAAGATATACCGTAAGTCCGCCGAAAAGCACACACAGGAACAAGAGGTTCATACCGAGATCTTCCCAGTTGATCTGAAAATCGCGAAACCAGAGCCCGCCGATAAAGAGCAACGGAAACAGGAACCAGTGGACACTGCGTTCCTTCAGGTCTTCCCAAAAGATCAGGATGAGGAGCATATACAAGGTGATCAGCGCCATGTTAACTTAATCAATCCGGTTGTACTTCTTTCACGATTCCGTCCTGGTCGATCTCCCAGACATTGTAGGTTCCGTTCCCGTTAAAATCGGAAACCGAGGTCGCCGTGGCCTTAAAAGTGGTTGGCGTCGCTTCGACAATGCTCACCTTATAGTTGGCCGTTCCGTTCTCCTGGACGGTTTTGTGCGGAATGTAATTCAATTGTGTCAGGTCGTTTGAATATTTTGAATACTGGAGGTAATACGCATACTGCAGGTTGTGCACCATGCGCAGTTCCTGCTGAGCCTCCAGGCTTTTGGTCCGCGTGGCCACACCGGTCTGGTTCGGTACCACGAGCATGATCAAAATTCCCATGATCGCCAGTACGATGAGGATTTCCGCGAGCGAGAAAGCACCGACTTTTTTCCGAAAGATTCTGCTTTGCTTCTTTTTCATCATTACTTTATCACGTTACTGAGATTAAACATTGGTAAATACATCGACACCATGATCACTCCGACGATCAACCCGATAATTACTATAATTGCTGGTTCAATGATGGTTCCGATTAGTTTGGTGCGGTATTCGATATCTTCCTGGTACTGTTTAGATAATCGGTCGAAAGTGCTGTCCAGCTGATTAATTTCTTCTGCAATTTTTGTCAAAGAAACTAATCTTTTATCAAAAATGGAAAATTTTCCGAGGCCAAAGTTCAAATTCTCCCCGGCCATGATGTCCTTTTTTATTTCTTTCAGCGCGCTTTCCAAAGGATAAAATCCGATAATCTCTTCGGTGAGATCGAGCGTTTTGATAAGCGGTGTCCGCGAGGAGAGCAGCAGCGACATGGTCTGGCAAAAGCGCGCGAGGTAGATCTTGCGGATCAACACCCCGAAAATTGGCAGCCGCATGGCCAGTTTGCTCGATGCATTGCGATACCATTCTTCTTTTCGCTGCGTATAGGCCAATACGACGAGTCCGGCAACAAGTGCGAGAAAAGCACCCATAAAGAGCGAAAAATGATCCGAAAGCCAGATGATCTTCTGCGTAAGTACCGGAAGTTCCTGCCCGAACTGTTTAAACACGTCTTCGAACATCGGCACCACGCTGTTGAGCATGAAGTACAGTACTCCGAAGGTAATCAGGATCACGAAAGCCGGGTAGGTAAACACCCCGATCAGTTGCCGACGCAGTTTGACTTTATCTGCAAAGAATGCGGAGAGGTGTTCAAGTACGATCTTCAGGCGACCCGTTTCTTCCCCGATCCGGATACTCTGGTATTCGTAGGAAATAAACTGGCCCGAATGCTGCATGGCTTCCGAAAGCGATGCGCCCAGCACGAGTTCTTTCCGGATTCCTTCGATCACGCCGCGCACTTTGGCCGAACTTTGTTCCTCACTCAGGATGGTCAGCGCGCGTTGCATATCGATCCCGCTCTCGAGCAGGGAAGTGAACTCGTTGTAAAATGCTTCCTTGGCCTTGTCCGAAAAGAGTTTCGTAAGACGGATCTCGCGTTTCAATATGCCCGTTTGCGCACTACTCATCTGCCAGTCGGTTAAAATAGGTGTCTATCTCCTGCTTGCGCGAACTCAGCGGATAACAGGTCATCGTCATGGGCGTTACGTCGTTGAGCGCAAAGTGGAATTCCGCACAAACCTTCCCGTTTTGCTCTACTTTTACAATACTGGCCTCCGGCAGGGAAAACGCGACTTCTTCGAGGTCGTTCATCTTGCGGAATAGCCGGCCTTCCTCGGCACGGTATGTAATCCGGTCGGTATGCCGGAAGAGTTGTACCTCATCCGTTTGAATGTGTACGGAGTCCGCGGTAAAGAAGTCTTTCCACATCCCGGCCCGTTCCATGCGCCAGGTATTGAGCTGCGTACTGATGTCCGCCGCGTTTTTCAATTGCTCGTTGAAACGCCGGAAACCAAACATGATCAGCATGACCAGCGTACTGAGGATCGCGATCACGACGGTCAGTTCGAAAACCGTAAATGCCGGAAGGCGCGCTATGTCAGTATTCCTTTTCATGGGAGATCAGTTCCTGTTGCCAGATCAGTTTATCATCCGTTCCGAGGAAAGTAAGTTCAGCCACCGAATCGGAAAGTTGTTCCCGCTGGGCTTCGGGTTCGGTTTCGTATAATGTGTCACGCACGAGCATCTGCATCAGGTCACTTTGTATCTCCGTCTGCTCCGCAAACTCACTGTACCCGGAGGTCGTTTTAAGCGAACGGATTACCACGAGCGACGCAATGCCAAAGCAAATGGCGATCACCGTTACCGCGATGAGCACTTCTGCAATACTGGATGCGCGTAATCTCTTCATATCAAAAATGCGTGATCAGTTTTCCCCGCCCGTTCTCCTGTTCTTTGAGCCAGTGGGGCAAAATAAATACGGCAGGCAGGTCTTCGGACGAAATGCGTCCGTCCAGCACGTGATCGCGATAAGCACCGCCGCCTGCGCGCAGGTAAAAGTTTTGTGTGTACAAATGACCGGCAATGCGCCCGTTCAGCTGGGTCTCACCGGTGTTGTAAACAAGTCCGCCGACCACGCTGCCACGTTGCAGGTCGAGCAATACGGGTTTGCGGAAGTTCCGTTCCTGCGAAACGATCAGAATCCCGCCGAGCACCTGCGAATCTTCGCCAACTCTCACGAAATTGACATCCGGGCCGTCATTGAAATCCAGTTCGTTCAGCACGATCGTGGAGGGATATTGCAAACGCACATCGCTTTCCAGACGCACCTGTTTGTGAGCCAGCAGGTGAAGCGTTCCGGTAAAGCCGCTTTCGATCGAAATGACCGGTGCAATGATAAGCACGTGCTCCAACTGTGCAGATGCCCCGATCCGGATGGAATCAAAAGAATGCACGATGAGGTTTCCCCCGAGTTTCTGAGTAATCGTGAAAGGGCCGGTCTGCGAATAATAGCACGTTTTCCGGTCAAATGGAAAAACGGAGTCGGCTGGCAGTTTTTCAAGTTTCTCGGCATCCGCAGGGTAATCGCGAAACTGCATGTTCGCAAAAGCCTCTTTTAATGCGGGCAGGTGTTTCTCACTCTTTTGAATGGTTCCATAGATCAGTTGATCGTTCTCATAGTTCTTTCCCCCGATGTATGCGCGTTCCGGACCGCGTTCGGGCAGCATCACCGTTCCTTCGATTCGGGTATTTCCTGCCAGTTTCAAGGACTGGCTCTGGTCCGGAAGGTACAGCGCCGGAAGCTGGTCTTTGTCGTCATATCCGAAAAGTGCGGCGCTTTTCACGCGCCTGTTCCCGTGGAAACTGGTCGCTACCGCCACTTCGAAAGCGCCCCAGGGTTTAACCACGGCTTGTGAGCTATCGCCGGAAGTGTGCACATGAAGGGCATTATTTCGAAGCAATCCGCAGGACGCGAGCTTAAGTGCGAGGTAATTGTTGAAAGTCAGGTGTTCGTCAAGCAGGTAATTCACCTCGAGCCGCTTATTGGCCGAAGCAATAAAGATGATCCCGCTGGTTACCAGGCCGACCATCAGCATAAACGAAATGGCATAAGCGAGTGCGGAGGATCTCAGGCGATTATGTAAGTTCAGCATGCTCACGGCTTCACTTTCTTTTCTTTCGGCTTCTGCTTTTCGCGTTTCCCGGGTCGCTTTTCTTTATCTTTTTCGCTTTGTCTGAATTTCCGGATGGATCCTTCGATTCCTTTTCCGCTTTCTCTTTTTTGCCGAACAGGCGTTCCTTCCAGGTTCTCTTATCCTTCGCCTCTGTTTGCGTATCGGGCTCTTCCGCTGCTTTATCCTTTCGGGACTTCTTCTCCTTTGCAGGCTTCGTGATCAGTTTCCCGTTTTTGTAGCGCAGTACGTTTACTTTTTTGCCGTTCTCGAATTCGATTACTTTTCCGTGCAAACGTCCGTTCTTGTAATGCAACTCGCGTGTGGTCCGCCCCAGTGAATCCTGGAGATACACGATCTCCTTTCGTCCGTCTCGCCGACTTACGATCAGGGAATCAGCTGTTTTTCGCACGAAGTGATTGCGAAAATGCCGAGTTGTTTCGGAAGCTTCTCCATTTACATCATACAGTGTTGTGACACCAACTGCACGCCCTTTTTTCCAGTGTTCGCTGCGATAGAGTGTTCCGTCCGGGCGCCAGTAAAGCCACTCGCCGTCTTTCAGTCCTTTGCGGAATTCGCCTTTACGGGCCAGTTGCTTGTTGTCGTAGAACGATTCGAATTCTCCATGCAGTAATTGTCCGGAGGAACCGCCCTGGGTGGACATCACGTGTTGTGCTTTGTACCAGTAATAGAATTTCTTTTTACTGTGTTGCCGCACTCCTTTTTTATCCGGATCCAGCGTCTTGAATTGAAACAGTTCGCCTTCCTGCCGCAAAGAATGCACGAGGTAATACTCTGTGTTGATCTTCTGGGAAAAAACGAAGGTACAGCAGATAAGCGAAATGAATGTTATCAGGGATTTCATGACGGCAGCTATTTTAGATCGGTACAAAGGTACGAAAAAAGTAATACGTGTATTTTTTAAAAAAATTGTTTACTTTTGCGACAAATCCTTAATGTATCATCTCAAAATTAAGGAATTATGATGGATCGTAACAACATAGCATCCCCTGCATTGAAAGCCTGAACGGCTTCGGTTCCTCCATTACCTCTTATTTTTTAGTAGAAAGACCGGCGGAAACCTTCGCCCGACATGCTGCATGCGGATGCCCCGCCCGCGGGGTGACAGCCGGGTTCGTTGCTGCACGCAACTTCTCTTCACATTTCAACACATGAGTTATGTCGCTTTTTAAACGAAAAGCCCCGATCGCTGTGAACAGTATCTGCACAGGCTTTCCCGGGCTTCACACAAACTTCGAAGAACAGGTACGCACACTTTTACAGGAACGGCCACCGGCTATGTTCCGATTCAATTCATCATATGGGAAATCTCAAACCAAAAGATCTTACAAAGATCGGATATACAAATAACCAGGCGCGCAGCCTTGCCGTGAACATTGCAAGGCGACATTTCAAACATCACCCGAAAACGGAAATACTCGGCTTGCTTCAAAAGGTACAGCAGGATCCGGATAAGTATCTTTCGGACGCCGTACTCGGACAAATTGCGGAATGTTTCACCGACACGAAGCGTGAACCGGAATTCACCTGCCACGAATTGCTGGCACAACCCGGCCCGCTGAAGGTTTACGGCGGAAAACACATTGAAGCTGGTGCTCGCAGACAAATAGAAACAGCGCTGCAACTCCCGGTATCACTGCAAGGAGCGCTTATGCCAGATGCACACCCGGGATACGGGCTCCCAATCGGAGGAGTGCTCGCAACGCGAAATGCCGTTATTCCTTATGGCGTGGGCATGGACATCGGTTGCCGCATGGCACTCACTATTCTGGAAGAACCGGCATCCTTCCTCAAACGGTATTCCTACCAGGCAAAGACCGCGCTGCGTGAAAAAACACATTTCGGCATGGAAGGCGGACTCGATTTCCGGCAGGAGCACGCGATCATGGACGATGAACGCTTCCGTTCAACCGAACTGCTCCGTCGTTTACAGGGTAAAGCCATGCGACAACTGGGGTCTTCCGGACGTGGAAACCACTTCGTGGAGTTCGGGACAATCGAACTTTCCGAAGAAAACGACCTGGGACTTGCGGCCGGTTCGTACACCGCGATCCTTTCGCACTCCGGAAGCCGCGGACTCGGTGCCAGCATTGCCAGGCATTATACGCAACTCGCGATGAACAGTTGTAAACTGCCGCGCCAGGCACAACACCTCGCCTGGCTGGACCTCGACAGTGAAGCCGGACAGGAATACTGGCTCGGAATGAACCTCGCGGGCGATTATGCTAAAGCCTGTCACGAACGCATTCATGCGAACCTGTTGAAAGAACTGGGAGTTGGCGCCCTGGCCACGGTAGACAATCACCACAATTTTGCGTGGGAAGAACAACTGCCTGACGGAAGTCGCGCGATTGTTCACCGAAAGGGTGCCACACCGGCACATGCGGGTACCTGGGGAATTATCCCCGGAAGTATGACGGCACCCGCGTTCCTTGTTCGTGGCAAAGGAAGCGACCTGGCGCTCAATTCGGCCGCACACGGCGCCGGACGTGCGATGAGCAGGCAACAGGCGCGCAATACCGTAAGCGGCTCGGCATTGAAAAAGATGCTCGCAGGCACGGGTGTGAAACTGATCGGCGGAAGCACGGAAGAAAATCCTGCAGCCTACAAAGACATCCTGCAGGTGATGGCGGCACAGGAGTCGCTCGTGGAAGTGCACGGACGCTTTTACCCGCAAATTGTACGCATGCATAAAGATTAAAACGATGGAACAACGCATTATACAGATCACTTCCGGAAAAGGTCCGGATGAATGCTGCCGGGTCGTGGCCCGGGTTCAGCAATACTTTATGAAAGCGGCACGCGAGGCGGGTTTCGAGATACAGGTTATTTCGGATGAGGCCGGCGACCTGAAAGGAACGCTGCGCTCAACGCTCCTGCACCTGCACGGAAAACAGATCTCCGAATTTCTCGGCGATTGGCAGGGAACGATTCAGTGGATCGCGCAGAGTCCGTACCGGAAGTTACACCGGCGGAAAAACTGGTTCGTGGGGCTGGAGGTCTTCGAAGTGCCGGAGAAAGTCATCTTTCGGCCGGAAGATGTCGTCTTTGAAACCCTGCGCGGTGGCGGACCCGGCGGTCAACACGTCAACAAAGTGGAAACTGCGGTGCGCGGAAAACACCTGCCCAGTGGCATCAGCGTGCTTGCCTCGGACTCCCGATCGCAACTTCAAAACCGGAAACAGTGCCTGGAACGGCTTCGCCGAAAGGTGGAGTCGATGAGTTCGCTGGAACTGGTGGGTACGCGTGAATCGCAGTGGCTGGAACATCATCAGCTCGAACGGGGAAACCCGGTCCGCGTATTTCGCGAACGGTTATAAACGGCTAAATAACGGTTAGGAAACGCCTGTGCTTTGTGAAAACCGCATTTTATTCAGCGGCGGACGGCTTTTGATAAACTGAATGAATTCTTCAAAATATCGGGGCGACACACGCGTTTTAAGCTTCAGTACCCGTATTGGGTCTTGAAAATGTTCATAGTTTAGTTTATACATACACGGTAGACAGCCTGTCAGTTCTAACAAAACCGGCAGGCTTTCTTTTTTTAATCCGCTTTCTTTTTCTCAATTCGCCGGAGACCGTCCTCCAGTCCGCCGCGAATCATGCTGCCGTAAGCTTCCTGCGGAAGTAATGTTGCTTGCGCAAGTCCGCGTTCATAATAATTACGTGCCTGAAGATTATCACCCGAATCCTCAAAACCCTTCCCGACATTGAGCAATAAAGAAGGAAAAAAGGCATCGACAGAACCATCGCGAACCGCTTCGGCAAAAGCCAGGGCGCGCAGGTCCCAGTCCAGTTTTTCAGAAATACCGTGTTGATGCCGGGCCAGGTAGTGCGCTGCCACACATTTTTCAAAGTCCGTTTGCGCCAGTTCCCAGGCTTCCCCGAAAAGCAGGGCTGCCTTTTCGGGAAATGCGCCTTCCAGTTCGATGGCTTTCCCGCAGAGCTGTACGATTTCGTTTTCAGGATCGAACATTCAGGTCAATATATTGAAATAAAACAAATCATGGTGGAGCAAGCCGCTCTCTCAGAGGAGTATCCAACTAAGATAGCACTTTAACCCTTTTTGCTTTTAAGATCCGCACAAATTTTTCCCGGCCGCTGATCTTTGAACCGTCTGGTGTTTTATAGCATTTAGCATACCAGCTAACCGAATTTGGGTGGGCCGTGACCTGAATGGGGAACGAATGTTCCTTAAACCGGTGTGCCTTTAACTCCTTATCCCACACACGCGCCGTCTTGCCGTTCGATTTCTGAAGCGCACCAAATGCCAGTTTGGAGGCGAAGACCACGAGTTTAGGTTGCAGAATATTCAATAAATCTTCAAAAACCTCCTGTGACCTGGCAATATCCGTTCCGGTACGATCAGGCCTGAACCCGCTTTTGTAACTGGCCGGCTTCTGAAAGAAATTGTACCAGGCCACATCGTTGAAATGTAAACCTACCTCGCTCAAAGCCGACTGCATATTTAAAAAGACACGGTGCCCCTTATTTTTGTTTACATTCAGAATTACACCGCGCGTGTGAATGTTTCCGGATATACATTTACATAACACTTGCGGCTCATACCAGTTATCGGATACACGATTCAGCTCTTCCTCATTTACGTTCTGCGGGAAATAATGACTCTCGGTAACAAGCAGTATTCCATGAGTTCCGTAATTATTTCCGACAAAGGGCAGCATTTCCGGACGAGATCGATAATGCGCTATTTTTAAGAAGTCATCATCATAATCAGTTTTATTCACGAGCGGAACAAGTGCAGTTTCCATAAATTACACCTTTTTATCTTCTGATGTTTTTAAGATAAGATCCATTTGCCAGACCAGCCGTTCGAATGATCCTTTATCCAGCGCACGTTGGCCAGAAAGCATCGAGCTAAATAGAACGGGAGTTCCGTTCATCACCCCCTCGCTTATAATTCGATCAGTTCCGATCTGCTTGTCAAATTCAAATTGATACCCCATCCATACACCCTGAGTACCTTCTTCATTTTGATTTCTCCCCATTAACTCTCTTGACATCGTATTACTGACCAGGATTAATTTCGGTCGTAATTCTTCGATGCGCTCACGTGCAATCAGAACTTGCCGGTAGACAAATTCGACTCCATGGGGCTCATTCTTATTTAAGAGTACATCCCAAATGAACTTTTGATTGGTTTCTCGAAACACCAGAAAATCCAGGTGTGTCCAGGTGATTTCTCGTTCATATTCATTTTGAAGGAAATCTGCAATTTTAAAAAATGAATTGAAATACTGATTTTCTCCGGGCTTACATTTTCCGTACGTGTTTCGAATTTCAGGATAGCGCTCATCGAAAGAAGGATTTATTCCAACGAACAGGACATCCGGGTTCTGAATATCGGCCTCATAATGAAAAGTAAATCCCCGACGTAGCAATTCCGGCAAAAAGTTCCTTGTTTCAAATTCAGTCCACAAGGCATTGTATTCTTGCAATTGATCTATTGGCATAGCATGTGTTTTAGTTAATAGTTCTCTTGAAGCGATGGCTTCACTTCCAAATATAGAAAGAAAAATTTAATTGAAACAAACGTTTAGTAGTGAATAGTATACCCCGCCTTCAAAATAAATCCCGAACCTCCCGCGTTATCTCCCTAACTTTGCAATACTATGAATGAGCAATTCGTGTCGTTTCCCCCGAAATCTCACGTACTGAGAGCATGCATCGATCACTATTATTTCCACCGGTCAGCCGATGACCGCAAAAGTCGGGCTTACCTCTACTACCCGCATTATAAAAATGCACTCTCGATTTACAAGGATTCCGATCTCATCCGGGACGCCCGCTTCAGCACGATCGCAAAACCCGGCAAAAAGGGCTATGCCATGGGATACAGCAAACTGATCAAACACGCTGCCAAGGCCGAGATCCACGCACCTTTCGATAAGATTGGTGTCGTCTTTCAGCCGCTCGGCTTAAACGCGTTCCTCGATGGACCGCTCTCCGAGTTCGTCCACGAGCCTATCAACCTTTACTTCGACTACTTTCAGGATGCCATGCACGACACACTCGATCGCGTCTATCAAACGGACGACCCGCAACGGAAAGTTGAACTGCTCGACGATTTCTTCCTCGCAGCATACAAAGGATTTTCCGAAGATAAACTCGTAGAGGCCGTAAAACGCTTACGGGATTCGGATGGTGAAACGGACTTTTCGGTGGAAGAACTCGCGGAAAACGTCGGCGTGAGTCGAAAAACACTCCTCCGCCTGTTTCGAAAACACCTGAACTGCACGGTCATCGACTACCTGAAAATCATCCGCTTCCGCAAAGCGATCGAGTCTTACCACGGTTCATCGGCTAATACTTCGCTCACACAACTGGCACACGGCAACAATTATTACGATCAGTCGGAACTCATCCATCATTTCCGTCAACTCACGGGCTTCCGGCCCAAACTGTTCTTTAAAAATCTCACCCGCATCAGTGAACACGGGACCTACTGGACCTTCGACTGATTTTTCCCCCTGTCCCAAATTCCCAATTTTTCACCGGAAAGCTGCATTAATTTTACACCTAAAAAAGCAGCCCGATGAACACACGCTTTAAATTACTCGCTACTTTGCTGATCCTGATCCTTGGATCCGCCGCAAAGGCACAGGGAATCGTTACTTCGGTGATCACCAACGGTTCTGCCGAAACCTTTCCCTCCTGCGCCAGCTATGATTTCCTCGAAAGAACGGGTCCAGAAACGCACGACTACCTCGAGCTTTCCAACGACCTGATGTACCGCCTGCAAAAAGTTCTGGCGCATCAGGGTATTGCAAAGGATGCCGGGGACATTTACCGCATCCCGGTCGTGTTTCACGTCGTGTATAATAATGCCGCCGAAAACCTGCCGGATTCCGTGATCCAAAACCAACTGGAGATCCTCAACAGTTGCTTCCGCCGGACAAATGCCGATACGTCAAACCTCCGGCCGGCTTTTCAAGCGCTGGTTGGCGATACGCGAATCGAATTTAAACTGGCGGAAACCGATCCCGACGGAAACCCGACGAACGGCATTACGCGAACACCAACCACTATAACGCACTTTGGAGGAATTCTGCCCTACGCTCCCGGCCAGAGTCAGGAAATTTCGGACTGGGTGAACGACAGCCTCTACTACAACCTCTTTCGCCTGACACAGGATTCCCTGGGCGGCAGTTCTGCCTGGGATACCGACCATTACCTCAACATCTGGATCGGGGACATGCGCATTTCGGAACCGCAGTTCAACTTCGAAGAACTCGTTTTCTTCGGGCTTTCCACACCTCCCGCAGACCAGTCTACCTGGCCCGATTCGGTCCTGCAGATGCTCAGTGAATACAGCCAGGGCGTGCTCATGCATTACGTTACCATCGGTTCGAACAACCCCAACCTCCTGCCTTCGCCTTACAACGGCTACAACGGTGTGATCACCAACGGTAAGTACCTCAATCACGAAGTCGGACACTACCTCGGCCTGCGACACATTTGGGGCGACGGTGACTGTAGCTTCGACGACTTTGTGGGAGATACGCCCAACAGCAACGCATCCAGCGCCTTCGGATGCAGCCAGACAGCCAATCATTGTGTGGACAATATCAATGGCACCGACCTGCCCGATATGATCGAGAATTACATGGATTACGCGAATGGCAACTGCCAGAATTCCTTTACGAAAGGACAAATTGCCGTGATGCATGCCGTGCTGGAGAACTTCCGCCCCGAACTTGCCGAAACGATCGTGGCAGGCGTGCAGGAAGTGCAAACGGCCGATCGCTTCGTGCTTTACCCGAATCCTTCAAACGGACATTTTACGGTCGACCTCGGGAGCACCTGCGATTTTGTACGCGTAACCATCCGCGACCTGTCCGGAAAGGAAGTCTTCTCCCGCGATTTCACAAATACATCCCTGATCGAACTTTCATTTGACGGAACGAGCGGCATGTACCTCATCGAGTTCACAAACGGATCGAACATCCTTGGCCGCAAACGCTTATTGAAGAATTAAATCGTACAAAACCAGGTGAACATCCTTATTCCGTAAATCAGTATTTTTGCCGGAAACAGTACACCCATGCTTAACCGTTTCTTGATTTTCTTTCTTGGCGTCTCCCTGAATATTTCCGCCTTTTCACAAAGTGAGGGTGAGGGAAAAAAGGTCTTTGAGAACATGCATTCGCTTTCCGAAGCAAATGAACTGATAAAGGCACACCCGGGATGGGACCTGGAACTCCACCGGATCCCTGAATTTGGCTACTTGTCCGATACGGCGATCACACAGCTTAGTGTTCATCAGGTCTATGAATTTAAAAACAGGGATAACCAGCTGTCGCTTGGCTGCGTGGTTCAGCGCGACACCGTCGAGTTTATCCGCGTCAAATACATTTACCTGGACGGATCCACCATGACCATGGACTCCCTGGAGAGCCTCCGGCAAAAGATCATACACGATCTGGAAGCGGGAGTGCCCTTTAGCGAACTCCTGCACTATACACAGGATCACAGTCCCACCGGCCAACTGGATTGGTTCTGCAAAGGTATAATGGTTCCTGAGTTTTACGAGGCCACCCTACCCCGGAAAGCCGGCGACATCTTTACGGTGGATATCCCCGAACGAAACTGGTATTACGTCGTGGTGAAAGAAGACGCCAACCGTTTCGGCCTGCTTACAGAGTGGCTTGTGCTCACCCTCCCGCATTAACCTCTTGCGGTGCCAAGCTTCCCGGATAAGCTCTTTAAACCTTTTCCTTCCTTTTTTAAACTATTTGCAGAACAGCCTGTTATAACCTTACCAACGCTTTACACATGAAAAATTCGCTGAAATTTATATACCCGGTCTACTTGTTTATGGGGGTCTCGATCCTCTTCCAGGCCTGCAAAAAGGAAAATCCCGAACCGGAACCGGCGCAGCCGCTCACCTATTCGGAAATGAAAGACGTTTCCTACGGACCGCACGAACGGCATACGATGGATGTCTATTTGCCTGCAAACCGCAATTCACAAACGAAGGTCGTCGTGGCTATACACGGAGGCGGATTTGTCGTGGGCAACAAAGAAGACCTCGCTGTTCCGGTCGCGGAACTCGTCGCAAAAGGATATGCGGTGGTGAATATCAATTACCGCCTGGTGGACACTACCGGCATTTTTCAGGATCCCATCGTACACCAACCGAGTGCAGTGACAATAGCTGAACAGTTGGAGGATATCCGCCTGGCAGTTGATTTTGCGGTCGACAAAGTAGCCGAATGGACGGTAAGTTCCGACAAATGGGCCATGTTCGGGCACAGTGCCGGGGCCACGCTCGCGCTGCTATATGTGCACGGAAGTACGAATGCCGACGGACAGATCAAAGTTGTGGGGAACCTCGCAGGAGCTGTAGATTTTAGTTTCCAGGATGAATCCGAGTTCGATCAGTTGGATCCGAAACTGGTAGAAGTCCTCTACCGGGCTATTGGAGCCGAACCGACGAATGAAAATAAGCTCGCTTACATGGCCAAAAGTCCGTATTGGGTAACTTACAACAAGTCAAACCCGGAGCCGGTCATCAATATTCTGCCGGAAAACAACACAACAGGCGGGGGCAGCGCCAATGACCAACAGCTTTATACGACCTACACGGATCTATTAAATAACAAGCAGGTCCCGAATCAATACACGATCGTTGCGGGTGCCGATCATGGTTTTAGTCAGCCCGGAAAGTGGGAAGAAGCTGCCGGCCTGCTCGACGACTTTTTCGGACAGCACCTGATGTAGGGTCGAGAACCCCATTTTCTTACACTGCTTAAGGCAGAAATCCGCTGATCACATATTTGCTGAACCAGTCATCGGTATCCACGTTTTTCACTTCTAAGCTGATCTCATCGAGCAAACGCATATCGGTATAGTTCGGTGCATTGTGAAAGATCGGGTCCAATTCAGGAACGAGGTACGGATAGGCCGCGAAGTCCTGGTAAAAATAAACAGGGTTCGGAGTATAAGGCGTGATCTCAATGGATTGCTGACCCATGCTTCCAAAATGCAAGGGATGACTCACTTGTTTATCTATGCCAACAATTCTTCCGCTCACAATCGGCAAGAGAACACCTGACAGTAAACGGGTACTCTTTTGATCTATAACGAAACGCACGTTTCTCGAAGAGTCGAGTAAAATTGTATCTCCCACCTGCTTGCTGAAATCGAAAACAACATGCGAATCCGATAATGCCGGACCGGTAAAAACGGTAGCTGTCTGCTGCTCGAAATCATAACGGTAAAGTCCTTTGTCCTCCCACCGGGCGGTACATGAGTCTAGCATGTGCAAGTCCGAATAGTGCTGCCTGGTCTGAATGTAATAGTAATAAGCGGAGCCTTCCTGGTAGCCTTCAAGCATACGAAAGTAAACCGATTGAAATGCTTCTGCTCCGCCACAGGGCGCATACCCGTGTATTTTGTAAACAAATCGCTGCTCGAACTGCGGGAATTCGGCAATAAAACACTCTTCCGAAAGATCTGTATCGGGAAAGGGAGTCTCAGGAATCTCCTTTTGACAAGAAAACAAAAAAGATAACATTACCAGCAGGGCACAAACCCCAAAAGAATATTTCATATTGCACGAATTTAGTAGTGAAACGCAACTTCTTCTCGGAAAGTATACACGGCGTTAAAATTGAGACCGTTCACGACCTAATCGTATAACACAGTTAAGTAAGATTACCGGTAGCAGAAAGGCGACACAACGACTCCCCCGGAATTCAATTTAGTTGCTAAGTAAAAACGATTTTTTATGTCGATGGAAATGATGCATCCCAAAAAAAGGCAGATCTGAAAAGGGTAGGCAAGCACCCGCAACAAATAGTACGTTTCGGGTAACTAATTCCCCAGTTTTTATAAATTTCATTCCGCATGAGTTTCGGACGAGGTAATCCTATTCCCCTGGCTTAAAACGAACTAGAGCCGTCAGCAACGAGCGGGCACGACGCTTGAGAGCAATTATCCACATCCAAAACAAACAGGACTATGGAACAAATGAACGCACTCAGCCGCTTTAAGGAATTCATCCTCACCGGCGACCATCCCTGCCTGATGTCACAAGCCGTTACGAAACGCAATGAGGTCGAATTACAAACCTATGGTGAATTTACAGGCCGCGAAACCATTACCACGCTTTTAAAGGATTTAGACACATTTATCAATAGCGACGCAAAAGCAAACAACTACCGTTCGTTTGTAGCCGTGTTCGACCAACCCGAAACGATGTCGGAACAGCAGTTCGAAGACCGCCTGTGGAAATTGTTGCAAAAACTGCACGAAGCAGATCCGAAAAGCTGGGACCCGAAAGTGAGTTCGGATCCTGCCAGTGGAAACTTCAGTTTCAGCCTGTTGGGACGTGCTTTTTACGTGGTAGGGTTACATCCAGGGAGTTCACGCAAAGCACGTCGTTTCTTCCGGCCGGCGCTCGTATTCAACCTGCATGAACAGTTTACACGCCTGCGTGAAACCGGGAAATACGAACAGGTGCGCGATAAGATCCGCATGCGGGACCAACAGTTCCAGGGAAGCGTCAACCCGATGCTGGAAGATTTCGGTGAAACAAGCGAAGCACGGCAATATAGCGGACGTGCCGTGGATCAGGCATGGAAATGTCCCTTTCACGCCATGCATGGCAAACAAAACGATTCGTCAGGCGTTACTCCCAAAGCATGAAACAGATCATACCTCCGCAATCCGGTGCCGCCTTCCGGCTGAAAAAAGGACAGAAACTCAAAGTGACCGATCCCCAGGGCGAACAGGTCAGCGACCTCGTCTTCTTCAATGAACACGACCTGCGCGAAAAGATCTCTTCGGGAAAATCACTCGATTTTGAAAACACGCTGTTACTTACCAAAGGCAACTTTCTCTGGAGCAATCGCAGCCGTAAGATGCTGCATATCCTGGAAGACACCTGCGGGCGTCACGATTTCCTGCTCGCACCCTGTAGCAAAGAAACTTTCGAGATCATTTATGACAACCACGATTATCATCCGAGTTGCTTCGAGAACCTCTATACGAACCTCGGGCCCTTCGGAATTGAGCCGGACGACGTTCCCACTGCTTTTAACGTGTTCATGAATGTACAGTTTCGCCCGGACGGACAGTTATCCGTAGACCCGCCCCTGAGTAAAGCCGGTGATTACGTGCTATTCGAAGCGCTCGAAGACCTCATCGTCGGACTCACGGCCTGCTCCGCCGAACAAAGCAATAATTACAGCTTCAAACCCATTCAATGGGAAATTTTGGATGCGTAAAACGCGCTTCACTAGTAAGCCAATCCAAGATATTCGGTTCACAGTTTGCCGGCCTGCCCGGAACCTCCCCCGCGGTGAGGGGGACACAGGGGGAGGACACAAAATTCATCACGCATCCGGGATCTCGGGCTCTACGAGTTTTTTAAGTTTTTCCAGC
>CAYMEW010000002.1:105931-122885 GCA_964389755.1 uncultured Flavobacteriales bacterium | reverse complement strand
TTTTCCAGCGATTCCTGCCAGCCCAGGTAACACATTTCCATCGGGATCATCTCCGAATTCATCACGCATCCGGGATCTCGGGCTCTACGAGTTTTTTAAGTTTTTCCAGCGATTCCTGCCAGCCCAGGTAACACATTTCCATCGGGATCATCTCCGGAATGCCTTCCTGTACCACTTTCAGTTCCGTACCGCAGGATACCTTTTTCAACCACACGCTCGTTGTCATCATACCCGGCATGTTCGGATCGTCAAAGCGGTCGGAGTATTTCAGGAATTCATTCGGCCTGATCTCCAGGTATTCACCCCCGAACGAATGCGCACTCCCGGTGCTGAAATTGTGGAAAGACATTTTATACACACCGCCCTCACGGGCATCCATTTCGTGGACCGTACACAAAAAACCGTAAGGCGGGAGCCAGGCAGCCATGGCAAGCGGATCAGTAAATGCCCGGAATACCTTTTCCGGGGAAGCCGTGATCACACGGTGTAAAGAAACTTTATTTTCAGACATATCATCGTATTTTAAAAACCCCCTACTCGTGTGGCTTTTCGGTTCGCCCGTTTTTTAAAGTGGTCACTGCTCCACCTGTATAGTTACAAAGTTCGTACAAAAATAAATGCACCAAAAGGGGCATCTGCGACAGTTAAGCAGGGGAATGTCTCATTAAGTCAATGATAGTAACCGAAAAACTGATAAATTTACAAGCATAACTCCAAATCGATGAAAAACATCCTGTACCTGACCATACTCGTTACACTCTGCTCATCCTGTAAGAAAAATGCCCTAAAGACGTACCCCAGGCTAGTTGGTACCTGGTACAGGGCAAAGTGGTGTGTGGTGGAATCTTATGGCCTTACAAAGCTCACGATCGATCAGAACGGAAAAGGCACTTATTACAGCAGTTTCAATGACATTTCGGAAACTAATTATTCGGGTAAAGTAAAAACTAAGGGTAATGAGCTATACGTTGACGGTAATTTTGTGATGACCATTTTCGAACTGAAAGACACCGTCGGTTACATTTACAATCCCGGCTCCTTTACTTCATTATGTAATTATGATTCGATTCACGTGAGCGCAGTGTTACGCGGTCGCCTGTACAAAGGTAGTTATGCCATATTCTACAAAAACTGAATGGTTTCCAACCGTCCTATTGTTCCCTCAGGTAATTCAGTTCACACACGCCACTCGTAAACCGACGGGTCGATACCAGGCGGAGTTTGGTCTGCTCCTGAACATCTTTAAAAAGGGGAATTCCGCATCCGAGGATCACCGGGTTAACAAACAACCAGTAACCGTCGATCAGTTGCTGTTGCATCAGCGCATGCGTGGCACCCGGACTCCCGAATAAAAGAATGTCGTCACTCCCGCCATGGTCGGATTGTTTAATTTGCTGAATGCTTTCGGACAGGTTATCGGCGATAACGCGCGTATTGGTAAGATCGGCCTCTTTGAGTGTCCGCGACAAAACAACTTTGTGAACCTGGTTATACCATTTAGAATGCTCCACGTCGTGCCTGCTCGCACCGGGTTTGTTTCCCGCCTCCGGCCAGTAGTTCTCCATCATTTGATAGGTTACGCGCCCGTACATGGCCGTGTCGCTTTCACCGATCCGCCTGCCGGCATAGTCAAATAGTTCCTGGTCAACCCTGATCCAGTCCATTTCTCCCTTCGGACCGGCTACAAAACCGTCCAGTGAAATGTGCATAAATGAAATGATCTTTTTCATAATCCGTACTTCAATAGAATAAGGCAAATATCCAAACAAAGGCGGAATTTCACAGAGGCCGATTGCGACAGTCCGAAAGGGTTTTTAAGCTATTTATTCGCACTAATGACTAAACATCGTCCAAGGAACGCGCCTGTGTATCCAAAATCTGACGAATGAAAATATCATAACTATTCCCCATGGGGATTTCCGTATCTGCATAGATCTCTTTGCGACTCGTTAGTACTTCTTCCTGGCTCACAGGGTTCCAGCCCGTTTTTTTCGTTTCCCGCCAGTAAAGGCCAACACCACGCTTTTGCCAGTTTGGGAGACCATTGAAATTGATCCCGTTTGCGTGCAGCAATTCGTTTTTGTAAGCAGTCGATTTACCTTCAATTCGTTTTGTAGCTGCAACAGCCGGAATTTCCTGGTTGCGCAACAGCCAGTAACAGTGTGCATTCAATGCATTCCGATGTGCATCCTCGTTTCTCCAGCGGAAATAGTCCACCACATCCTGCTCCCGTGGTAGTTGAGAAATGCGGCAATCGAATGCTGCGACGTCTCCCAGGAGCACGGAAAATTTTGCACTGGCCTCTCCCGCCAAAATGGAATTATACTTTCTGAGTTTTCGCGAAAAAGCATTTTCGTTCAGGTCAAACAACAGGGAGATCTCGTCGCTTTGTGTAAAGCCGTAGATGACCTTGAAGCCGCAATGCATCAGGTGCCGGGTCGTTTCTATCATCAGGTCGCGAAAACGATCGTCAAATGGTTTTTGAAAAGCATGCGTTTCCTTGGTAAGTCGCGTGAATCCGCGCCCGTCGATACGAGCTACAATATACATGTTGGGCGGTACACAGAAGTCATGTGCCGTTTCATAAACACGTAATTTCCGGTTCAGATCGTCAAATTTCATCGTTCCAGTCTTGAATGTTCCATTTCTGATCACAGAGTTCTACGAAATATAATTTGTCAAAGCCTTCATTATAGGTCGGCATCTCGAGTTTCCTGGCACAACTTCGGATACCCACGGCAGAGATCTTCTCTTTTCCCATGCGTAGGTCGTTCCGCCGGATAGCGTCCTCTACTTTCGAACTGAAATAATAACCCACTACCTCGTAGCCCTTTGTTTTGGCACGCGTGATATATCGATTTCGCTCTTGCCCGGTAGGATTTGTATTATCCACTACAAATTGCGTGTGAGTGGTAAAACAAGTGTCTAAAAATAAGTTTTCCTTGTTGCGGGTATTTAACAGGTCCATACTGATTCGGACATGACTATTAAAGAAATGTTCTTTGTAAAAGCTGGACTTTCCCGAAGCCTGTATCCCTATGAAAATAATCGCCTGCATGTCAATTATCGCTTAGTTCTCCGCACATGCTCAACCTTCACGCTGCCTGCTTTTCTCCTGCACGTCCATGATCTTCCGGTACACCTGGCGCACGTCGGGTATCAGGTTCAGGCTGGGCAGCGTCTTGGCGCCGGGCCACCATTCCATGCCTTCCGGTATCCGGTTCACTGCATTTCGCATTCCGAGGTAAATCGTTCCCGAACCGTCGCCTTTCTCACGCACCTCGATGTTGGTCAGCGTGCGAATGTCCAACGAAGTGATGGTCTTGCGGACCACCCCGGACTTAATAATGATCCGCCCGGTCGTGATCCCGTAAACGGTGTGCTCGCGCTGCTTTGCATCGATGATAAAGCGTCCGAAGACCAGGAGCAGACCCACCAACACGAACGGAATTCCGAACAGGCCGAAGAAACCACCGGTCATCGAAGCCATAATGACCCAAAACACGGCAAAACCGCACCAGAGAATACTAAAGGGGATCAGGAAAATATCCGCCTTTCGGAAGATCACCCCTTTCCGGGGCGCACCCACCCAAAGCAGTTTTTCATCGCGGTCGAGGTGATCGCGCAACTTCAATTCATTGTCAACATCTACAAGCATGGTCGGAGGTTATTTTGGGTTAAGCATTCTAATACATATTTGCTGCCGAATATAAGAAATTTCCGTGTCAGGCAGGCATTTAATCGATTAAAGGGCTTGGAAGTACGGGAAAAGCCACTTCCTCTCAGTACTTCGGATTATCTCGTCCGCTGAGGTAATAGGTCGCAGGATGCCCCATTCCGGAACTCAGGTAACCGGCCACCTGATCTTCGCGGGCTACTCCATCCATCAAATAACGCATGTGCAGGGTACAGTCATTTTCCAATTCAATCCAGACCGTTTCGGACTCACCGACATCCAGTCTGTTGATCACCTCCTTGTCACAACCCGAAAAACGGATGTTTAGCGCCTCGGAATCGGTATCATTCACGACGGTAACGCGGTAGTAACTCATTAAAAAGAGGGCAAACCAGATACAAAAAAAGGCGTACGGAATATTCAGCAACATCGCATGGATCGAATAAAAAGGCCCGCTTATTTGCCTGCGCCGGGAAATAACGATAATCATGACCAATACGATCAGATTGAGAACGAAAGCCACGGGAATAAAAAGGAGTCCGTAACGTTCGTAATCACACTGATACGCTTCGTAGTAGGCAAACAGGATGAGCGTGGCAATGAGAAAGGTAAGAAGGGCCGTACAGTAGCCGATTTTGTTTAAGGTTGCTTTGGTCATGCGCTGTTGATAATCGGTTTTAAACCAAATATACCTTAACTTTTTGATTGAAAGACGGGAAAAAGGCATGCGGCAGTTCGCAACTAAATGCAAGTTTGTACCTTGCGCGCACCAACCACGGAAAGGAATTCTACCGGCTGCTCGAAGAAGTATGCCCCCGTTGGGAATACTGGAAAGAACGGTTGGAGAGGGAATTAGTGTAGTCAACCTGGCTATCAAAATGTCAAAATTTATACAGTGTAAAACATAAATTAGTTACATTTGACCAAACTGCTAACTATGAAATATACACTTAAAGATGTTCCGCGGGTGTTAATACGAACGGCGAGAAATAATATTACTCCGGTTTATAAAAACACAATTTATTGACAAAGATGAGCGGATTTAAATTATTGGCTATTATACCATTAAAAGGGTGCGATTCAAAATTTTGCAAGAATTTAGAAATTGGTACTCCGTATAAATTTTATCAAAATTATAAGATAGAATTAGAAAAGGATTTTTCTAAAACCACAGCTGTCACTTGCCTACCATCAAATGTCCCAAATAATTTATATTACTTAAAAAATGGCATTAACCTCAACATAAGTGCTGTAGTTGGAGGAAATGGAAGTGGCAAAAGCACCCTCTTTGAACTATTTTATTATATAGTATATCTTTTGGCCGTAGATAAAAAAATTAGTAATGAAAATTTGATTGCACCTTATTCAAAAGAATTAGAAACGCAATTGGAATATACCCAAAATGATTCCTTGCATTATTACGATGTTTCTAATATTACCTCAAAAATTAACAGGGAAGAAGCCCTATCTGAGGACGAAAAAGAAAAATTACTTGGAAATTTTGAAAATTTAAGAACGCTCAGTTATAAAATGGTGGAAAAGCATCAGTTAAAAAATGTTCACGTTCCCATTAATAAGGACAATGTAAAAGAAAATGTGGGCCTGATTTTGACACAATTGACTACTAAAGTTGGTAAACTTTTGCGACGAATAGATCTTGAATCAGAAGCAGAAAAAAGTATTAAAAACGCGCTAAATGCTGCTATTATATTTGAAGCGGAGGCGCAAGATGTGCAAGGGCAATCAACAATATATGAATTAAGCCATACTAATGGAAATTTCCAACTTATAAGCCATGGAAGTGAACGACAAATTGTAACTGGAAAAATTGAAGATCTGGATTTCACGAAACTATTTTATACGGTTTCACTTAATTATTCGCATCATTCATTAAACTCCGAGATTATTGGTAATTGGATTTCCCGTTTATTTCATAAAAATGACGCCTATATTACTCCGGTTGTTATTAATCCAATGAGAAATAAGGGCAATTTTAATATCAACGATGAACTGAATTTGTCTAAAGAACGCTTACTGGGAAATCTTCTTTATGATATTTATCAATCAAAAGAAAATTATTTAATTGAGAAATACCGTGTGAAAACCTTCCGGTTTATTGCGAAATATCGCACGTTCTATCCATTAAGTTTTGGAGATACGAATGATTTTAAAAACGATTTGGTCGGCAAGCTTTTGAAAAAAGCAATTGGAATGGACATTTTACATGACAACTATCCATTTTTCGCCAAAGCATTTGATTATTTAAGCAAAAAAATTGAAAAAATTAAAGAGCAATATGGCTTTGTCATTTTTAAAGAAGCTTCGGAATGGGACAATGAGAATATTTTACTAGATTTTCTTTGCGGTGATACCAGCCATATCACAAAAAAAATTCGACAAACCTTAAACTTCATAAAATATAGTACCCAACACAAGAACAAAAATTTTTGGAAATCCGAGGACGAAGAAAAAATAGAATTTGACGAAGGTAAAATGATAGAATGGATAAATTCCTGCGTTGCGGATCCTGAAATTCTAAGCCCAACCGAATTATCAGAATTTGCTTTACCGGGATTTTTTAGAATTGATTTTGATTTTTATCAAGAACCTCAAAAGGAACAAAGCATTCCGTTTGGCAAGTTAAGTTCTGGTGAACAGCAAATGATTTTAAATATTAATTCAATTTTATATCATTTATATAATTTACAATCGGTTCATCCTAAAAAGAGCAATCAAAAAAGTGAATTGCAAATCAATAATAGAATCGCCTATCAGAACATAAATGTCGTTCTCGATGAAATAGAACTGTATTATCACCCCGAAATGCAGCGTATTCTAATTAAAAATATCGTTCATGCACTCGAACAAGTAAAAACTAAAAATCAAAATGGAATTATCGGAATAAACATTTGTTTTCTAACTCATTCCCCTTTCATCCTTTCCGACATTCCCACTTCCAATATTTTGAAATTAGTGGATGGCAAACCAGTGCAAGACGAAAATCAAACCTTCGGTGCGAATATACACGACTTACTGGCCAATGATTTTTTCCTAAGAAATGGATTTATGGGTGAGTTTGCTAAGGATAAGATTCAATCACTAATAGACTTCCTTGCATCCAAATCTAAATCGCAGCGACGCGGTTGGAACGCTCGAAAAGCAAAGGAATTTATAGAAATAATTGGAGAACCGATTTTAAAGCAGTCACTTTCAGATTTATTTTATATTAAGTTCCCAGGTTATGTTTCCGATAAGGAAATAGATGAACAAATTGAAAAACTGCAACAGATGAAAATTAATCGATAACGACCGTACTTATGATTTCCATTTCAACAAAACATTTGCAACTATTGATTGATGAAAATATCGATACCATCAACTTACAGTTTGTTGATCTTCGTTGCAAATTAATGGCTTTCAAGAATTCAGTAAATCGTGATATACATGAAAAATATTTGGATTTTTTGATTGCTAACTTAAGAGAAATTGTTTTTGCAAAACCGGATAAGTTAAATGATTACGCAGATGATTTTGAACAAATTATTTCCGCTAAAGATTTAAAAGATAATCATTCCGAATTTCGAAACGAGCTAATCGAAATTCTAGGTTATAAAAAGTTAAGAAGATCATTTTTTCCAAATATTTTTAAAAAAAATGGAATCAATGCTTGTGCTTATTGTAATTCACAATTGACTGTTATTGTCAAAAAGAAAAAGACAGGTTGTGCAGCAAGATTTCAGTTCGATCATTATCTGTCGAAATCCAAATATCCCTGTTTGAGTATTTCATTTTTCAATCTGATACCGGTTTGTGGTTCCTGTAACGGAAAAAAGGGTGAAAAGATAATTGGATTCAAACTCTATCAACCAGATGACATACTGGACGACTCAATTAAATCAAACTCTTCGTTTGAATTAGAAAAAAAATCGTTAGCGAACTATCTACTGCATAAAAATTCAGATGTGTTAAAGGTCAAATTCAATGATAAAGAGGATGGGTTAGAAAAGACTTTCGGTATTTCCAGTATTTATAATACTCAGTTAGATATTGCCGAAGAATTGATCTCCAAATCCCTCATTTATACAGAAACGTACAAAGAATCTTTGAAACATTCATTCAGAAAAATTTACGGAAATTCCGACGCACTTACAAATAGAATTATAATTGGAAATTATTCGGAAGACATCCATATTCATAAACGTCCAATGTCAAAATTTACGCAGGACATTGCGCGTCAACTCAAATTAATTCCAAAAAATAAATGAAAGCAAGCGCCAACAATTTCCTCGCGGTCATTAAAGGACCGAAACAATTAGTGATTCCAATTTACCAGCGCACTTATAGCTGGCAGATCGCTCAATGCAAGAAATTACTGCAGGATATCCTGCGCATTAGCAAAGGTCCTTCGGTACAGGTTCATTTTCTTAACCTTTCGCGCCATTGTCAACGATGCCCCAATCATAAAACCCTCCCCGCTTCTTAAAACGGTCATTCGAGTAATGCATTTCATAATACGCACTTTCAATACCGGCTTCTAAAATGGGCTGGCTGTAAGTATGGCTTTCGCTCGTATTCGTGAAAAAACGACCTGCCGGATCAACCATCACGTACGAACCTTTCAATACCTCATTGGATTCCGGCACCAGTGATTTTTGCTTCCCGTGCCGGTTCAAAAAATCCTGAAATTGAAAATCATTTATTAAAAAGGGGGCTACCTTTAAATTATTCTGACCCTCGACGAGTAATGTCTGCAATACCTTCCAACGTGAAGGGTTTGCCTCTGAGATGAAATCATTCAGATCTTCGGTATAGTTTAATTGATGTACGACCGTATTTATTTTTAAACCGAAACCGAAAGTTTTAATGGAATTTACGATTTCTAAATAAGCAGAGACATCTAGAGGCTTTTTCCCTGCAACTGCCCGCCCGGATAATATATTTACCTCCGGATTGATGCTGTCCATGCTTAAGGCAATCCAGTCCAGTGAGCTTTGCATCTGTTCGAGATAATCCGGTTTTAGTACTGTTCCGTTAGTAACAATCATGGTCGTCATTCCACAAGATTTTGCCGCAAGGATTAACTCATTCAGCCATGGGCATAAGGTAGGCTCGCCACCGGCAAAAGTGATTTTTTCAAATCCGAAATCAGCCAGTTGTCTTACGATTCGGATAGCCTCCTCTTTTGGTAAATGACCTTTAGGTAAGATTTGCTTTTTTACATCCTGAAAAGTAGCAAAACAAAATGTGCAGCGCATGTTGCACGGTTCCCAGAGGTGAAAATTGACAGATGGAATAATTGGAGCACGTTTCATGTGAAATAGTTTATCGTTTCCACCGAATTTAAGTCTCAAAATCATTCTTTTTAGTTCATTCTGATTAAGTGCAATAGATTCATTATTATCCGTCACCATCTCCTAAAACAACCGAATAAAAAACATCGTAATCACCTTGAAATCCTCTGTAATGAGCGAACAGGATGAACGTGGCAATGAGAAATGTAAGAAGAGCCGTACAGTAGCCGATTTTGTTTAAGGTTGTTTTGGTCATTTGCTGATTAATAATCGGTTTTAAACCAAATATACCTTAACTTTTTGATTGAAGACGAAAAAGATACCTCGCAGGCCGAGTCTTAGTGCACTACCCATACGCTTTTTCCCTCGTCCAATGTGTAAAGCGCTCCGTTCACTTCCTGCAAAAAACGGATTTGTATGAACACGAGCACGGTTCCGCCTCCCGCCGGCGGCAGGAAATTCAGTTGCAGGTTCTGAACAGCAGAATCGAGGGCGCGCACCTCCATGCCGCTCACCGAGTTCGTGAAGTCCCCGGCTGAAAAGTCGAATCGGCTGCACAAACCACCCACCACCACGTGGGTCGCCACTTCCGGGCACGCGAGGTCTTCCGGTGGCTGAAACAACGGAAGTTCCAGTACACCCGTTGCCGCATCAACATATATACGCTTTCTAAGTCCTTCCGGCAAAGCGTTTCCCGCACAGAAATTGAACTGCTGCAGAATCCGGCGCCCTTCCGGTAGTGTCAGGCCTTTGGACACACAGCGCTCTCCGCGTATATGCACATCATCGAGCACCTTGATACCTGCCAGGCAGCCGGCCAGCCTCGAAGTAACAGTGCTGTCCTTATAATCGGGAAACGCGCTTTTTACGGCCTGACGGATCAACTTACCCGCCCGGGCAAGCATTCCGAACTCCTGCGCATTCTCGCGCGCACGGGCAAATGAACGGTCATTCTTCATTCGCTTTCCGCTCACACCGCCTTTGCGACGCACCAGGAACCCGTAAACTTTGTGATGATAAAAATTGAGGTCCCCGAGGGAGCCCTCCATGTGGAAAATGTTTTTCTGCTTTGCCATATCGGTGGTTTTTTAAGTGATTACTAACCTCTAAAACGACCGGAAAAAGCACTTTCGTATATCTCCCGGATCAAAAAAAAGCAGAAATGACGCAGCGACCTCGTATGAATTCCGCTTAAATACCGCATGAATGACGCATGGATACCGTATGAAATGAATGAATATCGAACATCGTGTTAAATGCATAACAATTATTCCGGCGAAGACCTGCCGCGACTCTACAAGCTTTTCAGCCGCTTCAAAGCAAGTGCTTTCGGTAAAGTTTGTACCTTGCGCGCACAAACCCGCAAAGGAATATGAGCTACGACATTCACTTTATAAAAACACCTGTACTCACTGCAGCAGAGGTGGAAGACTTGCTGGAATCCGACCTTGATGAATCAGACGGACATTTTATTAGTTGGGAATCTATGCAGGAAATCACACAAAAACTCCGTGAAACCGGCGTCCTGTTCGAATTGTTTGAAAGTCCCGAAAAAGAATACCTCGAACTCAACTTCGAATCCTTCCAGTTGGGTATGTTCCGGAATGAACTGGCACTTTCCGTTCCTTTCTGGGAAGTAAACGAGAGCGGAGAAACGGGCAGACAACTGCAAAAGGTCATTTCGACACTCATCCGGTGCGGTTTTACCGCGTATGATCCGCAGCTCGAAGAACTCATCACCAACGAATTCGAACTGGGCACCTTATTTCACGAGGTGCGAACCGCCACACAACATCACGCCACCGACACTTCCTGGCAACCGGACCTAAAGTACATTTGCCTGGCACTCGCCATTGTGATCATCGTCATCACCGCCTGGAACCTCCTCACTTAATGCCACTCTACCTCATCGTATAAACTTCCCGGGTGGGTCACCGTTTCTTCTTTCAAAGAATTCACCAGGTAAAGTGTATGTTTGGTCCGGGTGAGCGCAACGTATTTTAAATTGCGCTCCTGGGCGGTCTCCCAGTTCTTGTGCCAGTCCTTTTTCAGCGGCAACTGGTCGTAATTCAAAATGAATACCCGCTCGTTTTCGAGTCCTTTGGATTTGTGGATCGTGGAAAGCTGAATTGCGTCTTCATGCCTGGTCAGTAAGTGTTCAATACGTTTGATGAGGTCGTTCACTGTTTTGACATCGGTTTGTATGGATAGTTGTTTTTCAATAAAATCAACACGTTGTTCTATGTAACGGGTTTCTTCTTTCAGAAACTTTTCTCTTTGCTCCGCGTCGCGGATTTGCCCCGCATATTTTTCGGTAAAGCGGATGTTGCGTTGTATGACTTTTTCAAAAAAGTACGGTCCCTGATCCCGCGCATTCAATGTGCTTAGTTCTTTGGCAGAGAACAGGAAACGCAGTTCATTAAAAAGGTCGTGAACTTCCTCTTCCTGTATATTTACCGGTCTGTTATTTTCCAGCAATACAAATAAAAGCGTGATTAAAGGTGCCTTTGTTCGGCTGATTATAAGGTCCCTGTTTTTCGCCATTTCCCGCACCTGGTGAAATTCAATGCGTTCGATCATTCCTTCCTTACTAACAAAAGACTGCATATCTTCCCGAAAGCTTTGAGCGTATTCAATCACCTTATCGGGACATCGGAAACAAAAAGAGAGCGTTAGTTTTTCATGGTTCTTCAGCACCCTTCCAAATCGATCAAAGGACTCGATATCTGCGCCTGTAAAGCCGTAAATCGACTGGCTGGGGTCGCCGACGGCAATAATTCTGCCGCCTTTTTTAACGTATTTCAGGGCTATGGCGAACTGTGCTTTGGAAAGATCCTGACATTCATCAACGAATAATAAATCATAGTTTTTCTTTGGATATAATTCCAGATATTGCGGTAAATAAAGCATATCCGTTAAGTCAATCAAACCCGTTTCCCGGGCCAGGTGATTGCCGAAATGTAATGCTTCCGCAACAGAATGCCGAAAGATGTGTATCTCTTCATCAAAAAGGGCGTCTTCGGTTTTGGCATCATCCAAAATACTGAAGTGAATCATCATTTCTTTAAAGCTGGAAAAGGTTGTGTTCGTTAAAGTCAGTCGTACCTTGTCGATGGCTTCCGTTAACTTCTTTTTGAACGTGTAAATGTGCTTCATGAGTACGCGCTCTTCATTCCCGTTTTTGGGTTCAGCATTTACGCCATAAAGATCCAGGTACCTTTTTAACGGATCTTCCAGATCCGTTTTGAGCAGTTTGTCTACAATCTTTAGGTATTTTTCGGTATCAACCTGATATGCCGTTCCCGAATTCGATCTTAATATGTCAAACCCGAGTTGATGCAGGTTTTTTACAACTACATCATCATATCCTTTCGCGGAAATACGTGCTTTTATCTCATCACGAATACTTTTATTGAAAGCACAAAATAACAGTGATTTCCCTGGTTGCACACAAGCGATACTCGCGATGATGGTCGTTGTTTTTCCCGAACCGGCAACAGCGTTGATTATTCCATGTTTCGTATCGGACTTTATGAAGTGAAAAATCTTTTCCTGTTCGGGTGTCGGTTTCATGCGTAGTTTAGATTCAGAACTAATGATCCAACTAAATATATGCATTTTTTAAATAAATTCAAAAAACAACCCATATTGTTGTCGTATATATTATATTTGCAGCAACAATACTTTTAAATATGCGTAAACTGACATTTTCCTCCCTGCAGGTGAGCGACTTAAAGGCTTCCAGGGAATTTTACACCGAAAAGCTGGGCTTTCAGGTCCTTGAAACACCGAACCCGGATGCCTGCGTTTTCCGGTATAACAAAGACGAGGCGAGTTTCGCGATTCGCAAGCCGATCGGAAACCTTAACGGAAAAGAACTGGGCGTGGGAGTTTCCCTGTGGTTTGCCGTCGATGAAAACATGGAAGACCTGCAAAAACGCCTAAGCGAAGCACAGGTTACGCTCACCGGTCCGATTCTGTCCACACCTTTCGGAAAGGCCCTCACTGTAAAAGATCCCGACGGTTATGCTCTTACTTTCCTGCAGGCAGACGAATGAATACACCACGAACCAAATACTGGATAATCGTAGGCTCCAAAGATCACGTGAAAGCAGGAGTTGCGGGTGGATTTGCACAAGCCTGTCATGGAAAAGCAACTCCGCTGAAGCGTTTGCAAAAAGGCGACTATATTCTTTTTTACTCCGGTAAACAAACGCTTGGAAAACCCGATATTTGCCGGGAATTTACAGCCGTTGGAAAGGTGATTGATGAAGAAACATACCCGGTTCAGGTCTCGGAGGACTTCTGTCCGGCGCGACGCAAGGTCGAATTTCTGTCTGCCAGAACTGTTTCCATTTTGCCGTTGATCGACCGCCTGGGCTTTATTCGGAACAAGAAGCACTGGGGCTATCCCTTCCGCTTCGGTTTTTTTGAGATCGGGCGAGATGACTTTGAACTGATCTCGGAACACATGCTACATAAGGAATCATGACAGAAAAAATCGAATTTCATTTCAGAAGCCCGGAGGAGAGTCCCGGATACCTGCTCGGGCAACTCACGACACTTTGGCAACGCAAACAAAAACGCGTGCTGGATCCGCTGGATCTCACTCAGACGCAGTTCGTGCTGCTCGCCGCGCTGGCCTGGCTTTCACGCGAACGCGATACGGTCACGCAAATCGACATTGCCAACCAGGGGAATGCCGACCGCATGATGGTCTCGAAAGTCCTGAGAACCCTGGAAGCCAA
This sequence comes from uncultured Flavobacteriales bacterium, assembly GCA_964389755.1. Classification (GTDB taxonomy): domain Bacteria; phylum Bacteroidota; class Bacteroidia; order Flavobacteriales_D; family Crocinitomicaceae; genus JBBSUQ01. The sequence goes on along the minus strand of CAYMEW010000002.1, from coordinate 109,170 downwards.
GAAGTTCATCACACGGCACGAACACCCGACCGACACGCGTGCAAAGACGATTCGCTTTACGACCACAGGAGAAACCGTCTTCCGAAAAGCACTGATCAGCATCGAACAGGCCGATGTGGAATTCTTTGGCGCACTCGGGCCGGGACTTTCCGATTTTAATGCACGCATGATTAAACTGATCGAAGTGAATAAGGAACTCTAATAAAACCTCCGGATACTTAGTTTTCAATCATGCAATGTTTCTCCCAAAACGCAATAATCGCAATCATTTCATCCTCCGTCAACCCTTTCCGGCTCGTTCCGAACTTATCGATAATCCGTTCTTTGCATTCCCTCGATTTTCTGTCTGAGGTACAATTACATGCCGCAAAAGACAAGCGCATCGCGAGCGATGAAACGGTGCCGTCATGTTTGCTTAAGGTGTTTTCGCCATAAGCCAGATAATGGTTTCGGGTTATGTAGCTGACGGTATCCGAATTGTATTTGGAATACGGGTTGTATTCCTCGTATGTGAACATGGGGCTAAAGTACAATTTCACATCTTTTGATTCATACACCTTTTCAAGGAGCAGGCTGTAGTTTTCCTTAGTTCCCCGGCCACTGGGTGAAGTTCCTTCCACGAGGTTGAATTCATGGCGCTCTTCACCCATATTATAGGATAGGTAGTACAGTTGGTTTTTCTTGCTGCTGCAGGAATATACTTTTTCCTTATGTCCCTTTTTGGTATAGAAAAGTGTCATGTCGGTGGAAATATTCAGTTTAAACTGATCTCCCTCGGAAATTTCAAGAACCAGATCGCCCGCCTCTTTATCATGGACTTTGAAGACGATGTCGGAAACTGTCTGACCGATTAGCGTCCGGGAGGCAAAAAGGCAGATTAATACAAAAAGTGTTTTCATGAGTTAATTAAGTTGGTTATAACCTTCAAATTTACAAATAGATTCTTTACAGAAATGTGACGGCGATAAATATCCTGCATTTGCCGTTGCCTGCTGAAGAGTCTCGCAATGTCCGAAAGATCGCGCACGAGCCGGATAAGCGCTGCAAAGAGATCAGAATAAATTGCCAGGTGTTTGTGGAAAGCTACCACCGGTACATTTGACCCGACAGACATGATAAAGAACCGGATCTTCACGCTATTTTTGCATTTTTTTCAAGCATTATTTAGAAAATTCCCGTTTTATGAGATCACTTTTAAAAACCAACCTGCGGAAAGGGATGCCGATCATCGCCCTTTTGGCAGGATTACTTTTTGCAAACCAGGCAAGCGCAATCATGGTTACAAATACAAACGATTCGGGTACAGGTTCGCTGAGAGCTGCGGTTGCCGCCGGCGGAACCGTTACCTTTTCTCCGTCGCTCATTGCCGGCGGAAGCAATACGATCGTGCTAAGCACGCCTATCCAGGTCACAACTGCATCGCTCACCATTAACGGATTGATGACGGCCACCGATACGCTTTATATTTCAGGTAATAACAGCACCCGCCTGTTTTACATTTATTCGGGAAGCGCAAATACCACAACCACGTTCAACGACCTGGCTTTGGTGAACGGTAATGCCGGATCTCAGACCGGTGGCGCCATTTACTGCGGGAGCGGCAGCCTTACGCTCAATCGTTGTGTATTCAGGAACAATACGGCCCAGAAGGGCGGAGCAGTTCATTTTGCCGATTACACTTCGTACACCATTATTCTGAACGAATGTACCTTATCCTCGAATACAGCAAGTTCGTCCGGCGCAGCGCTTTATGTAGAAAGCGCCTCCAGCTCTTCATCCAATGGTGTGTCGGTAGCGGTCAATTACTGCACGATCGCGAACAATACTGCCGCGTTTGCACCGGCTATTTTCTGTACGGCCTCTATCAGTTCGGCGACCAGTCCCGGCACAGCAAGCGGAGGAATCTACCTGAAACAAAGCACCGTGTGCAACAATATCGGAAACGGGGCCGTGTATCTCTCCACGGGATCTTACAATAATTCCTCTTCGACATCGGTAAGTAACATCGAGGTCATTAACTCCACCATTTTAAACAATGAGGGCAACGGAATCTCCTGTACCGGGGCTACTTCGAACGTCAAAGTCAGCAGCAGCATCATTGCCGGAAACGGAATCTACAATGTCCAGACACCGACCATTATTTCTTCCGGTAAAAACATATTTTCACAGGCTTCCCTCAACGGAAGCGTAGCGTCCGACCAGTTGGGAGTAAGCTCTGCTGCCCTGAACCTGAGTGCGCTCGGTTTTCATGGTGGCAACACGCCGACGATGATGCCGCTCGTGGGTTCTGTAGCCATTAACAACGGGAGCGCGTCGACGGTCAATGCCCAAAACGGCCCGCTCGTAGGTGTACGCGACATTGGTGCTGCCGAGTTGAATGTTTCCTTCGGTACGGCAGTCATATCGAGTTGCGGTCCGTACACCTGGATTAACGGAGTGACCTACAACTCAAATAATACAACGGCTCAGCATACGCTGACCGATTCACAGGGCAATGATTCCATCGTGACGCTGAACCTTACCGTTAACCCGGTTTATAATCAAACGGCATCCGCCGAGATCTGTGCCGGAAGTTCTTATGCATTCGGAAGCCAGACGCTCACCACATCCGGAGTTTACTCCGAAACCTTTAACTCCATCCACGGCTGCGATTCTACCGTACAGCTTACGCTTACGGTTAAACAAAACTCCTCGTCGACACAAACCGTGGAGTCCTGCGGACCCTATACCTGGTCGGACGGAATTACTTACAATAGTTCCACGAATACCCCGACCCGTCACCTCGTCAATGCCGCCGGCTGTGACAGTGTGATTACCCTGAACCTGACGATCGGAGACTTTACTGCGCCCGTGGCAGATCTTGCAACACTTTCGGATGTCACTTCCGAGTGTTCCGTTAGCACACTTACGGCGCCGACAGCAACCGACAATTGTGCGGGAGCGATCACCGCAACGCATAATGCTACCCTGCCGATCACCGCACAGGGCACGACCGTGGTAACCTGGACCTACGACGATGGAAACGGAAATACTTCAACCCAAACCCAGAACATCGTGATTACGGATAACACCGCGCCGGTTGCCGATCTTGCAACGCTTCCGAACGTCACTTCCGAGTGTTCCGTTTCAGCATTAACAGCGCCGACAGCGACCGACAACTGCGCGGGAGCGATCTCCGGAACTCATAATGCCAGCCTTCCGATCACCACGCAGGGAACAACGACGATCACCTGGACCTA
>CAYMEW010000002.1:22873-105831 GCA_964389755.1 uncultured Flavobacteriales bacterium | reverse complement strand
AATGCCAGCCTTCCGATCACCACGCAGGGAACAACGACGATCACCTGGACCTATAATGACGGAAATGGCAATACGTCCATCCAGACACAGCAGGTAGTTATCCAGGACCTTACGGCTCCGACGGCCGCACTGGCAAATCTTCCGGAGATCATGGAAGAATGCGAAGCATCACCTGCCGCACCGGCCGCATCGGACAACTGCTCGGGCACGATCACCGGAACACCCGACATTTCATTCCCGATCACAAATCCGGGGACCACGGTGGTAACCTGGACCTATGATGATGGACACGGCAATACTTCTTCACAGATACAGGAGGTTACGATCACCGGAATAGACAATGGTATTACGCAACTCGACGCAGTGACTTTGCAGGCAAATGCTTCCGGCTACAGCTATCAGTGGATCGATTGTGACAACGGGAACACGCCTGTAGCCGGAGCGACCGGTCAGACCTTCACCCCTGCCGTTCACGGGAATTACGCCTGTGAGATCAGCAACGGAAACTGTACCGTTACTACTGCCTGCATGGCAAGTACGGTTGGAGTGGCTGAGAATACTTTAAGCGCAGCAATCAGCGTTTACCCGAACCCGACATCGGGCAGCTTCAAACTGGCACTCGGCAAAACGTATGGCGAAATAAGCATCAGAATTGTCGATGCGCTCGGAAAAACAATCAGCGAGCAATCCTTCGGGTCGGTTTCAACCGTAGAACTGCAACTCACAGGAGCACCGGGCATGTACATGCTCGAAGTAATCGCAGATGGCAAACTGGCGAGAGCAGCTCTGATCAAAAACTAACAGATCCTTTAAACTAAAGAAAGCCCATCCGCTCCCCGGATGGGCTTTTTGTTTAATGCTAATGCGATCTTCCAACCAGGCCTGAAATCACAGCGTAGGCTCGCTATTTACCTGTTTTTTGTTGTAATTCTTTCGGATATCTTCAAAATTTTTTGATTTTTACGAGACATGTTTGTTGACTTAATTCAGAACTGGATCATTCAATTTTCATTCGTTTTAAAGAAATACAGCTATGCATTTAATTGTGAAAAAATCAGTTTAATTGCCTTATCGCTATATATGCTTACAGGATGTTCGGATAATTGTGCCGAATGCGAAAAGAAACTGATGTCCTGTGTGGAGTACAAAATAACGCTCCCTGACCTGCGTGATCTGACTGATCTGCCGAAAAAACCGGATTCTTCCGATTACCTGGAGGTTCGGGTTACTGAAGCTGAATCCTATATTATTGACGGTGTTGAATACCCACTGGATAATTTGTCGGAGGTGCGGAGTAAGAAGGTGCAAGATTTAAGCACCGCAAATATCAAAATTCATGTGACTCCAAAAGCCCTGTTCCGCCCCGTTTTCAAACTGTTGGCAATTATCCGAAAACAGGACCTTAATCCCATTTTCTACTATCCTGAGGGTGATAAACCAAAACCCTGAAGCATTTTAAAATCGCGTTAGAAAGTTCACTTTCGGTAATACATGTCAGGTCGTTCCTATTCTGTCCGGCTAACGCTTCCCTGTCAGACCTGTGGTTTCCACCGCTTGTTATAAGTGCCATTGTGGACGCATACCGATTTCAATCTTCCTCATCTTCGCGTTCTACGGAGATGAACAATTTTTGAAATTCTTCTTCAATTCGAGCGTAGTCTTCGTGGTGATATACAAATTGATTCATGCAATTTCCCCAACCATACTTCATCAATTCCAAACGCGCATATTTTAATCGTTCACGTGAGTTATATTCGTATTGGAACCTTTGCTCCACATTTTCAGGGCAACAGTTGTTTAGTTTTTGGCGCTCTTTAAGCTTAATCCACGGCACACAGTAGTTCAGTAGTATCACCATTAGCGCTTTTATTTCATCTTTACATTCTTCATGAAACCGCTCGAAAAGTACAGTTGGAGCTTTAATTGCAAGAATGAACTATAACTATCTCCTTACACCTGGAAATCCTTGAGTGGTCCGTCCGCGACTTCATGCACTGCGCGCAATCCCGGTTAAACTCACTTCTCAAAAAAAATAAGTTGCTTCGTTAAGTGATGCATCTACTATTCGCTTAACGTCCAGATCATCGCTTTTTCCTTGGTGGCCCGAAAGATCGTATTATGCTGCTCTCCGGGTTCGTCTTCATACTTCCAGACCAGTCCTGAATTTAATTTTTCGAGTTTTTTACTCAGAGCCCTGGTATGTATCGAAATATCCGCTGCGCCTGAACCGGCAAACCAAAGGCGCTTTTCCTGATTATAATCTGCTTTCGCTAATGATTCAAAATTTTTAACTAAATACTGGTCGTTATACCACAAGGCCGGGTCCATCGCGATGTAATAATCAAACAGTTCATTGTCCAGTAAAAACGTTTCAATAACAAATATTCCGGCGGCAGATTCTCCGATAATTGCTCTTTTTCCATTTGTTCGATACCGCTTATTTATTTCAACAAATAGTTCATTCTTAATAAAACTCCTGAAATTAGCTGACCCGCCCGGATTCGGAACCACCGCCAGATCGGATTCAACATCAGTAGGACCGGATAAATCCCTTCGTCTGTCGGTGTTTTCAATCCCTACCAAAATGTAGGGTGGTATTTTATTTTCCTCAATCAACTTTGCCAGGGTGTTTGCTATGTGCGGAAAATCTTCCTTCAGTCCGCCATCCGGCATATAAAGCACGGGAAAACTGTCCGTGGTTTCGTTGTAATTCGGTGGTGTCCAGATGTTGACAACACGATCCTCATTTACAAACGCGGAACGAATCATTAAACTTTTATACTCGGGAATAGGGTCATTGTAAACAATTCCCGGGCTTTTACAGCCAGTCGTTAAAATCAGCGCTACCAGGCACGCGATCATTTTTCTCATAATTGTTTTCAAATAAACCGATGGTTAACAAATATACCTGTTTCCCCTGGTTTTCCAGCCTTTATACTAGTGCTGTACCTATTACAAGTTTCCAATCAGAGACCTTAAAGTCCACAACGTTTATCCCGCTTGCCCCTGAATCATTTTTTCACGAAACGCAGGCAGGCTCCGCCTGCGGAACGAACCAGGTACAGGCCTGGCGGTACGACGTTCACATCGATCGTATTGATGCCGCTAGCCAGTTGACGCTCCAGAACTATTTTTCCCGCCACGTCCGTGATGCTAATTAGAACCGGATGCATAGTTTCTATACGAATCTGATCGCTTGCCGGGTTTGGCCAAAGTTTCCATACGGAAAATGAAAACGTCTCCACTCCCAAACCGACTATCTGGATGCAATCGGAGGTATCGATGCAGTTATCCTGGGTGATTTCCACCGCATACAGGCCATCTTGTGAGGCAGTAAAAGACGGGCCGACCGCGCCCGGAATGACCTCGTCGGCCGCACAGTCTATCCAGCGATAAGATGCTCCGAAAGCCTCGGCTGTGATCGTATTCCCGGTAACTGCTAGGTCGGTATTTACGGTGGTCACCGGCACAATTAACGTGGCGCTGGTCACACATGTTCCGGAAGACGGTGTAAACGTATAGGTTGTCGTGGCCGTATTGTTCACTGCCGGGCTCCACGTTCCGCTGATTCCATTGGTGGAAGTCGAAGGCAGCGTAAAGGTCTCTCCGCTACAAATGGCAGCAACCGGATCAAATAACGGTGTGACGGACTGGTTTACAGTGACTGTCATCGTGGTCGAAGAAGCACATTGCCCGGAAGACGGTGTAAACGTGTAAGTGGTTGTAGACGTATTGTTCACTGCCGGGCTCCACGTTCCGCTGATCCCATTGGTGGAAGTAGAAGGCAGCGTAAAGTTTTCTCCGCTACAAATGGCAGCAACCGGATCAAATAACGGTGTGAGGGACTGGTTTACAACAACGGTCATTGTGGTTGCAGATGCACACTGCCCGGAAGACGGTATAAACGTGTACGTGGTTGTAGACGTATTGTTCACTGCCGGGCTCCACGTTCCGCTGACTCCATTGGTGGAAGTCGAAGGCAGCGTAAAGGTTTCCCCGTTACAAATCGCGGGGATCTGTGTAAAGGAAGGCGAAACGGCCGGTGTCACATTCACGGTAATCGTATTGCTGACAGCCGTCGCAGGAGAAGCGCAGGATGCATTACTGCTCATGATACACGTTACTGTGTTTCCGTTCGAAAGTGCGGCGGTCGTAAAGGTAGCGCTGTTTGTTCCGTTATTTATACCGTTTACCTGCCATTGATAGACCGGTGAGCTACCTCCGTTCGTCGGACTGGCAGTGAAGGTGACACTCGTCCCCTGGCAAAAAGAAACGGACGAGGCGGAAATTGAAACCGCAGGAGTACAGGTAGCCGGCGGAGGTCCTGTAAGACAAATCCCGAAATTGGAGGTCGAAAGATATCCGTTGCCCTTGAATACGCGGACGTAATAAACCTGGCCCGGAACCAACGATGTCAGGGAAGTTGACTCACTATAACTCGCTCCATAGCTATTCACACACGCAACTACCATTCCGCCGCAACTGCCCTGGAGCACCTCGAAGCCATGATCCAGGCCTGCAGTCGCACTGAGTTGAACACCCATATTCGCCGCAGTGGCTGTAAACTGATACCAGACATCCTGTTGCGAACTTGAGCCACAGGTCGGAGCCGTTGTGTTCATCATCGAACCACTGAAGGTTCCGTTCACATAGTTGCAACTTGTATTCGGTGTGATAACGGTTGCATTGCCGCAATGATCATTCGCCGGTGGCGGATAAGTCGTTACGCAAAGCTGGAACGTAGACGTCGACAAAAATCCGTTGCCTTTGAATACGCGGATGTAATAATCCTGGCCCGGAACAAAGTTGTCGTCAAACAAAGATTCCGCGTAACTTGCGCCATAGCTGTTCACGCACGCAAGTACCGTTCCTCCACAGCCGCCCTGGATCAACTCAAAGCCGTGATCCAGACCTGATTTGGCGGCAAGTTCAATGCTCATCGTCGTATCGGTAGCGGTAAACTTAAACCAGACATCCTGCTGTGAACTCGAACCGCAAGTCGGGGCCGTTGTGTTCATCATCGAACCACTGAAGGTTCCGTTGACGTAATTACAACTTGTATTCGGTGTGATAACGGTTGCATTGCCGCAATGATCATTCGCCGGTGGCGGATAAGTCGTCACGCAAAGTTGGAACGTAGACGTCGACAGAAATCCGTTGCCTTTGAATACGCGGATGTAATACACCTGACCCGGAACAAAGTTGTCATCAAACAAAGATTCCGCGTAGCTTGCTCCATAACTGTTCACACACGCAAGTACCGTTCCGCCGCAACCGCCCTGGATCAACTCGAAGCCGTGATCCAGACCCGATTTGGCGGCAAGTTCAATGCTCATCGTCGTATCGGTAGCGGTAAACTTAAACCAGACATCCTGTTGCGAACTCGAGCCACAGGTCGGTGCGGCCGTGTTCATCATCGAACCACTGAAAGTTCCGTTGACGTAATTACAACTTGTATTCGGTGTGATAACGGTTGCATTGCCACAATGATCGTTTGCCGGTGGCGGATAAGTCGTCACGCAAAGCTGGAACGTAGACGTCGACAGAAATCCGTTGCCTTTGAATACGCGGATGTAATACACCTGACCCGGAACAAAGTTATCATCAAACAATGATTCCGCGTAGCTTGCTCCATAACTGTTCACGCACGCAAGTACCGTTCCGCCGCAACCGCCCTGGATCAACTCAAAGCCATGATCCAGACCTGATTTGGCAGCAAGCTCAATGCTCATCGTTGTATCGGTAGCGGTAAACTTAAACCAGACATCCTGCTGTGAACTCGAGCCACAGGTCGGAGCTGTTGTGTTCATCATCGAACCACTGAAGGTTCCGTTCACATAATTACAGCTTGTGTTCGGTGTGATAACGGTTGCATTGCCGCAATGATCGTTCGCCGGTGGCGGATAAGTCGTTACGCAAAGCTGGAACGTAGAGGTTGACAGAAATCCGTTGCCTTTGAACACGCGGATGTAATAATCCTGGCCCGGAACAAAGTTGTCATCAAACAAAGATTCCGCGTAGCTTGCTCCATAACTGTTCACACACGCAAGTACCGTTCCGCCGCAACCGCCCTGGATCAACTCGAAGCCGTGATCCAGACCCGATTTGGCGGCAAGTTCAATGCTCATCGTCGTATCGGTAGCGGTAAACTTAAACCAGACATCCTGCTGTGAACTCGAACCGCAAGTCGGGGCAGTTGTGTTCATCATTGAACCACTGAAGGTTCCATTCACATAGTTGCAACTTGTATTCGTTGTGATAACGGTTGCATTGCTACAATGATCGTTTGCAGGTGGCGGATAAGTCGTTACGCAAAGCTGGAAATTAGATGTCGAAGCAGATCCGCTGGCCTTGAATACGCGGATGTAATATACCTGACCGGGAATAAAATTGTCATCAAACAAAGATTCCGCGTAGCTTGCTCCATAACTGTTCACGCACGCAAGTACCGTTCCTCCGCAGCCGCCCTGGATCAACTCGAAGCCGTGATCCAGACCCGATTTGGCGGCAAGTTCAATGCTCATCGTCGTATCGGTAGCCGTAAATTTATACCAGACATCCTGCGGTGAGCCCGGCGCACAGATAGGTGCGGCAGTGCTTATAGTCGCACCACTGAAAGTTCCCGTGGTATAATTACAAACCGTACCAGGAGTGAGCGTGATGGCATTAACGCATTCATCATTTGCATAACTGAATGTATACACCGTGGCTGCCAAAAAGAATAAAAGGAGTTTTGTCATAATGAATTATTAAACCGACACAAAGTTAAAGCCACGATCGGCACAGCGCTGTGCAAGTATGTTGCAGGATCATTCAGTATCGTTGCAAAATGCATTTTTACGGGTTTTTCACAAAGTGACTCGGACTTTTTCCGAAATATTCGGTGAAAGAACGCGTAAAGTAGGACTGGCTGCTAAACCCGCAGGCATACGCCGTTTCAGTTACTGTTTTTTCGCCCCGACTGAGCAGATCCTTTGCCTTTTCGAGGCGAATCATCCGGATAAATGCCGTGGTAGAGAACCCGGTGAGTGCAACGAGTTTTCTGTGCAGTTGACTCCTGCTTACGGAGAGTTCTGAAGCCAGTTCGTTCACCGAATATTCCGCATTGTCGATATGGTTCATGATGCAGGTGATCACTTTGTTCACGTAGGTATGTTGGCTTTCCACGCGCTCGGAAAACGTGTGTTCCGAATTCACAGAGTTCTTATAAGCCTCGCGGTTTCTTTGAACCGTGGTCAACAGGTTTGTAATGGTCAGCCTGAGTTCTTCCGGTGAAAATGGTTTGGCAATGTAGGCCTCAGCGCCGTGCTGTAATGCCCGAAGTCGGTCATCTTCTGAATTTTTCGCAGAAAACAACACAACCGGAAGGTGGTTCGTTAGCTCATTAGATCGAATCCGGCGTAGCAACTCCAAACCGTCTAAAAGAGGCATCCGGACGTCAGAAAGTACGATGTCGGGTAGTTCTTCGGAGATTTTTTCAAGAGCCTGTTCCCCATTCGTTACATGCACGATCCGAAAGTCTTCCCGAAGCACCGAAATCGTAAAGTCCGCCGTATCCGGATCGTCTTCGGCAACAAGCATGCAGGGAAGATCGTTTTGCATTTCCGTAGCGGCGCTTTTCTGAGGATAGATGACCGGGAGCATGAGCGTAAAACGGTTTCCTTTCGAACTGCTCTCCAGCGTCACCGAGCCACCTGCCAGTGAGGCCAGTTCCTTTACAAGTGCCAGACCGATACCCGTTCCTGCTACCTCCGAAGCATTGCTTCCTCTAAAAAAACGTTCGAATATCCTGCTTCTTTCCTTTTCGGGAATCGCCGGCCCGTTATCATTTACCTCGATTTGAAGTTGGCCATCATTTACGGAGGAATTAACAACTATCTCCGCCCCTTCCGGACAGTATTTGACCGCGTTCCCAACCAGGTTGGAAAGTATTTTTTCCAGCGCATTGACGGGAAAAGTGCAAATAACGTGTGCTGGTTCATCGCTGGTTCGTACGAATATGTGCCTGGATCGCGCCTCCGGTAAAAAAGCGTCAACGACTCTTTCCAGAATATCCCGGGGATTTCCGGTCGTAAAATGCAACTTAAAATTGCCTTTTCCCAGTTGTGAGACGTCCAGCAACTCATCGACGAGGCGCATGAGTTTTTCCGAATTTCGCTCCAGGAGATCCAGGTTTTTATTGGACGGCAATTCCTGCCTCATCATTTTAACCGGGCCCGAGATAAGTGTCAGGGGAGTGCGTATATCATGCACGATATTTTCAAAGAGCCGGAGTTTCTCTTCCTCCCTGACACGTATATTTTTTCGGCGCAAATACACCAGGTAGCTTATAAACCCGGCTGCCAGGAAGATAGTCAAGGCGCTGAATAACAGTATTATTTGTCTCTTTTTAGCTTTTTCGATTTGCTGTCTGCCAAGTTGCAGTTCTTTTTCCTTTTTTTCAGTCTGATAACGGATTTCCAACTCTTCAATCGCCCTCTGTTTATCCGCTGAAAGCAGGCGTTGACGAGCTTCTGTTTCCAGCTTTTTATAGTAATACGCGTTCCGGTAATCCCCGATCGTATCGTATAATGCACTCAGGCGATCAAACATATCGGGTTTGAACTTATCCTCGGGGCGCTGATTATTGGTCTTAATTGCTTCCTTCATGTATGCAATCGCCTTGGGATACTGTTTTTTCAGGAAATAATAATCTCCCAGGTTTTGCTGTGAAACCATAGTGCTGAGCGGATCATTCAGTTTTTCAGAAAGCGCGAGACTCTTTTGATAATAGTATACGCAGGAATCAGAGCCTGTACTCTGGTATGCCGCACCCAGGGAATTGTATATCGACGGAAGATACCGGTACTGGTTCTTTTGCTCGAGCTCCCGCGCGGCATTCTGAAGCGTAAAAATGGCTTTGTCGAACGATTGTCGCGCAATCTGAAGCGACGCCAGGTTTGCCGCGATGAACGAATAATACTTATAATCACCGGCTTCTGCCTTGGCCGCGGCGGCACGCATGAAATAATTTTCGGCTTTGTCCAGGTCATTCAAATAGAAATAGCTGACCCCGATTCCATTACAGATCGTACCTTCCAGGGATCTTTCACCCGTTTTTTCAGCGATCTCCAGGCCAGTCAGATACACGGAAATGGATTTCCCGAGATCACTCTTTTTTTGGTATGCGTCTCCCTCCACGGAATACGACCGGATCACAAGCGCTTTATTTTCGATGCGTTCGCCAATGGACCTCGCCACCTGCCCGTAGTAAATGCTGGAATCCGGTTCGCGATCCAGGAAATGATTCGCCAGCTCCATGCAAAGTTCGGCTTTTTTTAAACCGTTACTCGCCTGTATGCGTCCCCGGAGAGAATCTTCGAGGTGCTGAGCCCCCGATAACTGCGGCAACACGAAGGGAATCAGGATAAAAAGCCGACAAAAAAGGAGTTTTAGAAAACGGGGCATCCGAATATCGTTATTTGAAGTTCAAAGTTACGATTCCTGCCGCAGTATTTGGCATGTGGAAAAGCAAACGATCGCCGGAATGCGCGCAATTTGAGTTGTACTTACCTGGTGTTAGCTACCGTTTTAATTCCTTTTTAATTTCTGCTCTTAGCTTTTCAACTTTGCTTTCAACTTCGGCATAAAACTGGAGTATAAAATTCCGGTTTGCCTGAATTTTCCACAAATACGTTAAAAATACCTTCTCTTTGTTCTCTTCGAGTTCCAGGGGAATGTGAATCCCGGTTATCAGTTTGTCCGGGCTGAACTGCAGGTTTGCGGCAATTGAACTATTTATTTCCTGAAAATAATTTTCCTGGAACTGGAGCTCGTAGTAATCTTCTTCTAACTTTCTTAACGCATTGTAATCGTATTCATACAGCGATATGATTTTTGTTCTTAGCGAATCGTTTTGAATCAGTTCCAGCCCTCTTGACTTTAAGGCTTCGTACCCGGAAGTATTTTGAATGGAAACAAAATCCCTGGTCAGATTAAAGTAGTGGAACATTACAGAATCCGTTGAAACGGGTTTGTTCGCGATCAGTTCTCTAAAATAAGTAGCTGCTTTCACGCCGGTTTTATGCCCCATGATGTTTAAACGAATGTCGACTATGTCTTTTTCGAGTCCGTTGTTTATCTCTGAAAGAATTTTGCTTTCCGCGTTGCGGTTATTCCGGTTGTCATTCCAGTTATTCAATGCGAACGCTGAAACAACCGCTATGAAAATCGACAGAAATTCAAAGGTGTATTTTTTCCAGTCTATCCGTACTCTTTTCATCTACTCGTTATTCGAATGGCAGCCCACTTATTTGTTGACGAAGTTAATTATAATTCTTCTGAGGAGAGATGTATAAGGTTTGATAAAACTCTTCTGATCCCGCGTCATTTGTCCGGTCAGGTAATTAGATATCGTTCGTCCCGGAGCGCTCGGTTTCAGTCCTGTTTGGTTTACTTTCAAAAGACTTTGTTCGGCTTTCCCGGTTATGCATTATTCGACAACCACTCCAACAACATCTTCTACATTGGTGAATCCTGTCAATCTGGAATCAACACTATTACTTCTGTTATCTCCCAATAAAAATAGCATGCCATTTGGCACCACCAGAGGACCGAAATTGTCCAGACTCCAATTTTGATTAAAGGACTTATGAAGCACCCCTTTTTCATTATTTATAAATTTATGAGCATTGAGATCAGGAGTAACTTGACCGTCTTCGATGGCTATTCTACATGAATCCGAGTTCGGAAAACAAAAAGGAAACGTAAAATCGTCAATAAGCCTGTGGGCGACGCCAGATTGAACAACATAATCATGCTTAAGTGTTATTGTATGGTCCATATTTCTTCCGTTAACAAAAAATGTCCCGTTCTCCATTTTTACCGTATCTCCAGGAAGGCCACAGACCCTCCGTATCCAAATGCCTTTTCCGAACTTTGGATCATTGAAATCATAGCAAATAAAATCTAAACGCCCGTAATCAATGAGATTGGTAGCGAAGATATTATCACCCGGGTTTATATTGGGGGTATTTCCACTTGTTGGAACCTTGTAAAGTTGAATCATTCCTGTGACCCGACATATTTCCCAAATGGTAATAATAACACCTACACTGATGACTATTTTAATTAGTGCTCTTTTCTTCATTACGTATAACGGTTCTCAACCTGGGAGACACGGAACTCCGCGTATGGTCGTTCAATCCGTGGTTTTTAGTTAAGGTTGGCAATAGGCACAGACGTTTAACAAACTTAGTGCATTTGGCGGTTAGAGCAATTGATTCAGATCCTGTCTTCCTATGATGGCCATTATCTCCGTAATTTCTCCGTTTAATTTGAAATAGATACTGTCAACTCCACAAACACATCGACGATAACCCAATTTAATAAAGTCCACTGCTTCGAATGACAGCGGTCTCTCGGCAATGATTTCAAAATAGTCAAAGAAAGAATTGAAATACTTGTCAGCTTGTTTAATGCCAAATTTTTTAACTCCGAAATGGTGAATCCTTATCAAATCTTCCTTTGCTGAATTACTGAGTTTATATTCACTCATCAAGTAAGTCTTTGGATTGCTTTAAAATCTGAGCACGAGAATCCGAAGTAAATCCGCTTTCTTCCGCTTTTTCAAGTTTCAATCTAATCCAATCAATTTGTCGTTGCTGATTTCGCGCTTGTCTAATCAAATCGTTTACAAGTTCACTTTTACTTGAATATTCCTTATTGGCAATTTGATTTTTTAACCATTCGTCATTTGGTTCTGTAAATGAAATGCTTTGTCGTTTCATGTTATCATGCTGTGTGGTGTAAATATACACCAATAACGCATCAATTGCAATTTTGTTACCTGGAATATCTGGAAGCCGTTATGGTTGCTGACGGTTTGGCTATGCGTAGTGCGAGGTTTTGATACCGCTTTCTTATCCGCCTACCGTAAACTTATTTAGTTGAAATTTCTTCATTTTTAAGCATTCAACCGCATTTGCTATAGGCGTTTTTGTACGCCGCTTTGCCTATTTTGAAGTAACGTATTTACCTTCAATTACACCTTCAACAAACAAATCCAAATTACTTTGCATCATAGTATTTGTCAAAATCATGGTCATGCTATTTTTTGCGTCTTTTTTTAATAAAACCAAAACATCAAGCAATGATTTTAGGTGGTCAATTGAATAAAACGCATATGAATTATAAATTGTCAATTTGTAATTTTTAAACTTGACACTTTCTAAAATCTGATTTGTCTTTTCTGATGTCCAATTATTTTCTATAGAATAGGCTTTTACTTTTTTCGTGCAATAGTCAATAAAATATTTTTCGTGATTTGTGACTTCAATTATTTTGTCCACTAGAATAATACTACTGTCCGAAGGCATTGCCATTGGTGGTGGTAGCTCTGTTTGTCCTGTTACAGTTCGGGTAAAAAGAATAAACGAAATTAAGAGAAAAAGTGTTTTTTCTGTTGTCATGATACTTTATTATTTAGTTTTTTGTTGTTCACTTTTTTGTTCGTGAAGGTCGTTGAGTGCATCGTAGAAGTTAGTGTTCTTTTCTTTTTAGTTTCAAATTCATTTTTGAGGTCCAAATTACTCCTGATACCAAATTTATCACCCCATAAAATTCAAATATTAACAAATCTGATAAGTTCATTCTGTATTCATATGCTACAATAATTACGGATACTATTCCGGGTAAAATAAACTTATATTTAGTGAATGATTGAGGTAGAAAATACATCAAATTCAAGATTGAGCATCCTATTGTGGCAAGCATCGTTCCAACAAGTATTAATATCAAAATATGCTTGTCATTATTCATCATAGACAATACTACAGATAATATTACCCCACCGATTAGAGGTGCAATCAAAGCCAAAAAGTAATATTTTATAGTTTGTTTAATTGTCATTCTGTATCAACCCTAACGGTTCTGCACTAATATACTTTTTCTTTGTGTAACCCGGAGGATTATTTGCGTGACCTCCTTCGCACTTGCTCATAAGAGCATAGAATCCGAATGGGATTAACTCATGATCGATCCCCTAGGCATCGTTCATAACGAGCATAGAACCCGACATTCCGCCATATCCCTGCCCAGGCCACGGCTACCACCGGTAAAAAGGGCAATTTTACTTTGTGTTGATATTGTATTTAAATTTTATACTGCAAAGTTCAACAATGTCACCCGGGCCCGTGTAGTCAAATTATGGATTGTTGTAGCCGTCTTATGGATCGCAACAAAATCAGTCGATAACAAAGATCGTTAAGTCAACTAAAAATAGCGGTTCTCACTCTAAAAATCCCCGAAAATAGAGCGTCCCGATAGCTATCGGAGTGAGAGTGAATATTGAGGGATTTAACAATTACCCGCGCAGAGCTTCATTGAATTTTCAGGGTCTGAAGCCTGTTAAATAACCCTAAAATATTAGCTAAAAGAATATGAACGTTGTTTCTTGTTTAGAAGATATAAAAATTATTCACTAAAAATCAGGTATCATGTTAAAATGGACAGCAGTATTTCTTGTTATCGCACTTGTAGCTGCGATATTCGGATTTGGAGGGGTCGCATCAGCAGCGGCTTCCATAGCAAAAGTTATATTCTTTATTTTCATTGCTCTCGTAGTAATCACTGGAATCATCGGACTTATCGCGATCAAGAAATAAGAAGAACCGGATATAACTTTCAGATTCAATTTTATGGTTGAGGAAATTCTCGTATTCAAGTGGGAAGAGAAGAAAGTAAAAAAGGGAAGCTGTCGATTACGCTTCCCTTTTTTTCGTGATCCTATGCGCATTGCTTATAACGAACATGGAACCAAGTATTCTTTTAGGCGTTGTGTGGCCCATTGCCGGAACCGAATGCCTTGTTTTGAGTTGACCCTATACCCTGCCGAAATGATCACATCCAGGTTGTAAAATGTCACTGGCCGATCCGCATTTGCAATGTGCATTTTTTGCACATTGCTTTTTTTGTCAAGTTCGTTGTCTTTGAATATCTATTGATATGCTTCGTGATGACGGTTCTATCCCGCTGAAAGAGTTCAGTAATCTGGCTCTGCGAAAGCCAGACGGGTGTCCAAAGTTTCAGAAAGTTCAGCAATTGTCAATAATGAGCATGGAACCCGCCCGACATCACACCTCAGTGGACTGCACTGATTACCTGTTCACTCCCGGACCTCACACTAAACGAAAAGCGCTTTGAAAAAGTGTGAGTGTGAGAGCGATTTCGAGGGAAAAAGAAAAAGCGAACCACTACAGTAATTTGCTTTTTCTTTTTGTGTAACCCGATGAATTATCTGCATGATCCTTACGCATTGCCCATAAGAGTATAGAACCCGGATGGGATTAACTCATGATCCCCTGTCAGTACGTGCAGTGGATAAAACACTTCAATCCGCCTGCGTCCGATTGCGGCATTTTTCTTTGCAGCCGTTCGCGAATAAATTCGGGCCGACCGGAAATGAAAAACGCCTCCGCAAAGCGGAAGCGTTTTATCAGAGTGACCCCGGAGGGAGAGATTTCTAAGGTTTTGAGGGAGGATTTGGAGGTTATACTCGAAGTACACCTATCCTCAAACACCAGGATCATTAATCAGGTTACAAATTAACCCAACAATTAAATTTTTGTCAGCCGGATCACTTTGCGCAACGAGCAAAGCCAAAGCTGTAAGCGCATTGTCATTGATCTTCAATTCGCCATTTGTTTTGAAGCGGTGTTTGTTTTTCTCCAGGAACCAGATGAACAAAAACGCGCCGATCCGTTTGTTTCCATCACTGAACGAATGGTTCTTGATGACGAAATACAAGAGGTGTGCTGCCTGCTCTTCGATGCTTCCGTACAAATACTGACCGTCGAAGGTCTGCACTACACTTTTTAAGGTCCCTTCGAAGCTTTTGTCTTTTTCGTTGCCGAACAATTCTGTGGCCTCGTTCTTATTGATTAATTGCCGTTTTAATTCTGCAATAGCTGTTTTCGCATCTTCGTATTCAATTTCGTAGGTGATATCCGTGCTCAGTTTTTCCGATTTTAGACTATTGCTGTCGAACTGATTGAGCAATACGAAGCTACGGGTATAATTGGTCAAAATTTCAAGCAGACCCTTCGCTTCCGGTAATTGCATTTCTTTAGTGTCCTGTGCCCGGCCAACAATATTAACGAGCTTATTCAATTGGTCCAGGCGCTGCTTGTTGATGGCGAATCCCTGAACCAAGTATTCTTTTAAGCGTTGTGTGGCCCATTGCCGAAAGCGGATACCTTGTTTTGAGTTGACCCGATACCCGACCGAAATAATCACATCCAGGTTGTAAAATGTCACTGGCCGATCCGCATTTGCAATATGCATTTTTTGCATATTGCTTTTTTCATCCAATTCGCCGGTCCTAAAAACATTACGAATGTGGCGTGATATTACAGACTGATCTCGCTCGAACAGAGCAACTAACTGTTCCTGCGAAAGCCAGACAGTATCGTTCTCAAATTGAACTTTGATCTCTATTTCAGAATTTTCCGATCTATAGATTTGGATTTCATTCATTTTTAGCTGGGCTTACGGATAAGTGAATTTAAGGAAAGATTGCCGTTTCAAATAAACCTGCGTGATTAAAACCAAAAGAATCATTAAGATAATAATTAGTTTTTATATCACAATACGATCCTTTCGGGTGTCCAAAGTTTCAGAAAGTTCAGCAATTGTCAATAATGAGCATGGGAACCCGCCCGACATCACACCTCGGTGTACTGCCGGGGTTTTTTCTCTCGTCCGCTTAGAAAAGCGAGCTTTCCACGCGACCAAAAGAAAAACCCGGCTCATCTGCGATGAACCGGGTTCCTTTCGTGACCCCGGAGGGATTCAAACCCCCAACCCTCAGAGCCGAAATCTGATGCGCTATTCAGTTGCGCCACGGAGCCAGTTTTGGCGAATGGTGCGACTAAATCTCAAATGATTCAGTTGCGCCACGGAGCCATTCTCTGTACGGCACTTTGGCCGCTGAGAGCCCGCAAAGATATGCCATTTTCGCAATTTTTCAAAGTTTTGCCTTCCATTTCTCATTTCTTCCAATAAATTTGTACTTTCCCCGTTCTATCGGCAGAAAATTCACACGTTCCATGCGCTTTATCGCTTTCTTTTGCAGCCTTTTGTCTTTCTCCGTTTCACTCGCCCAGATAGGTACCGGGCAGTGGCGCCTGCACGTTCCCTCCCGCAGCGCCATCGATGTGATCCACAATAACGAAAAAGTGTACGCCGTATTCAGCGACGGACTGCTCGAATACGATCCCGGATCGGGTGAAAAAAGCCTGTGGGACAAGGTCAACTCGCTCTCCGACATTTCCCTGTCCTGTGCCGCGTTTCACCCTGCCTCCGATGCCATTTACATCGGATACGAAAACGGAAACATCGATAAGATCAAAGACAACCGCGTCTACAATATTCCGGCAATCAAACTCGCGGAATTCCAGGGAAGCAAACGGGTTAACAAGATCGTTACGCACGGAAACTATGTTTACTGTGCCACGGATTTTGCGATCGTGATCGTCAACCCGGCAAAAAACGAGATCCGCGACACGTACTATCCAACACTTACCAACGAACCGATCCTCGACATTGCGTTTAAGAACGACAGTATTTTTGCCCTTACGGCCAACGAGATTTTCAAGGGTTCGCTGAATAATACGGCCCTCGCTGATCCGCAACAGTGGGTTTCCGACAACCGCTTCCCGGTTCAGAACACGCTGAGTTACGGCGACATCGAATTCCTCGACGATTACTTCTATATCTCGCTGATCAACGAGAACTATGGAGCAGACACGGTTTTTCAAGTCGCTACTAATGGAGACTGGCAACGCGTGTCATCCACCGATTTTTCGCACGAAATCCGCGGCCTGAGCGTTGTGGACGGAAGAATCACGGAAGCGCTCGAAGGTTCGGCCATCGTGTATGACCCGGATTTTTCGTACTACCTCGTGATCAATAGCTATTCGTTCGGAGGACCGGTCGATGTAAACAAAATGATTCACTTCCAGGGGCTCTATTTCCTGGCCGACAATACCCAGGGACTCGTGCGCTTCGCCGGAGGCGGAAGTATCAAACTCGATTTTACGGGACCGCCGAAATCATCCTTTTACAGCCTTAGCGGTTACCGCGACCAAATCGTGGTTTTCGGCGGCTCGATCAGCGGAAGTAATGCTACCTACAACCCGGCCGGTTTTTACCGCTTCCAGGACGAAAGCTGGTCGCTCTACGACTGGGATAATTCCGCCGGGTGGACCCCTGCACGGATCTGGGACTACAACTGCGGATCGGTGAACCCCGTTAACCCGGATGAAACGGCCGTCGGAAGTTATTCGCACATTCCGGTGACGATTTACAATACTGCGCAAATGACGCAGGATACATTTAATGTTGACAATACGATCCTCGAAAATACAAGTCTGGGCAACGGGATGTCCGTGGTTACGGATGTGCAGTATGATGAATCCGGGAACCTGTGGATCGTGAACGGACTTTGCAACAACCCGCTGAAAGTATACACTTCTTCCGGTGAATGGTACGCTCCCGTGATGCCTTCCACGGTGAAAAGCAAAATGACCGGGGAACTCGCAGTGGATTACAACGGGAACAAATGGTATTCCGTACAGGGCGTGGGACTCGTCGGCTTCAAGGATAACGGAACGATCGGGAACCTGTCGGATGATAAGTACAAAGTACTCAACTCCGGTGAAACCTCCGGTGCTTTGCCGGCCACGAACGTGACGGCCATCGCGGTGGACTTCGACAACGAGATCTGGATCGGTACGGAAAGCGGCTTTGCGATCCTGTACAATTCTGACGGGATCTTCGATGCTTCACCGGGCGAATACAACGCGCAGCGCATCAAGCTGGAATTCGAGGGGAATACTGAGTACCTGCTCGGAAATTCGTACATCTCCGACATTGAAGTGGACGGCGGAAACCGCAAATGGATCGGCACTTCCGGGAACGGGATCTTCCTGCTTTCAGCCGACGGACTGGACATTATCCGCGAATTCAACACCGACAATTCACCGCTGCTCTCAAACAACATTGTCGACATGCAGTTTGACCAGACGTCGGGCGAACTTTACATCATTACGGACGTCGGGCTGATCTCGTATCGTACCGATGCTTCATACGAGGACCCGGAATACAGTGATGTGCAGGTTTTCCCCAACCCGGTGCGTCCCGGTTTCGATGGTCCGGTCACAATCCAGGGAATTCGCTATAATTCAGATGTACACATTACTGACGCTGCCGGAAACGTGGTTTACAAAACAACTTCAAACGGAGGTACCGCCACCTGGAACTGTCGCACGCTTGACGGGGAGCGCGCCGCAACGGGGGTTTACATCATCTGGACGGCGGCCAACGAAGGAAAAGGAAAAAAGGTCGGAAAAGTAGTTGTGATCAACTGATGAAAGAAAGTGAAACGGGTATTCTGCTAAACCGCATTGCCTATTCGGAAACGAGTCTCATACTTACTTTTTATACGCAGTCTTCGGGAATTCAGAAATACATTTTCCAGGGTGGAAAGAAAAAAGCGGCTTTCCTGTCCCCGCTCGCTGTTTGTGAAATGCAAACATACGGACGTCCGGACAGCGACCTTAAAAAGATCAGTCAGCTGGAAATTGCGCTCGTTTGTCACGGGATCCAGGGCAACCCGTTACGCTCGGCGGTAGCTTTTTTTATGGCGGAAGTACTCGCTAAATGCCTGCGTGCCAGTCAGCAGGACGCATCTTTGTTTCAGTTCCTCGTTACACAAATCCAACTACTGGACGAAAGCACACGTTTATCTGCGTTTCCCCTGCAATTTTTACTTGGGTTGAGTCATCACCTGGGTATCGAACCGCAACTCGCTTCCGAAAACCCGCAATTCTTCGACCTTGAAGAGGGAGAGATCGGAAGTTTTTTAAACCGGCAGCATGCCTGCTACTCCGGTGAGGCCGTCGCACTGCTCGTTGCCCTGCTTACGGAAACAGAAGTCGACTCGACCAAAGCACAGCGGCGCGAGGCTTTCGAGATCATGCTCCGCTATTACAGCATGCACCTTCCTTCTTTCGGAAAACTCAAAACCACCGAAGTGATCGAGGAAACACTCTACAATTAAAACCGGTTTTTATATTCCCATTACAGCAAAAAACCGCTCATCTTGCGGACGAACGGCTCTTCTGAATGGCGCATGACGCTATTTCATGGATTTCTTTTTCTTTTCAACTTCCCCGATCTTGGATTGTTGAACGGAGATCTCCGATTTCTTGGTTTCCTGGTTCTTTTTATTTTCTTCGATCTTAGCCTGTGTCTCCTCGATCTTTTTCTTGTAATCTTCGATCGCCTTTTCGTAATCTGATTGTTCCTTTTCGAGGTTTTTCTGCTCTTTTTCGAGGTCTTTCAACACCTTATTTTCCAGGTCCATCTCCGTTTCGATGCATTCGGAAGCAGCGCGGGCGGCAAACTTTTTAATCCGGGCATTCATTGCATTGAACTGGGCACTGTGTTCCCTGCTGTTCAGGTAGGCACCTCCAAGATCCACGGCAAACGCCACCTGCACGGTACCGTCATTAGCGGTCATCACTTTCGCATATACATCGTAGTGCTTATCGCCCATGTCCTTCGTCTGCGCCTGGGTAGTGCTTTGTTCATTCTTACTGCTGTTGTATTTTCCGCCCCAGTCCTTCAATTCGCTTTTCAATTCTTTTTCAACGATTTCCTGGTTTCCATACGGCACATTCACAACGATAGCGTTCTTATTCCCGACACTGAAACTTTCGTTTCGTTCGCTGGTGGTTATACTTTGAGAAAAGGCAAAGCCTGTGGCTGATACGAGTAGTAATGCAAGCAGATTTTTCATGTTGTTTCGTGTTTTTCAAGGAAAGATAAGAAAAATAAGGCACTCCCGGAAAAATACGTCCCGTGGTCCATGCAATAATCATTAATTTTACCGCTATGCAATTTAAGGACGTCATTGGCCAGCATGAACTCAAGCAGCACCTGATCCGCGAAGCACGTGCGGAAAAGGTCAGCCATGCCCAGCTTTTTCTCGGAAAGGCAGGATACGGCACGCTTCCGGTTGCACTGGCCTTTGTACAATACTTGTTTTGCCAGGATCGTTCGGAGACCGACAGTTGTGGCGTATGTGCTTCCTGCCGGAAAGTACAATCGCTTCAGCACCCGGACCTGCACTTTTCCTTTCCACTGGTTCTTCCGATCAGTAAAACGTCCGGGTCTTTTTTGAAAGACTGGCGCGAACAGATCGCCGAACAACCGTATTTTTCACTGAATGACTGGACGCGTCGCATCGACCCGAAGGAACGTCAGCCGGTGATCGGAACGGACGAAAGCCAGGAGATCATCAAGAAGTTGAGCCTGAAATCGTACGAGGGCGGTTTTAAGGTGATGCTCATCTGGATGGCCGGACTGATGAACGCCACCTGCTCCAACAAGTTGCTGAAGATCCTGGAAGAACCACCGCCGCGAACCCTGTTCATCCTGGTGAGTGAAACACAGGAAACGCTGCTTCAGACAATCATTTCCCGGACACAGATCGTGAAAGTTCCGCGGATCCAGCTGGAAGACCTGAGCGCTTATTTGCGCACGAACTTCAATTCTTCCGCTGCCACGGCAGACAGTATTGCGGCCCGCGCCGACGGAGACCTGCTCGAAGTACTCGAGGAAATGGGCGATCACGTGGAGCAGGACCAAAACCGGGAACTCTTCATCAACCTCATGCGCGTTTGCTATAAAAAGGACGTACTGGCCATGATCAACTGGTCCGAGCAGGTTACGCAGCTCCCGAAGGAAGGTCAGAAGGTCTTTTTGCGCTACGCCCTGCACATGTTCCGCCAGAGTATGCTTCGCAATTATACCGAAGACCAACTCACGCGAACATCCGAAGAGGAAGATAATTTTCTGAAGAATTTCGCACGTTTCATTACGGGAAATAACATTTTCGACTTCATGCAGGTCTTCGATGACGCCTGCTATCACCTCGAACGAAACGCCAATGCGCGCATTCTCTTTACGAACATCTGTTTCAAAGTGATGCGCTTTATTCACTTCGCCTGAAAGCGGTAGTGAATGCGTTTGATAATTAATTGCTAATTTTACCAAATAAAGTTCAAATTATGGGATGTACTAGTTGTGGAAGCGGAGGAACGCCCCGCGGATGTAAAAACAACGGTACCTGTAGTTCTGGAGGATGCAACAAATTGGAAGTGTATGACTGGTTGGCAAACATGCAATTGCCGCAAGGTCAGTCACCATATGATATAGTTGAAGTACGGTTTAAGAACAGCCGTAAGGGTTTTTACCGAAACAATAAGGGATTCAGTCTGCAGGCCGGTGATGTGGTCGTGGTGGAAGCGAGTCCCGGGCACGACGTGGGTGTGGTGTCTGTAGTCGGTGAACTGGCCCGAATTCAGGTCAACAAAAAGGTATCGAATTTTAAGGCGATGGAAGCCAAAAAGATCTTCCGCATCGCCAACCAGGAGGATATTGACCGCTGGGTCAAAGCGCGATCGCTCGAGCGGGAAGTCATGTATAAATCACGGACGCTGGCGCTCAACCTCAACCTCGAGATGAAGATCTCCGACGTAGAATACCAGGGCGATCTTTCGAAAGCTATTTTTTATTACACCGCCGAAGGACGGGTTGATTTCCGTCAACTCATCAAAGACATGGCCGAAGAATTCCGGATCCGTGTGGAAATGAAGCAGATCGGATCACGGCAGGAAGCCTCGCGCCTCGGCGGAATCGGTTCCTGCGGTCGGGAGTTGTGCTGTTCTACCTGGCTCACGGACTTCCGTTCGGTATCTACTTCAGCGGCACGTTATCAGCAATTGTCGCTCAACCCGCAAAAACTGGCCGGGCAATGCGGTAAGCTGAAATGCTGCCTTAATTACGAACTCGATATGTACCTCGACGCGATCCGCAGCTTTCCGAAGCCGGACACGCGCCTGCAAACGGAAAAAGGACAGGCCAATCACATCAAAACGGACGTTTTCCGGAAAGTGATGTGGTACATGTATGAGGGCGATGCCGGCATCGGTACGGGACTTATTCCGCTTTCGCCGGAGCGTGTGAAGGAGATCTCGAAAATGAACCAGGAAGGTAACAAGCCGAAAGACCTGGTGGAGTTCGTGGAAAGCGAAGTACTCAAAGAACCCGATTACACCAACGTGGTAGGACAGGACAGCCTCAATCGTTTCGAACACATTTTTCAGCGCAAAAAGAAAAAGCGTAAGAAAAAGAGCGGTGACAACAGCAATCGTCAGAATCCTCAAAACTCCGCTGCACCGGATGCTTCCGGAAACAACAGCAAACCGGGTGGAAGGTCAAATCGCCCCGCTGCAAAAGCAGATGGTGAAAATAAAGGCCGCGGACGCCGCAAACGCCCGGAAGGACAGGGTCAAAAACCGCAGGGTGATCAAAAGCCGAAACAGGTACAGGCAACGGGTGAAAATGCCGCAAATAAAGGTGGTGGCGAAGGAAACAACGCAAACAAACGCAGGACTAATAAGCGCAGGCCGCCAAGGAAACCGGGAAACAACCCGCGCGCTAATACGAAAAAAGATGAATAGGATTTTCGCAATGCTCGTCCTGGGTGTGCTCCTTTCTTCCTGCTCGGAAACGCCCTTCTACGACAAAACCTATGCGTTCAAAGACCGGGTTTGGGAGCAGCCCGTAAAGCCGAAGTTTACCTTCAAGGTAGAGGATACATCTAAAATGTACGACCTGTCGGTCAGTGTGCGTACCACAACGGATTATGCGTTCAACAACATGTGGATCTTCATCGGTACGGAAACCCCTTCGGGGCAAAAAGTACGCGAACCCTACGAAATCCACATTGCAAACCCGGACGGGTCATGGTCGGGAACAAAAACCGGAACGACGGTGGAAAATGTGATCTGGTTTCGCAGACGCAAATTCCCGGAGAAAGGAACGTATCACATGACGCTCGAACAGGGAATCACGGAAGAAAAACTACGGGAAGTCCTCGATATCGGCATTCACATTTACGAGGCCGGTGAAAATACGGCTCCTGCCCGTTAATTCCGGCGTTTCTTTCGCAGTTCCTCGAGTTCCTCTTTGAGCACGTCCTCATCTGATTTTCGCTCGAATTCATACGTATACCCGATCGAAAGTACATGCCGGTTATTCGGAAAAGGAACGTTCACGTGATGATCCAGGAAGTACTTGACCGCCAGTTCCTGCGGGCCGGGAAGGTTGTACGAAAACCCGAGCACAAAACGCGTTCTGGTAAAACGATTTCCCAGCGGACCGTTATTCGGATTGTAAAAGAATTCCACGGCTGCTTCGGGCGTCAGTTTAAATCCTTTCGGATCGTATTTGAATTCCGGTTTGAAGCGCAGCGCATTGTCGAAGTCCGGTGAATAATCCGTGCCGGTCCCTACTCTTGAAAAAGCGCTTTGGTAGCGTACGCGGAAAGATACTTCACTGCGACCGAACTCTTTTTGGAAATTGAAATTCAGGTTGATCCGGTTTCCGAATGAATAATATTCTTCCTTTTCCCGATCGAGCACGATCCGGTATTCCACGGAAGGTTTGAACCATTCGAAAAACTCGTATTTGACGATGAATTCCGGGAAAAAAGTCTGGAGTTTATAATCCCCGAATCTCCCGTTGAGGTCGAGTGCCAGGTCGAGTTGTTTGTTGAATTTGTATTTAACACCGCTATTTAGCCAGAGTTCCCCCGTTGTACTGTAATAATGCTGTCCGAAAGCCGATGTGGCGGAAAGGGAAGCCAGTAGCAGTATCTTTTTCAGGAAACTCACTATTTGCGAATTGTGATTTCACCGAGGTCAATAACATCTTTTTTACTGCTGACCTCCGCATCCAGGATGATTGCCTGTTCACCCGAAGCGCAGGAAGCACAATCCTCGTAAACGAAGATGCGGTATTTCCCCTTGTTGAGGTATCGGAACTCAAATGAACCGTCGTAGCTGCATTCCACCTTGTCATCCTGAACATTGTCATCGTTCCCGTAAATGATATACACATCTTCCTGGGCTCCCGGATAGGTGGAAATAAATACGCCGGCATTATTGTAGTTATCCACCCTGATCTTGCCACGAATGGTTCCGAGTCCGCCCTCTCCTTCCACTTTTTTACAGGAAAACAGGGCTAAGATACAGGCAAAAAGAAGGATATGTATGCTTTTCATAAATGGAGATTTGTTAAAAAACAAGGAGCGGAATCAACTTTCCACTGCATTTTGCGTCTTAAAATTAGAAATGTTCTTTACAATTTCTTAATATTACTCTAATATTTTGATCTTGAAACGTGAAAAGGTCTAAAACACTACTTATGCATACGTCTACTCGTTTAGCTTTTGCAACTCTTTTGACGGCACTGTGCTCGCTTTCGTTGCACGGCCAGGTCGTTATTAATGAATATTCCTGTTCCAACCTCTCCGGGATCACGGATTCTTTCGGCGAACAGGAAGACTGGGTTGAATTGTATAATTCAAGCGGTGCCCCCGTCGATCTCACCGGCTACTACCTCTCGGACAAGGATAACAACCTGACCAAGTGGCAAATTCCTTCGGGATCGGTGCCGGCAAACGGATACCTGATGGTCTTTTGTTCGCGCCGCGGGCTGGTTGCCGGGGCGGAAATCCATCCGGACTTCGGGCTTACCCAAACAGAGGGGGAATGGATCATCCTGTCGAATGCACTCGGAAATGTGGTCGACTCCCTGCACATGGTGCATCGAACCAAAGCAGATCATTCCGTTGGTCGCACAACGGACGGCGCCACGACCTGGAGCCTGTTCACAACGCCGACTCCCGGCGCATCGAATACCGGCGGTGTCAACTTCTATGAACCGACTCCCGTTATGAGCCTTGCTCCCGGATTTTACAGCGGTTCGCAGTCGGTTACCATTACCTGTCCGGATGCAGCTGCGACCATTTATTACACAACTGACGGCTCCGATCCAACCACGTCATCGAACCTCTATTCCGGTCCGGTGAACATTGCGGCGACCACCGTTTTACGCGCTGTTGCAACAGGAACGCAGCTTCCGTCGTTTACCGAAACAAATACCTATTTCATCGGCGTTACGCATACGATGCCTGTCGTTTCAATTTGCAGCAACCCGGTGTACGACCTCATCGCCAATGGTAATCAAAGTGCGCCCTCCGATCGCGTCGGGTCCTTCGAATTTTTTGAAGCAGATCAGACCTTTATCAGCGAAGGGCAGGGACATTTTAACAAACACGGGAACGATTCCTGGGCTTACCAGCAGCGCGGTTTCGATTTTATTATGCGCGATCAGTTCGGTTACAACGACGATATCGAACACCAGGTATTCCCCGAAAAAGACCGCGATGAATTTCAGCGACTCATCCTCAAAGCTGCTGCCAACGACAATTATCCCTTCGAAAACGGTGCACACATTCGCGATGCGTTTGTCCATACACTTTCGATCCGGGCCGATCTGAAACTTGACGAACGTACCTGGAGACCCTGTGTTTTGTACCTGAACGGACAATACTGGGGAGTCTACGACATCCGCGAAAAAGTGGACGATGCCGATTACACGGAATTTTATTACGGTCAGAATAAATTCAACCTGCAATACCTTAAAACATGGGGGTCGACCTGGGAAGAGTACGGAGCACCGAACGCACAACCGGCATGGGACAATCTCGAGGCGTATATCATGGCCAACAACATGGGAAATGCCGCCGACTTCCATTACGTGGACAGCCTGCTTAACTGGGAATCGCTGGTCGATTACTTCGTGATCAACTCGTACATCGTTTCCCAGGACTGGCTGAACTGGAACACGGCCTGGTGGCGCGGGATGGATCCGAACGAAGACAAGAAGAAGTGGCGCTACACCCTGTGGGACATGGACGCGACTTTCGGGCATTACATCAACTACACCGGAATTCCGGACCCTTCGGCGAACGCCGATCCGTGCAATGCCGAGAATTTACCGGATCCGGGAAGCCAGGGTCACACCACCGTACTCAACAAACTGATCTCCGAAAATGACCAGGTGCGGCAGTACTACATTACGCGCTATGCCGACCTCGTGAACACGCATTTTTCCTGTTCATATATGAACCAGTTGCTCGACAGTATGATCGCCGAGATCGCACCGGAAATGCCGGGTCAGATCACCCGTTGGGGAGGAACCCTGGCCGACTGGCAAAACAATGTCCAAACGATGAAGAACTTTATCGACCTGCGCTGCACGGCGCTCGAACAGGGACTCATCAACTGTTATAATCTTTCCGGGCCATACGACCTGACCTTTGACGTCAGTCCTGCAGGTGGCGGTGAAATTCGTGTAAACTCCGTCTGGGCGCCTTCCTATCCGTGGAGTGCGAGTTATTTCGGGGGAATTGAAACACTGTTGCGTGCCAAAGCGAATTCCGGTTACGTGTTCGATCACTGGGAATACCAGGTCGGTCCGCTCAATCAGCCCGCTTCTTCGGACACAAACAGTATCGATGTGACCCAAAATGAAACGATCGTTGCCGTTTTCCGCGTTACCGATGCTCCGCCAATGGGTTCCGAAGGAATGCACCTTCCGACCGGTTTTTCACCGAACGGCGACGGACGCAATGATTTCCTGCGCCCGATTGTGGGCTCCGATGTAGCATCTTTCACCCTGTACATCTACGATCGCTGGGGTAACCGCATCCTTCAGTCGAGCGATCCATTGCTTTCCTGGCGGGGTGACTTTAACGGTCAAATGCTCAACAGCGGGGTTTATGCGTACGTCATCGAAGTTATGTATAAAGATGGTAGCACGGAAACACTTTCCGGAAATGTCACCCTAATCCGATGATACTATGAAACGATTTTTACTTCTGCTTCTTTTAGGTTCACAACCGATCTTTGCACAGGACCTGCACTTTTCGCAGACCTCGCAAACGCCCTTGCTTATCAATCCGGGCGCTGCCGGAGTTTTTGACGGTTGGGAACGCGTGAACCTGAACCACCGCAACCAGTGGCTCGGTGCGGCCACGCAATTTATGACAACTTCCATTGCAGGAGATGTAAACTTTTTCAAAAGTCGCAATAACTCAAACGCTTATATCGGTCTCGGGGCCATGTTCTTTA
This sequence comes from uncultured Flavobacteriales bacterium, assembly GCA_964389755.1. Taxonomy (GTDB): domain Bacteria; phylum Bacteroidota; class Bacteroidia; order Flavobacteriales_D; family Crocinitomicaceae; genus JBBSUQ01. The sequence goes on along the minus strand of CAYMEW010000002.1, from coordinate 78,742 downwards.
ATGATGTGGGCGGTGACGCCAGTTTTGGAATTCAAAACGGTAGTATTACGATCAGCGGTGTTATTCCGACTCCGACCGGGCACACCTTTTCGCTCGGAATTCAAAGTGGATTCGGCAACCGGAAAGGCAACATGGAAAAACTGCGTTTCGAAAACCAGTGGAACGGCCAGGAATTCGATGCGGATATTCTTTCCGGGGAAGCCGGATCTCTGAACAGTTTTGCCTATTTCGATGCCAGCGCCGGTTTTTATTATGTCTACGATGCCGGTCAGAGTACTTTTTCCCGAAACAACGACTTCAAACTGCAGCTTGGCCTGTCGGCTTACCACATCAATCAGCCTGCTTTGCGTTATGTCGGTGGAGGCGATGACAAACTCTACCGAAAATACGTGGCCCAGGCAGCCATCCTTTCCGATATCCAGGACAGCCGCCTTGCCATTGACGCGAGTGCCTTACAATTCATCCAGGGTCCGCATTTTGAAACCCTGCTCGGGCTGATGCTTCGTTACCGGTTCCAGGACGGAACTAAAATTTCCGCCTTGCGGCAGGACGCATTTTTCGGATTCGGAATGTATGCGCGGCTCAAAGATGCCATTATCCCAAGTATTATGGTACAGTACAATAGCTTCCGTTTTGGAATTTCGTATGACATCACCGTTTCGGCCCTTCGAAAAGCCGCTTCGGGCGGTTCGCTGGAATTTTCTCTGAGTTATACCAACCTGGATCATGCGCTGTTCAAGCGACGCCGCGGATATTAATTTTATTTTCTGAATATTTATTGCTTGCGGCGACGTAATTTTGCAACATGGAAGAATTCAGGGAAGCGCTAATCATCATGATCTCCGTGCCGGTATACGCAGTAGTGATCGGGTTTGAGTTTTTCTACTCGTACCTGCGCGAACGCAAACTATATTCTGCACAGGGCTTGCTGCAAAACACCTATCTCACGCTTGCCAATATGTCGCTTGACGTATTCGTGCGCGGAATCTGCCTGCTAACACTGCAGTTTTTCTTTACGCTTTCACACTTTAAACTGGATTTAAACCCCATCGTTTACTGGACGCTACTCGTGCTTTTCCAGGATTTGATGTACTACTGGCTGCACCGTGTGGACCATTACTGTCGTTTTTTCTGGGCAGTTCACGTTACACATCACAACAGCGAAGAGTTTAACCTCACGACCGGTTTTCGGTCCTCCGTATTTCAGCCTCTTTACCGGTTCATCTATTTCATCCCGATCGCGCTGGCCGGTTTTCGCCCGATCGATATCCTATTCGTATATAGTGCCACGCAGATTTTCGGAATTCTGGTTCACACCCAGACGGTCCGAAAACTGGGAGTCCTGGAATACATTTTCGTAACACCTTCTCATCACCGGGTACATCATGCGAGCAACGTGCATTACCTCGATAAGAACATGGGGATGTTGCTGATCATCTGGGACAGGTTGTTCGGTACTTTTCAGGCTGAAATAGAAACGGTAAAACCGGTGTACGGGCTTACGAGCAACGTAAAGTCAAACAATCCGTTTAAGATTATCTTTCATGAATGGAACGCCCTTTTTCACGATATTACCCAAAAGGGATTGAGCTGGAAACAACGCTGGAACTATGCTTTCGGTCCGCCCGGTTACAGCCATGATAACAGCCGGAAAACGAGCAGGCAGTTGCAGGACTCGCTGCCGGAAGGTCCTGCTGAAGCGATCGAACTGGTCGCTGCTTCGCCGGAATCAGTGGCAGTGTGATTGCAATTCCCGCATTTTATCGCCACCCATTGTCTGAAAATCTTTGCAGGCTTCCTTCTGTTCCGCGGTGAGTTCACGCATTTCATCCGCCTTACGAGCATCTACCACTTCCTTTTTGAGAATCTCGTGTGACAGACGATCGAGTTCTTCGCCTTTTTGCATGCATTTACAAAACTGGGCCTGTTCCGATCCGGAGCCACAGCTTGTTAAAATGAAAAAAGCGGAAATAGCGGAAATAAAAGCGCACAAAAACAGCCGGTACATGTTCTTTAATTTGAATTTCCGGTAAAGGTAACGAACCTGTGCAAATTAGTTCCAAAGCCCTATATTTAACCTTCAAAACAAAATGAGCATGTCGAAACTACCACATGTAGGAACAACCATATTCACGGTGATGTCTGCGCTGGCACAAAAACACGGTGCCATTAACCTCTCGCAGGGGTTTCCGGATTTTCCCATTGACGACGCACTGAAAAACGCCCTGCTACGGGCAGCGGAAAACGGTCCACACCAGTATCAGCCACTTGCCGGAAGCATGAAGTTGCGCGAAAAAACAGCTGAATTGATTCAGGAGTCCTACGGACGGAAAACCGACCCCGAGACGGAATTGTTAATCACTGCCGGCGCAACCCAGGCGATCTATACCACGATTACAGCGCTGGTGTCCGCCGGACAGGAAGTTTTGATCCTCGACCCGGCCTATGATTGTTACGAAGCACCCGTACTGTTGAGCGGAGCCAAACCTGTTCACGTTTCGCTGGGCACCGATTTTCTGCCGGACTGGCAACGCATTTCCGATGCCTGCAATGAGTTGACGCGCATGATCATCGTCAACAATCCGCATAATCCTTCGGGGACGGTTTGGTCCGAACGTGATGTGCGGGAACTCGAACGCCTGCTGGACAAGTATCCCAGGCTGCTCGTACTCTCGGACGAAGTATATGAGTTTATAACTTTCGATAAGCCACACCAAAGCGTGAATTGCTATCCGTCGATCCACGAGCGCGCCATTGTGATTTCCTCCTTTGGAAAAACCTTTCACATTACAGGCTGGAAGATCGGTTATGCCGTGGCACCGGTTCGCCTGATGCACGAAATAAAAAAAGTACATCAGTACCTCGTGTTTTGTGTGAACAGTGTTGCCCAACAGGCCCTCGCCGATTACATGAGTCCGGAGGTTGTGTCCGGGCTCGGTCCGTTTTACAAAAAGAAGCGCGACCTGTTTCGCGACGCACTTGCCGATTCGCGGTTCACGCTGCTTCCCTGTGAAGGAACCTACTTCCAGTTGCTCGATTACAAAAACATTTCCGACAGCCGGGACACTGATTTTTGCACGGAACTGGTCGAAAATTACGGTGTGGCAGCCATCCCGCTTTCCGTTTTCAATGCCGACGGCGAGGACCGGGGAATTATTCGGCTGTGCTTTGCGAAAAAAGAAGAAACATTGTTAAATGCAAGCAAACGTTTATGCAGGATCTAAATATTACACTCATTCAAACCCACCAGGCGTGGGAAGACAAACAGGTGAACCTCCGGAATTATGAGGAACTTTTGTCGCGGGTTTCACCGACCGATCTCATTTTACTGCCCGAAATGTTTAATACGGGCTTTTCCATGAATACCGAACTGGCCGAAGATTCCGGAAAATCCGAAGCATTGGACTGGCTCCGAAATCAGGCTGCCGACCATGGTGCTGCTATTTATACATCCGTCATGATCCGGGAAGGGTCACACTGTTACAACCGCGGTGTATTTACCTGTCCGGACGGCACACAGCAGACCTATGACAAACGAAAAACCTTCGGTATGGCCGGAGAGGACAAACACATCGAGGCGGGAACCCGACGCGTGATCGTTTCGTATAAGCACTGGAAATTGCTCCTGCAGGTTTGCTACGACCTGCGTTTCCCGGAAATTTGCCGGAACCGGCTTGTGAACGGCATCCCGGAATATGACGGAATACTTTATGTGGCGAACTGGCCCGAACGCAGGATCGGGCACTGGAAAGCACTTCTACCTGCCCGTGCCATCGAGAACCAGGCCTTTGTTTTGGCAGTGAATCGCGTCGGAAAAGACGGCAATGACATTGAATATAATGGTCAAAGTGTGGCATATAGTGGTGGCGGAGAGCTTCTTTCGGGTCAAAAAGAGGAAGAGATCATCCTTTCTGCTAACCTTTCACACGCTGATTTGCACCGTTTACGTACGAATATGCCCTTTTTAAAGGATATTTGAGCAGACATTTTTAGTCAGTAAGATAATTCATTATATTTGGGTGAATTAAAATTGAAAGAATTATTATGAAAAAAGTGTACGCAAGCTTTCTTTTTGTGGGACTTACTTCCATGTGCTTTGCACAGGTACCCACGAAAGCGAAACAAGTGAGCTTCGTTAAAGATGCTTCTGCCATCAAAACGACTCCGGTTACAGCTACTCCGAAAGCATTCGGAGACGTTATCTGGGAAAATGATTTCAGTTATACAGCAAGCTGGGACATCTCTTCCACAGGTGGAACTACTTCGCCAGGATTCGGCTGGTCTATTTCTTCAAGCGACCTGCCCTGGTCACCGGCCCTGTCTGCAGGAATGAACTCTACAAGCGGTGGTAATTATGCGCTTTGCCAGAATGGCGACCCGGTTGACGGAACACAACAGACAGGTGCTACCTGGACTATGGAATACGATACCACGTTTGACATTTCTTCTTACTCAAACGTTATTTTCCAGTTTGAGCAGTACGGTGCCCGTTTTACAGATCGTCAGTCAGTAGAAGTTTCTACAGACAACGGTGCTACATGGGTTTCTATCGGTAATAACAACGACATCCCGAACCTGACAGCAGGTGGAGGATCAGCTTACCCGAACCCGATGGTACGTCAGTACGGAATTACAAGTACGCTCGGAACGAATCCGGCTGCTATGCGTATCCGTTTCAAAGTATCTTATGAAGATGCTACTGCTGCAAACGACGGTATCATGTACGGCTGGTTTGTGGATGACGTGAAACTGATCGAAGGTGGAACTAATGACCTCGCGATCACACGTGGATTCAACTTTACAGGTACGCAACTTTTGACCTATACCAAGTTCCCGGTTGGTCAGACAGGAACTGATGCGACAATGGTATTTACTGCAGATGTATCTAACCATGGTTCAGCAGCTCAGGATGCAGTTGTTACAGCTACAAACAGTGCAGGTCTGAACAGTGCTTCAACAGCAACAAGTATTCCTGCATTTTCTTCGGATTCACTGGAGATCTCTACAGCTTACCAAATCCCCGGAACTGTTGGAAACGCTGACGTTACTTTTACTGTAACTTCAGATAACGCTACACTTGAGAACACTGGTGACGACACATATTTGATGCCGTTTACAGTAACAGATAACCTGTTTGCTTCCGATGCAGCGACTACACAATCTTCTTCTTTCTCAGGATCTTTCATCGGATGGGCTAACCCGACAGGGGATGCACAGATCGGAACATTGTTCGAAATCTTTAACGATGTGGAACTGCCGACAGTACAGATCGGTATTGGTAATGTAGGTACTTCCGGTCAGGCTGATTACCTCGGAAACCTTTACAAAATCATGGTTTCTTATTACGATGAAAACTCCGGAGATTTCCAATACCTCGGACAATCACTCGAGTATGAACTGAAAGCTACTGATTTCGGTAAAATCAAAAATATTCCGCTCGAAGCACCGGTTCAGCTTTTCGCAGGAGGTCTGTTCATGGTAACTGTTTATACTTACGTTGACGCTCCGATCCCGGTTGCATTCTCAGGAACTGTGCCGCTCGGACAAACTGTAGGTTACGACGGAGCTACTCGCTACAGCCTCGCTGCTGATGAAGGTCTGGACGTGGTAGATGCGCCGGTAGTTCGTATGAACTTCCAGGATTATGCAGGTGTTGAAGAATTTGCTTCAAACAGCAGCATCGAAGTATACCCGAACCCGTTCGTAAATGACTTCGCAGTGAACGTTGAAACAGCGTCTGATGTTGAAGCACACATTTATGTAACTGACATGTCAGGACGTATCGTAACCGACCTCGGTACACGCAGCCTGAAAGCTGGTAAAACAACTGTTTCTGTTGAAACAAACGGTCTGCAGGCTGGTGCATATAACTGCATCATCGAAGCTAACGGACAGCAAGTTGTTAAGCGAATCATCAAGAAATAAGTAGGCTTTTTATTAAAAGCTCATTTTCAGGCCCCCTGTCTTTTTAGGCAGGGGGTTTTTTAATGGCCGCGGTGCAGGATTATCGTTTAAAGTAATCATCAAAGGCCACGGATGAATTCTACCGACACCTCAAAATCAACTCTTTATTTTCCTTTTTTGGAACGCTGGTCCTTATTCGCTATTTTTGTCATCGTGCGGAAGCGAAAATGTCATATTCTGATCCTGGTTCTGGTTTACCTGATAGGGCTGGCACATAACCTTGTCCCACACGTGGATGCGTTTCCATTGGACAACGATGTTCCGCATTTGCACGAGCATCACACGCATACAGGGAAGTCACAACCTGCCGGGCATTCGCGGGATATCGCACATGCCGATCATTACGATTCCGGCTTATACGACCTGTTGCTCTGTTTCTTAAACGAGTCCGAGCATTCCGGGGGAGATTGCCATTCAGCCCACGAGCGCATTACAAAGGCAGGGGAGCAGTATGGCGAACTGATTTGCGCGCCGGCCATTGTTCCGAAGTCCCATTTTGCAATTTCACAATTTGTACCTCAATTACCGCAGGCGACTTTTCAGTCTCCGGTAAAACAATACCTTCCACCTTTAGCCACGGCGATCTCACATCGCGGTCCTCCTCTTTTTTCCTGTTAATTCATGTTCCCTTAACCGGGAGTTGTAGCTTTTCCGAAACGGAGAAGCCAGTTTCAACGAACATTTTATTTTTATGATTAACAAGATCATTGCTTTTTCAATTCGAAATAAGCTGATCGTGGGTTTGCTGACCCTCGCACTTATCGCTGCGGGAATCAGAAGTATGACGCGCGTTCCGCTTGACGCCGTACCCGATATTACCAATAATCAGGTGCAGGTGATTACCCAGGCACCGAACCTGGGAACAGAAGATATCGAACAGTTTGTAACTTACCCGGTGGAGGTCTCCATGGCGAATTTACCCGGTGTAACTGAGATCCGCTCCGTCTCCAGGTTCGGACTTTCTGTCGTTACAATCGTTTTCGAGGATGATATGGACACCTATCTCCCCCGGCAACTGGTATCCGAAAAATTAACGGAGGTGCGTGAAAAAATCCCGCCAGGGTTCGGACAGCCCTTTATGGGACCCATTTCTACCGGGCTGGGAGAAATCTATCAATACACGCTTGCCGTAGACTCCGCTTATGGAAAACAGTATTCTTTAACCGAACTGCGTACCATCCAGGACTGGATCATCCGTAGACAGATGGCCATGGTGCCGGGAGTTGTGGAAGTCAATGCATTTGGCGGAAATACCCGGCAATACGAAGTTGCGGTAAACCCGGATCAACTCAAAGCGATCGGGCTGACCATTTCAGAGGTGTTTTCCGCACTTGAGAAAAACAACCAGAATACGGGCGGCGCTTATATTGAGAAAGACCATTATGCCAACTTCATTCGCGGAGAAGGACTTGCCCGCAGTACCGATGACCTGCGCAGTATTGTGGTCAGCAACCAAAACGGCATCCCCGTTACGATCGGAGACATTGCCGAAGTCAGAACCGGTAAAGCCGTACGCTACGGTGCGCTCACCAAAGATGGCAAAGGCGAAGCGGTGGGCGGTATGGTACTGATGCTGAAAGGCGCGAATTCAAACAACGTGATCAGCGCAGTGAAAGAACGCATGGATGAGATCCGCAAGTCGCTGCCGGAAGGAGTCAGGATCGTGCCTTTCCTGGACCGGAGTAAACTGATCTCCGAAACGACCGGTACGGTTAGTCAAAACCTGCTCGAAGGGGCCCTTATCGTGATCTTCGTGCTCGTATTTTTGCTCGGCAACTGGCGCGGCGGACTGATCGTTGCTTCCACGATCCCGCTTTCGCTGCTGTTCGCCTTTATTTTAATGGACCTTTTCGGAGTCTGGGCCAACCTGATGAGCCTGGGTGCTATTGATTTCGGAATAATTGTGGATGGTGCAGTGATCATCGTGGAAGGGACTGTGTTCCTCCTGCATGAACGCGTGCTCAAAAACAGGAAAATCTCTGCTGATGCCCGGGATGAAATTGCCGGAAAGGCGTCCCGTAACATGATGAACTCTGCTTTTTTCGGTCAGTTGATCATCCTGCTTGTCTTCGTGCCTATCCTCGCACTAGAGGGAGTCGAGGGCAAAATGTTCCAGCCCATGGCTTTTACCTTTATGTTTGCCATGATCGGTGTGATGTTGCTGTGCCTGACGTATGTACCCATGATGTCGGCCTGGTTCCTGCGCGCGGGCAATTCCAAACCATCGGCGGGAGACCGTTTCGTGAGTTGGCTGGAACGCCGCTACGAACCTCTGCTGGCGGGCGCTTTAAAACGCGGCAAGTGGATTCTCGGATCATCCGTATTGTTGCTTGTAGTGAGTGGCTTTTTGTTTTCCAGGCTGGGCGGGGAATTCATTCCGCAACTCGATGAGGGAGACATTGCGTTTCACGCGATCCTCAAACCGGGGAGCTCCCTTTCGGAAAGCGTTGCAACAACCACCCGCGTGGAAAAACTGATCAAAGCGCGCTTCCCGGAAGTGGAACATGTTATTAGCCGGATCGGGGTGGCCGATGTGCCGACAGACCCTATGCCGATGGATATTGCAGACTGTTTCGTGCTGCTTAAACCGCAATCGGAATGGGTAAACGCAAGGAGCAAAGAAGAACTCGTGGAGCAGATCCGAAAGACCGTTTACGCCGTTCCCGGTGTGAACTTTGAGTTTACGCAACCCATTGAGATGCGCTTCAACGAATTACTGACAGGTGTGCGGGAGGATGTGGCAGTCAAACTCTTTGGCGAGGACCTGCAGGTGCTGGCGGAAAAGGCGGCCCGGATGGGTGAAATCATCGCAACGGTGCCGGGAGTTGCCGATATGAAGGTAGAGGCCACAGACGGACTTCCGCAGATCACGGTACGTTACCAGCGGCGGAAACTCGCCCAGTACGGACTGACGATCGACGAACTGAACACCATTATCCGGACCGCCTTTGCGGGTGGGAAAGCCGGGGTGATCTTCGAGGGTGAAAAGCGTTTTGACCTGGTAGTGCGCCTGGAAGAAGATTTTCGACAGAATATTGACAACCTGCGCAATATATACGTGAGTTTGCCGGGAGGAACGCAAATACCGCTGCGTGAAGTAGCCGAAATCAGTTACCAGCCGGGGCCGATGCAGATCAGCCGGGATAATACGAACCGTCGTATATATGTGGGAGTTAACGTGGAGGGACGAGACGTTGCTTCGCTGGTTGAAGAGATCCGCGATAAGCTGGACGCGCAACTCGATCTGCCACCGGGTTATTACATCCGTTACGGCGGTGCTTTTGAGAACTTCGAGCGTGCCAGCAAGCGCCTGCAGTTCGTGGTACCCGTGGCACTTGCGCTGATCTTCCTGCTCATTTTCCTTGCCCTTCGTTCGTTCAGGCAGGCATTGATGATCTACATGGCCATTCCGTTGGCTGCGATCGGCGGTATCCTGTTCCTGTGGTTACGTGGAATGCCTTTTAGTATTTCGGCAGGTGTGGGCTTCATTGTGCTTTTCGGCGTGGCGGTATTGAACGGACTGGTACTTGTCAGTAGCTGGAATGAACTGAAAGCAGAAGGCACAACAGACCTGAAGCAGCGTATCCGGCTTGGCGCCCGCCGCAGGATCCGACCGATCCTCTTAACTGCGTTAACGGACGTGCTTGGCTTTTTGCCCATGGCCGTATCCCGTTCTGCCGGAGCGGAAGTGCAACAACCGCTGGCTACCGTGGTGATCGGTGGTATGATCACAGCTACGCTGCTTACGCTTTTCGTATTGCCCGTATTGTATTACCTTGTTGAAAATCGTTCAAAAACACCGCGTATGCGATCATTCCCTTCTTTCATTATTCTCCTGCCCGTTTTATTCCTTTTCAGCGGAAAATTACAGGCACAGAACAGCGTTCGTGTGATTCGCAGCCTGGAGGAGGCGCTGCAAACAGGTCTTTCGAATAACGGCAGCTTGCAGGCCTCCCGGCAGGAAATCACTATCCTGGAAACGGAGCAGAAAGCGAGTTTTAATCCTGGAAAGACCAGTTTCGGGGGGCAATACGGACAATTCAACAGTTTTACGAATGACTTATACCTGAGCGTAAACCAGCAGTTCGACTTCCCGCTTCTGTATACGCGGCAACGTACATTATCCGAAATGCAGACTGTCGGTAGTCAACTGGATGTTTCGCGCGCGGAGAACGAACTCAGGCGACAGATCCGGCAGGCCTGGTACAAGCTGGCGTACCTGCGCGAAAAACGCGATCTATTGCTCTACCAGGACACATTGATGAACCGGTTTCTACGAGCTTCGGAAGTGCGATATGCGAGCGAAGCGACCAACTACCTCGAACAGGTAACCGCGGAAACGCGCGTGATGGAGATCCGGAATGAGCTTCAAAAGCTGGAATCGGACGTATTGATCTGCGAAAAGCAACTGCATGTATTTCTGAACGTTCCCGAAGAACTCGCCTTTGACCCGGTGATGCCGGAGTTTTCCGGTGGTCTTTTTCCTTCGGACACCAGCGGTATTTCGGAAAACCCGGTGCTCCTGCGCGCGCAGCAGGAGATCAGTCTTGCCCGTGCGCAACAATCCGTAGAAAGTGCGCGCCTGCTTCCCGGTGTTTCGGTCGGTTATTTTACGCAATCAATGATCGGTGCACCGACTGCTTCGGGTACGCCGGCGGACGCTTCGGACCGCTATTCGGGAGTCCAGTTCGGTTTATCGGTACCGCTGTTTTTCGGTTCGTATAAGGCCGACATCCGGGCTGCCGGACTGCGTGAAGAACAGGCGCGGATACGTGCCGATTACTATGCACAATTGCTCTACAGCCAGTATGAGCAGCAGTTGCAGGAGGTACTGAAGCAACGCAACAGTCTTGAATATTATCGTTCGAATGCTTTGCCGCGCGCCGACCTGCTCATTGAAAATGCGCACAAACGCTATACGCAGGGCGAGATCGATTACGTGGAATACCTGCAATCGCTGACACAGGTAAGCGAACTACGCTTCAATTACCTTGAAACGCAAAACCTGTACAATCAATCCATGGCGGACCTGGAGTTCCTGCTCGGCCGTTAATCAATATATAAAATCATGAACAAGACATATCCCTTATTTAGAAACCTGATCCTGGCAGCCTGCCTGCTGTCGTCCTGCAATTCCACGGAAAAGCACCCGGAGGAACATCACTCCGACGCGGAGCATGCCGAAAGCGTGCATTTATCAGGAGAGCAAGTGACCAGCCTCGGGCTTAAAACCGACAGTATTCCGATGCGCAATATGAACTCGCGCGTGGAAGTGAACGGAGAACTGGAGGTTCCCCCACAAAACGAAGCAACGGTGACGGCCTACATCGGGGCCAATATCCGGTCTATCCGCGTGATCGAAGGAGATGCCGTGCGCAAAGGACAGGTACTCGCCTATTTGAGTCACCCGGAACTGATCCGTTTGCAGACCGACTATGTGAATAGCCTGAGCAGGCTTGACTACCTGGAAAGCGAATACACGCGGCAGGAAAACCTGTACCAGGAAAAGGTCGGTTCGGGGCGTGACTACCAAAAAACGAAGGCCGACTACCTTGGGATGCGCGGGACGGTGAAGGGTTACGAGGCCGAACTGCGCTTACTCGGACTCAACCTAAAGCAGATCGCTTCGGGGAAAATCTACGAGGAGGTTCCCGTATTCAGCCCGATCGACGGATACGTGCGTCTCGTGGAGGTTAAAACGGGACAGTACGTGCAACCCCAGACCGAACTGTTCGAACTGGTGAACATCGAGCATATCCATGCGGACCTGATGGTCTTTGAGAAAGACGTGCACAAAGTGGCCAAAGGGCAGAAAGTGCGTTTCGAGGTGGAGTCTTTGCCGGGGCGGGAATTGCAAGCGGTGATCTATGCAGTTGGGAAATCCTTTGAGCAGGACCCGAAAGCCATTCACCTGCACGCCGAGATCGAGAATAAAGAAGGATTGTTAATCCCGGGTATGTATGTCCGGGGGCAAATTCTTACCGAAGGGCAGGAAAGTTACGCACTTCCGGAGGCAGCCGTGGTGCGGGAAGGCGACCGTTATTATATTTTCAGCGAGCTCCGGGAAGGGAACGAAACTGTTTACAAACCGGTGGAGGTGATCCCCGGTGTGCGGGACGCAGGCTGGGTTGAATTGCAGTTTCCGGAGGGACGACCTGCGGGACGCGTGGTCTGGAACCAGGCCTATTACCTGATGGCGGAACTGAAGAAAGGAGATGCCGGGCATTCACACTAAGGCCAGGCGGGGGTCTTCCCTGTTTTTCAATACGGTTTACATACTGTGACATGCCTTGTCGGATGCCTGTTCCATACTTCAGGAATACACCAGGCACGGTGGAAGCACGGTAGAACCACGGCTCAACCTACCTACACTTTGTTTCGGTAGGCTGGCCTATCTTCAATTTGTTCGGTGGACCAGACTTTCTTTCGGTAGGCCGGTGGCATTTGTTTCGTGAATGTGCCCTTTTTCAGTAGGCGTGCGATTGATCGTAGTGGCCGTCGGTTGGTTTTACGCAAGGGGGCCGATTTGGTTGTGGCCTTCCCGGTCAGCCGGAAAGAGGTGTTCTTTTATAACGCTCTTTCGGTGCGAATTGTTGGATGCGTGACCCTCTTTTTTTGGTGAAGTGTCGATCAGGCCACCGGGCTTGTTCACCAGTCTATTGCGTTGAGTGCTTCGAACAGCAGGCTGAAAAACAGGCGGATGCCTTTTAGGGTCTTTTTAAGCGTTTTCATTCTGTCGCGTTTTCATTCTTCCGAAAGAGCCGAAAATAGCCGTTCTTGGAAGTGTGGACCATGCGGTATTCTTTTGCCAGTTGTTCCTTCAGGGACCTATAGCGCGGATCCGCTTTGAAAGCTTCACTGTTACCCCACAGAATCACGTAATCAACGTGGCAGCCCGCGCGTTTGTTGTAGCCTGTAATGTCTACTGCCGGCGGTACTTCTTCCAGGCCTGACGGCGCCCCGACGCTGATAAAGCGGTAGGGATTGCGGGAAGAAACCCAGCGCAGCGGGAAATACTGCGTGTTGGCCTCGTAATTGTCGAAGCTAACGATCTTACCGGAAGCGGAAACATAGCCGCTGATGTGTTTGAAAATCCCGATCCTCGGAGAAAGTGTTTTGCCTGCAAACTGTCCGCCGTTGGAAAGGCTTAGCGGAAGCACTGTTTTTCCGGCCTCGATCCGATGCGCCTGCCGGATGTATTCCTGTGCATGTTTCCCGATCTCGTACTGGAACGGAAAACGGATGACGAGCATCGCGATGCAGAGCACTGCCGAAAGTGCGAGGTGAATGGTACGCAGGCGTCTACCGAATTCGCCTGTAGCAGCTAAAAGAAGCAGGAACAGGTATATGAAACAGGTCATGCGGACGGTGAGGTATGCTCCGCCCACGAGTTTATCATTGACACAAAAGTAGACGAATAGCCCGATCGCGACCAGGATCAGGAGGTTCTTTCGCATCGGGGAAAGAGGGCGGGCAGCTTTGAAAAGTGCATACACAGTGCCGGCGCAAAGTAATAGCGTCATAAAAAGCAGTATGACCTTTTCCGAAGTGGTAAAAACCCAGAGGTGGCTCGCTTCGAGCAATTGTCGCAGATTTTCCCAGGAGCGGTTGTTGGTCAGGATTGCATTATCACTTTGTTGTTGGCTGAAAAAGAAGGTGCCAAAAAGCAGCAGGGCGGGCAACGCAATCCCGATAAGCGTGAGCATGCGTCGCAGGCTGTGTTTGCGGCGCTGTTTTTCGCGAACTAATGCCGGAAATTGCCGGAAGAAGTCGATTGCCAGGAGCGCCAGTGCGAGCAGGAGCGCGACCGGGTGCGTAAAGAAGAGCAGGAGTGCGAATAAAGCCAGTACGAGAACGTTGACCGGGGCCAGCGCGTGCCGGTGTTTTGAATAGTAGGCGATAAAGAGGCACAGGAATACGATGCTCCACTGGAAGTTATAGAATCCGTAGATGAGGAAGTAGCTGTTGGCGAGCAGGAGGCTGAGCGGTGCGAGAAATGCTGCAGTCGGGTTGATCATGCGCAGTGCATAGCGCACGGCCAGTGGCAGGGAAATGATCAGCAGGGAGATAAAGATCTTTTCGGCAATGAGGGGAGTGGCAATCGACAGGAGCGCAGAGAGCAGGATGCTGCTGAACCAGTTCGGAAAGAGTTGTGTATTGAGATCAAACCAGGCGTGGTAGTTCGCGGGGTCACCGGTAGCGACCAGGTCCAGTAGTATGCGGGAACTATAGAGGTGCGAGGGACCGTCCTGCGTAAGGAATACGGGCATGATCCAGATGTAGCCGACATGGATTAAGAGCAGGGAAGCGAAAACGATCTGTTCGGTTTTGAGCTTTGTCACCGGGGTTTTTAAGTGTTAGACGGGATAAATATAGTAAGAATCGGGTTGGGGTTGTTAACGGTTTGCCAACAGGCCATCCGGGCAGGAACGCTCGACAGATTCCTTTTTAATCTGTCCCATGCGGTACAAACCATGTATCACTGAGCGGTTGCTGATTTTACCAAACTTAAATACAGCCGTTTATTGACTTACTTCAATTTTATATTCTAAAATTCCGGAAGGAAAGTATTTCCCGCTTTCCTCCAGCGTCATGATCGGTTTACCTTTAAACCTCGTGTTTATCAGAAAATCCAGGAACAGGGTAGCGTGTTGTTCGTTATCACTGAGGTAATAATAAAAGACATTAAAAATTTCGTGTTCGTTTATCTTAAAAAAGCTTATAATATTTACATCTACCTCACCAGCCTCAGAAAGCCCCTGATACTTTACGAATAAAAACTCAGAGGTCCCGTTAAAATAGCTTGTTTTCAAGCTATCATACTTTTTTTCCAGGATGGTTCGAACAAACTTTTCATAATGTTCCAAGTTAATATCCTGTTCCGGATCAGACGGACTATTAACGGACAGTACGAATTGTGCCGAATCGGAACATGTTCCCCCGCCAACCACATTCAAGATAACTTTGGCTTCCGGCCGAATGTCCCAACTTTTAGGAATACAGACCTCAAAGTCTCTTTTTTTGTAGGTCTTCCAGTCCATATCAAACTCACAGTCGAAGAGGTTATAATGCCAGTTTCCATCTTTTAATCCGTCCTTTATTTTCCCGGAGGCCAAGAGGTTATCGTTACTGTCATAGTAAAACATTTTTTCGATTGTAGAACCCTGTACACAGCCAACTAAAAAGATTGTCAGCGAAAAGTAAGTTATCAAGTTCCGTGATTTCATAATCCCTTCTCTAAAGTTACCGTTGCTTCAGCACCCGTGGAAATCGTATAATTAGCCCCGTCTAAACCTGTTGTTTCCACTTCTACTTCTGCTCCCACGTTTACATTTGTCCCGTCCATATAATCCGCCTGTTTCTTCAATCAGTTGTTTCTATTATGCCCAAAACCAGGCCCAAGAGGCATTCCGTTTCGGTAAATGGTATTGCCGCCGTTTGAAAATTGATTGCCAGTATATACTCTCCCAGATCTTCGTATCCCCGGATTTCCGGGTTAAAGTCCGCATCATTCTGAACGAGTCGGGATAGCCGTTTTAGTTCGGGTATGGCAGCAATTTTCTGTTTCATCACGGAATCCGCACATTTTATTTTCACTCCGGAACCCCGGTAAAAAAGGGTATGAAAGGCATCGCGAAAAGTGATTTCAATAGCGGGAAGTGTTTTTACGGGCCTGCCACTTACGTTCATCCTGACGGTGTGCGCATTGTAACTCCCCCCGGCAAACTTGAATCCCCTGTTTTGTTTGTTGTATTCCGATTCCTTCGATTCGTATTGATAATCGAAGTGCCAATCGCCCTTTTCAAATGTAATGGCTATTTCGTGCAAAGGCATGTATCCATTCCCGTTAAACCAAGTAGCGGAACGCTCTTCCACAGTCGGTGAAAAAGGCTCGAAGATCGCGGAAATGGTTTTGTTCTCAATAGACATTTTCAATCGTTTTATGTACAACTTTTCCTGAATTCCGCAAAAACGGGTGTTTGTAATTCGGAGGACTGGCGGGAAAAGATCACGTTATATTGTTTTTTGAATCCTTTACGTGTGGACACGAGCCTGAATACATGCGTTTCATTTTGCTCAAAGAACGCGAGTGGTATTCTGAACGAGTAACATCCGTGCGTCGTTTCAATTTGAAACAGTCCGCTTTCCTGACCGGGAACTTCTTTCATTTTCAGCAGGTACACTCCCTCATCCGTTTTCGTTAATTCCAGGTGTTCGTCGCCGGGTTCCACCCACATCCCAACGATCTTCGGCTCCGGGATATTTCTTCCGGACTCCACGGAGATGTTGATCTGCGCTTGTGCAGCGGCCAGTCTAAAGATACAGAAAAGCGCCAGGAATGCGGTGAATGTGTGCATGATTTTCTGTTGACGTGGGTGATACGTATTAAAGTGGATGTCTTTTGCAAACGCATTCCATAGAACCCTGCCGGGAAGTTGGTACTGCTTTAGCTGAAGTAAATAGCCCACATGCTTAATTGAATTACTCATTGCCCCATTCCAACGGGTTTTTGATGTACCTGATTTTTACTTTATCGGAATCATCCTTAAACTCAACTACCAGCAGGTCTGATTCCCGATTATACGTTGCTATCAGGTTTCTACCCTTATATACGGTCTTTTCATGTGTACTCGAGATGACAAACAATGCTTCTCCGTCTTCTATTTTAAACTCATCAACATACGGTATATCTTCTACCTTTAGCCGAATGGGCGCGCTATTTACATTAAACCCATGAATCGCATTTAAGCCTACGTTAATAGACTCTGTCGCGGTCTTATTAGCCCTAAATGAATAAAAAACGATCAAGGCAGACAGGCATATTAAAGTTCCGAAGATAATAAGTGTTGAATTTTTCATGGTAGCTATTTAGCTTTTAAAGTTTATCAAAAAAATATACTTTTTGTGTCTATCCGGGTATTTATTCAATTGCGTGTCGATTAGTATACACGCCATCAATTCTTTTTCTTTATCTGCGATTCCAGGATAACAATGCCTCATTCGAGAATCTCCAGATTACAAATCCGAGCGCAAAAGCGAGCACAAAACCGTACATTTCAAAATTGGCTATTTCGAATATTTAAGTGTTGTAGCATCAGTGCCAGGCAGGTACAAATATATTCCGTATAGATTAATTTAAGGTATCGGATGTCCCGTACTTTAATGCTTCTCACTGAGAGTTTCGTCAAACTACTAAATAGTACTGAAAAGAAATTCATTCCAAACTCCGGGTTAAGTCATTAGTTGGTGCCGACAGTCCAAATTTACTGTTTTCAAATGATTCGGTTGAATAAGGGGCTGACTGACTATGTTGGATGTAGGTATAATCGGTATTGAAAAACGTAAAATTCGGTACCTTTTACTTTCTTAAAGTATATCAGAGGCTTTGGGTAATTACTTTTATTCAAGCCATTTCCCCTGCTCCTGGCTCAGCCAGTTAAATTCTTGTCCTTTAATTATAAGGTTATAGCTATCTCTATTTTTCACTATTGTGTCCATAACCGAGATGTTATTATAAATATGCTTAGTCACGGCTAAAAACAAAGTGTCGTTTTCATACCTGTAATAAGGAGGGAAAGTAATCCTTGAGTTTAATTTTTCCCTTGCGTTACTTTCATTCAAGACTACAGCAATTTGCCATTTAATTTCCTTACAGTTTTTACAAATGCTCTTTTTCGAGACTAATCCACTGTATTCTATAGCTACCATTCTTTCTTTGTGCAAGTGCATTGTTTTCACAACGTCTTCCTGCACCCCTTTTCCATATCTCACAAGCCCACAGCAATGAAACATGGAAAGCACTGTTAAACATGCCATATTCAGAAAAAGTAATTTCATGGTGTTGTTGTTTTCTTAGCAGCCTTCTTAGCACGCCGGTCATTTCGTTTATTAACTTTCTTTTGAACTTTGTCTACCTTCTTTTCAAGCTTCTGATAGTACTTGTTAGGTCTTGGATCTGTATCTAAGGGAAGATCAATACCCGTTTTCTTTTGAACAACGGTTTGACAAGCATCTACACAATTATTGAAAATCAGATTATACCCCTTTTTCTCTGTATCAAAATCAGACTGTAGTTTAACTGCATTTTCATATATCTGCTTATCCTGTTCAGTTGATGTATTCAAAACAACATAATCTTCATACTTACTGTTATAGGTATCATAGGCCTGAACTTCTTTAAATGCCGACTTAACGTCTTTCGCTGTCAATTTATGCAAAGTCATTCCAGCTTTGGTGGTTCCTGACGCATACTTCGATACACTTGCATCTTCTGCTGCCCCTTGAGTAATATAATAGAAAGTTCCTTTCTCATCTTGAATAATTGCACCAAAGTGCCCCATTCCTTGTGCTCCTTTGGGTGCAATTAAAAACGCAACTGTATCCCCAAGAACATCCGAGTACATAATCGGATTCAATGCAAACGCAGCATAGTTGCTTATAGACGGATTAGGTTTCGGGTCCTGGTTCCAACGTCTGCCCAGCCTTGTATCGTATTCCCAGAACATTGCTGTATTGTGATTTCCGGAGCCTGAGATTTCGTCCACCTTCTCTTGCCCATTAAACCCAAAACGGTAATCTCCGTTTCCTCCGTGTCGGCCGTCAGGCATTTGCATCCCGAATGGGTAATAATCCGACCAGCTTTGAACCTTGGCTTCGTGGTAGGCAATGGTTCCCCCGCTGCTCACAGCAATGCGCGCATCGGAAACCGTTACTAAAACATTCCCTAAATGATTGCTCAGCTCGTATGACTTTAACCCGATCACGTGTTTAAATTGATCTTCCAGGTCGTAAGATACAACAATATTTCGTTCCTGTGAACCCAGTCTTTTCGAGCCATACATGTATTGCTCTGTAAGCAGTAAGGCTTCGCCAGCCTTTTCAAAATAGGTTGCTATCAGGTTTTGTCCTGCATCATAGATGTAATAAGTATGTTCCCAGTTGACCGGTGCCTGGTACGTTCCGTTTGCGTTTTTCGTTTTGACAATCTTTTCGACACGCATGCCCAGTTCGTCATAAATAAACTCCAGGTCCGGCTCGTCATTGTCCTTTGTAATGGTTCGTACCTTATCGAGGTCATTCCAGGTATAGATATTCTGAATATCTGTCATTTCCAGTGTCAGACGACCCAATTGATCATATTCATAGTGGATCGCTCCTCCTTCAATGTCTTCCGTGTAAGGGTCTCCCGAATACTGTTCATCGAGGTCCTGTAGTTTGTTGCTAGACCCGTCATACTGGTACATAAAATCGTCCATTTGCGTGGCATTGTCGCCGTAACGCTGCAACGAGAGGATATTTCCGTTCTGGTCATAGCTTAGTTTTTCACCAAAATCCCTAACCGAAGCGGCATTGTCCCACTCATGGTTCGCGGCGTCGTAACTGTCCATTTTACGTGCCTCCTGCAAGCGATTCAACTGGTCGTACTTATAAACCATCGCCTGCGGATAGCCGTTGGTAATCTCCCGGATACTGGTGACCATGTGACGAATATTTCCGTTATAGAGTCCGTTCAGCATTTCAGTATTCGGAGAAATGTCTATTTCAAACTCTTCGTTAGTTGCAATGTTGGCTCCTTTGTAGTCTTTAAAGTAATACCCAAGTGTAAATCCGAACTGGTCGGGAGCCAGGAAGCGATTGACGTTTACCCCGCTGTTATAAGCATCTTTACCCTGGTCGCGATATACATCGAGAGAAGCCGAATTCACTCCTTTAAGCCATCCCTGGATCGTGTAAGCGAAATCAATTCCCTGTACCTTGTTATTACCGAGTTCGGTTCGTTGTAACGGACCATGTGCGTAGTAGAAGTACTTACTATCCTCATCCCAGTGCACATAATTGTTCGAAGTGAATGAAGCTGTGACACGGTTGTCCGCATCGTACAGGTAGCGGTGATATTGTGCATCGATTTTCCCCGGCTGATAAGCCAGTTCGCGCACATTTCCCCCAACCAGGTCGTACGTATACTCCATCAGGATAAATCTTCGATCATATGCATCCAGTGCCGGGTTGTCCTTTACGAGTTTTTTAACATTCCCGTGTACATCGTAACTGTAATGCGTGGCCCGATCGTAAGTCGCGTCATTGAAGTCGTAGTTCTCTTCGTAGGTGGTATAGGCGATTCTATTGCGTAACTCGTCCTGCGACCCTCCCATTACGCTTAACAGGGAAGTGTTCCCGGTTCCGACATCGTAGAAACTTTGGGTAACCTGTGCTCGTGTGGGTGGTGTGCCGGTTCCATAGATCCAGTCGTAGAGTGCGTGACCCGGCCCGAATACGCCCGGCTCTCCCGAAATAGTTTGAGTCATTTGGATCGCATTATGAATTACCCCTGCCTGAACCACACGCCCCAATTCATCATAGAGCGTATAACTGTAGTCATCTGTCAGTTGCTGTTCTGGATCCTGGGCTACAACAATACGCCCCAGTGCATCGTAATAGAAATGTGTCGGGTTCGGAACATCCGGTGACGTCTGGCTTACCAGGTTATTCAACGTGTTGTAATAATACCTTGTTTTGAAGGTGTGTGAGGGAAGGGTCGTTTTTGTACCCTGAGCCCTATCGGTGGCCACATCATCGAGGTCATTGAGTGCTAAGGGATGTACCCCTTGCGGTGGAACCGTCTGGATCCGATTTCCGGCCAGGTCATAATAATACAGTGTGTACTGATACTCGTTTGACGTGTAAGTGCGTTCAAACGTTTCAACCGCTGTTTCCAGGAAATGTGCAATAAAACGCTCCCGGAAATCTGTTTCTACCAGGTTCAGATAAGCCTCATAGTTTTGATTTGAATTATAATCAAACAGGTGTTCCTGATAATAGGCACACGGATCTTCCTCTGTCACTTCCGTATTCCCCAGGTTTCCGATAGGCGCATCTACACATGTCGCTATTACAGGCAGTTCACTAATAAACTCTTCCAGCGTCAGCATGGGAGAATCATTCGAATAATTCCGGTATTCGGCGTAACTGTTCAGCTGCACTGTCGGTGTATTCATGAATACATTCTCCGAAATATAGTAGGTACCACCTGCATTTGCATCACCATATCTGTTTACATAGGTTGCATAATCCGCGCCACAGTCCAGGCAGTAATTTTCAGCATAGATAAACGTTTGCGGATCGAAAGAGCTCAGGCCATATATGTAGGATCTCCAGTACCTGTAGCAAAGAACATCCGTTACAGAGGAGTAAAACTGAGATTCAGACAGAATCGGTGTAGCCCCGATCCCGTTCATCAGGTCCACATATTCATCATATTCGTTTCCAGCTAACGGTTCGCTGCCCGCGGCATCCTGCGCACAGTCAAAGCAATTATCGCAGTTAATGATGGGGAAGCAGCTATTTCCGCTGATAAATAAGCTAACGCCCGATACGACTGTGTACATGGTAAAGTCGTAAGTTACGCCGTTTTCCAGGTTGTCTATATCATCCTGCGCATACAGTCCTTTGATTGAAAAAATGTTCGAGATCGGGAATGAACTCCAGTTTTGATTCATTTCCAGGGGCATTTCACAAACGATATTGTTTTGATCGTCAACAATATTAACATAATACGGTAAAGTGCTCAGGTTTACATCCGCGTAATACGCACCACTACCCAATTGCGGAAGCAGGTTATTACTGAAAAATGCATGTGCGTTTAATAAGTCTCCGTCGTGTATGTCCCCGCCGAGCACTTTATTAAAGAGCGCTTCCAGCGCTCGCCTGTTTTCAGCCGGTTGTGTTGAACAGGCAAAACTTTCAATTACACCGCATTCGCCGATGGGGATAACCGTATTGTTACTCAGTGAAATGTCCATCTGCGTGGTTAGCACGGTTCCCGGAGATGAATTGAGAATATATGACAATGTTCCGCTCGCGCTGTTCGGGTTGGGGGCAATATCGGTAAACAGGTAATAAGAACTTCCGCCATTCGTATTTGAACCAAGTGTAACGTTAAGAGTCAGAGATGAAGCACTTGAGCTGATCTGGTAATTGAATCCTGATTGCGACCAGCTGATCGTACCGCCCCCGAGCATCGAAGAAATCTCTCCTAAATAAGGTGTGAAGGCAGCGTTTGAACTTAATGTAGCACTACTGAGGTCTCCTGAGATTGACAGGAAATTCATAATGTTCATAATATCGACTACCAGTTGATTAGGTTCGCACTGATTATCCAACCAGGTTTCAAAATCGGCCTGACAATTATCCAGATTGAAACAACTTGTAACTGAGAAATTAGCACTCACCGGCGGTGTTGTGCTGTTTAAGTCATCATCAATCCATACTGTAAAGGTCTGACCATTCTGAAGGTGTACAATCTCTTCGATTTTCCAGGTGCTTCCGTAATTATTCCATGAAAAGCCAACAGGTGCACTTAGCGCAATACTACATACATTAGTAACACCGCTGGCTGCAAAAGTGAGCGTCAGCGTCGAAGGAGTTGCGGATGCATTAATAACGTATGGAATATACGTCGACGGTGTAACACCATTTACGTTGTTCAGTGCATTATAAAGTTCAAGTGTGAATGCCGGGTAGTTGGAGATCGGGGTGCCGGAAGTCGTGAGTGTATTGTCTGAGACCAGGGCACCTATGAAAGCTTGGAAATCTGCTGCCAAAGGACAAACCCCAGTGCTTTGATAGAACTCATAATCGCCTTGTGTGATCAGGTCGTTGACCTCCATATCCGTTGGCAAATCCACAAAGAAACGCGATATTTTCGGACGGTATTCACTGGCATTAGCTGCGCTACACACGCGGTAAGGCGAAGTGAAATCAAAGAAAGGACTTCCAAAGAAGTTTCCCGGGTCGAGCAGGTTGTTTTCAAATAACCAGGTATAATCCTGTTGTCCGAAGCAACCGGAGAAGCAACCGTTAGCCAGTGAATTCTCCCGCATGATCTCCAGCATTAGTTTTTGCTTTTCAGCATAATATACATTCTTGTACATGTTCCAGGCAGCGTCGTTTCCTACATAGGTAGCACCAGCACATGGAAGTGTTGTTCCATAAAGCGTTCCGCAATCTGTTGTCGCTGCACAGAAGGTCGTAAGGGACATGCCCTGTGCGTAACTGGAAAGCAACTGAGCCATTTCCGAAGCTTTTGCCGCACCGGGCCCAGACTGGAAGAACGGGTCATACATAACTGCAGAGCCATTCAATAAATCAGTGAGGTCGTACGATGTTCCCTGGATATCGTGATTTGCTGCTTCGGAGTACGTTTCGATTCCAAGCATTTCATTGTCAAACTCTTCAGATGTCAATGTAAACCCGGAAACAGTGATTTCTGTTTGCATAAGGCTCACACATTGTTCATAATCGCAGTATTCAGGATGTAGGGAAACCAGTGATTCCATCCACGAAGGCCGAAACTGATTTGCAAATTCAGAGAGAGACAATTGATTTGCAGTAATGCTATTGCCATTTGCATCCGTAAATTCGCTTACCGAACCGTCTTCATCGTAATATGTGATTGCCGAACTCGAGTAGTTCAGGCCTGAAGGAAGCAGGTTTGATGTATTATATACTGAAAGGTCGAATCCGGAAGCACTTACATTCCCGTTAGCTGCAGACACGAGTCCGAACTGACCTCCGGGTTTTACATCCTGCAACATCATATCGTACGCTACATCACAATAGCCTCGTCCCTGACATGGCAATAAACAGGCGTCAAGTGCTTCCTTATATTCTTCGTAAAGCGGATCTTCTTCATCCGGAATACCGCCGTGCTCATTGGTAAAGTATTCGTTGAGGGCTGTTTCACATTCCTCGCAGGTTACATCACAATCAATACCCGGCATTATAAATTCATCCTGGTAATCTTCAAAGTTAGAAAGGTCAAGTAAGCACCCCTCACTCGCATTTGCGACATAATTGGCCACGTAATTATTAAGCGATTCTTCGTCAAGTCTCAATTCTTTGGTAACCGTATAGTTCCCGACATTGAAATTGGTCTGGAACTGGTTACCGGTGCCCGGATATGTATAACTTCCGGTTTGCGGCGATGAAGGGTCATGCTCGAGCATTACTGCAGCGCAGGCATCTGTTACTTTAAGATCAATATAGAATTTAACCGGAAGGGATTCTTCCAGACAGGGATCCGTAAAATCCGGAATCGTCACTTCATAACTAAAGGAGTTCAGATTACTTTCTGAAGAAAGAATCTCACTGTAACTAACGAGTGACAACCCATCTGTTCCCGGTTCATTATTATCATCTTCCTGATCCGGATCCGCTTCGTCATTTTTCCCGAGCAGGTCGGATTGCATTTCGAAGCCCTGCAGGGCAAGTTCATTGCCCTGATCATCCGTCAGGTATTCCATATTATTCGGCTTAACTCCTGCGAAGCCAGTGGCAATTATGCGGTCATGTGCATCTTTGTATATGACTGTTACCTGGCCGTTCGCATCTACTACAAGGTTCTTTTTATAGTATTTGCTGTATCCCACATCGGCTCCAAACAAACGGTCAAGCTCTTCCTGGTTAGGTACCCCATAATAATAACTCATTTCATGGTCACTACCAAGCATGTGCTCCGCTCCCACGCCGCTTTGCTTCCGAATACGACCCGTGTTATCAGGCTCGTATTCAACCTGTGTATAACCGTAACCATCCGCATCCGGAACGTATTTGCTATCCGGACGCGAATTATTATTAGAATAATACTCTCCGGAACCGTAACTTTCGGACAACTTTAGCAGGTTTGAGTTACAGGTACCTGCATCGTAGTCAAAAGTGGCAGCGGTAATTTCAGGGGTACCTATTGAAGACTGGTTAAAACCGGAACGATATTTCAATGTGGACTCAGAAGCGGGAGCCGGTAATATCTGGATTACCGGTCGTCCTGTGAAATCGTATTTCGTTTCACCCACAATTGCTTCATCATTGCTATTGATGCGTGTTACCATCTGTCGTGACCGCAAACTTCCATCATAATAGGTCACAACATCTTTTCGCTTTCCATCTTCAGCATAGGAAGTAATTTGCTGCCAGTTTTTAGCGGGTTCATGTCTTTGAGTAGCATCAATATGTACATACGTGTTGAAATCACTTAAGTAGTTTGAGTTACCAATATTCCCCGCGGTTGACCAGTTACCATACACAAAGTCATCGTATGTTGGTTGACTGCCAATCGGTTCACCTCCGCGTGCTACCGCTCTTACGCGATAAATTACGTATCCCTGATCGAATACACAGGGTATTTTATAATGCTGTTCGGGTGTGGAAATCCGCGAGTTATTCAATTCAAAATCGCGTTCTCCGAATTCAATCTGGTTCATAGCCAGTTCTCCGCCATTAGCATCATACGAGTTTACGAAGGTCCATTCCACATCATAAAACTCCGCTCCTTCGATATATGGCCAGTAAATATCAATAAAGTCAGTTTTTGAATCACCGTCTTCATCCAAAGTATTGTGTGATGGCAACGCTGTCCAGATTTCCGTAGGATCAAAAGAAAGGTAATATCGTTCGACCACAATGTCTGCTTCCAGATACGTATTTTCAGGCAGGGGATTCGAAGCAATCGTTTGACAATCGGACGTAAAAAGCTGCACAAAGTTAACGACTACTTTGTGAGCACCCGGTATTTTAATAGTGGATTTATCTGTGTACGGATTCCCCGAAGGATCATATTCAATAGCCATGCAGTAATCTGCCGTAGTCTGAACGAGGTTTTCATCCCACCAGGTAATGTTGAACTTATAGCCGTAGCTATAGGCTGACTCGAATGCAAAACTTTCATGATTTATACCCAGTGTTATTACTGCTTTTGCCTTATAGTTATCAAAATCATTTTGCCAGGTAGAAGAATAAAATTGCATGAATAAGCCGTCATGTACTTCCAGACCGGCAGAAATATCAGATCCATGGGCAATTTCACTATACTGTTCCACGTGTGCATTGGCAATAATGCCTGTCAACGACAGAATAAATACGATTAAATACTTCATGACCAGGTTGTTTTATTGAATTAGTGAATATTTTTCAAAAGGTTTGGTTGGAAAAAACCGTCCTCCGTTTTTGTAGATGAATTGTTTGTAATCGACGTCCTCCTTCTGAACACTGCCCGTCTTAAAATCTGAGAATTCAATTTTAACAACTGCATTGACAAAAACAGACGTATTATTATTTGTGAATTTTTCGACTTTTTGAAAAGGGTAGAGAAACATTTTTTTTAGTAGAAATTTTTGAGGGTCGTATTCAAGTATAACTTTTGAATAGGCAGATCCGGAATTCCTTTCATAGTGCATAGTAATTCTATAATTGTCCAGAACGACATCTTTTGCCTTAGACAGGCTTTGCATAATCGATTCATAATCTGCCATCCCATGCTGTCCGGAATTAGTTGTAATCAACATTGTTTTATGATCCTGATCCACAATTAACAGCTGATTTGTAAAACCGAAACTCTTCACTTGATCATACTCCGAATAAAAACTCTGTCTGTCAAACTGTTTATAGATCATTTCACGTGTATCAAGTACTTCACCGTCCAGATTTTGTTCAAAAACATGGTATCGGGCCTTTATTGTAAAGTTTCTCTCGGAAGAATATGTCTGCCCGACCTTCTCAAGTATTTTTGCGGCGTCTTCACGAGCAGGTTTTCCTGCTATCAGAAGTAAGCCGGTAAGATATACATAGAACATTCCCATGGTACCGTTTTAGTAGTTTATTTTAGAAGTTCCCTTTCGAGATTCCTGAATTGTATAAATACCTCTTTCCGTTTCTTTTTTGATCCGAAGCAATTTTCCTTCTTCATCATACTCATAGAAAGTCGCAAAATTTCGTTCATCCAATTCGGCCCATAATCTAAAGGACACGGGGTCAATTACGTATGACTTCATTGTACCATTAAACGGATGTATTCGAATGTCGTCAAGGTAATACAAACTGTTATCGTTATTATCAAATTGTATCGTAAGGTTCCCTGATGCATTGGCCGGAATTGTAAAAACAACTTCACAGCGCTGCCAGCCGTCTATGATCTTCCCGCGGTTTACGGTGTTTATCAATGAAGAAGAGCCGTTCGTAATAATTGCCGTAAAAGCGGGATAGTCAAATACTTTTACATTCAATGTATTTTGCTTTTTAACCCAATAAGAAAGCACGTATTTTTTTGTTCCATTATACGTTTTCGGACCGAATCGACCCAATAGATCCTGCTGCCGGATAGTGAACGGAACGGTTTTGTTAAGCTCATTTATAGCGGAAGAAGTTAATGGAAAAAGACCGGAAATGTTGTTTTCTGACGCAACCGAAATACTATATCTCCCCGAATGACTTTCCAATCCTGATAGCTGATTTCGGTATGCATAGAAGTTGAAATGACCCGGGCAACAATCTGTAACCTGTTCGTAATCGTAATCTTCAAATCCATCAAACGCAAGTTCGTTGTAATCTGCATTCATCCCTACCGCTTTCACAAAGGTGTTGTTGTAGCCTAATATTTCCGCAGAGTAGCGATTTAGTGCATCACGGCTTTCAAGATCAATACCGAACGGACTAAAAGCAGTAATTTCCGATACAAATGTCCAACTGGGGTCTGTTGTTGTTTTAATCCATTTATCCTGACCGTATTCCCAGAAAGAATTAAAATTGCTGAAAATCCCGTCTTTTTGCTGATCCACCCCAATACTTTGGTAGTTTCGTTCATTCAGGTACGTCCACGATCTTTTACTTCTGAAGTTACCCAGCAACCCCGTTATGTAAGGGTTTACAGTCGCCTCCAACTCATAGCACTTATCCAGATCCGGATCGTAGTGAAAGATTTCTGAGAACTTGGTCGTGGCTGTTAAGATTCCGCCGACAACATAAATAGTTGTCGCAGGATCTCCAGGCCAGCTATACGGAGTTATCGGTTGATAAAGCGGGTTGTCGTAATCTTCTCCGGTGACCGGGTAACTCTGCGTTTCTCCGGTCGGTGTAAAGTCAAAATAGTACACATTGCCGCTAGCCAAATTTCCGGCGAGGAATGCTTGCATGTCATTACTTAACACGTAGCCATTTATACTATTGCTACCCAATGCACCGCATAGCAATTGCCATTCTTCATCATATTCTACCGCTGCAGACTGAATAACCTTCGAGGATTGATTAAATGTCAGTTGTCCATTAACTATCGGGTTCGTCATACATGTAATTGTTCCGATCTGCACTTGTTGTTGGTTTCTCCTTCCGGAACGAACAACTTTGGCTTCAATAGAACCTGTAACGAGTCCGCCATTCCGGTCAATAAAATATTTATTGGAAGATGCGGGGTCTGGTTGGTACACCCAAATATGGACGCCGCTTGATGTTACAAGTTCATCTCCCGGAACCAGATCATTGCTATTAAAGATACCTGAACCCGGAACGGACATGTTGATACGTAGTCCGATATTCTTATATGCCTGGCCCATTCCTTGGTAAGCCCAGTGTGCCGGAAAATGAAAATCATAAATTGCATCTTCAAATTCGTTTTTGGTTCGTTGTAAAAGTACTTCACCGGTTTCAGCATCGTAGGCGAGATTTTCTTTTGAAACCCAGGCACCCAGGTCATAAGACTTGACTTCACGAACAATTCCGAAGCGATTGATCACTTTTGTTGTTACAACAGACCTGAATTTATTTTCACTGGAAGAAAAGCTGGGAAATATTCCTGGTAAAACAAACGGTATAACAGGAGGCACAAGAAAGGACGTGACATTCCCATGTAAACCAGCCGAAACCGTGTAATTTTCATGTTCCCGAAAGTCGTTAATTACATCGATCTCCACCCCGACCTGCTTCTGTTCAACTGATCCGTCGACGTTAATGGTAGAGACGGTATTGTCCAAACGCCGGACCGCAGCTGTCGCCACATTGAGGTTATCGTCTATAGCAGGCACGGAAACAGTTTCTTCTGTTTCATTATAAAGGTATTCTGTTCCGGAAATCGGCGTATCTTTTTCTTCGGCATACACCCATGTCGCCTTCGGCTTGCCATGCATATCATTCAATTCAATACTGTATCCCTGCGAGGCAGTCATAAAGTCTCTGACACCGGCTCCGAATAATTGCGAAAGAGCGCTTGTCTTATCCCGTAATGGTTTAACATCCGTGAACTGGACGATAACCGGATAGTCTTTCGCCGTATAAAATTCATGAACTGCTTTCCCGGTAGCATGTCTGGTGAATGTATTAGAGCCGTCATTACGCTTTAGGTCCGTAACGGTTACTTTGCGATAACCGACTGAAGCTCCAGGGAAAAAGGATTCTCCAAAAGGAGTTTCAACGTAATTCTCATTTTTAGGTCCCAGAAAGGCCTTCTCCGAGAAAGACAGGGGTTGGCGGAATGGATTTTCATCTCCTCCAATCAGTGGCTCATAACTTGCCACGCCACTGGAAATTTCACGCCCGTTTTCTACCATGGTGTATTTGTACTCCTGGCCGTAATCTGCTGAATTTTCATTGCTCCCGGTCATTGCACTCCACTGATCCCAGATCTTAACAGAGGCAACACGGTTTCCACCACCCAGTTTCTTTTTAAATGGTGATTGCAGACGAATCCACGAGTGGTCGCATTCAATTTTACTTGAATAACCTTTTGAACGTAATTCGCCGTTTGGACCTTTAAATGCGTTTACAATGCTCACAAGCAGGTTTGAATTTAGGAGTGCATTAGCCATATTCTGAAATCCTCCTCCTTCAAGTTGAGAATCATCATAACCGTTCGCAACACGTGGCATATAGTTCCTCACAAAGTTCCAACCTGCCATCGTGAAAGGATTCACGTCTTTATTCGGATTTCCGTTGTCGTTGCGGTCTCTTGAAACTTTTTCAACGTGAATATATCCATAGGATTGATTGTTAGAACACACTCCCGCATCCAGGATATTCGCATAGCCAGGGACATATTCCCAAATGGAATCATCATTCACCCGCATTTTAAATTTGAAGTAGAGCTTTCTTCCTGCCTGCGAATTAATCCATGATAGAAAATCAGCGTTGAGGTCGGATGAGTTTCCTGTCCAGCCAGAGGGTAGTTTGAAATAAACATAATCTCGTTCATTATCCGTATCCGGACCCGACCCGTTCTCCCAAAGCGTATTGTCATTCACATAATCAGATGTCAACCCAACTCCATCCACGACAAACATTTCCATTGCCGGCCGATCCTGAACATATGCATAATCATCGCTTTCAAAATCCACGCTGATCTTTCCACCGCTCGGCAGAAGGATATCGGTCAGGGTCCACATAGCCGTATTTTGATCCTGTAAGTTCTTATCTTGTTGTACATATGGGTATTCAGGCGCATACATCGTATACGGACATGCTCCTCCCTGATCACAGTTCTGCCTATAATTTCCCCATCGATCGTATCCCTTCAGGTTATATTGGGGATTCATTGCGCTGTCTTCCGTTCCATCATGGTTTCGGTCGCCGTACATAAATTTGTACGGACTTAGTTTGCCGAGGTTTGAACCCTCATAGGTAAAATAGATTCGACGCAGTGTCAGTTTGCCTTTGGCGTTGTTGATGTCGGTACCGTTAAGCATTTCCGAGCCACCGTCATTGTTTTCAATGTTTGGTGAAAGCGAATAATCGTACTCAAAATGAACCGTTTTTACAGGCTGCACATTTTGTCCGTTCAACAGGTCGCTGTAATCCGATTTCGAATAAAGTTTGATTTTATCCAGTTTATACATGTGAGCAGAATTCCCGCCCATTCCCCCATTCTCATCATTCACTCCGCGAGCGTCATGCCTTTGAGAAGTTTCAAAAACAGCCACATAGGTCTTTGTTTCAATAGTATGTAGATACCACAGTTCTTTTTCACCGTACGTATAAGATCCTTTATTGTCGGCTGCATCTCCCTTGAAACCTTCATTAAAACTCGCTTTGTTATCAGCATAAGGCATTCGCCATTTATAATTGGAAACGGTTGGTTGCACGCCAGGTTGAGACGAATTTGCGTCATAGTTGAATTTAGTATAAGTACCGAGATCCCCGTCAGATGGCCCAACTATTCCATCCACATCTACATAGTCGGCCGATACTACCGATGTTAAAAGATAAGAATGCGCGAAGGCTGGTATGATGTCTTTTTGATAATAATGATCGTCCCCTTTGGAATTCGACGTTGTATTATCCTGGCCGGGTGAATATTCTACCAGACCGCTTTGTAAGTCATAATTATTGCCCGATACATTAAAGGTGGCATCTTTCTGAACAAGGTTATATGCCGGAATCCCATAATAATAACGCGCGCCATCCGGTCTGACAATTGTTATCTCTCCTATGTGATGGGCTTTACCATAAGGTGAAACGTACCTGGATAAGCCCGCAACAGAAACTTCTTCCCGCGTCAGAAAAGTCATAGCCTGGTTTCTTTTGGCCCGTGTTTGACGTCTTGAGTTATTAGCAGATATGGAATACGTATTTCCTGCAATGTCTTTAAACCTGCTTTCGGCTCTGTGCGTAAAACGAGCAGGTTTAGAGATATCTATTTCAACAGGTTTTCTTCCCCCGGTTGTATTATAAATCGTATTATCATCTTCAACACTTATTTCACCAACCTGCCGGAAATACGCCGGCTCGAAATACGGATCTCCGGTGTTTTCACCCTTGAATCGAAGGTTAGGTCTGGCGAAATTGTCTATCGTCCAGTTTCCCGAATAACTTTGCGAGGAAGCAATATCCACGTCAATTCCAACATCAACAGCATTTCCTGCTCCCAGTTCAACCCCTCCTGATCCACTTGTGGATGTTGTCTGTGCAAAAGGATCATACACATAACCTATATCAGAGCGAAAGGGCCTGTACTGTCCGGAAACCCCCTGTCCAGTAACCTGGAACTGATCATATGTAAAATTTGTGAGCGGTAAATTTGGCATGTTCTCGGTAAACGCCTGATCTTTCTCCCGATTAAAATCAAGCGCTACTTTTTTGTACTCATCATACTCATTTGAATTTTGCATGTAGAGATATCCGAAAGCCGGAACTGATTTGCTTTTTTCTGCGAGTTTGTCTTCCGAGTAATAACCTGTAATCGGAAAAGAAGCATCCAAACCAAAAAAGGAAAGGTCTGCCGCAAACTTCAGGGTCACCGCATAGTTTGAGCGGTTCATGGAAATTTGCGGAGTGTAAGTTGTACTGGCAAAACTAACAGATGAACCAATACTTGAGGATGCCATATATGATCCTCCTACCAGACGTGAAATGTTTCGCTTTTCATCTTTCATTTTCGCCTTTTTGCTCGTCTGCTGCGCCTGAGAAATAGAGAGGCCGGCATTAACTGACGTAAGGCCCTGTCTGCTATTAAACGAAGACCCTATGTTAAGCCCTCCGGTCAATGGTCCTTTATCGTCCTGCGTTTTTTTCTTGGACTTTAATGAGAGCGATACCGAGGGGCTCACACTCAAACCGTTGTCTGAAGCCGACAATCCGACGCCCAAGCGCGTTGTAAGCTGGCTTTCCTGCGTTTTGCTAAGACTAACGGTGGGGCTAACGGACGTTTCAAAACCAATTCCGTTGTAATTATTATAGCGCGCACCGATTGAGGCACTCAGAGAAAAGGGACCTTCATATTCGGCGCCAAAAGTTTCAGGCTGAAAGCCGAGACTTACACCAAACGTGCGATTAGGCCTCATATTGAATTCCGATTGAATTTCATCAGCAGAAAAGTCGTCGGGCAGAGACCGCATATTTCTTTGAATATTTCCTACGTTCAGGTTCCAGCCGAGGCCAACCCATGACGCTTCCTGATCCGCAGTAATACCTGAGTTATAACTAATGTTAACCGGATAACCTCCCACATCCAAAAGAGGAATGTTATAGTTGAAATCTCCACTAAATACATCAACCATTTCGGTAGTTCCAATTGGTGTGAAACTCTCGACTTCCGGTTGCGACGGACCTCCTGTTAAAGCATGCACAGTGTTCAGGTGAAAGAAGTCTGACATCAATTCGAACATCAGCAAAAAAGCCAGTGCCTTTGAAAATCTACTATCTCGAATTTTCTGAATTTTCATACGTTTATTTTAGATGTGGTTGGTTATTTAAATTGTCTGTGACATCCAGTTTTACCCGGCCATTACCAAATAAAACATCATCAAAAATGAGTTTAGCCTTTTCTCCTGTCTTATAATCGAATTGAAAAAAGGCACGAAGAGAAATAACATTACTAACAGCGTATTTCCGTTCGAAAACCACCATTTTACAATTATTGATCTTTCCATTAACATTTATTGAAAAGTATTTCTCCATTTGGGTTGAAAGTAACTGGAGGCGGTTGAGTTCTTCTTCTTTATTTTCCGTATTATAAGCCATAGCGCTCGTTGAAACAGGAGTGCGGATTTCAAATAGAAAAAGATGATCTTTCCTTTCGTATTTCTTTTTTTCCTTTTCAACTTGTTCTATTGATAATTCCGGGTTGTCCTTTAATATCAGATACTCAGTAGGTATTGCAAGTGCAGAATACGAAATAGCTTCTATATTCTCAGAACTACCATTTTTTTGTACGTTCTCAAAATAGTTGACATAGGATGTTTTATCGAGATTATTCGAGCAGGAACACAGAAAAATGAATCCGATAACAATTAATAATTTTATCCTCATTGTTTAGAATAGTGTTCATTAATGTATTTCGATGCAGCTGATGTATAATCAAACTTATTCGCACCGTGCATAATGGTTCCGTTACCAGTAGTTCCTATCAAAAGGTCAATATCATTCTCCTCCGCAAAGTCTTTAATATATTCGCTTAATCGATCTGATATCTGTGCATCGTATCCGTCGATAAGGTCCTGATTTCTGGATTCAAGTGCTTGTTGCTGCGCAATTATAATGCTTCGCTTGTTATTAAAAACAGCCATTTTTTGCTGCTCTGACATATTCATCGTGTCAAGCTGAATTGACAATGACCGAAGTTCCAACTGCAAACTGTCAAGTTTTGCTTTCTTTTCAAGTTCGAATTTTTCCAAATCCCGGGTTAATTCTTTTTTTAATTGAAACTCTTCAAAAAGTTTTACATTATCCACGTATCCAATATTCGGCCGGCTAAGCAGAGTATACAAACAGAGTACAATTACAATGATCAGGAAGGCGTAAATAATTAAATTTTTGTTTTTCATGAACCGGTTTTTATATTTTGAATCTGAGTTTAAAAACTTCACCTTTTTGGTTAGTTACTTCCAGTATATAAAAGCCCTGAGAAAGCGCGTTTACGTCCAGGTCATAACGGCCATCTCCGTAAGGAACAGCCAGGTTACTTAAACTTATCGATGTGTTATTACTGATATTGACTATTCTATAATCCAGTTCATTGTCAACGTCATTATATTCTTCAAAATACTGAAACTTCAGTATCCCTTTCTTTACGGGATAATAGGCTGCATCTAGCTCTCGTTTCAATTTAGCATAGTTTATCCTGCAATCTGGTAAATTTTCCAATGAGAGTATGAAGTTCGTAGTAGGTCTTTCCGACACAATTGACCTTTCAGAACTTTGAAATCGCATGGCGGCACTAGGGTCCGCGTACGACTGAAGTTGGAAGCAATAACCGTAATTCTGTGTATTATCCGTTTTCCAGAAATTCCAAAAGTCTGTCACATCAACTGTACGATTTTCAGTACCATTCGTTTGACCTAAAATAGTCGAAGGGATAAGTGATGTGACCGAATTAGTAGTCGCCGGCTCGAGATTTGTACATATTGTCGTTTCATTCCAAAACCCTGTCACGAGGTCTAGCCTTGCCGCATTATTGCGCTGACTTGTATTATGAACGTAACCATCCAAAAATAATTCCGCCGAGACGACATCAAACGTATTATCCAACCACAGTTTTGATCGGATCCAACTGCGTTGATTATAAGATTGTGAGGGGTTTGTAAGCGTTGTCCGCGTGGCTGAAAAATATTGATATGATCCATAGTTATTAGTCGGCGTATTTCCGCTAGTTAATGCATCGTCCATATAATCCGGTCCGGGATTAAACTGTATCTCCACGGCTTCACATTTAACTCCAACTATAAATGCCATATACATTTCATCACCATAAACAGCATCCGAAGCATGCAATCCATACCAACCATACGGAACATTAGATAGGGAAGCTCCTGTCCAGGTGTTTCCGAAAGCGTCATACCATGTATAACTATATGTTCCTCCCGTGCCATTTTCAAAAGTCGGCTCAATACTTCCGTCGGAAGAGTTCAGAGTGCTACAGTGAGAAAATGATGCAGAGTTTACATCCAGCGGAATATAGTATTGTATGGTAAGTCTTGGAACATCCGCGCTGGCTTCTCTCGAGGGAAAAGTATATATATTACTCGTTGTCTGCGCTTCATTATAGTAGCGAATTCGCCAACCGAAGTTAGTTGTGGTATGTTGCACCATTTCCTGAACCTGTGCTTTTAAGTCCCATCTTTTAAAACCAAAAAAGTTAGTACACGTACTTACTGCGCCGACTGTGGTATAAGCGGGGCTGTTAGAATTAGTTATAGTATATTCACCCCAACTTTCTGTTAAGCGTTCGACAACTAGTTCTGTTGTTGAACTCGTACTTCCACTCGAGCATTTCAAAGATAGCGATGCCAGTGTAATCACCGCATTCGGCGGAATGTCCGAAAAGTCGAAAGTAATATAAGTCCGTACCGGACCACTTTGACGACCTGATGATATTCCGGCACTTAAGATAGTTGCATTCCCAAAGTTGTTTATAAATTGGTTCGTATACGCATCTGCTTCGGCATAATAGGTATTCGTAATAATGTTTGCGGTCGCGAAAGACGAGATACTAATAAGGAAGGTGATTATTAGAAAAAGTTTCATAATTAGCCAGGGATAATTAAGTGGATAAAGTTTCGGAACTTAGTTCCAAGATTTGCTTTTATGATCAGGGACAAGAATTACAATTCCATAACGGAGTTGCTTTGATAAATTGTCTATACGCAATTGAAGGGGTCATGATTTTGTGATTAAGTTTACACCAGGTAATTAAATTGATTCTTTGCAAACATATTTTAATTTTCTGCTTTTTCCAAAAATTTCCAGTGAAAAATTGCGGTGAATCTTAGTAAAAAACTGATTATCTATAATTTACTTTTAATATTTTTTATTTTAAATAGTATAAAATTAATTCAAAATGACTTCTTAGTTATCAGTCAAAAACCAAATTATCTTTTCAAAATCGAATAACACTGGCCGTTTCATTATTCCATCCACGCGCACAAATTTTCTGTGTAATTTCGCCGCGGTGATCGAGAAGTATAAATACCATATCCTGATGCACCTCATCATTTTCATGTGGGGATTTACGGGTATTGTGGGTAAGCTGATCGCCCCGGAGGCGGATGTGCTGGTATGGTACCGCATGCTGATCGCGGCCATCGGACTGGCGATAGCGTTTTATTTTCTGAAGGTTTCGTTTCGCGTGAGCAGCCGGAAGCAATTGCTTTATATTATTGGGGTCGGGGTGATCGTGGCGCTGCACTGGATCACTTTTTTCAAGGCGATCGCGCTCTCCACCGCCAGCCTAGGGATCCTGTGTCTGTCGACCGTAACGCTGCACGTGACCTGGCTCGAACCGATCATCATGAAACGCCGGTTCTCCTGGCTGGAGTTCGCAATGGGGCTGCTCGTGATCTTCGGGATCTACTTTGTTTCCCGGAAATTTGACCCGCAGCAATACGAGGCACTCGCATACGGCCTTTTCTCCGCACTCTGTGCCGCACTGTTCGCCGTCTTCAATGCCAAACTGGCACAAACGAACAAATCTGCCCAGATCACCTTTTACGAAATGCTGTCGGGAACGGTATTTGTCGGGATTGCCCTGCTTTTCCAGGGAAAGATGAATGCCGCAGCGCTTTCACTGAGCCTGTGGGATTTCCTTTGGCTGCTCTTTCTGGGCTTGTTGTGCACTTCGTTCGCTTTCCTGGCAACGATCGAAGTAGTGCGGAAGCTCGGCGCTTTTACCGTTTCGCTTTCCATCAACCTGGAGCCCGTCTATACGATCTTACTGGCGATCATCATCCTGCATGAGAATGACACATTGAGCGATCGCTTTTACGTGGGTTCGGCAATCATCATCCTCGTGGTAGTGGCCAATGCCGTGATCAAGCATTACCTGAAAATGCGGCAGACCAAAAAAGAGTCAGCCGTCCGGGACCTTCATTAACGTTTTTCAAGAAAGTTCACCCAGCTTTCGGCCTGTGTGGCATTGAGTACGCGCGGGAATTTGTGTTGCGAGCCCAGTTTCCCGATGGAGCCGAGGTAATCGTAGAAAACCTGTGTGGGAAGCACTTCCAGGACGGGATCGTTGAGGCTGTACTTGCGCACCGAGCGGTAATCGTCGTTGAGGTTCCCGAGTTCGGTGTCGATGTCTTTCATAAAAGTGTCCCTGTCGACCGGTTCGTCGGTGCCGATGTACCAAAAGTGGCGTTGTTCCCCGGCGGAGGCAAAAAGGCAGAATTCAGCCACGGTAAGCCCGTGTTTTTTCGCAACACGGTTCAGTGCGACATTGATGTTATCGAGTGACAGGTGTTCTCCGCACAGGCTCAGGAATTGCTTGATACGCCCGGTTATCTTTATTTCGCGGTCTTCCACGTTCGTGAAGCGCACGAGGTCTCCGATCACGTAGCGCCAGAGGCCTGCATTCGTGCTGATTATCAGTGCATAATCCACACCTTCGACCACCTGGCTGATAGACAGGGCCGTGTAACGGTCCTTCAGGTTTCCGCGTTCATCGAAGAAACTGGAGTTGAAGGGAATGAATTCGAAGAACACCCCATTGTCAAGCAAAAGGCGCATGCCCTCGCGGGACGGGTGAACCTGGTAAGCAAAGTAACCTTCGCTGGCAAGGTAGGTATCGAGCAGGAAAACCTGTTTTCCGAGCAGGCGATCCAGCTTTTCGCGGTAGGGTTCCACGAATACGCCGCCGTGCACATATACCCGGAAGTTCGGCCAGATATCGTGGATGGACTTTAACTGGTAGCGTTCGACAATGCGTTCCACGAGCATGATGCACCAGCTGGGTACGCCGGCAACCACGCCAATGTCCCACTCTGCGGCTTTTTCCACCATGGAATCGATCTTTTCGTTCCAGTCTTTGATCTTGGCGATCTTTTTGCTGGGCTTGGTAAAGGGCGAAACGACGATGGAGGTGTATTTTTTCAGGATGCCGCTGAGGTCGCCTTCGATATGCGTGGGCCGCGATTCAAGTTTGGAAGATCCGCCGATGATGAGGATGCTGGAGTTGAAGAAGCTTTCCGGAAGGTCCATGGAATGCAGCGTTGCGATCTGCTTCATACTCGTTTTCTGGAACGAGCGGATCATCTGCGGAGTGATCGGCACGCGTTTGCTGGGCGAGCCGGTAGTGCCGGAAGAGAGGGCATAGTGCCGGATGCGGCCGGGCCAGGTGTGATCCTTTTCCCCTTCCATGGATTTTTCGAGCCAGTCAGTGTAAAACTGGTCGTAATCTGTGAGCGGGACCGCTTGCTGGTACTGCTCAACGGTGGTTTCGGGATCGTTGAGCATCGCCGTAAAATCGTATTTCTTTCCGAAATTCGTCTTTTTGGCTTTTTCGAGTAATTTGCTCAGCGTCTGTAGCTGGAAAGAGTATTCTTTACCCTTGTTAAATGTTCGTTTGTACGCAAATTCGGTCGTCTTTTTTAGTAACTTCCCTATTATTGGCATCGTGAATGGGGCAATGGATTATGACGTAAATTTACATTAATTCATTAAATTGACGGGCTTATTGCGCGATGATCAAAAAATTTTAAGGCGGAAAGCACATTATTTTTAAATTTGCCAAAACTATAAAACTCCGAACTTTACTATGGAAACAAAAACATTTATTGTTCCGCACGACTTTACCGACACAGCGAACAACGCGTTGAATCACGCGATTACAACGGCCTCCACACTGGACGCCCAGATCTATGTGTTGCACGTGGTAAAGCAGGAAAAACAAATTCACGAAGCCGAGCAAAAACTCGCTTCGCTGCTGTCTTCCATTTCCACGGAGGTAAAACTGATCCCGATGGTGCGGGTCGGTAATATTTTTGAAGATATCGGGGATTTTGCTTCGGAGCACCATGCCGAACTGATCTTTATGGGAACACACGGCGCGCACGGCTGGCAGCACGTAACGGGTTCTTATGCCCTCAAGGTCGTAACGCATTCTTCCGTTCCCTTCATCATTGTTCAAAACAAGCCGATCAATGAATCCGGCTATGACGATATCGTGGTTCCGTTGGACCTCAACAAAGAAACGAAGCAAAAGCTGGCGGTCGTGGCCGACCTCGCCACGTATTTCAAATCGCGGGTACACGTCATTACTCCCGATGAAACGGATGAGTTCTTACGCCACAAAGTAAAGGCGAACATCCAGTTTGCCAAGAAGTTCTTCAGTGAGCGGGACATCGAAGTGACGGCTACCCTGGCGCCTGCAAGCGGTTTTGACAAGGAGATCGTGAAGCATGCGATCCATGTGAACGCCGACCTGATCGCGATCATGAACCTCAATAAGAACAACCTGTTCGGAGTATTAACGGCGAATTACGAGCAATACATTATTACAAACGACGCCGAGATCGCAACCCTGATCGTGAACCCGGTGGACAGCCCCTACGGATCAAGTGTCCTGTTTACCTAAACAGTGCTCTAAAGAATATCTAGAAATCCCGGCCTTATTAGGAACGGGATTTTTTGTTCTCGTTAATATGTAATCTTTGCTTTTTCGTAGTTCGGTGTAAAGTGCGCACTTTCCAAAGGTGGAAATTTCGGATCCATCTTTTTAAGCGTTTCCAGCACCAATTGTGCAGCACAGTAGAGTTTCACGCTGTTCTTGTCGCAGGGAAGTATGTGCCACGGGACTTCATTGCATTTTGCAAATACTTTTTCGTAGGCCTTCATAAATGCATTCCACTTTTTACGGGTTTCCCAGTCTTCGTCACTGTGTTTCCAGTGTTTTTCGGGCGTGTCGATGCGCTCCCGCAGTTTAATTTCCTGTTTTTCGTAACTCAGGTGCATGTAGCACTTCAGGATCTTCGTGCCGTTCTGCTCAAGCATGCGTTCGAAATCATTGATCTGCTCATAGCGCTGCGCCAGTGTTTTTTTATCGCATGTTCCGTAAACAGCCGGAACGAGTACGTCTTCGTAGTGAGAGCGGTTAAAGATCCCGATTACGCCTTTGGGAGGAACTGCGGCGTGCACACGGTGCAGAAAATCATACGCACGTTCATCGGGTGTCGGTTTCTTAAAAGCATGCACTTTGAGCCAGGCGGGACTAAGCGGTTTGAAGAGTTCACGCGTCAGCCCGTCCTTCCCGGAAGCGTCCATTCCCTGGAGTACTACCAACAGGCTTTGCTTTTTTTCAGCGTACAATTTCTTGGACCATTCGTAGATCTGGTCGAGCAGCACGGGTGTTTCGCGGATGATCGTTTCCTTCGTGAGGTCCTGCGGACCATCGGGATCGTGCATTTTGAGCAGGGATCGTTTGTTTTCAGGAGGCATGATAACTGAATTTTAAAGAGACCAGTCGAACTGATCGAGCCCGGAAATGCAGTTCGCGAGCAGGTCAATGCTGTTGAGAATGTCTTCTTTGTGTGCCATTTCGATCACCTGGTGCAGGTGGCGCGTGGGAATGGAAACGGCGCCGGCGATCGATCCGCCGTCTGTCATGCGCTGAATTCCCGCTGTATCGGTTCCGCCCGCGGTGAGGATTTCCACCTGGTATTTGATCTTGTGTTTTTCGGCGGTCTCCTTCATGTAGCGCACCATGCGATAATCGCAGATCGCGGAGGCATCCATGAGTTTAATGGCCGTTCCTTCTCCGAGGCAGGTGATGCGTTCGTGCTTTGCCGCCCCCGGAAGGTCGAAGGCGATCGTGGTGTCGAGCCCGAAACCGAAATCGGGTCTAACGCGCATCGTTGCCACGTTTGCCCCGCGGATACCTACTTCCTCCTGTACGGTAAAGACGCCATACAGGTCGTAGGGAATTTCGCGATCCTTCAGCATGCGCAGGGTTTCGAGCAGGATGTAGACCGCCAGCCGATTGTCGAGCGATTTTCCGTTGACGCAATGCCCGAGTTCGATGAACTCCCGTTCGCGGGTGATCGCGTCCCCGACCTGTACAATCGACTTCACTTCGGCTGCCGTAAGGCCCGTATCGATGAAATAGTCGGACAGTTTGGGGTTTTTATTCCGTTCTTCGGGCGTCATTACGTGAATGGGTTTGGAGGCCATCACGCCGATAATGTCTTCCTTCCCATGCACGATCACGCGTTGTGCGGTCAGTGTTTTCGGATCGAAGCCGCCCAGTGTGTGAAAGCGTATGAAGCCCTCGTCATCGATGTGTGTTACGATAAAGCCGATTTCGTCCATGTGCGCACCGACCATTACTTTTTTACGTTCGCGTCCGCGTTTGATCGCATACACGTTTCCCATATTGTCGGTCTCTACCTCATCGGCAAGTCCTTCGAGTTCGCGGAGAATCAGGTCACGAATGCGTTTTTCAAATCCGGGTGCTCCGGGGGTGGTACAGATCCTGTTTAGTAAATCGATGTTAAGAGCCATGTGTTTATTTTAAACAAGGCTAAGGTAAAAAATCCCTTTTGAGAAGCGCGCGGGAGCGGCCTTATTTTTTGAGAAGCGAACCCAAAAATCCGAAGATGCGTTTTCGAAAGAGGAACATCAGGATGAGGTACGGGATGATCATGAGATACAGGATCCCGTAATTGATATTACTTCCGAAAGAGGCTTCTTCGAGGTCGTTCACGCCCGAGGCCTGATCGCTGAGCATGCGACACTGCGAGCACCCCTGTGAAAAAGCGGGAGAAGCCAGCACAAGTGCACCGAGGATCAAAACGGCAATGAGCAGTGTTTTTTTCATGATACAAAGTTAAACAATTGGCTTTAAAGCTTTGCATCCGAAGGGCGTTTTTGTGTAAAGGTGCCCGATGGTCTCGTGTATGGAGAGAGTGATCCGAAATATTCATTTAACTTTGTGTACGTATGCGACCGAGTATTATATCCTTAAGCCTGCTGCTTTTGCCGGCATTTGTTTTCCTTCGCTGCGGCGGAGAAGAGGATCAACAGCCGACAGAACCGAAATCCCTGGACCTGTTGTTACAGAAGTATCCGGACAGTATTCCGCTGCTCGTGGAGCACGGTAACATCATGCTCGATTCACTCCATTTCGATGTGGCCCTTTCGGATGCGAGCCGGGCGTTCCGGCTTGACAGTAACCGCTTTGACGTGAAGTTGCTTTATGCCAAAGTGCTGAACAACCGCCCGGGCCGCTCGGTGCAGGACGTCACCGTGGCTCAGAACCAGTACACGGAACTGTTAAAAGAGAAGCCAAAAAACCTCGAAGTGATGATTGCACTGGCATCCACTTACAGTTTTATGCAGGATTTCGACCGGTCTTTCGAATACCTGGACGAAGCCCTGCGGATCGATCCGCGGTACCGGGATGCGTACGTGATGAAAGGAACGAACTTTTTGCAAATCGGACGACGCGACCTCGCGAAGTCTTCGTACGAAACCGCTACCCAGCAGGACCCGTCGTTCTGGGAAGCTTACATCGTTTTGGGAAGTTTGTACGAAGCGGATGGAGACCCGATCTGCATTGAATATTATACGACCGCCAGCCAGTTGCGTCCGAATGACCCGGAGATCCTCTACTCGCTTGCGTATGCTTACCAGGAGTTCAACGAACCCGATCAAGCCGTTGCCACCTATCGCAGGATGGCAAAACTCGATACGCTGAATGCCATGCCCGACTTCCAGATCGGATACATTCACCAGTTCTACCGTGAAAACATCGACAGTGCCGTCATTTATTATAAGCAGGCCCTCCAGCTGAACCCGGAATTCACGGAAGCCTGGCACAACCTCGGGCTTTGCTACGTTGAGCGGAAAGACCGTCCGCGGGCACTCGAGGCATTCAGCAAGGCGCTTAAATACAACCCGGACTTCGAACTTTCGCGCGAGGAAGCCGAGAAACTGCGCTAATTGAAGGTCAACCCGCTATACCTGCGCATTTTTTCCGACGCACTGATCCCGGTGATCGGGTATATCTGGGGAGACTGGAGTTTGTTCTTCATCCTCCTTTATTATTTGCTTGACCTGCTTACTGCGGAGATCTTCATGCACATTCGTTCGGCAAAGATCGTTTCGGTGCGCCCTTCCCAGAAACGTAAGACCTGGCTGAGTTTTGGTTTGCTGAGTTTTGCCGTTTTTGCCGGATCTGTATTTTTGATCGTGGCCGCTCAGTACCTGTTGCAGCCGAAATTCGTGCTTCACAAAGAATTGCTTGCTTTCCTGGCTTACGAAGACCTCGGCATTGCGCAGGGATATGTGCTAATTCCTTTGCTTGCCCTGCTGGGCTGGCAAAACTACCGGATGGAATTCCTGATGCGGGGGCGCCAGTTTAAAACCACGCTTTCCGAAAGCTGGAACCGGCACCTGCGCGCGCTCCTGCTCGTATTTGCCTTTAGCGGCATAGCCTTCGGCCTGTTTTCCGTGTACCGTCCGGCAGAATGGTTGCTCTTGCTGTTACTCGTCCTTCTGACGTCGCTGTACACCTTCTTTTACGGCAAAAACTGAGTGCATCGATGCATTCGTGAAAAGGACTTATCTTTGCAACATCATGGGCAATGCATTATCTCCCGGAGCCAGGGGCTGGATCAACAAGTATTTCGATCTGGCTGAAAAAGAAGTCTTTTCGCTGAAAAAGAAAAGACCCCGGGCTTTCGACGAAGCCTATTACCTGCACTTACTATACGCGCGTTCAGGGATCGTATTCGGATATCCGGACGAACTTATTTTTGCAAATCAACTGGACAGCACATCCTGGACAACGGATGAAAAACTGAAGTTGTTGCTTTTCGAAGCACACATCCTGATCTTTCAACAGAAATACGGATCGGTGCTCAAGCGCCGCAACCAGTTCCTTGATTCACTCGTACAATTCTACAGCACACACCGCAGCAAGGGACTTCGGCGTTATTTACGCTTCCTCAGCAGTCGTTCCCGTGAACACTTGCTGGAACGCATCCTCGGTGAGCGCATTTATGTTAGTGCACACATGGAAAACTGGCTTTATTTTCATGCCGTGACCAATGTCCTGTGCTTTACAGACGTTATCCTGTACCAGTCCTTTGTCAACGATTCCGATAGCCGTGCACTGGATAAGTTCCCGGAAGTTGCGGAATCTGCGCTAACAGCTTATCGGCTCGCGGCCGTTGCCGACGGGAATATCGAGGGGCGCGAACGCGAACTGTTCCGCGTATTTTTGCTTTCGGCCAATTTTTCAAGAGGACTCCGCAAAACGGTTCAGAAACGTTTATCGGGCAAAAAGCGACTGGAAGACCTGGTTCTCCCCGAAAAGGACACCTGGCTACACCGCCGGTTTTTACTGGACATTTCGGTATTGACGATCTTTTTCAGTCACGAAGCCGTTCCCGAAGAACTGGAATACCTCGACCGCCTGATGCGGCACCTCGAACTCCCGGAGCGCGAGCTGGAAGAATCCATCGTGATGGTCGAAAACTTTGTGTTGCGAAATGCTTCGCGTGCAGAATTCCTGCAGGACGCCTCGTCGCTC
The DNA here is from genome assembly GCA_964389755.1 of uncultured Flavobacteriales bacterium. Classification (GTDB taxonomy): domain Bacteria; phylum Bacteroidota; class Bacteroidia; order Flavobacteriales_D; family Crocinitomicaceae; genus JBBSUQ01. The sequence goes on along the minus strand of CAYMEW010000002.1, from coordinate 34,224 downwards.
GAAAAGGTGTACAGCGGACTTACGCGACGCTGGATTAAGATCCTGAGTCGTAACAAGGATAAACTGGCAGCCGAACTCAGGGAAAGTAAAGAACTCGTGTTCCTGATTAAGAAATCGACCACTCAGGACCTTTCCAAAGAGGAGAAAGAAAAGGTACGGACGCAATTCCTGGACATTGTGAAATCGATGCCGACCCTGGCGATCTTCATGCTGCCGGGTGGCGCGGTTCTTTTGCCGATCGTGTTAAAGATCATTCCGGACCTGATCCCTTCGGCTTTCCGGGAAAACGAGATCAGCGACAAAGACACAAAAGACTTACCCGGGGAAAAGCACAGCGACGAGTAGGTCGGCGCGGTTGTAATGGGTTTCCAGGAAATATTCCCGCCGCTCACGTTCATTCCCGCTAAGCGGTTCGGTCGATTGAATGTACCTCCTGAATTCTTCTGCCGAGCGGGCTACCCGGCACAATTCCGCAAGGTCGTTTCCGCGAACCAGTACGTCATTTACAATTACAGGAGCGTTGGTGCGAAGCGCGTGTAACAGTTTCAGTTTTATCCCCGTATCCTGATCGCTGTAAAGTACGTGTGCCGCCGCATGCGCGATGAGCGCCGACATGTGTTCTTCATCCGGATCGGCAATGAGTTGCACGCCATTCTTTTCAAGTTCTGCCCGCAGTTCCTGATCCGGTGCCTTTCCTGCCACGATCACTGATGTTTCGTCCAAGTGTGCGAAGACTTCCCTGTTGAGCCAGCGTACGGCTTCGCTGTTTTCAGTCACACTCAGGTTGCCATGGTAAAGGATGTAATTCCCGGGTTTTTGCTCCAACTCTTCGTCGTTTCGGAACGTACCGAAGAACACGGGTAAAAGGCTTGTTGCGGGGTTGATCCTCCTGAAATAATTACAGTCAGCTTCCGATAGCGGGAAAATATGCTTTGCAAAACGCAGGATCTTCTCATACCGTTCCAGTTTGCGCGCTTCCGACTTAAAATATACTTTGCTAAAACCGTGTGCACGTCGGGCGAGGTGTTCGTAATAGCGGTGTTCAACATTGTGTGTGCGGATGCTGATGCGCGGTCGAAGTTCCACGTTTTCGAGCAGCCATGCGTTGTGAATTCCCTCCACGAGAATCGGGTGATTATCCGTTTTTAACCGTTCCACCAACTCTTTCGAAATGCGTGATTCCACGATAAAGGGTCGCCTGGTCAACAAATATTTAAAGTGCCTTTTACGGGGATAAAAATGTACTTTTTCGCAAAATTCGTTTAATTTCTCTGACTTTGTACGCCCATAATATTGACAATGAAGTATAATGCGAACACCGAGTGCGTGCAGTTTTTCAAGTTTGTAAAAAATATCCACGACACCGCCGTAGTCCGGCGGAAAGGGCACGTCAAAAGCGACAATATGGAGGATGCGTTCATTCACAGCGCGGGTATATTTCTTTCAACACTTCGGTTTCGCGTTCCCAGCTGAGTTGTTCACGCGCCGCACGGCAATTCGCACGAAAGCGTTCATGTTCGGCCGGGTTAGTCATCATTTCACGAATGGCTTTCTCCAGGTGCTGCGGCGAGGGGGAATCGAGAATCTCTCCCACGCCATAGAGTTTTACGATACGCGCTACTTCCACCAGGTTCGTGGCCAGCACCGGTGTTTCGGTATGGATGTAATCGAATAGTTTGTTGGGTAGCGAAAAGCGGTAATTCGGATTGGTGTCCTTGTCGAGCGTCAGGCCGAGGTCGGCATGCCAGGTAAAGTTCATCATTTCCGCATAGGGTCTTCGGCCGAAAAAGAGTACGCGTTCCGAGAGCCCTTCGGATACGACGCGCGTTTTCAGTTGTGGAACCACGTCTCCGTCCCCGACGATCAGTAATACTGCTTCCGGTAGGTTTCGCATGGCTTCGACCGCTTCTTCGCCTCCCCTGTCTACATTAATGCCTGCGCCCTGCATGATGATCACAAACTTTCCTTCCGGGATTCCCAGTTCCGGCTTACTTTTCAGTTTTTCACCGGCATTCCAGCGGGGAGATATGTTGCGTACAACCCGGACCTCCTGTCGGTACAGTTTCCGGTAAATGTCCGCGATGGATTCGTTCACGGTATAGACCGTTTTTAATTTCGGAAAGATCCGTTTCTCGATTCGTTCCCAGATTCGCTGAACACGCGGCCGGTTCACGAGTTCGGGTACTCCCGTGTAGAACTCATGCGAATCGTAGACGAGCCTGCAACGTCTTTTCCAGCAACTCGCCGTGTAGTTGGCCAGTAAGGTATCCAGGTCATTCGAAACAAGCAGGTTTGCGCGGCGAAAGAGCAGGAAAAGGAAGAGGCGGAGATTGTATTCCGCATAGAACAGCGCTCCTTTATCAAAAAGCAGGCGCATGCGTTTGGTCCGGTAGCTGCGCGCATCGAGTTTCCGACTGTTCTTCCGCAAGCGTCCGACGAGCAGCACCTCGTAGCCCTGTTCCGTGAGGAAGGAGCAGACCTTGTGCACCCGTTGGTCGGTATAGAGGTCATTTGTGACGGAAACAATCGTTTTACAGCCTTTCATCGGATGATCGGAAAATTGCCTGAAAATACCAAGTATCGCTCAGAACGCAAAGCAAGCGTGATTTATTCTGCTACTTCTGCCGGTTTCAGAGCGGTGAAAATGTCGAATGCCTGCTTCAGGCTGGTGATCCCGGTGATGATGAGTCGCAGTTTGTCGTTCTTTTCACTCAGCGAAGTGTTTTCCGTACGCTGAACATTGGCAAGCAAGTTACTGAAAACCGGTGTTTCGTAAAAGCGGGACTGCGGATCGGAGATGAAATACCCGACGAGTTTATTGCTTTTGATCACGAGGCGTTCCAACCCGAGTTCCTGGGCGAGCCAGCGCAATTTAAAGGACAGGATCAGTTCTTTAACGGCTTTCGGGAGCGGTCCGAAGCGGTCAATCAGTTCCATGGAAAAACGTTCGAGTTGTTCTTCCTTTTCGAAGTTATCCATTTCCTGGTAGAGGCTGAGTCGTTCGGCTACGTTGTTCACGTAATCATCCGGGATGCGTACTTCGAAGTCTGTTTCCAGTACGCAATCGCGTACAAAGCGTGCGCCCGGTTGTTCGGTATTCCGTTCGTCGAAGAGCGTTTTGAATTCCCCTTCGCGCAACTCGTCGATGGCTTCGTTGAGGATCTTTTGGTACATTTCAAAGCCGATCTCCGAAATAAACCCGCTTTGTTCGCCCCCGAGCAGGTTCCCGGCGCCACGAATGTCGAGATCCTTCATCGCAATGTTGAACCCGGATCCGAGATCGGAAAACTGTACAAGTGCCTCGAGCCGTTTGCGTGCCTCGCTGGTAAGCATGGTCGGTTTGGGTGCCACGAGGTAGCAGAATCCTTTTTTATTGGACCGTCCCACGCGTCCGCGCAACTGGTGCAGATCACTCAGGCCGAAGTTCTGTGCATCGTTAATGATGATCGTATTGGCATTGGAAATGTCGATCCCTGACTCGATGATCGTTGTGGCAAGCAGGACGTCGTATTCGTGATCAATGAAGTCCATCATGATCTTTTCGAGTTTTTTCCCGTCCATTTGTCCGTGCCCGATCGCCACGCGGATACCCGGACAGAGTCGCTGGAGCATCCCGGCAATTTCTTTGATGTTCTGGAGCCTGTTGTGCACAAAGAAGACCTGTCCTCCGCGGCTCACTTCGTAGGCCACGGCATCGCGGATGGTTTCTTCATCGAAGCGGATGATCTCCGTCAGTACCGGTTGCCTGTTGGGCGGCGGCGTATTGATGATGCTCAGGTCGCGTGCACCCATGAGTGAGAACTGGAGTGTACGTGGAATGGGTGTTGCGGTCAGTGTGAGCGTATCGACCGTTTCGCGCAGCGTTTTGAGTTTGTCTTTTACTGCCACGCCGAACTTCTGTTCCTCGTCGATGATCATCAGGCCCAGATCTTTGAACTTCACCCGGTTCGAGACGATAGCGTGTGTTCCGATGAGAATGTCTATTTCTCCGGCAGCGAGTTTTTTGAGTGTATCCGTTGTGTTCTTAGCCGATTTAAAACGGTTAATGTAATCGACCGTGCAGGGAAAATCCTTCAGCCGTTCGGAAAAACTGCGGTAATGCTGCATGGAAAGGATCGTCGTCGGTACGAGCACGGCCACCTGTTTTCCGTCGGTAATCGCTTTGAAGGCGGCACGGATGGCGACTTCCGTTTTACCGAACCCGACGTCTCCGCAGACCAGCCGGTCCATCGGCGTGGCGGACTCCATGTCTTCCTTGATAGCAGAAGTTGCTTTGAGCTGATCGGGTGTATCCTCGTACATGAACGAGGCTTCCAGTTCGTTCTGCAAGTATGAGTCGGGCGTATATGCGAAGCCGGGCTGACTTTTCCGTTTGGCGTAGAGCTGGATCAGGTCGAAGGCCAGTTCCTTGATCTTCTTTTTGGTCTTATTCTTAAGATTGGACCAGGCCTGGGTACCGAGTTTATTCATTTTCGGCGCCACGCCGTCCTTACCCGTGAACTTGGAAATTCGGTGAAGGGAGTGAATGCCGACGTAGAGCACGTCCCCATCCTTGTAGATCAGCCGGATAGCTTCCTGCTGCTGCCCGTTGACATCAATCGTTTCCAGGCCGGAAAACTGCCCGACCCCGTGATCGATGTGCGTGACGTAATCTCCTTTCTGGAGGTTGTAGATCTCTTTGAGCGTGAGGGCCTGTTTTGCCTGGCGAAAACCTTCTTTCAGACGGAATCGGTGGTACCTTTCGAAGATCTGGTGATCGGTGTAGCACACCAGTTTGTTCTGCGGCGATATAAACCCTTCGTGCAGGGCGATGTGCATGGGCGTAAACTCCACTTCTCCGCCAATGTCCACAAAGATCTGTTCGAGTCGTTCGATCTGGCGCGGCTGGCTGGAAAAGATCAGGTTCCGGAATTGTAGCTTATGCCGTGCCTCCAGGTCTTCGCGCAGCAATTCGAAATTCTTGTTGAAACTCGGTTGCGGCAGAAAATCGAAGTTCACAGTAAGGTCGGCCGTATAATGCGCATCCTCACCGAATTCGATCACGCTGTACTGCTCGAGTTGTTTCTGGAATTCGGTCGGATGCAGGTACAGTTCGGAAGGGATCGTGTGCCGGACATCATTGTTGAGTCCGTCGTAAATGCGCACGGATTTTTCGTATTCTTTGTCGAGTACATCTTTCGCGATGGAAAACGAGGCCAGCCAGATCGTTACATTCTTCCCGATAAAACTGAAAAAGGTGTCATTGACCTGGCGCGACATTTTTCCCTGTACGTTCGGGATGATCGAAAAATGCTCGTGTGTTTTGACCGAAAGTTGCGTTCCGGCATCAAAGGTGCGTATCGATTCTACCTCATCTCCGAAGAACTCAATCCGGAAAGGGAAGTCATTTGAAAAGCTGAAGACATCGACAATTCCCCCGCGGATGGAGAACTGGCCGGGTTCATACACGAAATCGACGCGTTCGAAATGATATTCGAGCAGGAGTTCGTTCAGGAAATCGATCGAGTACGTTTTTCCGACCTGGATGCGCATCGTGCTTTTGGTAAGCACCTGTTGCGTGGGAACCTTTTCGAAAAGTGCTTCCGGGTAAGTGACGATCCAGGCATTTTGCCCGTTATTGACCTTGTCGAGTACTTCGGCACGTGCGACCACGTTGGCGTTATCCGTTTCTTCGAGCTGGTAAGGTACGCGATACGAAGCGGGGTAAAACAGGATGCGCTTATCTTCCGGGTAGAGGTTTTCAAGATCGTTCAGGAAGTACGCGGCTTCTTCTTTATCCGAAAGTATAAAAAGGTGAAAGCCCGTTACCTGTGCAGCCGTGGCAGCGGCGGTAATTGTACGCGAGGATCCGACCTGTCCTTTCCAGCGGATCTTTGTTTCAGCAAACCGGAGTTGTTCTGCCGTATCGCCGACCTGTCCGAGTTTTGAAAAGTATTCTCTGAAGTTTTTCAGTTCCATTTTTACTGCAGGCAGCTCAAAGCCTTCTCAACCATTTTTTTAGATCCAACAATAAAAGGCGCGCGCTGATGAAGCCTTTCCGGTTCGATATTCATAATGTCCCTATCTCCGTCCGTGGCCAGTCCGCCGGCCTGTTCTGCAATGAATGCAAGTGGATTACACTCGTACAGCAGGCGCAGTTTTCCTTCCGGCGAATTATTCGTTCCGGGGTAAATATAAATTCCTCCTTTGATCAGGTTCCGGTGAAAGTCGGCCACAAGTGAACCGATGTAGCGCCCGGAATAAGGCCTGCCCGTTGATTTGTCATCTTCACGGCAGTAGCTGACATAGTCCGTAAACCCGGGGTGACAGCGATCGAGGTTTCCTTCGTTCATCGAGTAGATCCGTCCTGTTTCCGGCATTTTCATGTTCGGATGCGAAAGGCAGAATTCCCCGATCGACGGATCGAGTGTAAAACCATTCACGCCGCGCCCGGTGGTGTAAACAAGCATTGTGGACGATCCGTAGAGTACATATCCCGCTGCGATCTGGTCAGACCCTTTTTGCAGCATGTCCTCCAGTGTTGCCGGTGTACCGATGTGCGATTTTCGGCGAAAGATCGAGAAAATGGTCCCGATCGACACGTTCACATCGATGTTGGAACTTCCGTCGAGCGGATCGAAGAGTACCACATATTTTCCCTTGTTGGAAAATGGAGTGTCAAAAGCGAGGAAATCGTCATTTTCTTCGGAGGCAACGCCACACACTTCTCCGCCGGTCTCGAACACTTTGATAAATTGCTGGTCTGCGATCACGTCGAGTTTCTGCTGTTCTTCTCCCTGGATGTTTACTTCTCCCTGGGCTCCGAGGATATCATCGATCAGCCCGGCACGCCGGACATCGCGGGTTACGATCTTGGCAGCGATGGAGATATCACTGAGCAAACGTGACAATTCGCCGGAGGCAAAAGGGAAATCCGCCTGGCGGTCCATTATGAATTCGTGCAGCGTGGTGACTTTTGACATGCCTTTCTAAATTTTTTACAAATATCGGTATTCCTTCACGAATACGGGAAAAGGATACGCGTTAAAAAAGATAAAAGCCGCCGATCAGTACAATGTATCTCACCAGTTTACCGACTACCAGCAAAATGAGGAAAGGGATGAAGCGGATGCGGAAAAACCCCATGGCAACCACGAGTGCATCGCCGATGAGCGGTACCCAGGAGAGTAGTGCGATCCACACGCCGTATTGATCCGTCCACCTTTTAAAACGTTCCAGCTTTTCTGTTTTCAGCCCGGCTTTCAACAACCATTTCGGGTTTCCCACGCGCCCCATCAGGTAACAGGTCAGGCCCCCGAGCGTGTTCCCCACAAGCGCTACGAGCAGACAGATGTACGGGTCATATCCCTGGCTGAGCAGGGCATACAAAATTATGAGCGAGGGGAACGAAATGATCGTTGCCGAAATAAATGTTCCGATGAAGAGACCGGTATATCCGAGTGTTTCGAGAGCCATGCGGGAGTTGTTTTGGTGCCCGGTCTTTTAAACAAGCGGTAAATAGCTTAAGTTCGACGTTGATTTAAAAGGCGATTCGGTAAACCTTTGTCATTCCCTCCTGAGCGAGATGAGAGTGAGGATGTTTTATTGGAAAGCTTTTGATTTCTAGGAAGAAGTTTATCTCCTCCCCCCGGCCCCCTCACAGAGGGGGTGTTAGCAGCGAAAAGTACTAACTCAGAAAGACAGTCAAAATCGTAGCTGCTACCTTACTTTTTCGCTTTCCCGAAGCGGTGAAATTCATCGAAGATCAGGTAGACCTGGAATGCAAGGTTGCTTTCAACGTTGCTGTTTTCGTAACTTCCGTAGCTTGCGTCGTGGGTAACAGGAATCTGGATGTTGTATTTCGGTTGTACCTGCCAGGTGAAGCCCATTTCGAGTTTGATCGGGTAGCGATCCTGGTTGAACTTGATTCCGTAAAGTCCGACGAGGCGGTTTTGATCCAGCAATTTTGAATTCGCAGTGTGGTGCCCGAGTCCGAGAAAAAGCTCGTCCCACACGGAGAGGTAGGTCTTTTTGGAAAGCGGGTAGTTGACCCGGATGTTATAGCGCAACCTGTTCCGGTAAGCTGCATCGGAAAATGTGATCGGGGAGAATATGTCCGATACGCGTCCGGCGGCAGCCGTTTTATCGGCAACCCAGCGAAACTCGAAGCGATAGCGTTGCTGAATGTCGAATTTCCCGATCTTATCGTAAAGCGTAAGTTGCCAGGTGGATCGGAATTCGTGGAAAAATTCGGGCGAGCCTTCGGCCTTTGGTGTCCAGGATGCCCAGTTCCCCAACGGTGAGGCTGAAAGCCGCATTTTTCCGGCAATGGGCCAGTAATGAACCCAGGGACGAATGATACTGGCGGTCATATCCTTGAAAATGTTGTAGTGTTCACCACCTTCGACATAGCTGGCATCGCTGTTTCTCCGGTACTGGTAATCGACCTGGTATTGCCATTTGGGTTGCTCGTTGTTGTATGTCGCCAGCGTTCCGTTGAGATTCCCCTCGAACCAAAAGGAATATCGCGGCGTCCAGACACGCGGACTTTTGGAAAAATCCTGGTATGGCGTGGCATCGGTAGCTTTTGTTTGACCGTAAACGGTTGCAGACAGTGCAGTGCTGAAGATTAGTATGATGCGTGAAAATGTGTTTAACAGGTTCATTTCTCAATGCGTTTCTGCCTGCAAAATTCCGACTATTTACATGAAATTAATATGTGCTTCATACACTGTTAATGATTTATTAATGAATTTTAAAACGCAATAACCTGACTATCATCTGTTTGAAAAATCAATCGTTTTCATAAGTTAGCCTTATGTTAAGCCTGTATTAACATTCATATAACCAACTGAATAAAAGTTTATTAGCCTTTGGGTTTCGTTTTAACACACCGTTTTTTCTAACCAAAGGGTTCGGTCATATACAGGTATGCGATCAATTCGGAATAATACTTTCTACACGTTTTGCGTCAGCATTTTTTTAATTAAAACCAGTTGTCCGAGGTGGTAGTAGCTGTGTTCGATCAATCCGTCGATGTTTCGTTCGAAAGTACCGTAACGCAGGTCCCCGAAATGATCTTTGAGCTTTTCCTCCGGCAGGAGTTCAACCTGTTCCGCAAAGCGTGCGGCATCTTTCCAGAAACCCGCAAGTACTGTTTCCCACTGTTCCTGTGACCGCAGCGGCGGGAAGTCGAAACTGTAGCGGTCGCTGATCTCGAGTTTGCCCCCGCTTAGCACAGGCAGCATTCCACGCACGTAGTAATGAATGTGTTGCGTGAGTGACGCTATACTATTAAATCCGTACTTTTCGGAAATAGCTATTTCCCAGTGCATGCCGGAAAGCTGGTCTTTGAAATTTGTGTTGGCAATCCAGGTTCCGTCCAGGATCACTTCGCGGAATCGCGCGGCGAGGATCTGTGTCTTTTTCATGTTATTTCTCGTTCAAAAATACGCTCCTGTGAAGATCGTGATTTTTAGCTTTTGCCAAATAACATTTCGTAATCGCGGGTTTGTCGAAAACGATGAATCCAGTCTTGAAGGATTTGATCGTGATTCCAATCGGGTCCGTAATAGTTCTCCAGGACGATTCGCATACGCATGGAAGTCCCGTTGGTGAGCGGAATTAATGCGTAACAGTCGTAGGTGTCGCAGGTGATCGTTGCCCGGTCGAGTGCATCAGAAGTCAGTATTTCCCGAAGGGAATCCGCTCCATACTGAAGCTGCCAGGTCCGAATACGCAGGGAATCTCCGCGGTCCCAAAGCTGTTCATCCACCAGTGAATCGAGACTTTTGCGAGCAGCCTCATAGTTTGCCTGCGCTGTGAAAATGCGATAACGGAGCATGCAGATCTCCTTTTGGCCTTCCAGCCAGGAAAGGCCACAAAAACCGTAGTCCATTCCGGATGCTTTCTCAGAAAGGGTTAAAGCTTTTTCAAGGTTTCCCCGGGCGTATTCACGTTCTGCCTTTTCAATTATTTTAAAGCCTTCCTGCGCAAGAATACCGGAAGCGAACAGTACAAAAAGAAAGCATGTGATACCTGTGATTAATTTAAAAGTCATCGCGCGTGTTTTTAAAACACAGATGCCGAAAAACGCCCGTTTTCACATTCATGCTCATTCTTTTTTCACGAGTCTCCGGATCACGGTGCCCCGATCACTGCTTACTTCCACGAGGTAAACTCCTGCCGCGCCATTGATCGTCAGTTCGCAGGAATCCGTATTTGTGAACACATAGCGAGCTGTTTCCTGCCCGGCCAGCGTCAGGATCCGCACCTTGATCGTGTTTTGTACATCGCCGAAAAGCACGCGAAAATCTCCGTTTGTCGGGTTCGGGTATATGGAAAAACCGGAAGTCGGTTCAGCTTCTTCCAGACCTACTGTGCTTACGGAAAGACAGTCGGAAGTATCCGTACAGCTATTTTGGGTGATGGCAACCGCATAGTTCCCGTTTTCCGTGGCGGTAAAGCTTTGCGCAGTTGCACCGCTAAGCGTTTCATAACCGTTATCGCAGTCGAGCCACTGGTAACTCGCACCATTCGCATTCGCTGTGAGGACCACGCCCTGTTGCTGAGTCGTAACATCCATCGTGTTGAGCGAAAGGTTCAATGTTACCACCGAATCACAACCGGCTGCATTTATAAGTGTGTCAGTATATATTCCGGGTGCCGTGTAGGACTCTCCGTTCACAGCCCAAGTGTAAGTGCCGCCACAAAAACTCTCGTTGAAAACGGCTGCTGTCGGCTGCAGAATCGTCAGGTTGAGTGTTACAATTGAGTCACAACCGTTTGAAGCGCCACCCGGAAAAGTATAACTCGCCGTATTCGTGCTCACTGTGTAAACGACGTTATCAATCCACGTAAAACTTTCACAAGCCGTCTGAACATTCGTTCCGGTTGCCGGTTGCAGGATGGTCAGATCAAGTGTTACAATTGAGTCGCAACCGTTTGCTGCTCCGCCTGAAATGGTATACGTGGCCGTGTTATTACTCGACGTGTAAACGACGTCGTCAAGCCAGGTAAAACTTTCACAAGCCATCTGAACATCCGTTCCGGTTGCCGGTTGCAGGATGGTCAGATCAAGTGTCACGATCGAGTCGCAACCGTTTGCTGCTCCGCCTGTAATTGTATACGTGGCCGTGTTATTACTCGACGTGTAAATGACATTATCAATCCATGTATAGCTTTCGCAGGCCGTTTGAATGTCTGTCCCGGTTGCCGGTTGCAGGATGGTCAGATCAAGCGTCACGATTGAGTCGCAACCATTCGCTGCTCCGCCTGTAATGGTATACGTGGCCGTATTATTACTCGATGTGTAAACGACATTATCAATCCATGTATAGCTTTCGCAGGCCGTTTGAATGTCTGTCCCGGTT
>CAYMEW010000002.1:0-22773 GCA_964389755.1 uncultured Flavobacteriales bacterium | reverse complement strand
GCCGGCTGTAAAACGGAAAGGTGCAGGGTAATGATGCTGTCGCAACCGGCCGCATTGACGAGTGTTCGGTCATAATCTCCCGCTGTGTGCCGGTAAACTCCGTCGAAGAGCAGGGAGTCGCCCTGGCAGATCTCTGCGTCGAACTCACTGTATGTGGGAGGACAATAGTTGCAGGAGTTCAGTTGAACGGGTGTATCCTGCAAATAGCCGAGTACCGGGAAGTTGGTCTGATATTCTGCCGAATAACCGTCTCCCCAGGTAAAAGTCGTACCGGAAGTTGTGATCGCTTCGCTGTGCAGGGTGCCTGCCGAGATCGTTTTCCAGTTATTCCCGGGATCGATGCGGGTAGGAACGTAAGTTTTCGAAAGGAAGTCGAGGTAGGAAACGGTATCGGCAACCTGACCGCTTGCATTTCTTCCCCAGGCCCACAGCGAACTGTCTGCGCGAATCGCGACGGAATGTTCATATCCTCCGGCAACCACCAGCCACTTTTCGCCCGTACCGATTGCAGTCGGGATGTAGGAATTGTTCGTGGTATTGTTCCCGAGTTGTGCGTAGAGGTTGCGACCCCAACTCCACATGGTACTGTCAGCCTGAATCCCGAGTGAATGCAATCCGCCACCATCTGCTGTAAGCCAGTGTGCGCTTCCTACCTGTGCCGGTGTAGTTGTGGATCCTGTGCGACCAAGCTGTCCCTGTTGATTGTTTCCCCAGCTCCAGAGAGTACTGTCCGCCCGGATCGCGAGCGCGTGCTGATCACCTGCCGCGATAAAGATCCAGTTCGTATCCGTTCCGACCTGTGTCGGTGTATAAAAGATCGTCGTGCTGCTCCCGTTTCCGAGTTGACCTTCGGAATTATACCCCCAGGACCACAAAGTACTGTCTTTTTTCAGGGCCAGCACAAACTCACTTCCGCAGGAAACGGCAAGCCAGTTCGTATCGCTTCCGACCTGTGTGGGAACCGTACGGTTAAAATAGCCCGATCCGAGACCGAGTTGACCGCGACCGTTTCGTCCCCAGGTCCACAATGTTCCGTCCGAACGGATCCCCACCGAAAAATGAAACCCGTTTGAAACAACACTCCAGTTGTTGTCGGCGCCAACCTGTACGGGTAGCACTTTGTGTGTGTACGTACTTCCGATCCCGAGTTGACCGTCGTTATTCTGACCCCAGGCCCAGAGGCTGCCGTCGTTCCGGATTGCTAATACGTGCGCATTGTACGATCCGTTCGATACCGAAACGCTTTTCCAGGCACCGGTCGGTTCGATGGACTGCGGTATGTTCCGGTTCTTACCGTCGCCGAATTGTGCGAGTTGATCTCTTCCCCACCCCCAGAAGGTCAGATCCGTGCGCTGCGCAAAACTGCTTGTGTTGCCGGCGATCACATTCTTCCAGTTACTTGCCGTTCCGATTTGAACGGGAACAGTAGCTGCATTCGTAGTGCCGTCTCCAAGCTGGCCGAACTGGTTTGCCCCGATTGCCCAAAGTGTGCCGTTCGTCTTGATGAACAGGGCGTGTGTTTCGGTCGAATACGAATGGCTGTTATCTGTTTCAGACCAGTCGGATGTGTTCCCTACCTGCGTTATTCCGGATGCCGCGCCGTTGTTCTGTACCCATTTCCAGAGCGTTCCGTTCGTACGGATGCCGTAATCGGTGTAGGTACCACCGGACATTGTCTGCCACACGCCGGCAGGTCCTGCCTGGTTGAGTTGACTGACCTGCGAACCGTAACAGGCTCCCACGAAGAAGAGTGAATTCGAGGTGTTTTTGGCCAGGGTGTGATAACGTCCCGCAGAAATAGATTCCCAGTCCGTAGCAGTGCCGAGTTGCGTGGGTGTCGAACTATTGGTGCGACCAGTTCCGGTTCCGAGCTGGCCGTAATTGTTTTGTCCCCACACCCACAGTGTTCCGTCGGTTTTCAGTGCGGCAGTATGCCCCATTCCGCAGGTAACCTGTTTCCAGTCGGTATCGGTGCCGACCTGCGTCAGCGTCCACACATTCGTTGTGTTGCCGGTTCCGAGTTGTCCGTAGGAATTATCTCCCCACACCCACAGCGTTCCGTTCTCTTTGATCGCCGCGATAAACCCGTTTCCGGTTGCAATATCCGTCCAGGTCGTATCGGCATCGAACAGTTCCGGCGTTTTCCAGGCGCGCATGTTAAGTGCCGCTCCGCCCCAGTGCCAGAGTGTTCCATCCAGGTGGATGGCGATCACATGGTCGTATTTGGAAGCCACTTTTTGCCAGCATTGTCCGAACAGCGTGGATGTTGAAAGAAGGAGTAAGAGAAGGGTAATTGATTGTTTCATACGCATATAATCTGCAAATTTATGACATTCGATCTCAGGTTCCCTAAAAGAAAGGGATCTTTTAACAAACAGTACAGATAAGCTTTCAGGAAGTTCAGCAAAAGTGGATACGATCTTCCACAGGAAGCTAAATCACTTAAGGTGTTCAACGGCCCATGAAAGCAGGGAATTCTGTCGATCCGGCAAATGGAGCTTTTTAGTGATGTTATAGCGGTGATTGCGGACCGTTTTTTCTGAAATAAAGAGTATTTCCGAGATCTCGCGGCTCGTGTGTTTGTCGGCGATGAGTTTTACGATCTGTAATTCCTTTGCCGTCAGTCCTTCAACCTGGTCGTCCTGTTCAAACTCGGTTTTAACGCGGGCGAGGTTTAACGAGGTAATGACCTGGTCTTTGTTATAGGGTTTCACAATGAAATGCAGCGGTTTTAAAGCTGTCACTTTTTCCAGGGTTTTCCGGTCGAAGTGCGCGGTGATAAAGATCACTTCCAGTTTCGGAATACGTGTGCGTGCAGCCTCTATGAAATGAATCCCCGTTTGCCCGGCGCCGAGATTGATATCGCACAGGATGAGGTCCGGTTCGAATTCCGACAATGTGGTAAGCGCCTGCTCAAAGTTGTGCACAAAACGGGCCTCGAACTCCAGTGAACAGGCGATTTCATAGATGTCCCGGGCAATAACACGGTCATCTTCCAGGATCAGTGCGCGCATGGGGTTGCTTTTTGAGTTCATTGTATCACTTCAAAGATACGTCTTCGGGACAAACGGCGGCTTCGGGTGGATTATTTCACGTAGATTTACATTGAAAAATACGAAAATGATCCGTAAAATCCTCCAGGCCGGCACCGACGGTCTTGCTCCGGCGGAACGACCGGTTATCCGCCTCGTGAATACGATTTCTTTACTTTGTATTACCGGCGCCGTTTTCGGACTGGTTATTTCCCTTCCCTTAGATGGTTTTCAGCCCGTCGTCGTGGCGAACTCCGCTGTCATTATCTGCATTTGCATGCTCCCGCTTTACCTGAATTACAGGCAGCGTTACCGCTTGTCCAAATGGGCGCTCGTGTTTATCTGTCACGTGGTGATCGTTTCCACTCATTTTTCGGTGAACTATGAGGTCGGATCGTGGGTTTTGTTACTCGGGCTTTTTCCGCTGTACGTCGCGCTGTTCGACTCGCGGCGTGAGACCTTCATATTCAGCCTGCTGTCATTTGGAATGATCCTAATGAGCATTTACCTGCAAAGCCGGCCTTCGTTCGTTCCTTTGGCCACGTACTTTGGTAGTGAATTGCTTGTGATCCAGTACGTGTATATTTCGCTCGGAATCGGCTTTGTGCTCTTTTTCTCCTTTTTTATGAAGCACAACCTGAACCGTCAAAGACAGTTGCTCAATAAAGCACTTGAGGAAAAGGACGTGTTGCTCCGCGAAGTGCATCACCGCGTGAAGAACAACCTGCAGGTTATTACGAGCATGCTCAACATCCAGGAGCGGCGCATCGAACCGGAGCAGGTGGAAATGCGACGTTTTATTGAAGCGGCTCAGGGACGGATCCAGTCGATGGCACTTGTTCATCAGCAGCTTTATGCTCAGAACGACCTAAAAAATGTACGGATCGAAGCGTATATTACGGACCTCATCCGTCACCTCAAAACGATCTACCACACGCACGGTTCCGTTTCGTTCGACGTGACGATCGACGACTCCACGCTTCCGGCCGATAAGGTTGTTCCGCTCGGGCTTATCATCAACGAAGCCGTTTCAAACGCGTATAAACATGCCTTTCGGGACGAAAAAGGCGGACGGGTAAGCATCACGCTTTCAACGCGGGCGGGCCTGCACACACTGCTCATTTCCGACGACGGCGCAGGCCTGCATATCCCGGAAGACCGGCCGCGAAAGGGAATCGGTTTGCAACTGATCGCGGATATGGCCGATCAACTTAACGGAAATCACAGCATTTCGGGAGATTCCGGGGTCCGGCACGAGGTTACCTTTCCCGCCGCTAAATATGAGGCCTGAGCCTTATTGCCGTTCCGCCGACTTACTGATACCTTGCGATTCATTTTGGTATGTACAAATGATCTTTCGGCCCTGTTTTGGCGCTGTTCCCAACACGGTGAATTGCAGCAGTTAAACAAAAAACCGGTCAGTGCCGGCAGGTGTCGGGGTCAGTTTTCAAAGAAAGAAATTCGAATTGAGTGACGGTCCGTATCGGGTTTCACTCCCTTCCCCGCCTACACAGATTGCCACTATTGCTTATGAAAGCCCGTCTCACTGTTTAGGTGCCGGGCTTTTTTTATATGACCCGGTTTAACAAAACGACAAGCGCATGCGCGAACTGGAAAGAAGAATTGGCTCCCGGTAGTTTATTGGCGTTCGAAAACGGATAAAAAATACAGCGAATGTCCTTCGGTTGAAAAGCTTTCGGGATAAGCGCCACCCGCGAGGTTATAACAGATGGTCAGTTGACCGTCCACAAGTTTATAAATTGCTGTGAAATGCTTTCCGGAATTGACTCCTTCACGTCCGTAAATATCCATCCTGTCGCCCTCCCCGAAACGGACAACACCCTTATCCACGCTTTCTGCGGTAACGATATACGTGCTGTCGATTATCTCGAGTTTCTGATCCGAATACGCCGCTTCGGGTAACTGTTGTCCACCGATCTCCTGTCGGACCGGAACCCAGGTTCCATTCAGTGCTTCCATCGTTTTTTGAGTATTTATTTTATGAATGCCGGAACAACTCAGCAATACAGCCAGTAAAGGAGCAAAAGCGGCCAGGCGCATCATTTTTAACATAGTTCTGTCTCTTGAAAGGTAAAAACAAAAAAACCGTCCGCGAGTGGCGGACGGTTTCGGTCTCTTAATGCAAGCTGAGAGCCATAAATTTGTTTAACATCTTGTTCCGAACTCCTTATTTGAGTTCCTTGATAAAGATAGCGGAAAAATCCATAACTTCCATGGCATTCGACTGAAAATTTCGCACCCGCGCATTGATCATAATGATAAAATCGTCCGTTAATACGGGAATCACCGGTGACTCTTCCACAATGATGCGATCACATTTGACCCAGTATTCGTTTCGTTTCGCCAGGTTTACTTCGCGCATGGCCTTATCAAAATAGCTGTCGAACAATGCATTTTTAAAGTGGAACGGATTCAGGGACGCGGTTCCGCTACCAGTGCTTTTACTGTAAAAGTTAAACAGGAAGTTTTCGGGATCCGGGTAATCTGCTACCCAGCCGGAACGCCACATCTTTGCTTTACCGCTTGCGATTGCGGCCTCACGTTCTTCATACGAGCACAGGCGTATTTCAAGTTCCACACCCAGGTTTTCCTGTAACTGATCCCGGATCCCAAGTGCAAGTTTGTGCGCCGTGGATCCTTCCAGGCCATTCACGTAAAAGGAGATCGTTCCGAATTCGCTGCCATCACTATAACCTGCTTCCTGTAGCAAATGCCTCGCTTTTACAGGATCGCAGGTAATGCCGTTCACCTGCTCGACGGGATAATCCTGCATGGCCGGCACGAAACCGTGCACGTTCGCGTTTCCCTCTCCTTCCAGGTAATGTTCTACCAGGCGTTGATTGTCCAGCGCGTAGTGAAAAGCACGTCGCACGCGCGGATCGGAAAACTCTTCGCTTTCGCAGGCAAAGCCGATGTAGTTAATGCTCAGGCTCGATTTGGATTCCACCTTGTGCTTGATGTTTTTCCCGCTTTTGGCGTCTTCCAGTGTTCCGAGGATATTATCGGTCTCTTCCACCGGGATCTCCAAAACCATGTCGATCTCTCCTTTACGGAAGGCGATCAGTTCGCTGCGCTTTTCCTTACTCAGGGTCATTCGAACGCGATCCAGGAAAGGCAACTGGTTTCCAAAATCATCGCTTTGCCAGTAATTCGGGTTCCGTTTCAATATGATCTCATCTTCGGAAGCACGCTCCATCATAAAAGGTCCCGTGCCAACCGGGTGCGCAGAAAGTTCGTTGCCGTACCGCTCAAACGCCTCCGGCGCCAGGATGGCCAGGTTCGAATGTGCCAGGATCTTGTCAAAGCCGATGTACGGCTCTTTGAGTTCGATCTGCAGGGTTTGCGCATCAATGGCGCGAATACCTGAAACGCCTTCTTTGTTGAAAGCACTGCGTGTGGACTCGTTGAATTTCTTAGCCCCACGGATTTTATCGGTCAACAGGTAGCTCATCTCGTTGAATGAAAGACCGGAACAGGCCAGGTCCAGGGAAAATTTGACATCTGCTGCCGTGACGCTGCGCACTTCCCCGTCAAAGCAATCATCCGGGTGAAAGAACACGTTGCTGCGAATGTGAAAAGTATAGGTTTTTGCATCGTCGCTGATCTCAAAAGACTCCGCCACACAGGGCTTCAGTTTCATGGTTCCCGTTTCAAAACACAGGAGCGACTCGAACATCTGGTCGTTGATGCGCTGAGTATACACGTCGATCGAAGCCAACGGCAGAAAGTTGGTTACTTTTTCCGGGGACATAAAACGAAATTCCCCGCCGTAACGCTTGCCTCCCCTGGCCACGAGTTCTTCGGTTTCCGGCCCGGACTGGCAGGAAAACAGGCCGACCCCGGCCATCATCAGGACGAAAAAGTAGTAATAAGAGCGCATAGTTAACTTAATGGTAAGCAAATATAAACATTTTTAGCAGCGCAAAATGCAATAAAAAAAGCCCTGAAAATCAGGGCTTCAATTTCCTACTTGTAGTAGAAGTAGGTTATACTGAGAAAACTTTTGCGTAACAAACATACTTGAAGCAATGCACCCTGTAAACCTAAGTTTTTAAAAAAATATAATGTCTTAAAATTCCTTTTTACCGGTTTTTTAGTTAAAATTGAGTAAAATTATATATGATTGCAGCGCTAATTCAATCGCTTACTACTCCCGAAAAAAGGTATATTTCGCAGCGAATTGCCTCTAAAAAACAGCATCATGAACTTTTCCAGACGATCGTTTCGACCGGTGCGCATCATAACCGCGACCTCGAAAGTTTACTGGGGGACCGCAGTTATTTCCCGATCATAAATACGATCAAAAATCAACTGTACAACATGATCCTCGACGAATTGCGCGAATATAACCGCGAAGACGTCATGGAGATCCACATTAAAAAGGAACTGGGGAACGTGGAGATCCTGTATTCTAAAAAATTACTGGACCACGCACTAAAACGACTCCGGAAACTCAAGGAATTT
Organism: uncultured Flavobacteriales bacterium; assembly: GCA_964389755.1. Lineage (GTDB taxonomy): Bacteria > Bacteroidota > Bacteroidia > Flavobacteriales_D > Crocinitomicaceae > JBBSUQ01. The sequence continues at coordinate 15,256 of CAYMEW010000002.1, read as the reverse complement.
TGTACGGTCAACGAACGCCTGGGCTACCTGCTCGAGGTCATTAATCTCGAAATGTTCATTCTTTTCGAAGCTCAAACCGGGCTCGAATTTGAAGCGGACATCCAGCGCATCTATGCAGAACTGCGTCACACCAACGAACTGGCCCAGGAACAGTTCCTGTATAAACTCACTTACCTGCGTGCCATCAACCTCATCGATAATCACATCGAACTGGTAAAACCCAGCAAGCTGAACCCTGAAAAGGAACGCCGCATCACGCTCGACAGTTCGCGGTATTACTACAACCACACCCGCCTGATCTGGTCTTTGCAGCTCAAACGTTACGACATTGCGAAAAAGGCTTCGGATAAACTGGTAAAAATGGTCGCGCGCTTTCCAAATGAACTCAAAAAGAACAAGCGTCAGTATATCGACGTGCTCTTCGGCTGCGTGATGGCCAATGTTTATACGGCTAACTTTGACGAGGCAGCCCATCACCTCAACCTGATGGCAGAAGTGCACTTTTCCGGAGGATACGACGAGATCCGGCGGCGGGAAAGGTATGTGTACGGATGCGCACTCAACAAAGTGCATCAGGCCAGGTACGAGGAACTCGATGAAGAAAAAGCAATTCTCGAAAACGAATCGGATTCCTTCAACCCGATCTTTTCACAGCGTACCTTTCTTGTGCTCGCCTACGCAGCAATTAAAGAAGGTAATTATCGCGAAGCAAAATACTGGTGCAACAGCATCCTGTTCCAGAAAAAGAAGGACATCCACATCGAGAACTTTAAAAAAGCGATCTATGCCGACCTCTACATCTGCCTGGCACAGGGAAATATCGACCTTTTCGATAAGAACATACATTTTGCATACCGACGCCTGAAAAGCGTGGACAATGCCGGACAGGCAAAATGGTTCAAACAACTTTTGCGGGAAAAAGATCCGGCGCCGATCCTCGCGGAGAAACTTGAATTACTGTTGGTGTAAAGGTCCGTAACCGGTCTTTTCGCGAACACGGTCAAGCGTAGCGGCAGCGATCTTTCGTGCTTTCTGAGCACCAAATCGAAGCACTTCATCCACTTCCGAACGATTTTCCATGAGGTAAGCGTACTTTTCGCGCTGTACGGCAAACTTTTCCACGATCAGTTCGAACAGGGCCTGCTTCGCATGTCCATAACCATAATTTCCACCCTCGTAATTGCTGCGCATCTCGCGAACCTGTTCGGCTTCCGCCAGCAGCCTGTAAAGCGCAAATACATTGCAGGTGTCCGGGTCCTTCGGCTCGTGCAACTCCTTACTGTCAGTCTGGATTCCCATGATCTGCTTGCGCAATGCCTTATCCGGCTGAAAAAGATTGATCGTATTCTGACGCGATTTGCTCATTTTGTGTCCGTCCGTTCCCGGAACGATCTGCACGTCTTCACTGATCAGTGCTTCCGGTTCTACCAGGGTTTCTCCCATACGATGGTTGAACCTGGACGCTACATCCCGTGCCATCTCCAGGTGTTGCAACTGATCCTTTCCAACGGGAACTTTTTCAGCATCGTAGAGCAGGATGTCCGCCGCCATCAGCATCGGGTAGGTAAACAGTCCGGCATTTACATCTTCGAGTCTTTCCGCTTTATCCTTAAAACTGTGAGCCAGCGACAGGCGCGTGAATGGAAAATAGCACATCAGGTACCAGGTCAGTTCGGTCACTTCCGGGATGTCGCTCTGGCGGTAAAACACGGTCCTTTCCGGGTCGAGGCCGAAAGCGAGCCAGGTTGCGGCAACAGAATACGTGTTTTCACGAAGTTCTTCGCCATTCTTGATCTGCGTGAGTGAATGCAGATCGGCAATGAATAAAAACGAATCGTTGTCCGACTGGTTAGCCATCCCGATTGCCGGCATAATCGCGCCCAGCAGGTTGCCGAGGTGCGGGGTTCCGGTAGCCTGGATGCCTGTTAAAATCCGTGCCATGTGCTCTTTTTTGTTCAAAATTAATATTATTCCGGCGTAAACCGCTATCCCCGAATAGTTGTATTTTTGGCGGGATGAAAATTGTGCGGACCATTTTCGCAAACCTCTGGAAACTGTACGTGGGTGTTATTTTCTCGGTCTTAGCCGTGCTGACTTATCCCGTTTTGTTCCTGCTGCTGCTCTCCGAAAAAGGAAAAAGGAAGGCCTTTGCCATCTTTACGGCCTGGAGCTGGCTCATGCGCGTGTGTTGCCTCTACTTCGTACGGGTCCGTGGAAACCGCAAGTCGCTGCCCACTGAACCGGTGGTGATTATTTCCAATCACAGCTCTTACCTCGATATCTTTTTGATGTACTCCATTCTCCCGCATCATCCCTTTCTTTTTCTCGGGAAAGCCGAGATCCTGAAGTACCCGCTGATCAAAACCTATTTCAAACGCCTCAATATCCCGGTCTTCCGAAACGACAAGGTTCGTGCCGGACGGTCGTTCATACAATCGCTTCAGGCTGTCAGAAACGGCTGGTCGCTCGTCATTTTCCCGGAAGGCGGTATTGCCGACGAAGCGCTTCCCGCACTACAGGAATTCAAGGACGGTGCGTTCGTACTCGCGAAAAAAACAGGTGTTCCGGTACTTCCCCTAACTTTCCTGGACAACTACCACTTGTTTTCGGATCCGGGCAACTGGACCGGGCAGGCACATCCGGGTCTTTCACGCGTGGTGATCCACGACATAATCCCGGCAGAAAAGGTGGCTTCGATGACGGCCGAAGAACTGAAGCAAACGTGTTTCGATACGATCAATTCCTCCCTGCTGGAACACTATCCGCACTTGCGGAAAATAATGTAACTTTGCGCTATGAAAATTTCGGATGAATTAGTGGACCACATTGCGCACCTGGCGCGGCTCCGTTTCGAAGGCGAGGAAAAAACAGCGATTCGCGAGGATATGGAAAAGATCATCTCCTTCATGGAAACGCTTCGCGAAGTTCCGACGGATAACGTGGAACCGCTTGTCTTTATGACTGATTCGTTCAATGTACTGCGCGAAGATGTCGCGAAAGAGACCATCACCCACGAAGAAGCACTGAAAAATGCTCCGCGCAAAGATTCCGACTACTTCCGCATCGCGAAGGTGCTCGATAAAAATCAGTAATTAACTGGTGTAATTATTCGCTGCGAGCCTGTCTTTTACAGCCTGTAAATTCTGCATTTTCTTTTTCTGGCGGATCGCAATGGCGGTTTTCGTAAAATAACGGTGGTTTGTCAGAAACGAAACCTGGATCTCATCCCACTGCCGGTCGCTTTCGATCTTGCCGTGTTCTTTTAACTCCTGACGGAGCTTGTCGGAAATTTCAAAGAAATCGTCGCGACCGAGGTAGTCAAGGTCGGCATCGCAAATGATCTCTTCGAGCAGGTTGCTCGGCCTGTGCGGGATCTGTGTCACGAAGATCAGTTCTTTAATCCGTGCAATGTGCTTCTCGGAATAACCGTACTTAGGCAGGATCTCCTCCGCCATTCGGGCGCCGATCGGTTCGTTCTTTTCATAATTTTCCACGAAACCGGCGTCGTGGTAGGTAGCTGCGGATTTTAACAGGAACAAGCCCTCATCGGTCACGTCTTCCATCAACGCGTAATGCTCCACGGCCTTTACAACGTCTTTCGTGTGCTCGATGCTGTGGTAGTATAGTTTGTCGCTCAAACCTTCCTTCAGGACCTTCATAATGTGCCGCTCGGCCTTGTAATAGTTGATCGAACTGTAATGGTGCAGGTTGAAGATCTGGTTGAAGCGTTCATTGGGGTACAGCCCCGCTCCGTCTACGGAAAGTTCGGGTTTGATGCGCTCCACGACGTACATATCGATCAGTCCGCGACTTTTGGTCTGCGCCTTGCCCCGGTATGTACACTCGAAATACGGTTCGATGTACCGGAAAGTATTGCCGGTGATCGTGACTTTTCCGGGTTCGCTCATCATTTCCATGCGCTGCGCCTGGTTCACGGTACTTCCCCAGATATCGTAGGCCAGGCGGTCGCGTCCGATCACGCCGGCTGTCACTTCCCCGGTATTGATCCCCAGCCGCAGCTCCCAGTAGTCAGTCTCGTTCGCAATGGCGTCCATTTTAAGGCGGAACATGTAGTTCTGGATCTGCAACGCTGCAAGGCAGGCATCGATCGGGTTCGTGTTATTACGCACGGGTACTCCGCCGGCACACATGTATGCATCACCGATCGTTTTGATCTTTTCGAGATTATTGGCCATGATGATCTCGTCGAACTTCCGGAAATAAACATCCAGGCGATTCACAAGTTCCGTGGGTTTCATGCGCTCCGCGATCTTGGTAAAGCCTACAAAATCGGTGAACAGTACGGACACACGCTTATATGCCCGTGCACTGGCCCTGCCGTGTTTTTTTAGTTCACGCGCCGTTGATTCGGGAATGACGTTGAGCAATACGCGTTCGGTCTTCTCTTTTTCCTTTTTGAGCAGTTCCTGCTGTTCGACCACCTTGTTCTTTTCCTGTTCCAGCAGGCTTTTTTGCGCCGCGATCTGGATATTCTGCTGGCGGATCTCACGCGTTCGCTCGGCAATCTTCAGTTCAAGACGCACCTGCTCCCGCCGCTCCTGGTCGATCTTACGCCGCACGAAAAAACGGATCAGCAAGGCCAAAATAAGCAGGATCGAGATCAAAAACCACCATTTCTGCCAGAATGGTGCCGCGACGTGGATCCGCAAGGTGGCCGGTTCTTCGGTCCAGTCACCGTTGCCCACGCGCGCATACACACGCAACAGGTAGTTTCCGGGTGACAGGCTGTTGAAACGGATCTCGTTGAGTGCCCCGAGGTAGATCTCTTTTTCATCCGATCCTTCCAGCAGGTATTTGTAACTCACGAGATCGGGGTTGGCCAGATCGGAGGCCATGAACTTAACGGTGAAATTACGCTGGTTGAACGGCAGGTTTACCTCATCCATATAGGCTATTGACCGCGGAAGAATTTTTTGTTTCCCGCCCGGCTTAAGCCAGTCGTTCTCCAGCTTGAATTTTGTAAAGGAAACGCCCAGCGGCTCTTCGAAGTTCTCCATTTCACCCGGATCGAAGTAATTGAAGCCGGAAATACCGCCGAAAAACAACTGTCCGGTACGGCTGCGAAGTGCTGCGCCAAGGTTCATCTCGTTCGACATCAGCCCGTGAACTTCACCGAAGTTAGAAACCTCGTAGGTTCGCTCGTCAAAGCGTACCAGCCCTTTGTTGGTGCTCAGCCAAAGATTTCCATTATCGTCCGGTAATACGGAATAGATCACATTGTTGGGCAAACCGTCCGATTTCCGGAACTGGCGTACCTCGCGTGTCTTTACATTCAGTTTTAAAAGTCCGCTGCCAAAAGTTCCGAGCCAGTACTCCGAATCGTTGCGCTGGTACATGCTGTAAATGTAATCGCGGCTTTTGGAAAAGATCGCCGTGTTCAGCGCATCTGCAGGAATGATCTTTAAGGCACCGTTTTGCTCTGTAAGCCGGTTGAGCCCGCCGACGCTCGTGGCAAACCAGAACGTTCCTTTTTTGTCGCGGTAGATCATTCGGCAGATCCCCGGTGAAATGGTCGCGGAAGGCGTTTTATAATCGTGTTTGAAGACTTCGGTGTTTCCGGTGTTCACGTCCAGTAAAAGCACTCCTCCTTTAGTTCCGATGAAATAGCGGTTTCCCTGGTAGCGCACGATGGCGTAGGTCCGGGAATAGTTTTCCGGATTCTCCAGGTTCCGGAAGCGAAAGGGTTCGTACCTGTAATGCCGCGGATCCGTGATATCAAGAATGAACAAACCGTCCGCGCAGCCCACCAGTAGCTTCTGATTGCTGAGCCATTCGAGCGCCAGGACGGAGGTCTCATCGAGTACCTGGTCGTTCGAGCCCTTGGTTTTTCGCAAAAAATGATCGAAGATTCCGGTATTCCGATTGAAACGGGAAACACCAAGGTCCGTACCGACGAACAAATAACTCGCAGCACTGTCCTCTGCAAAACTCCAAACGTTGGCAGATGGAAGTCCCAACGAAAGGTTTCCGCTGGGTCCCACACCGGCAAAGCCTTTGTGAACGGGGTCAAAGCTACTGAGTCCACGCTGGCTGCCGATCCAGCAGACTTTCGAACGGTCGGCGAACAGGCAGTTGATCTCGTTGTTGAGCAGGGTGCTTTTTTGGAAAATGTCTTCGGTACTGTGATAAATATAACCGGTCTCGGTAATGGTAAAAAGTCCGTTTTTCAAGGTCGAAATAAACCAGTTTCCGCGCTCGTCCCGGAAAAAATCGGAAACGTTCATAAAGCCGTACACGGCATTGAGTTCGGAGAATTCACGAACTACTTCGCCGGTCGCCTGGTCATACGAAAACAGCCCTTCCCCCGTTCCGAAACCAATCCGTTTGTCTTCCAGCCTGCGAATGCGAAATACATCGGTTTTCCCGCGGGAAGGCAATCGCAGTTCCCGCAACAGGTTGCCCGCGTGATCCAGGCAGTAAACGGACTTATCTTCCGTCGAAACGATCAGTTCGTGATCGGTGGAAAAAATATGGGTCGCATGCAGGGAAGCTGCTTTTCCGGAGAGTTTGTCGAAGCGTTTGGTAGCCGGGTTAAAGCGCCGGATGCCGTAGTTGAGCGTGGCCAGGTAGAGCTCCCCCTCATTCCCGATTGCAATATCTTCGATCTGGAAAGGGAGGTTTTTGAACGGAGAATACGTTACAAACCGTTCCTGCTCGGGATCGTACGAAGTGAGCCCGTTCTGGGTCCCGAACCAAAGTACGTCCTTTCCGGAGCGTGCCGAGCAGCGAATGTAACTGCTTTCAAGTCCTTTGGTGTCATCTGCGGAAAAGACTTCGAACTCGCGCCCGTCAAAGCGGTTCAGCCCATCCTGCGTCCCGATCCAGAGCAGTCCGCTGGCATCCTGCTCAATGCACGTAACCACACTTTGGGAAAGCCCGTCGTTGATCGTATAGTTATTAAAATGATACTCTGTTTGTGCCGCCGCCCCGAAGGCCAGGAAAATAAACAGTAGTAATATTACGCGCATGTGCCGGTACTCTTTAGAAAGATGATTAAAGGTACGGGAAATTAGCTAAATAACGTGAGTTCAGCTTCGGAAGAAAATAAAAAGAGTCTATTCTTTCGGGATCGCACTTGGAAACGGAACCTGGATCGCCGAGTTCTCGAGGTCGCGGTCGAACATGTACATGCCTCCTTTGTCGGTGCCGATGAGTTTCAGCTTGTCCAGCATCGTGCGCGCCAGTGCTTCTTCCTCGAGCTGCTCGGAAACATACCACTGCACGAAATTGTGGGTCGTGTAATCTTTTTCCTGCAAACAAATGTCCACGAGGTTATTAATGCTCGCCGTTACGTCGATCTCGTGCTCGAGCAAAAGTTCGAATACCTTGCTGAGGTCCGGGAAGGACGTCGGGGGCTGGTTTTGTGCGGGAATAACCGCCTTTCCGCCACGCTCGTTGATAAATTTGATCAGTTTTAACATGTGAAAACGTTCCTCGTCGGAATGCTTGTAGAGAAATTTGGCGGTTCCGTTAAAACCGGAATTCTCGGCCCAGGAAGCCATGGCCAGGTAAAACTGGGAAGATGAAAGTTCTTTTTCAACCTGCTCGTTCAGTGCTTTTTCAACGCGTGCGTTCATGTTATGATCGTTTTGGACAAAAATAGGAGTTTCAATTTGTATACCGGGCCTGGATCGCTTTAATTTTGGAATTCAGAATCAGTCTAAATACTTCGTCCCGTTTGAAACAATCCACACCGCCCGGCTGTTCATTCACTAAGTGATTATTGGTTAATTTAGCCAACAAAAAGATACTACACACATGTCCAAACATAAAAAACCGAAAAAACTCAAACAAAGTCTCTCAAACATCATCCGAAAGGTTTTTGAAAAGAATCCGGATGCCCGGCTCACACACAAACAAGTGTGTTCGCTGCTGGATATCCGCGAAAATGCATTGCGCAAACTCGTATACACGGTCTTGCAGGACCTCGCCAAAGAGGGATACCTCAAAGCCGTCTCTCACGGGGAGTTCATCCTCGACCGGCACACGAACTTCCTGGAAGGAACGGTCGACATGACCGCGCGGGGAGCAGGATACGTATCGGTCGAAGAGGAAGAAAAAGATGTTTACATCGCTCCGCAGAATATGCAGCAGGCGCTTGACGGTGACCGCGTACGCATTAACATTACCCGCCGCGGGAACCGCCTCGAAGGACAGATCGTCGAGGTCATCGAACGCGAACGCACGCAGTTTGTCGGGACCATCGAAATGCACGATAAGTTTGCATTCCTCGTGCCGGACAATGCGCGCGCCGGAACGGATATCTACATCCCGAAGGAAAAACTGAACGGCGCCAAAAACGGGCAAAAAGCACTTGTCCGTATCACCGTATGGCCGCAATCGGCCGACAATCCGTTCGGGGAAGTGCTCGAAGTACTCGGAAAACCGGGTACCAACGACACCGAAATGATCAGCATTCTCGCCAACCAGGGCATCGAATACACCTTCCCGCAGGAAGTGCTCGACGAGGCCGAACGCATTACGATGGAACTCGACCCGAAGGAGATCGAAAAACGCCGCGATTTCCGCGACACGACCACCTTTACTATCGACCCGGTTGACGCAAAAGATTTTGACGATGCGCTTTCTTTCCGCAAACTGGAAAACGGGCACTACGAGATCGGGATCCATATTGCGGATGTCAGTCATTATGTGCGCCCCGGTTCGGCGATGGATCGCGAAGCGCTCAAACGCTCCAATTCCGTCTACCTCGTGGACCGCGTTATCCCGATGCTGCCCGAACAACTTTCCAACATGGTCTGTTCCCTCCGCCCGGATGAAGATAAGTTCACGTTCTCCGCCGTTTTCGAACTGGATGATAACGGGAAAGTATATAACGAATGGTTCGGGAAGACCGTTATTCATTCCGATCGTCGCTTTACCTATGAACAGGCGCAGGAAATTCTCGAAGGACAGGCAGGCGATTATGAAGAAGAACTACGAAAACTCGATGAAATCGCAAAAATCTATCGGAAAAAGCGTTTAAAGGCAGGTGCACTGAATATTGAATCGGAAGAAGTGCGCTTCAGACTAGACGAAAATGGCCATCCGGCGGAAGTGGTTCTCAAAACCTCGAAGGACGCGCACAAACTGATCGAAGAGTTCATGTTGCTCGCCAACCGGCAGGTTGCCACCTTCATTTCAAAACGGGCCAAAAAGGAAAAGATCCCGTTTATTTACCGCGTACACGACAAACCGGACGAAGCTAAAATAGAACTCTTCAATGTGTTCATCGACAAATTCGGTTACCAGCTCAATTTCTCACACCCGGGAGAGATCTCCAAATCGATCAACAAGTTGCTCAGCGATATCCGGCTCAAAAACGAATATTCGCTCATCCAGAACATGGCGATTCGCTCGATGGCAAAGGCGACCTACGAAACGGAAAACATCGGTCACTACGGGCTCTCGTTTGAATACTACACCCATTTTACCTCGCCCATCCGTCGCTACGCCGACCTCATTGTACACCGCATCCTCTTCGAGGAACTGACAACGGGCAAACACAAGTTCGGGAGTGAACTCGACGATGTTGCCAAACGCATTTCGCGCATGGAACGCAAGGCCGTGGAAGCCGAACGGGAATCCCAAAAATACTTCCAGGTACTTTTCCTGCAGGACAAGGTCGGTGAAGTATTCGACGGAACGATTTCGGGACTTGCCGAATTCGGGATGTTTGTGCGTATGGATGAGAACCAGTGCGAGGGAATGGTGCCGATGAACGAGATCCCCGGAGATCGCTTTTACTTCGATGCCAAGAAATTTCACATCATCGGGGGTAAGACCGGGAAGGAATACAATTTCGGCGATAAAGTGAGGGTGCGTGTCTACGAATTGCATCCGCGCAAACGCCAGATAGACCTCGAACTCATCGCGGATTAAAGGAACTTCAGATCAGTCGTATGCGGTTGGTGAGTTCTTCGCGGTAAGAACCGCCGATCGGGATTACTTTCTTGTCATTCTCGAGCACCAGGTTCGGGAACTCGATCGCAGAGATCTTGTCAAGTCTCACGATGAATGAACGGTGCACCCGGATAAAGTCTTCCGTACCCATCTTCTGCTCAATGTCCTTCATGGTCGAATGGATCGTGTAACGACTGTCGGAAGTATTGATAACCACGTAGTCTTTCAGCGCTTCGATAAAGAAAATATCGCGCGTATTGATCTTGACCAGCTTACTGTTTGATTTGACAAAGATGAATTTGCTTTCGCCTTCCTTGTTCTCCACAAGTGAGTACAGAAAATCGCGTTCTTTTTCAACTTCTTTTTCCTTTTTATGCTTGTAGACGGCCATTTCGATCGAAGTGTGCAGGTCGATCTCTTTAAAGGGTTTGATGATATAACCGTATGGCTCTGTGACTTTGGCGCGGGAAAGCGTTGATTCGTCGGCGTAGGCCGTCAGGAAAATCACCGGGATACCGAACTCTTTTTTAACGATCTCAGCCGTATCAATTCCGCTGACATCCCCTTTGAGCATGATGTCCATCAGGACGATATCCGGCTTTTCACTGCGAACCAGGTCAAGTGCTTTTTCTCCGGTAGAAGCCGCACCGACGACGTGATAACCGAGTTTTTTAAGGCTCAGTTGGATGTCTTTGGAAACAATCGATTCGTCTTCAACTACGAGCACATTTGTTTTTGACATGTCAGCTAAATTTTTTGCTTTTCAAATACTATCCTAAATTCCGTTCCTCCGTCGGAGATCATTTCCAGCTTACCATCCAGCTGCTCGATCAATGTTACGACCAGCTGCAGTCCCAGTGAATCCGTTTGTTCGTAGTCAAAATTCTTTGGCAATCCGACCCCGTTATCCTTCACGCTAATAAATACCTGCTCTCCCTCCTGCTTCAGACTGATGCGTATTTCCGCTTCGTCATTTCCCGAAAACGCGTATTTCAGCGCATTCGTTACGAGTTCGTTGACTATCAGTCCACAGGGGATGGCCTGGTCGAGGACCAGTTCAACAGGCTCAAAATCCGTCTTCAAATTAACGGAATTTTCCTGAATCTGGTATGAAGATACTAAATTGATCGACAAATTACTTAAATAGTTCGAGAAATTTATCGAAGAGAAGTTGGCCGTATGGTACAGGTTTTCATGGATAATGGCCATCGATCGGATGCGGTTCCGGCTTTCCTGCAAAATATCGAGAATTTTCCGGTCCTGGATAAAGGAACTTTGCAGGTTCAGGATGCTCGAAATGATCTGCAGGTTGTTCTTAACACGGTGATGGATCTCCTTGAGCAGGATCTCTTTTTCTTTGAGCGACTCCACGAGTTCGTTCTCACTCACTTTTTTGTCGGTAATGTCGTGCGCCACCAGCGAGATCTCGCTCACGTTCCCCTCGATGTCGAAGATCGGGTTGAGGAACAGGTCCATCCAGTATGCGTGCTTGTCGTGCTCGATCTTCAGCTCCAGCTGGCGGTAACTCCCACCGGGAATCTGCCGCAGGATACGCCGGAAAAGGCGTAGTTTTTCGGGAGCGTACACGTCGGCGAAGAAATCGATCAGGTTTACGCCACGCTTGAGTTTATGATCGATCTTCTCCCGGAAATACTCGGCACAGTGCGAATTGAATGTCACCACGTTCAGGTTTCGGTCCAGGGTAAGCAACAGGGTATTGGACGAACTTTCGAAAATAGCTTTGGTACGCAGGTACTGTTCCTGTGAGTCGCGCTCTGCCCGGATGCGTTCCCGAATCTCTTTGTTCAGGCGTTTATTTGTTTCTTCGGCCAGTTCCGCACGCATCATCTCTTTGGAAAGCCGGTTCTGCACGGATACGTCTTTCATGATCACCAGGATAGCATCGCGATCGGCAAATTTGGTCTGTACCAGCGTGATCTCCACTTCCAGCAGTTTGTTGGAAGCATTCTTGAGGTGCAACTGCTTTTCAATGATCTTGCGCGTACTGATGTGCTCGGAAAGCATTGTTTCGAATACGTGCTGGTCCATTCCGAAGAACAGGTCCCGGAAATCGATGTGCGCGCCTTCTTCGGCTCCTATCATACGGTAAGCCCGCGGATTGCAGTAAAGCAGTTGCAATTTGCTGTCGATGATCAGGATACTTTCGGGCGTGTTCTCCAGGATCGATTCGAGGTTCTTGCGCGACTGTTCCAGGGCGCGCTGATTCCGGTTTCGTTCGGTCAGGTCGCGTAACACACACTGTACAAAGATCTCGTTGTCGATCTCGATCTCCACGAAAGACACTTCGGCCTCGATCAGCTGTCCGCTACCCACAAAGTTCCAGTTAAACTTAATGTTCTTGGTCAGGTTTAGCCGGTTCTTGTATTTCAGGTATTCGCGTTTGGATTCTTCGGAAAGATCCTCGGAGAGTTCCCAGAGTTCGTAGTTGAGCATATCCCGCTTGCCAATGCCGAAAAGCTGGATACCGGTTTTGTTGATGTCCATGATCCGGTCGCCGTTCAATAAAAGGATACAATCGTTGGATTCGGTATAGATCTGCCTGAATTTGGTTTCACTCTGGCGCAGGGCCTCCGTCACTTTATAGGTTTCCGTCAGGTCGATCACCGTCCCTTCGAGGTTACCACTCGCCTTGTCCACAAACCAGTTGAAGTTAAACCATTTAACCGCACCGGAATGCAGTTTGTACTTGACGTGAAAGTTTCGACCCTGCTGTTTTTCGATCACCTGGTGCACCTCCGCCTGCCAGTGATCGGCATCGGGGTACAACACGAAGGCTGCTCCGCGCATGAATTCGCCGTTGAACATTTCCAGGAAGGTGTCGTTAAAGTCCAGCAGCCTGAAACCGGGATCCACCGTAAATACGCCCGCCAGGTTCTTATTATACAGGTTGCGGTATTTTTTCTCGCGCCGGGCAATCTGCTGTTGCTCGAGGATCCGGTCCGAAATATCGAGAATACTGGCCACGCGAAATACGCCGTTCTTCAGCGTGATGGGGATGATGTTCAGCTCCACGGTATACACTTCATCATCGCGCCGCAATTCGATCTGTTTTGTAAAGCTCTGACGCTCGCTCAGCAGGTTGATCTGTAAAATATCATTCTTGCCGAAAAGGGCTTTAAAGGCTTTTTCCATTTCGCTCGGATCCCCTGCCCGGAACAGGGAAGCGCTTTCCTCGTTGAAATCCAGGATACTGATCTCCTGCTCCACCGAACGAAACAAAATGAAGCCGATACCGGGGTTATTCACGACCGTTTTGAGGTAACTCGTGTAATCCTGCACCCGGTTGATGAGGTTAGCCCGCGATATGATCACAACTATTGCGACCGCCGAAAAGAGGAAAAGCAGGCCGAAACTAATACTGAAAGAAACGTCCGGATCGTCCACGAAAAGATAACCATACACCAGCATTCCGATTGTGGCCAGGATGTAGATCAGCCGCGTGGATACCATCTGCATGGCCATCACGCAAATCCCGAATAATACGAAGAACGCGAAAAAGTGTACGGCATTAAACTCGTAGTATACCAGGTCTCTAAAAGCGTAATAAGTCACTGCCAGGAAATAGACCAGCAAAAGGTAAACGATGTTCATTTTCGTATTGCGCAGGATGATCGATATCAGGCTGATCGCCGGAAGCGCAAAGACCGATACGAAAGAGATCTCGAAATAGACCTCCGGAAGATCCGTGCCGGCAACCAGGAAACAAAAGATGCTGGCAAAGACAAGTGAACTGAAGATGTAGATCTTCCCCAGCCGGACCGGGCTGTTTCCCCTGGTAAAGTACTCGTAAAAAAAGGAGTCTTCGTGACGGCTTCCGAATATCGACGAAAAAAGCTTCATAGTTATCTCATGCTTTCGCCGTCCAGGACAACGAGTTTTCCGTGTTTGTAAAAGTAAGTATGTAGCAGATTTCCATGTTTGTCAAATTCAAGCCTGCGGCCGTGCAATTTCCCGTTCCGGTATCTTGAAATTAACCTTTTTTTCCCGGAATAGTAATAATACACGTGTTTTCCTTCGGGAACGCCTGCTTTGAATGTCCCTTTAAAGGCCAGTTGCCCGTTGTCATAATACTCCCGCCAGTCACCGTCTTTCCGGTCGATGGTGTAAGCTCCTTCCGCCCGGTAATCACCCGAAGCATTCAGGTAACTCCCTTCTTTCTCATCGGCGTAATAGTCCACATTTACGACCTGTTTGCCACCTTCGTCGAATTCCTGCACATTCCCGTTCCACTTTCCGCGAAACAGGGTCTCGATACGACGCACCTGCCCGTTCGGGTAATACCAGGTCCAGGTGCCGTCAGGCAGGTCTTCCCGGAAACTGCCGGTCTGCTCGATGCTGCCGTCCGCAAAGTAAAATACCCAGTTTCCCGTGCGAAGCCCGTGTGTATAATTGCCGCGCTTTAAAATTGTACTGTCCGCCCGGAACCAGGTCCAGCTTCCCTGGTAAAGCCCCAGCGAATCCGTCTCACCGCGCGCGAGCAGCGTGTCGGAAGCATACAGGTTCCCCGCAAGGCGATTTCCCAAGCTGTCGTATACGCGTTCATACCCGTTCTTCAGGCCATTCTGTAGTACGACTTCGGTATGTACCTGTCCGTTCGGATAATAACTGCGCTGAAGGTCGATGTGTATATCCGGATCCTGCGCCACACCGTAACGGTCCGGGGTCAGTTCACGCACCAGTTTACCATGCTCGTACAGGCCTTCGAAGACCGTTCTGCCGCCAGTGTCTGTCGTTTTCCAGTGACCGTGCCGGCGAGCTTGCGAATCATACCGGTTCAGTTCCGCTTCCGAAAGCAGGCTGTCACCCTCGTAGTTATGAACAGCGATGACGCGTTCGTCGTGAATCGTGCTGACGTATGCAATGCCTTCTTTCCTGCCGTCCTGATAGTTACCACTTATTAACGTATCTCCACGTACCTGTTGATAACTGCCCTGAAGCGTGTCGTTCACATACGTTCCGCGGAAAATAACGCAGCCCGTACTGTCGTAAATCTCGAAGATCCCGTTTTTGAGATCATGTGCGTAGGTGATCCGTTTCGAAGGACTCCCGTCGGTCCGGTAAAAATTCCACGTTCCTGCCAGTTCACCGCGTCGCCAGTCGCCTGCACTTTTGAGGTTTTTATTCGGATAAAAATTCTCCCAGTGTCCGTCCGGAAGTCCCTGGTACAGATAGCCTTTGCTGGAGATTTCACCGTCCGGATAATAGTTGATCTGCAGCCGGGCCGAATCGCTTTCCTGAGAATATAGCGATTGATTTCCGGAAAAACAAATCAGTAACAGGATCGCTATACTATAATGAATAGAAAATATAT
>CAYMEW010000001.1:0-198847 GCA_964389755.1 uncultured Flavobacteriales bacterium | reverse complement strand
GTAAAAGTTCTGCGGAACTGCATGCGTTGGGTCCCGGCAGCTTACACTTAGGCGCATGTAAAGCACGCGCGGATTGCTTCATGGTGACGGTTTTGTAGGGGGGTGCAAAAAAAAGGGGAAGTAAACTTTACTTCCCCGGCTTTTGCATATCGCGTATTTTACAATTCGAACTTGATTCCCTGTGCGAGGGGCAGGCTGTCCGAATAGTTGATCGTATTTGTCTGACGACGCATATAGACTTTCCAGGCATCCGAACCGGATTCGCGTCCGCCGCCTGTTTCTTTTTCTCCACCGAAGGCACCCCCGATCTCGGCACCGGAAGTCCCGATGTTCACGTTTGCAATTCCGCAGTCGGAACCGGCCTGTGAAAGGAATGCTTCCGCTTCGCGGAGGTTGTTGGTCATAACGGCAGATGAAAGTCCCTGGGGAACACCGTTCTGAATGCGAATGGCATTTTCGATACCTCCGGAGTAACGTACGAGGTAGAGGATCGGGGCAAAGGTTTCGTGCTGTACGATCTTGAATTCGTTCTTTGCTTCGGCGATCGCGGGTTTCACGTAGCATCCGGATTCGTATCCTTCTCCGGAGAGCACACCGCCTTCCACGATCACTTTTCCGCCTTCTTTTTCCACTTCTTTAAGTGCTTCGAGGTACATGTTCACGGCATCTTTATCGATCAGCGGCCCCACGTGGTTGTTCTCATCGAGTGGATTCCCGATGCGCAATTGTCCGTAAGCATTTATGAGTGCTTCTTTTACTTTATCGTAGATCTCATCGTGAATGATGAGTCGTCGGGTAGAGGTACAGCGTTGTCCGGCTGTTCCAACCGCTCCGAATACAGCTCCCGGGATGACCATTTTAAGGTCTGCCGACGGCGTAATGATGATCGCATTGTTCCCGCCGAGTTCGAGGAGTGATTTCCCGAGGCGTGCACCTACTGCTGCGCCCACTGATTTTCCCATGCGGGTAGAACCGGTTGCGGAAACGAGCGGTACGCGTGTATCTTCTGCCATGATCTTCCCGATCTCGGCACCGCCGATCACGAGGTTGGAGATTCCTTCGGGAAGGTTATTGGCTGCAAATACTTCCTGTGTAATCTTCTGGCAGGCAATGGCCGTGAGCGGTGTTTTTTCGGATGGTTTCCATACACATACGTCGCCACATACCCAGGCCAGAGCTGTGTTCCAGTTCCAAACGGCTACGGGGAAGTTGAACGCGGAAATGATGCCCACCACGCCAAGCGGATGGTATTGTTCATACATGCGGTGTCCCGGACGTTCAGAGTGCATGGTGAGGCCGTAAAGCTGGCGTGAGAGACCGACTGCAAAGTCGCAGATGTCGATCATTTCCTGAACTTCTCCGAGTCCTTCCTGGAGGGATTTCCCCATTTCGTAAGAAACGAGTTTTCCGAGCGGTTCTTTATAATAGCGGATCTTTTCAGCCAGCTGGCGAACGATCTCCCCGCGTTTGGGAGCCGGTACGAGACGCCATTCTTTAAATGCTTCCTGCGCTTTGAGGATCACCGCTTCGTAATCTGCTTCCGTTGCAGCGTTGATGGAGGCAATGAGTTTTCCGTCTACCGGCGAAAAGGAGTCAATGCGCTCACCGCGTGTTTTGAACCATTTATCACCTGTGGAAGCCCCGTTATTGACTTCATTGATCCCGAGTTGGGATAAAATTTCCTGTATTTGAGATTCTGCAATCACTTCAGACATGCGTATTCGGTTTAAAATTTTTACAAAAATACGGGAAAAAATGAAAAATTCCGAGCGAACCGGCAGAACAGTCTGCCGGAATTCGTACCTTGTATCTGACAAAGATGCGCCTCCTGCTCAGCATATCGATCTTCCTCCTGCACACGCTGTGTTATGCTGCGGATTTTACGTTTACGGCCTTTGGATCGGGAAATGAAAAATACTGGATCACGGCGCCTTCGGATTCGGCGGACAATAGTAAACTGGTCGTTTTTTTACACGGTCATGCCGCTTCGAACCCGGAATGTTACGGCGACTGGATCCTGCACCTGGTTGACCAGGGATATATCGTCCTTTTTCCCAAGTACCAGAACGGAACGATCCCGCTTTCGGTACTCGATTCGGAAGATGAACAGCGGCGGGTGGAAGCCAATATTGATTCGGCTACTTCCTGGCTGAACGCCCGGTTTGGCGTCTGTGATCGCGCCCTGCATTTTATCGGGCATTCACTTGGGGGTGTACTGGCGGCGAACGTGGCTAATCATTACGGAGCGACTAAAAAATACCGCGTTGCTTCGCTTTGCCTGGTGCAGCCGGGACAAAAACACTTCAAGCTCGGAGCGCTCGACCTGTACTCCACACTGGATACGAACCTGCGCATTGTTTGTGTAAGCGGAAGCAACGACCGTACTGCCGGGAAGACCTTTTCCACGAACCTCATGCACCGAACGCAGGGCATTGCGGATACGCAGAAAATTCATTTTTTACTCGAGCGGAAACAGCACCGGGGAGAAGTCATCGGTTCGACGCACGAAGAGCCCGTTTGTCCGAACACTGCCATCAGCGGATCGAATATGAACGCCGTGATCGCCGGTGTGCGACTTGTCGGAAAAACCGACCTGGCCGACACGCACTGTTTTTGGCGGATCGCTGATTTCCTGCTGCGGGAAGATCCGGCACCACTTTCAAGCCTTGCCGACCTGGGAACCTGGCCCGATGGCAAGTTCATTGGTGAAATGCTTATTTTGCGTTGAAATCGTCGAGCAGGTCATACGAATTCATTTTCAGGTATCGTTTGTGACGAAGCGCGCTGGAGGCGTCCTTTGCGAAGCGAATCATCAGTATGAGAATGATTATGCGTGCAAAAAGTACGATAACAAGTACGATGTTGAACCAGTTTGCTAAGGTGAGCAGGGCTGCGAACAGCGTAAAGAGGCTAAACCAGCCCAGGGCGACGAAATAGCTCCAGAACTGCAGTTTGGGCAGCAGGAAGATCGGCAACAGATATACGACAAGTGAAACCGCATTGAGCCAGAAGTCGGCACTTCCGAACTCAGGAAGGAATAAGGTGATGAACGCAAAGAATACGACTACCCACAACAGGCGTTCGCTTTCGCGAATTTCCCGGTACGGATGAATGCGGTTTGAAGAACTGTGAAAACCATCCACGATCAGGTTCAGTGACATCGGTTTGCCGGTAAGCAGGAGCTCGACCGTATTGAGTTCGGGGTCCGTGAATTTGACGCCGTTCCTGAGTTTTGCCGCCGAGTTGACCTCCGCCACGAGCCGGTCCCGAAAGTACAGGTGAAGCCTTCCGTAGCCGCGTTCCCATTGAGCAATGACGAATTCTTCCGGGTGGCGTGGCAGACTAAATTTCTTTTGAAAATCCATGATTAGGAGATTGATGAGGAAGCAAAAATAGCGGTTTTTTCAGAAAACGGCATTATTTTGAACGCTTACGGCAGCCGGGACAAATTTTGTGATCACAGATTTTCTGTTTACTTTAGAAGTGCTTAAAACTATGAAAATGAAAATTGTACTTCGCCTTCTCTGCGTTTGTGTGCCCTTCCTGACCTTTTCGCAGAATGCTTCCCGGGAATCGATTTCCCGTTACCTGAAAGCGCATGCTGTGGAATTCGGGCTCAGCAGTTCAGACACGGAATTCCGGATCAATTCCACGGCCTCCTCGCAGGAAAAAGAAACCCAACACGTGTATGTTTCACAGTTGGTGAACGGCATTCCTGTTGTAAACGGAACTGCCCGTTTCACGCTTCAGCACGGAGAAGTAAGCGGAAGTTCAGTGAAATTTGTTCCCGGAGCGAATGCCCTTGTAAATGTAACACAACCCGGAATCGGTGCAACCGAAGCCCTGGAACGGACCCTGGAGCAATTGGGCCTTCATTCGACGGAAGCGCCGACTGTGCGCTTGCAGGAAGACGGCAGTTACCTGGCCGACAAAGGCGACGTTGCTTTGGAGAACATACCGATCCGTGTGGGATATTATTTGCAGGACAAGTCCCTGAAACTCGTATGGGAAATGAGCATTTACGAAACTTCGGCGGAGCACTGGTGGAGTATTCGTACGGATGCTGTTTCCGGGGAGATCCTGTGGATCAACGACTGGGTGTTACATTGTGATTTCAGCCAATGTGCGGAGGAGCGCGCTTCTTCCGGGCATCCGGCGGGCGTTTCCGATCCCGTACAGGCGAAGTCGACCGATGCGTACACTGTATTTGCCATTCCTACCGAGAGCCCGACATTCGGACTGCGCACCCTGGTTACCGATCCGTCAAACGACCTCGCCTCGCCATTCGGCTGGCACGACACCGACGGCACGACCGGGGCGGAATACACTTATACACGCGGCAACAACGTTTATACTTACGAAGACATTAACGACGATGATCTTCCCGGTCAATCGGCGGAGGGTGGTTCCACGCTTTCGTTCAATTTTGCATTCGGAACGACCCAAACCGCTTCAGAGAACCTGGATGCGGCCCTCACGAACCTGTTCTACATGAATAACATCATGCATGACGTTTACTACCAGTACGGTTTTGACGAGCAAAGCGGGAACTTCCAGTTCAATAATTACGGGAACGGCGGAATTGCGCAGGACGAAGTAATGGCCGAGGCACAGGACGGAAGCGGTACGAACAATGCCAATTTCGCCACGCCGCCCGACGGACAGAATCCGCGCATGCAAATGTACCTGTGGTACGAAAGTTCGAACCCGGACCTGCTTACGGTGAATTCGCCTTCCGGCATCAGCGGTTCGTATGAAACGACGCTTGCCGCCTGGGGAGCGCAGCCGTCTTCTCCGGTTACACAAGACCTGGTGCTGATCACGGACAACTCCGGCGACCTGAACGACGGTTGCGAAACCATTACGAACGGCGTGCAACTAAGTGGGAAGATCGCGGTTGTGAAACGCGGAAACTGTACGTTTGTGGAAAAAGCACAGGCTGCCGAAGCGCAGGGCGCGATCGGGCTGATCATTATCAATAATGTGTCCGGAGGGCCTATTTCCATGGGTGGCAGCGGCAGCGTTAACATCCCCGTGGTCATGATCTCACAATCGGACGGTCAGCAGATCCTCAACGAACTGAACGGCGGAAACACCGTAAATGCAACCATTGAAGGCGCGGGCTCGATCATAGCGAACGACAGCGATTTCGACAACGGTGTGATCGGGCATGAGTTTACACATGGAATTTCCAACCGCCTGACAGGAGGAGCGCTTGATTCCGACTGCCTTTCAAATGCCGAACAAATGGGTGAGGGCTGGTCGGACTGGTTTGCGCTGATGCTGACCATTCAGCCCGGTGCAACGGCGGGAAGCCCGCGTGGCGTGGCAACCTACCTGATCAACGAACCGACTAACGGTACGGGGATCCGTAACGCGCCTTACAGCACTTCCTTCGGGGTCAATAATTATACCTATGCTGCGACGAACAACGCTTCGAGCGTGTCTCAACCGCACGGCATCGGCTTTGTGTGGTGCACGATGTTGTGGGACCTGAACTGGGCATTTATTGACGAATACGGCTACGATCCGGATGTGTATGACGGAACGGGCGGAAACAACATGGTGATGGCGCTCGTGGTGGAAGCATTGAAACTCCAGCCCTGCGAACCGGGCTTTGTGGACGGCCGGGACGCGATCTTAGAGGCCGATGAATTGCTTTATGACGGTGAGCACGCCTGCATGATCTGGAAAGTATTTGCAAAGCGCGGCCTCGGTTTCAGTGCCGACCAGGGAAGTTCAAACAGTCGTTCGGACCAGACGGAAGCCTTTGACCTGCCGGTATTTTGTACACTTGGCGTTCAGGACCTGGAGGCGGATGATATTGTAATCTACCCGAACCCGGTACAGGATGAGTTGACCATCTCAACGGCCAATCTTACGGACCTGCAGGAGTTGCGCGTTCGCGATATGCAGGGACGGGTACTTTTTGAGTCGGGACCGGCTGCGGGCGACCTGGTGATCTCCATGCAGGATTTTTCGCAGGGCGTGTATCTCGTGGAATTCGACTTCGGAACGAAGGTGCTGAGCCGTAAAGTCGTGAAGCATTAAAGATTTTCCATAGCATCCAGCGGATCGTTTTCCGAGATCCTGTTTCGTTTTTTGAGCCAGTGAAAATGGAAGCCGTATTGCGCTGCGAAACCGATCGTAAAAAAAATCGGAATGGCAAAGTACTTTTTCATGATGAAATCCATGTCCCTGTTGAGCATGAAATAAGTCACGATCGTACAACATACGTGCGCCAGCTGTACGTACCAGAAATAGAAGCGAGAAGGTTTTAAAAGCAGTGCCGTAACGTAGGTGATCACAAGTGCCGGAAGCGAGGTCAGAAAGGCGACAATCAAGAAGATCAGTGCGACTGAGAGGATCTCCGGGTTCGCGAGAGCGGCATACGCGGTGATCATCAGTGTGCCCAAGACAAGACTGCACAACCAGGCCAGCAGTACGAAGACGGCTTTCACGGACGTTTCTTTTTGAAAAAGCTCTTCATCAGATCGGCACATTCGTTTTCGAGCATGCCGTTTGTAATGAGCGTTTTCGGGTGGTACAATTCCGTTCCGTAGCGACCGGCCCCGCGTTTTTCGTCGCGCGCTCCGTAAACGATCTTATCGACCTGCGACCAGTAAAGCGCTCCGGCGCACATCACGCAGGGTTCTAAAGTTACGTATAGCGTGCAACCGGTCAGGTATTTGGCACCGAGGTATTCGGCAGCAGCTGTTATGACCTGGGTTTCCGCGTGTGCCGTTACGTCGTGCAGGCGCTCCGTGAGGTTGTGTGCCCGGGCGATGATCTGGTTTCTGGCCACGACGACGGCTCCCACGGGTACTTCATCCAGGTCGTATGCCTTTTGGGCTTCGAGCAATGCCTGGCGCATGAAATATTCGTCGTTGAAAGGACTTATCATAGTACAAAAATGGAAAAGTTATTTAACCTTTCCTCGAAAAATTGCATTAGAGAACTAATTAAGTCCCGCTGCGGGTGACACGGTGGTTGATATGGGACTTCGCGGATTGATCCCTTTTATTGAATAGAAAGCGCTGCGGATTTTGTAATATTGGGGAATGAAAAACAGCATTCCCGCCCTTTGTCCAAACGATAAAATTGTGATCTGTGCCCCGGCCAAGGCCATCGAACCGGAGCATGTGCTCTTTGCACGCGACCTTTTCGAGGAAGCCGGTTACCGGGTGGAGATCAGTGCGCATTGCCTGGATCGGGATCACTATTTTTCGGGAAGCATTGAAACGCGCCAGGCCGATTTTCAGCAGGCGCTCGACGATCCGGAAGTACGCGCGATCGTGTGTGCACGAGGCGGATATGGTTGCGTACAACTGACCGACCGTCTGCAATGGGCTGGATTTTTACGCGAACCCAAGTGGATTACCGGTTT
Organism: uncultured Flavobacteriales bacterium; assembly: GCA_964389755.1. Lineage (GTDB taxonomy): Bacteria > Bacteroidota > Bacteroidia > Flavobacteriales_D > Crocinitomicaceae > JBBSUQ01. The sequence continues at coordinate 191,460 of CAYMEW010000001.1, read as the reverse complement.
TAGTGACGTGACCTTCTTTCACCAGCATATCCAGCGCTTCGGCCTTCCGAGCATTCATGCGAGCATGCCGCTGAACTTCCGGGAGAACACCCCCGAAACATTCAATACGCTATTCAGTGCCTGGTCTGCGGAGCCTTATTCGATCTCATTTGACGCGCATCCTGACAATAAACCCGGGAAGGCTTCGGGAATCCTGCTGGGCGGGAATCTTTCCGTATTGTTTTCTCTGATCGGAACAGATGATCAGCCCGATTATCAGGACGCCATTCTTTTTTTCGAGGACTTGGCCGAATATCTGTACCATGTCGACCGGATGCTGTATGCTTTTGAGAAGTCGGATATTCTTCAGAAGATCTCCGGTGTGGTAATCGGTGGTATGACCGATATGCGTGACACGACCGTTCCGTTCGGGCAAAACCTGGAGTCCTTGATCCTGTCGCATTTACAATTCAGGCAAATCCCGGTGGCTTTCGGCTTCCCGGCAGGTCATATAGCGGATAACAGGGCACTACGTCTCGGTTCTCCGGTAGAACTGGAAGTCGGGGAGAATTGCGTACTTCGCTTTTGTTAAGCTTTCTTTTTCGGCAATTCAATGTGTTCCCGGCGCAACCAGCGGGGTAGGATGATCGCACCGATGATGAGGTAGGGGAAATAGGAAATGAGTCGCCAGATGACGGCCAGCGCAGTTACCAGGATCAATGAGCCGGCGAAATCGGAAAGAAGTTCTCCGAAGGCATATTCCGCGACACCACTGGCTCCCGGAGTCGGGCTAACAAGCATGAACAGCCATAGTATCAGTTGTTTCCCGAGAATCAGGATGTGCTTCAGAAAAGGCAGCCCTATAAAAGCCTGTAGAATGCAGTTTATAACCAGGTAACGGCAGATCCAGCTGGCGCTCGTGGAAGAGAAGGCCTTTAACCAGAACAGGAAGCGTTCTTTGCGCAGTTCGCGGGATGTCAGGATAATCTCGTCACCGGTTGTCAGTGCACTTTCGCGCCACTTTTTCAGGAATGGCAGGCGAAAAATGAACCCGAGCACGCGTTTGGCAAGCGAAGGGAAAAGGAAAATGCTGGCGAAAAGGAACAGGCAGAGCCCGAGGATGACGGCGAAACCGGTCCAAAAGACCCACATGGCACCACCGGAACCTTCATTAACAGTCGGGAAGAGTTGGTCACTGCTGACAAACATAAACACGAAGGGAATCATGAGTACGAAGAAGAGGTTGTCCATAAATGCGGTGATCACCACGATGGCCGTTGACCGTCCGAGGCGAATTCCCTCGCGGTTCAGGATGAACATTGCCACCGTCGCACCGCCCACTACTCCCGGAGAGAGCGCCGAGGCGAATTCCCAGATCATGGTCACCACGATCGAGCGGCCGAAGCGGAGTGCTCCCTTGCAAAGCACCCAGATACGCACGCTGTAGAAAAGGTCGCGGCCAAACATAAAAACGATTGCAGCCAGCAGCCAGAGTATGGAAGAAAAACTCCAGTCGATGGAAGCGATCGCGCGTGAAACTGTTTCCCGGTTATAATTACCGTGAGTTGCAGCAACGAACTCTTCGGGTTCGTGAAAATTGACTTTTCCGTCGTGATTGCTATCTACCCAGGTATAGCTTCCTTCGCCGGGTGTGGTTTTGACGAAGTGTGGTTCGGACAGGCTGCGATACATCATAAAAGCGGCTACAGCCAGGCCGAGTATCACGGCTGCCCAGATCTTCCAGGTACTGAATGCTTTTGAAATTCGGTTTTGTTCCATGTATGCCGAGAGGACTTAAAGGTAAGGTGAATCGGGATACGGATCGGGTCGGAGTTTACTAAAAATGTTAATTTTCGATAAGGTAAAGCTGAATTCGGTTTCGACCATAAAAAAAACCACCCGCCAAAGGCGAGTGGTTCCTGATCAAAATGTTGATTTTTCAGTTAATTCGGTTAACCTGCGGCTGGACGTCCTGCTTAAAAGCTTTATTGAGAATTGTCGGATATTTCGTACCGAATTCTACAATACACCATTCTTTAAACCTTTTAATTTCCTCGGCGTCCGTGATCCATTTCAGGGCCTTGTTCAGTTCCTTCTGGAATAGTTTCTGATCGAAACTCACTTTCACGAGAATATTTTTGGTCAACTCCAACATATTTTCAGTTTTAAGGTTCGAACAAGTTTAACGATAAAAAACGGGAAATTATATCCGGGGACTGTTAAATAACCCTCTTTTATATTTTTTTTGGTAAAAAAAGAGGGACCCGAAAGTCCCTCCATATCCTGTTTTATGCGGCTTTTCTATTCAATTTCCTGTTCGATCACCTGGTAGATTTCCATGGTCGATTTGTCGAAGACATAGATCAGGAGGTGTGTGTTCGCGACGTTGTATTCATCCGGAATTTTGTAGGAATAATCGAGTTGATAATTCCCGGTCGTCACATTAATATCCCCGGAAGAAAGCGTACGTCCGAAGGCACGATCATCGATGCAACCACGCATGATGTCACGGTGTATGTAACTCGGGTTGTGCGAATTGTCTCCCATTTTCTGATCTCCGACCAGTGAATCCTGGATGAAGTAAACCACCTGGGCCAGGTTTGTCGGGTCAAGACTGGCGTCGAGCACGTCGATCTCCGTGTGCAGATACAATCCGCGGGTTTGCTCGTAATAATTAGCCACGGACTGCAGGTTTACCTTCAGGTCGTTCTGTGCGAGCCCGTCGTTCACCATATTCGTCCAGGCGCCGGGTGACTGAAAGATGTTCCCGTTGAGTGTGATGCGGGAAACGGGTCCGCGGGGGTTCCCCGAAAAGCCGCCGTCATTGGTTCCGAAATAAGTCCCGATCTCGAGTCCTTCCGGGTTCGTAAAATCTTCCGGGTAATCTGTCTCCGTGGTTTGAAAGTCACCCATACCGAGCGGTCCCGAGTGAATACTGGCCACAAACACGCGTCCCGGGTTGTTCTGTTTCAGCTGATGTGCGAGGTCGGCTGCAGCCGGGCAGAACGTACATTTATGCCCGGTGAAATCTTCGATGAGCATGTTTCGATTGGTGTTCGTGTTCTGCGTAAATGTCGGAAAGGAGTAATCACTCCAGTTTCCCGGGTAGAGCGTTGTATCGAGATCAGTAGAGAAATTTTGCTGGTAGGCCTGCTCGACCTTGTCACAGCTATAGAATGCGGAAACGGCGATGAGCGAAGCGATGTAAATAACTCTTTTCATATTAAAAACTTTGCGTAAATGAGATCGTCAGACCGTTAGATGCGGGTACGAAGCGGCAAACTCCTCCCACGCAAAACAGGCCGGCGCGCTGACGACCGTACAATACCATGATCCGTGTGGATTCATGAATATAACCAAAACTTCCGATCAGGTAATGCAAACGGAGGTCCCTTTTCGGATTTCCGTAGTTGTACTGATCCATTACGGAGAAGAACCAGTGCGGAGAAATGGTGTATTCCAGCAGCAGCGTTGTCCAGTCTCCCTTGTCTTTATCAGTGAACAAACCCTGGATTTCTCCGCGAAGCGCATGTTTGCGATTGAACTTATACCCGAGTTCAAGTACACCGATGTGCGCATTGATAATCCCGCTCGCGTCGTTGGTCACCTTTGCAACGTTGTTATTGATCGAGATATTGTAATACGCGAGTATCGCATTGAATTTCGGGTTGAACTTCCGGGTAATCGTAAAGTTGATATCGCGCCAGTACAGGCTGTCGCTCAGGTCGAAGATGCGTCCCTGGTAAGCGATCCGCGAAGGATCTTCCACGTTGTAGCCCCTCGTGTGTCGCATCGGGCGATAGGTCGTGGAAAAGTTCCCGTTAAGGGTAGTTCCGTATTTTCCCCCAAGTTTTGATCCGCGCGGGATCGTGTAGAGGATATCCGTCTGGAAAGAAACCTCTCCCGAAAGTTGTGTGGCATACGGATACAGGGTTGCCACAAGGTTATAAGTGTGCGTTTTATTGGTCGGAGGGAGAAAGTTAATAAGCAGATCCTGCAAATCCCGTCCGCGTTCCGAGCGAAAACTCATGTTATCGGTAGACTTCGCGCTGACCAGTACTCCGAGTCCCTTGCGCGTATACGTACCGTTCATGACAAGTGCATGCCCGGAATTGTAAATGAACCCGTTGTCGAGCGAAGGATCGTTGATCTTGTAAGCGTATTCTCCGTTGAAACCTAACTGACCAAGTTCTTTTTCCGTGTAGCGGACATCGAGGCGGCCACCGTAAACAGCCACGTTTTCCGGGAGGTTGTAGAGATCGCTCTGATCCGGTTCGTATTTGCTCACGAGCGATCCGCCGATGGTCACCGACACTTTGCTATCCGCCAGCGGTTCAATAAGGTCATTAAGACGAAACTGCGCGTCGGCACCACGAACGATTCCCTGTCCGAATACCTGGCGGCCTTCCTGGAAGGAAAAGCGTTGCCGGCCGTAAACTCCTTTGAGCGTGATTCCTTTCAGGGGATGCAGGATCAGTCGCAGACCGTCCATGGCATTGTCGTAACCAAGTGCACGTGCTTCATAAGCGCGGAACATGATCCCCGAACCGAACTGTTCGTAAAAGTTCCCGACAGTGACGTCCACAAAGTCATTGGCGTAGCCCACGTAACGCATCCCGATTCCGGTACCGTCGAAGCGGTTCGGGTATCCCTGGATGCGGGGCAGGTATGATTCGAAACGAACACCCGCTTTGAAATTTCCCTGCGTATAGAACACGTTCATGTAGGAATTTACCAGCGCTTTTGAATCCGGTTGGTAAGCCCCGATAACGGAGTCTGTATTGAGGTACTGGAACGTACTTTCCATGTTCCCCGAAAAGTTGCCGGGGCTCAATTGAGCTTTTCCGGCCAAAGCCGCACATGTGCAGGCTATAGCTAAAGTTAGTTTTCGCATGAATTTAAAGGAGGGATTAATCCTGAGGAGCGTTTTCAGTCAGTTTCAGAATTTCATCGTAGAGTTTGTATTCGTCTCCGGGAGCGTAATTGTTGTGCGAATAAACGATTTCGCCGTTCGCATTCACCAGGAAGGTATGCGGCACATTGTTAACACCCATCGCGCGCTTGAAATCACCGTTCGGATCGAGCAGCACGAGGTATTCCCAACCGCTTCCGTTCACATACACCGCGACCTGGTTCTTCGTACGTTCATCATCGATGGAAACAGCTACAAGCGTCACGCCCGTTTCTTCCTGCCAGTCGATATACAGGTCGTTGATCGCGTTGAGTTCTTTTTTGCAGGGAGAACACCAGGTCGCCCAAAAGCTGATCACCACCGGTCCGTCGAAACCGAGTTCCGCTGTATTGACAGGATCTCCGTTAAGATCTACCAGTTGAACGGAGGGCAGTTTCTTAAGGTTATTGTTTTCTGATTCGGTCTGGCTGAAAATTGTAAAGGAGAGTGCCAGCGCACTAAAGAGTAAACTTAGTTTTTTCATGGATTGAATTTTTAGAACAAGGATTTTCAAAAACCTTGCCGAATTCAAAATTAACGGTTTGTAAAAAGAATTCTACAATCGTTCTCAAAATATTCTTGGACTCCTACTGTTTAAAGTCTTCTGAATGAATAGACTATTCTGCAAAATTTGAGTGATAATCCAAGCGATTATTGGGCGTTAAAGGGAGTTTTAAAATGGTTAACGAATTGTTTTACAGCAATTAGCGACTTATTTTCGCTGAATTTTCTGTGAATGCTAAAAAACAAATTTTAGCTTCCTTATCCCGGCAGCGTGCAATCATGGCATATTTTCTGTATATTTGAGTAGAAAACTTGAAACAAATTATATGAAAAAACAGTTACTCCTTATATTCTCTTCCTTTTGTTTCGGTGCCTTTGTAATGGCGCAGGATGAAATCACCATGAACCTGGTAGGGAATACAGACGATATTTCAGGAACTACGATCACTGAAACTTCAACGGGTAGTGAGGTACACGTGGAAGTAGAAGTTTTCAATACAAGTTCTATGGCGAAAACCTGGTATGTGACCCGCCTGGAACTGAATCAGTCGATGAACTGGACCAATAACCTGTGTTGGGGGCCGAACCCGGATCCGAACTTCGAAGGAATTTGTTACGGTGTATCTCAAATGGCAACAAACCCGTGGACTACACCGAACTCAGTAACTATTCCTGCAGGAGGTTCCGGAAAACTGATCGTGTATGTTACTCCGAATGATAACTCCGGATCGGGATCTTATAAATATTACATCTCCGAGAACGGTACATCGTATGACGATTCATTGCAGATCAATGTTTCTTCAACGGCAAGTGTGAAAGACATGAAGTCCACACCGTCGCTGACAGTAGCGCCGAACCCGGCCTCCGATAACCTGATGATCAGTGCACCGGGCGTAGACCAGGGAACGATCAAAGTGGTGGACGTACTCGGAAACATGATCCTTAACGAAAGTTTCAATGGTTCCCGTAAACTGAACGTGGAAAGCTTCCGAAACGGAGTATACTTCGTAATCATCGAAGGAAACGGTATCCAGTCGGTAAACCGAAAATTCGTAGTAAGACATTAATAGTCATTTATTGACCATTCAAAAGCGCACCCGATTCCAGTGCGCTTTTTTAATATTCTAACTTTAACGAGGCACATCTGTTGGTTCCGCAAATATTCATAGAAAAAGCACTTCATGCTGCCGTGCAGGCCAGCGAAGAGATCATGCGTATTTACGAACGCAACTTTGCGACGGAATTTAAAACAGACGGATCGCCTGTAACCGAAGCAGACCTTGCATCGTCCGAGATCATCCGGAAGATCCTTTCCGAAACGAATGTGCCGCTTACCGGAGAAGAACAGTTGAAGGAACCCTATCACGTTCGTAAAAACTGGAAACGCAACTGGTGTGTGGATCCGTTGGACGGTACGAAGGAGTTCATTAAGCGAAACGGCGAATTTTCTGTCAATATCGCACTGATCGAAGATAACAGGCCCGTATTCGGGGTACTCGCCTCACCCGTAAAGCGCGAGCTGATCTACGGTGGAAAGGCTAACGGCGTATTCCATGCAGCGTTTGGACAAGTGAACGATCTGCAGTTGCACCGCGTGCTCGAAGCGCCGGAAACACCGAATGCTCCCCTGATATTTTGCTCGTCCCGGGCGCCACACCCGACCAAAGCCCTGATTTTGATCCGTGAACTGCGTGAACGCTTCGGGGAAGTCGGCTTTCTCAAGCGCGGAAGTGCCCTGAAATTCATGGACCTCGCACTCAACCGCGCGGATATTTATGCGCGGTACGCGCCAACCATGGAATGGGATATTGCCGCGGGACAGGCCATTCTCGAAGGACTCGGCGGTTCGGTGTGTCATGCGGAAACCGGTTTGCCGCTCTACTATAATAAGGAGAACCTGTTCAATCCGTATTTCGTGGCGCGCACACAACCCTTGCTGGACTACCCGATGCATGACTGACCCGCGTATTTACATACTACTACTGCTTCTCATCGCCGGACGAGGTGTTCTTTCACAGCAAAATCTGCTGCCGCTCCAAAACTTTTACCGGGATGCATTACTTCATGAAACAGGAGGTGAAACCTATTTCGGGCCGGCATTCTTCCCGCTTAGCGAATCCCAGTATGACCTTCCCTCAAAACTGTGTGATACCAACACGTATAAAACCGGTTTCGGAAGAGTGCTCTTTCAGCGCCATTTACTGGAGTTCAGGGGTGATGATTATTACCTGACGGTGTCTCCCGTTTTCAACTTCAGTGCCGGAAAGGATCTGCGTGATTCCAATGCTTATTTATTGTATCAGAACACACGTGGAATTACGATCGAAGGCGACCTGTTCGACAATTTCTCCTTTTCAACTGCGTTTTATGAGAACCAGGCGGCCTTTTCCAGGTATCAGCGTTCTTTTTACGAAAGCGCAGGCGAACTCTACCCGGCCGATTCCGGTTACATCCGTGAAAATGCCGTGATACCGAATAACGGACGAACCAAACCATTTAAAACGAACGGCTTTGATTACGCGTATGCAGTCGGGAACATTGTTTACCGTCCGACGCAGTCCGTTTTGCTAATGGCCGGGAACAATTCCCAGTTTATCGGAAGCGGATACCGCTCGCTGTTCTATGCCGACAATAACTTTCCCGCGCCTTATTTGCGTGCCGAATGGAAGATCAACCGCTTCTTACATTATAGCGTGATGCGAGAGCGCCTGCTGAATTTATCACGGCAGCCTTTCAGTTCTTCCGCCGAAGCCTATTACCAGCCGAAACTGTACTCCGTGAACATGCTGACGTTCAGCATCGGTGAAAAACTAAACCTTTCCCTGTTCGACGGAACCGTCTGGTCGAAAGGAGACAGTAGCGGGACCACTCCCGTTTCCGGCTGGTTCTACAATCCCGTCCCGTTCCTCGGTGCGTTATCCGCCGACCGAACGCGCAGTTTTGGCATCTACGGGCTGGATGCCTCATTTTTAATCAATGTGCGCAATCGCATTTACGGACAACTGGCATTCAACAACGGTAGAAATCCGAAGCCCGGTTTTCAGCTCGGAATTCGCTCTTCCTCCATTCTCAAACAGAACTGGTTCGTGCAGTTCGAGTACAACCACGTACCGGCGGGAATGTATTCCAATCCTGCAAATCCGCTCATCAGTTACGACCAGTACAATCTGCCGCTCGCACATATCCGGGGTAGCGGTTTTGATGAATTCCTGTTCCGGACCTCGTGGACTTTCAACAGGCTTTATACCGACCTGAAGTGCGTGTTCTACCAACTCGATCAGTTCGAAACATTACCCGTGCCGAATGGATCTGCCGTACTGTACAATTCAGGTAAGATCTTTCACCAGCAATTTGAGATCGGTTACCGCTTCAACCGTAACACGAACCTGTGTCTTTTTGCTTCGGCCGTTTACCGACGCTTCGTAACCAGCGGAGAAGAAGCTGCTATCCTGCAATTCGGTTTGCGTACAAATCTCAGAAACGATTATTCGGACTTTTGAAGAAAAGTATTTACATAGCGCTTTTAGTGTGTCTCGCGATAACAGGCAATGTCTTTGCACAGCAACGCCTGGGTTACATCGGCGAAGACCTTCCGGCGGATTCAATGACTGCGTCCCTGAGAACGCACACAGCCGTAAAGCCGTATATTTTACCGGGCCAGGCGCCCTTTTCCCGCGCCCAGTTGGGAATCGGCAGCTACGGAACGCATTCGAAGATCCTCGTACGCCCGCTGGCAGATCTGAACGCCGCGTATCGCAACTCATTCGGCTATCGTGCCGGAGGCGGCCTGGAAGTAGAAAGCGCATTTAACCGCGCGTGGTATTTCAGGGCTTCGGCAGTGGCCGGAAGCGGCAAGACGGGCGGGACAAGTATCCGGAACCGTGCTTTTTTCTACGAACCGCAGGCAAACGGACAGTACAATTACCTCGATGTGCGCGGCCGAGTTTCGTATACGCCCAATCACATTTTTGATTTCCAGGCAGGCCTCGATCAGCAGTTCATCGGAGAAGGCTGCAGGTCTTTGTTATTGTCCGATTACGGAAAACCATATCCGTTCGCGATGCTTCGTGCCAATTTCTGGCGGGTCGACTACAGCGTGATCTACCAGTTCTTCCACGAGCACCCGGCTTCCGGCGGTATTGATAAATTTGCTGCAACACATTACCTGAGCCTGAACGCGACACGCTGGCTCAACATCGGGATCTTTGAAACAGTCCTTTTTCAGCCACGTGATGGAAAGTTGAATCGCGGTTTTGAAGCCGAATACCTCAATCCGGTGATCTTTTACCGTCCACAGGAGTATAGCCTGGGCTCTTCGGACAATGTGCTGCTCGGAATGCAGGCGTCGGCACGTATCGGCCGAAACGTACTTTACGGGCAGTTAATGCTCGACGAGTTCTTCCTGGCCGAGATCCGGGCATCCAACGGTTGGTGGGCCAATAAATTTGCGGTGCAGGCAGGAATCAAAGGCAGGACAGGTAAGCATCTTTTCTGGCGGGGAGAATTCAACATGGCCCGACCTTACACCTATGCACACATCAGCAGCGGGCTGAATTACGGACAAATGGGAATGCCGCTGGCGCATCCGCTGGGAGCGAACTTCGCGGAAGTGCTCGCCGAACTGAAATGGCAAAAAAGAAGTTTGCTCCTTAAGTTGTTCGCGTCCTATACCCGTCGGGGTTACGATCCGCCCGGGAGTAATTACGGCTCCGACATTTACCAATCGTATGTCAGCCGTCCCTACGATTACGGTCATTACATCGGGCAGGGCATTTCCCGCAATTCGATACACCTCATGCTCAGCGGCAGCTACCGGATTGATCGCGCCTCGCGCCTGAACTGTTTCGCAGAAGTACATTTCCGGACCCAGGGCTCCGGTATTGCAAATACCTGGCAGGCAGTTGTCGGATTGCGCTCGGCACTTTGGAACGACTACCGGAATTACTGATGCAAAAAATAAGCGCGTTCCCCGCTGCGTACCGCTGTGTTCCTTATCTTTGTGCCTTCAAACCGAATTTTAGATGGCAAATATTCACTCGTACGATTTTAAAGGAAAACGCGCTGTGATCCGTGTTGATTTCAATGTTCCGCTTGATAAGGAAACTTTTGAGGTAAAGGACGACACCCGGATCCGTGCTGCACTCCCGACCATTCAGCATGTGCTTGATAACGGGGGTAGCGTGGTGTTACTTTCACACCTCGGGCGTCCGAAAGATGCGAGTGACGACAAATATTCGCTGAAACACATCGTGGAGCACGTTTCCGGACTTCTCGGAAAAGAAGTGCAGTTTGCCCCGGATTGTATCGGTCCGGAAGCACTTGAGAAAAGTAAAAACCTCCAGCCGGGTGAAGTGCTCATGCTCGAAAATGTGCGCTTTCACAAGCAGGAAACTGCCGGAACGGAAGAATTTGCGCGGCAACTTGCCGAACACGGTGACGTTTACATCAATGACGCATTCGGAACAGCACACCGCGCGCATGCCAGCACGACCCAGATCGCGCGCTTTTTCCCGGATGCCAAAATGTTCGGCTACCTGATCGAAAGCGAGATCGAAAGCGTGGACAAAGTACTTAACAGCACCGAAAAACCGCTTACCGCAATCGTCGGCGGAGCCAAAGTTTCCTCCAAGATCACGATCATCGAACGCCTGCTCGAAAAAGTGGATAACCTGATCGTTGGCGGTGGAATGGCGTACACCTTCGTCAAGGCAAAAGGCGGGCAAGTTGGAAATTCACTGGTGGAAGACGATTTCCTGGATACGGCAAAGCAAATTCTGAAAACTGCCGAAGAAAAAGGCGTGAACCTCTATATCCCCGTGGACACCGTGATCGCGGACCGTTTCGATAACGACGCCAATCGCAGGGAAGTGAAGATCGACGAGATCCCGGCAGGATGGATGGGCCTCGATACGGGAAAGCAAACGTCCGAAGATTGCCGGAAAATCATTCTCGACTCCAAACTCATTCTCTGGAACGGCCCGATGGGGGTTTTTGAAATGAGCCATTTCCAACAGGGTACGAAAGACGTGGCCATGGCAATCGTGGAGGCGACCAAAAAAGGCGCTTTTTCACTCATTGGCGGCGGCGACTCTGTAGCTGCGATCAACCAGTTTGGACTGGCGGATGAGGTAAGCTACGTTTCAACAGGCGGCGGAGCAATGCTCGAATACCTCGAAGGCATTGAACTTCCCGGAATAAAGGCGATCAATGAATGATCTGACTATCGGTGAACTCATCCGCGCAAAATTCAGCGGTGAACTTGATCAGACACAAACTTATGTGAACCTGGCGCTCCAGGCTGTGGGTGTTATGGTAGCGGGTTTTGTACTATGGCGTGCCTCTAATAGCCTGCATCGCAAAAAACAGCAGGAATTACGCAACCGCAAGTTCGAAACGAATTATTCGAAGCACTGGCGCAAGCACTGAAGACTGACAAAGATCAGCATTCCACAGGCCGATAATCCCTTTTCTGTAAGCGTTCGATTGGTGCAAAATCCTATCTTTGCAGGCATCAAGTTGTTTGGAAAATGAAAGATATTGCAATTGTCGGCGCCGGACTCGTGGGAAGTCTCCAGGCGATCCTGATGGCCAAAAAAGGATATAACGTACAGGTTTACGAACGACGTTCGGATATCCGGAAAGCAGAAGTACTTGCCGGGAAATCGATTAACCTGGCCCTTTCCAACCGCGGGTGGAAAGCACTCGAACGTGCCGGAATTGCCGACGACATTCGCAAGATCGCGATCCCGATGTACCAACGCTGCATGCACGCTCCCGACGGGACGTTGACCTATCAGCCCTACGGAAGGGAGAACGAAGCGATCTATTCCGTATCACGCGGCGGACTGAATCAACGCCTTGTGAACCTCGCCGACCAGTATTCCAACATTTCCTATTTCTTCGATCAGAAGTGTAAAGACGTTGACCTGAAAGGGAAAAAGATCCTTTTCCAGGACAGTGCCACCGGTGTGCGAAGCGAACGTTCCTTTGATAAACTGTTTGCCACCGACGGTGCTTTTTCTGCCGTACGCCTCCGCCTGCAAAAAACACCGATGTTCAACTACACGCAGAACTACCTGTCTCATGCTTACAAAGAACTCGTGATCCCACCCAATGCCGACGGCTCTCACCGGCTTGATAAGAATTGCCTGCACATCTGGCCACGTGAGGAATTCATGATGATCGCCCTCGCAAACCTGGACGGAAGTTTTACCTGTACGCTGTTCTTCGCAGCCGAAGGACCGCTTTCATTTGAAACGGTAGACACACCCGATAAACTTCAGGCGTTCTTCAGCGAATATTTTCCCGATGCCATTCCGCTCATGCCGACGCTGGAAGAAGATTATTTTTCAAACCCGACCTCGTACCTCGTGACCGTTCACTGTTCTCCGTGGAATTTCCGGGAAGACATCCTCCTGCTCGGAGATGCTGCGCATGCGATCGTTCCCTTCTATGGGCAGGGGATGAACGCCGGTTTTGAAGACTGTACGATCTTCGACGACATGTATGAAGCACACCAGGGCAACTGGGACGGGCTTTTCGAAGCATTTTCCAAAAAACGCGTGCCGGACGCGGATGCCATTGCAGACCTGGCGCTCGACAATTACATTGAAATGCGCGATAAAACGGCTGATCCCGAATTTCTCGTGCGTAAAAAGATCGAAGCGAAATTCAGTAAACTGTACCCAAATAACTGGATGCCGTTATATTCACAGGTTACTTTCAGCCACATTCCCTATCATGAGGCTTTGCAAAACGGAAAAGAGCAGCGCAAGATCATGGATCGCGTGATGGCCACGCCGGGAATCATGGAAAACTGGAATGAGGACTGGGTAATTGAAAAGATCAAAGAATTATTGTAAATTACAGGATGCTAAAAACAGTTTTTTGCCTCACACTGAGTTTGATTTTTGCCGGAACTACACTGGCACAGCGCGACCTGACGCCCAATTCGCGTCGAAAAGCGTTCGGAAAGCGCGACTTTCGCAACCTCAGTAATACGGGGCTGCAATTCTCATTCGGGCCCACGTACCAGTTTACACGCTCGGTCAATAAAACATACCAGTCCGATGTATTGCTGAACGGGAATCGCTTCCGGTACACGCATGATCCGGGGGGTAGGATCGGGGTCTTCGCAGAACTGGGTATGGCCCATTTTCCCCCGGGAAATCCGAAGTTCGGACTTAAAAAACGCATTATTTCCTATTTCGACTGGGGGCTTGGCTTCAAACTGCTCGGTGGTACCGAACAAACGATTATCGATTATACGGATGCATCCGGAAATATCCTGAGTTCTGAAACGGGACAGGGTAAATATTACAACGGATATGCCTACGGCCGCATTACCGCGCACAACTATTTCAACATTACCAAAGGCGTGTTCATCGACAACGGTCTCGGGCTCAATCTTGATTATCGTGTACTTGAAAATCGGGATTACGAAGCACCGGTATTACCTGAAACCCAGTATTTCCATAAAAATTTCGTGGCTCAGATCCACTATGACTTCGGGATTGGGTTTCGTCTGAAGCGCGGAAGCTACATTATTCCCGGATTGCAGATACCGATCGTCGGAATTTACGAATGGAACAATTTTAACCCGGCGCTCAGATGGTATTCCAGCGGATACTGGCCCGTGATGTTCCACATCAAATTCATTCGCCTCTTTGAAAAACGCGCCAAAGGATGTCCGGCGGTGGAAACAAATGACGCCGACCGTCAGCGCGACAAAGAGTACCGCCAGGGGAATTAATGCCTGTCCGGAAGCGTCAGAAACGGAACTTTTGTTTTGAAAGCCATTTGACGGGTTACCGGTTCATTTAGCAGTCGTCCTAAAAAAGAATGCCGGTGCGGAACCATGATGAGCAGATCGCTTTTGGTCTTGCGAACAAAATGATTCACTGCCTGCGGAATATCTTCTCCCTGCTCATAATGGAAAGAATGATCGAGTTTATCCAGCGGCGCGTGTAATTTCGAATAGGCCGGTAATTTATGCGGTGCTTCTAAAAACTCTTCCGGGTACAGTGCAACATTCAGTAGGTATACGTGTGAATCGAACAGGGATGCGAATTCGGCAACAGGCCGAAAGACAAGGGGTGAAACAAGACGTTCGTCACTCGCAAAAACCAGCTTTTTCGGCTCGCGGAATCGCATGTAAAGTCCGACGCTCAATACCGGTACGCCTGATTTCCGGATTACAGCCGTGGTAATACTTCCAAGGAGTTTCCCGACCAGGAAACTTTTACCCTGTAAACCCATCACGATCAGGTCTGCTTTGTGTTTTTCAGCAGCTTCCAGGATCAGATCGACTGCAGGGCCGCCTCCGCATTTACGAACAATATTTAATCCTGTGCCGTATTTCCGGATGAGTTTTCGCTCGGCGGTTTTAAGCAGATGCATGGAGTGCTGCTCAAGTTCATCCATGGCCAGCGCCCCTGTGGGGATGTTGGCAACGGCCGTCGGGATCATGAAACTATGGTAGAGTATCAGTTTGGCCCGTGTACGTAAAGCGAGTTGGGCTGCATAGCGCATCGCACTGTTTGCAGCGGGCGAAAAATCGGTTGGGACGAGAATCGTTTTCATAGTATGCTATTTTATTATGAATGATTCAAACTTACGGTTGTCGCGGGCAGCGTCAAATGATCCCCGTCAGGTTCAGGTATAACAGAACTCACCTCAAACTAACAAGGCCGGATTTTCATCCGGCCCGGTCAACGTTTTTGCAATGGTGTTTGAGAAAATAAGTGGATTAACGCTTATTCTGATCGCGATCTTCCGATTCTTCGATGTTTCCGCGATACTTACGGTCACCCGTTCCTTCGTTGCGATTCGGATCGTTCTCACGATGTCCGCTCTCAGTTCCGCGACCAGCCTGGTTGGTCTGTGCAGAACTTTGCGGTCCTTCAAATTGTTCTTTTTGTTGTTCGCGTTGTCCCTGCGGGTTGGTTTGTTGTGCTCTTTCGCTGGTCAGGTTTTGCGAGGAATTCGTTCCCTGTGACTGCGCCGACTGCTCGCGATTTTGCTGGTCAGAGGACTGCTTCGGATTTACGTTTCCATGTACTCCTGTGTCTCCTGTCGGCCTGTTCTCCTGGCCTTTGTTTTCGTTTGATGTTTTCATGATGCTTTTTTAAAGTGAATACTAAAAAATTAAGAGCAATTTAAGAGCCAATTGTGCCAGGCCTTGCTATCAGAGGGTTTGGGGAATTGGCATGGAGATTATGCTGAGGACATTCTTGCTCAAAGCGTTTGATTAATTACCCCAAAACTGTCCCTTGCGAGAGAAGTCACCGGAAAGAGTGCTGGCGAACATGCATTATGAAGCGTTTCGAAAGTAAACAGCGCAGGACGATACCTGAATTACCACCCCAACTGTCGAAAGTGAGGAAATAGATACTCAAAAGCGTTTCGTGCATTCCTCCGCGTGTCAGCCAATCACTGTATAAATTACCGGTTTCAGCGCTGGCATGACTTCTGCCCGTATTTTCGGACCAAAAGTAAAAACGACATGAGAAAAAGACATTTCAATTTCGCACTCCTGTTAGCAGGGTTCGCACTTGGCGTTTCATTGGGAAGTTGTAACGAAGATGCGTTCAATAATGAAAAAACGCCGGCAGGACAAGATGCAACACCCGGACGAACAGAAGAAAACGAATATCAGCCTGTGAACCCGACTAACGATGACACCGTTCGCATTGATCAGGATAATGCCAACACAGAAACACCCTGATCGGCAATTTAAACTTTAGACATATAAAAACAGACGCTATGAAAAAGTATGTATCCAATGTACGCCTCCTCGTGATCGGAACACTGTTCTCGACAGCTATGCTCGGATCATGTCAGAACGATTCTTACGGACATGACAAAGATGCGCTTCATGAAAAAGGAGATGAGGATCTGAAGGAACGACAGGACACCATGCACCGGGACAACACGCTCGACACAGCCGACCTGCACAACCGGTAAGTGAATTAATCAGCCGTAATAACCCGCTCCAAACGCGTTGCATAAGTTCCTTTGTGATTGCGGTTTCCGGCGAGCCCGATGGTATTGCGATCTGTAAACTCCGCGTAGAACTCCGTGGACGTTTCCAGTCCGTAAGCATCGAAAAGCGCTTTGCCCACTTTGTGTTCGGACAAGGTGAATTCCGTATTCGACACACGCGAGATCCGGTTGATCAACACGCTTCCGGAATCACAGAAAAAACGAACGAATTTGTTGTCATTCAGGCCAATGATCGTTCCTTTCAATTGATCATCTTTATTCCCTGCGATGCGGATCATCACACCGTCGTAGAACCCGTTGCCGCGTATTATCCAGTCGCCCCGGAAACCGGATAACGGTTCGCGGTGTAGTTTACGGGCGTCACAGCCGGCCAGGGAAACGACCGAAAGCAGGAGGATTGTCAGAACAAGGCTTTTCTTCATGGTACGAAAGTAGGATTTTTTGAAATTCCCGCGCATAGCTGAAACGATCCGCAAAATGATCGGTTAAGGATTTAACAATGGCCTGTACTTTTTCCCCGGCTGCGCACAGCGGTAACTACAATTTATATAACTTTGTACTTCCATAAATGTGCACAAATTGACATGGATAAAGTTTCTTATGTTGGCAATGCGGATGTAAACGCCATTGACCATTTATACAAAATGTACAGTGAGGATCCCGACAGCGTGGACCTCGGCTGGCAAAAGTTTTTCGAAGGCTTTGATTTCGCCAAAACCAACTACGAAGAAGGGGCAGCAGTTCCCGAGAATTTCCAGAAAGAATTTCGCGTAATTAACCTCATAAACGGCTATCGCAGTCGCGGGCACCTGTTTACCAAAACAAACCCTGTTCGCGAACGCCGCAAATACTCCCCGACGCTCGACATCGAAAACTTCGGCCTCGAGGAAAGCGACCTGCAAACGGTTTTCCAGGCAGGAGATGAAATTGGCATCGGTCCGGTAACACTTCAGGAGATCATCGATCACTTGCAGGAAACCTACTGTCAGTCCATCGGGATCGAGTTCATGTACATGCGTGAACCGGATCGCCGTGACTGGTTCAAGAATAAGATCGAACTGAAGAATCGCCCCAAGTTTGACAGGGACCGAAAGGTTTCGATCTACCAAAAACTGGCTCAGGCTTCCAACTTTGAGTCTTTTCTGGGGAAAAAATTCGTGGGGCAGAAACGCTTCTCCATCGAGGGAGGAGAATCGCTTATCCCGGCACTCGACACGCTTATTCACAAAGGTTCCGCACTCGGGGTAGAATACTTCGTAATGGGAATGGCACACCGCGGACGCCTCAATACGCTTACCAATATTTTCAATAAACGTCCCCGCGACATTTTCTCGGAGTTTGAAGGAAAAGAATTTGACTTCGACGATTCCTTTGACGGAGACGTAAAGTATCACCAGGGATTTACCTCGCACATTCAGACCAAAGACGGGAAAGACGTCGGCCTGACGCTCGCACCCAATCCCTCGCACCTCGAAGCGGTGGATCCGGTAGTACTCGGAATCGCCCGTGCGAAACTCGATCAGAAATACGAAAACGAAGAAAATAAGGTCTGTACCGTCATGATCCACGGAGATGCGGCAATCGCCGGTCAGGGTGTGGTTTATGAAGTGATCCAGATGGCGCAGCTCGACGGCTACCGCGTGGGAGGAACCGTGCACATCGTCGTGAACAACCAGGTCGGTTTTACGACCAATTACCTCGACGGGCGCTCTTCGACTTACTGTACCGATGTTGCGAAAACAACACTCAGCCCCGTTTTCCACGTAAACGGAGACGATGTGGAGGCCGTGGTACAAACCATCGAGATCGCCATGGAATACCGTCAGCATTTCCACCGCGACGTTTTCATCGACCTCTTGTGTTACCGCAAATACGGGCACAACGAAGGAGACGAACCGAAATTTACGCAGCCGCACCTGTATAACCTCATTGCGAAACATAAGAATCCGAAAGAGATCTATTCCGACCAGCTTTTCAACGACGACGTTTTCACAAAGGACGACGCCAAAAATTACGATGAGGAATACGGAGATTTCCTCGACAAGGAATTCGAAGCGGCACAGAAAAAAGACAAGGCGATCGTGTGGGACTTCCTGAGCAATACCTGGGAAGGATTCCGACACAGCCAACCCGAAGATTTCGAAGAGTCACCGCAAACCGGTGTTTCCAAAGCGAAACTCCTCGACCTCGGTAAAAAACTCGCAACACTTCCGGAAGGGAAAAAATATTTCCGCAAGATCTCCAAGATCTTCGACGACCGTTATAAAGCGATCACCGGCGACGAACTCGACTGGGGAAGTGCTGAAATGCTCGCGTATGCCACGCTGCTCGATGAGGGCTTCCCGGTACGTATTTCCGGGCAGGACGTCGAACGCGGAACCTTTTCGCACCGCCACGCAGTCGTGAAGACCGAGGACAATGAAGAGGAGATCGTAACACTCAACCGCCTCAGCGAAGGACAGGCACACTTCTCGATCTACAATTCCCTGCTTTCCGAATATGCTGTGCTCGGCTTCGAATACGGCTATTCCCTGGCCATGCCGAAAGGACTGACCATCTGGGAAGCACAGTTCGGAGACTTCTTCAACGGTGCGCAGATCATGGTCGATCAGTTTATCACCGCCGGCGAAGACAAATGGTCTACTCAAAGCGGACTGGTGCTGCTGCTTCCGCACGGATATGAAGGACAGGGTGCCGAACACTCTTCCGGTCGCATGGAACGCTTCCTGCAACAGGCTGCCGATTATAACATCCAGGTAGTGAATACATCCACTCCGGCGAACCATTTCCACTTGCTCCGCCGCCAGTTACTGCGCGATTTCCGCAAGCCGCTTGTCGTATTCTCCCCGAAAATGCTGCTGCGTTATCCGAAAGCCGTTTCCTCGC
Source organism: uncultured Flavobacteriales bacterium (assembly GCA_964389755.1). Lineage (GTDB taxonomy): Bacteria > Bacteroidota > Bacteroidia > Flavobacteriales_D > Crocinitomicaceae > JBBSUQ01. The sequence goes on along the minus strand of CAYMEW010000001.1, from coordinate 172,136 downwards.
TGGAAGAAATGGCAGAAGGAACATTCCGCGAAGTGATCGACGACCCGAAAGGAGACGTAAAGAAAACCGATACCCTCGTATTTTGTAGCGGTAAATTCTATTATGAAATGATTGCGCGTGCAGAAGATATGGGCGTGGAAAATATGGCTTTCGTACGTGTGGAACAGCTTTACCCGCTCCCGCAAACTCAGATCGAAGCCATTGTAGACAAGTACAAAAATGCCAAACACATTATCTGGGCACAGGAAGAACCTGCGAATATGGGAGCCTGGCAGTACATGGCCATGCAGTTGCGCCACATTCCGTTCATCGGGATTCACCGCAAAGCAAGCGCAGCAGCTGCCGAAGGATCGCACGACCTGCACAAACGCAGGCTGAACAAACTCTTCTCAGACCTGTTTCAATATGCCAGTGTAAAGGAAAAACAAGAACAGTAAACTTAAAATAAGATACCATGTCCGTAATAGAAATGAAAGTTCCCAGTCCGGGAGAATCCATATCAGAAGTAGAAATTGCAACCTGGCTGGTGGCGGATGGCGATTACGTTGAAAAGGACCAGGCCATTGCCGAAGTGGATTCCGATAAAGCGACACTGGAGTTGCCCGCAGAGGAAAGCGGTGTTGTAACACTGAAAGCCGAAGAGGGTGATACGGTAAAAGTCGGACAGGTCGTTTGCCTGATCGATACCTCGGCTGAAAAACCGGGAGGATCGGACAGCGATTCGGGAAAAGACAAGCAGAAAAGCGAAAAAGCGGACGAAAACAAAGAAGATAAAGCTGAAAAACCGGAGAAAGAGGAAAAAACGGTTGAAAAGTCCGATAAATCCGAAAAAGAGACACCGGAGGATAAAAAACCGAGTCCCGGACCGGTAAATGATAAAAAGACCTACGCGAGTGGCACACCGTCCGTGGCAGCTGATAAACTCATGAAAGAGAACGGTGTAAAGCCGGGACAAATAAAGGCTACCGGAAAGGACGGGCGCATCACCAAACAGGATGTTTTGGCAGCGATGTCCGGAGGTTTTGACAGCGAAGCGGCTTCAGGCTGGGGTGGAACACGTGATCAGAAACGTGAGAAAATGTCCATGCTCCGACGCAAGATCGCAGAACGGCTTGTATCGGTGAAGAACGAAACGGCCATGCTCACCACCTTCAACGAAGTGGATATGAAGCCGATCATGGACCTGCGTACGAAATACAAAGAGAAATTCGCAAAACACCACGAAGTGAACCTCGGTTTTATGTCTTTCTTCACGAAGGCCGTTACCGAAGCACTTAACGTCTTCCCGGCAGTCAACTCGCAGATCGATGGCAAAGAAATGATCTTCCACGATTACGCGGATATCGGGATCGCCGTTTCTTCTCCGAAAGGACTGATGGTGCCCGTAATTCGCAATGCCGAACAAATGTCGCTGGCCGAGATCGAATCGGAGATCAAGCGCCTCGCGATCAAAGCACGTGACGGAAAGATCACGCCGGATGAAATGACTGGTGGAACCTTTACAATTACCAACGGGGGAGTATTTGGTTCGATGATGTCCACTCCGATCATCAACCCGCCGCAATCCGCGATCCTGGGGATGCACAACATCGTGGAACGCCCGGTTGCCATCGACGGAAAAGTGGAGATCCGCCCGATGATGTACCTCGCGCTTTCATATGACCACCGGGTGATTGACGGAAAAGAATCCGTGAGTTTCCTCGTGAAAGTAAAAGAAATGCTCGAAAACCCGGAACGCATACTCTTCGGAGGGCGCGATCCGCATGAAATATTGCTCGGGCTCTAAGCTCCCGGAAATGAAAGCATCGCCACTCGGAACGGGTGGCGATTTTTTTTGACGAAAAATTTGGAAAATCAAAAGATGTCCGATATATTTGATTAAAATTTAATCATTCGAATGTTTAATAAGTAAGCAAATGAAGCATTTAAAACCGGGTGACAAAGCCCCTGCATTCACCGCGCAGGATCAGAACGGCAAAACAGTCAGTTCAGCCGATTACAAAGGGAAAAAGCTCGCGCTTTACTTTTATCCGAAAGACAGTACTCCGGGATGTACGGCACAGGCCTGCAACCTCACGGCACACGAACAGGAACTTACAAAAGCCGGTATCTCCGTTGTTGGAGTGAGTGCCGACAGCGTGGGTTCCCATGAAAAATTCGCCGGGAAACACAAGCTGAACTTTCCGATCCTGGCCGATACCGATAAAAAAATTATTACGGATTACGGCGTTTGGGGAGAGAAAAAGTTTATGGGACGGGTTTTCGACGGGATCCACCGGACAACCTTCCTGATCGATGCGGATAATACGATTGTGGACATTATCGAAAAGCCCAAAACAAAGGCGCATGCCGAAGAAATTCTCGAAAAATTCAATTAACAAATAAGAACGTAAATTGATTACGGTCTGCTAACCTACCTTTGTACAACAAAAGCAATAAACCAGGTGCAGTAGCAGTTCTGCATCGCAACAAAAACGATATGGCAGTAAAAAAAGAAGTAAACACAGAAAAATTAAAAGCGCTCCAGCTTACCATGGAGAAGCTCGACAAAACATTCGGAAAAGGAACCGTCATGAAACTCGGATCTGAAGCAGTGGAACAGGTAGAGGTAATCCCGACCGGGTCGATCACACTCGATCTTGCCCTCGGGGTCAATGGATTCCCGAAAGGACGGGTCGTGGAGATCTACGGACCGGAATCTTCCGGTAAGACCACCCTTGCCATTCATGCCATTGCCGAAGTTCAGAAACAGGGAGGAATTGCCGCGATCATCGATGCCGAACACGCTTTCGATCAGTTCTACGCCAAAAAACTCGGAGTAGACATCGACAACCTGCTGATCTCACAACCCGATAACGGGGAACAGGCCCTCGAGATCGCCGATAACCTCATTCGCTCCGGTGCGATCGACCTGCTCGTGGTTGACTCGGTAGCCGCACTTACGCCAAAGGCAGAGATCGAAGGCGAAATGGGGGATTCTCAAATGGGATTGCAGGCCCGCCTGATGTCAAAAGCACTCCGGAAACTGACCGGGTCGATCAACAAAGCAAAATGCTGTTGCATCTTTATTAACCAGCTGCGCGATAAGATCGGCGTGATGTTCGGGAACCCCGAAACAACAACCGGTGGTAATGCACTGAAATTCTACTCTTCCATTCGCATCGACATCCGACGAACCAGCCAAATCAAAGATGGCGAGGAAGTGATCGGGAACCGCGTGAAGGTAAAAGTCGTGAAAAATAAAGTGGCCCCCCCCTTCAGACGGGCCGAATTCGACATCATGTATGGAGGAGGAATCTCCAAAGTCGGTGAAATTATCGACCTCGGGGTTGACCTGAACATCCTGAAAAAGAGCGGATCGTGGTTCTCCTATGGCGAAACACGCCTGGGGCAGGGGCGCGATGCAGTAAAATCACTGATCGAAGACAATCCGGAACTCATGGAAGAACTTGAGATGAAGATCAAAGAAGCTCTTGGAGCTACCGGCACCCAACAACCGGTGCTTCAGGACTAACTGCATATCGTTTAAGAAAAGCGGCATCGAAAGGTGCCGCTTTTTTAATTTGATTGCGTGACTCTTCCGAAGATCTACCGTCCGACAACAATAAGCAATACGTATTTATACCCTTTTTACCACCCGCCCAAAATTAGTTTTCAACTAAAAACGCCCTGTTTCACTGGGCTTTGTCGAAAACACTTATTGAACTTTATACAACGCTTATTAAAAAAATTTTATTAATCAGTTAAGTTTTAATAATTTAGTGATCAAATTGTCATCAGACAAACTACGCTAATTATGAAACGATTACTACTACTACAAATTTCTTTGTTCAGTCTTACCCTGTCCTTTGGACAAATGGCGCCGAAAGAGTTCAATTTGACTTCATTCCGAAGTCGGACACCTAAAATTTCAGAAGAACTCTTAAAAGCGGTCCCGGCGGATTTTTACGATCATCCGGAATTTGGCGTGTTGCCTTACAATGCACCTTGCACGGATTGTTACGAATTGATCCATAAACGTACCGATTCGACGCGCTTATTTATCGCTGAGGGCACCGGTGGTACGGAATTTTATTCTCAGGCCGTTTACGGTATTTTCCATTATCCTAAAAACGGCAGGATGATTTCAATCGATCCGCTGCTACTTTCAATTGGAGGAGGATATTATGAAAGCCCGAATCAGGCAGCACCGACATTTCTTGACATCAATGAACAACTAACGGGTTTCAAAACAGATAATCAGTTGTTCCGTTTTAACAATAATCTTTCGCTGACCTTTGTTCTCAATGACGGAACCCTGCAAAGTCTCGGAGCCGCTGACTGGACGAATTATACGGTCGGTGAAGAAGGAATTCGCATCATAAATGCCTGGGACGGAATCGATATCCAGATACTTTATTCGCTGGATCAGATTAAAACAAATTATATTCTGAACCAGGAGCCGGCAAATCTCGAAAATGTAAAATACCTGCGCTTCTCAGATGATATACTACTTCCCGTGGGCTATTCCATGCAGACCGGTGATACTGAATTCTTCGATAACGAAGGAAACAGATTCGGTAATTACAGCATCCGAAATGCTGCCAACGAAGAAAAATTCACAATTTCCAAAGCTTTTGGTTACGATAACAGCGGCCTGAAAGAACGCTCCGCCAGTTTTCATTATGAATGGAGCGATCAAACGCTAAGCCTTTTTGTTCCTTCCGATTGGATGACCGCCGATGACGCTGTTTATCCGCTGGTGATTGATCCCCTGGTAAGTTCGGTAGCCACGTTCAGCGCGGGCTGGATGTCTTTTCGCTATAACGGCGCCTGGTGTGGAGCTGCCGGATCCTGTAACTACAACCTGACAGTTCCCAGGCCGGCCAATTCAACCATTACCGGGACCATTCTAGATGCGCAGTATCAATCGTTATCCGGTTATTGCTTTTTTGCCTGTTATATGGCAGAAGGAGCTTTTAAGGTGGTAAGCCCCTGTGGAATAGCGCCTGCTGCAACGGGAAGTTTCTGGAATTGTAATACATCTGCACCCGGAACATGTACGGGTGCCGGTATAGACGTGTTTCCGGAACTCGGTGCGTGCCTGGGTTCTGCGTGTTCCGGAAACGTGAACTTCCAGATCCAAAATTCGTATTGCTATTGTTCTTCGGGAGGAAATTGCGGAAATAACTGCCAGTATATGCCGAACAATACATGGAGTATGACACTCCGCGGCTCAACGCTTGAAACACTCGGGAATACAGCCACAGGTAACGGTACGCAAAGTATCATCGTGGCCAGTTGTTCCGGAAACACCATACTGAATCCCGCTGCACAAAACGGGGTTCCGGGTTACAGCTACCTGTGGTCGGTGGGCGGACAGACAACATCTACTGTTACTGTTCCGAGTATCAGTACAGGTCCGCATACCGTGCAGGTTACGGATGCCTGCGGCGTAACACGAACGGCAACCTTTGTCATCGTGTGTCCGCTGGCCGTGGAATACATCTATTTCAAAGCCGAGAAGATCAACCGGAATGTGATGCTTCAGTGGCAAACCGGTTCTGAAAAGAACAACGATCATTTCCGCATAGAACGCTCGTTTGACGGAACTAACTTTGAAGCGATTGCCTCGATTCCTTCCAAGGGGTCTGACGGAAGTACGTACCTTTACACCGATTACGACGTGCAACAACGGGAAAATGTTTATTACCGCATCGTGAACGTCGATAATGAGAAGCAGGAAGAATTTACCGACATTCAGGTCATTCATTTTGATCCGGATAATCCCGACCTGATGCTGGTGCCGAATCCAAATGGAGGTGACTTTAAGGTCGTGTACAATGTACCCTATACTAGTATTTTTACCCTCGAAGTAACAAGTGCTGCCGGCCGGGTAATCCTGCGTCGTGAACTCGAACTCGAAAAAGGGCGTGTTCAGATTCCTGTTACGCTTACCGGCGCAGCCAAAGGAGTATATACAGTAAGGTTGATTACCCAAAATCAGGCGTTCACTGAAAAGCTGGTTATTGAGTAAATGAACTGATCTCATACGGGGAAACCGTCCGCCTGCCGGTGGGCGGTTTTTTTTATACGGCGATCCGGAATCTTTTCTATTTTTGACCATGCAATCGCAATACCTCGTCCTGCTTTTCCTGCTCTTTTCATTTCGACCCGTCAGCGCGCAGCATGAAGATTATGCCTTGTTGTGGGAGATCAGTGGAAACGGACTTACACGCAATTCATACCTGTTCGGCAGCCTGCACCAAAACGGGAAAGAGTTCTTTGACTTTCCTGATTCCCTTTATTTGGCGCTCGATCAGGCTCAAACGATCGTGCTCGAAACAGACATATTCGAGTTTTCAGAACAATACGCCCCCATCATCCGCCAGGAGGTCGAACTGACCGAAAACGGGATCTATGCGCGTGACTCGGATGGATCGGACGGTGCTTACGGAGCTGAGACCGGCATGCCACAGTTCCTAGACGCCTATTTCGAACAGTATGCATTCAATGCCGGAAAAGAGTTTTTCCCGCTCGAAACCATCGAATTCCAGACAAACCTTATGTCGGAAGTTTCTTTCGGAGGAACTGCGTCCAGGCTGTCGCTCGCACTGATTAGCCAGGAAGACATCATGCGCCTTTATGCGCGCGGAGACATCGAGACGCTCTCTGAAACGATAAAAGCCGCGCTGGCCGGTGCAGGAAACTTTTACGAAAAACTCATTACAGAAAGAAACGTCGGGATGGCGCGCAGGCTCGATTCCCTGCTGTCAAAACAGGAATCTCCGCTTTTTTGTGCAGTCGGCGCAGGCCACCTCGGGGGAAAGACCGGGGTCATAAGTTTATTGCGAGCCAAAGGATATACGCTTCGCAAAGTACACTACAACCGCGAACCCGACAGTCCGTCATTTAAAAAGAACGTGCTTGCAGCCCGAAGCTATACCTATCATTCGCCCGAATCCGGTTTTGAGATCACCTTTGGCGGAAAGCCAGGTATTGAGGAGAATGATGACGATTTGAAACTGGTGTATGTCGAATTCGGACAGGGGAACTTCTACCGGCTTACCTTGAGCGAAGCGGTCACCACGGATCCTGAATCACTCGTTGATAGTTACTTCATCGACTCACCGGAACTCCCGGTGGAGATTCTAACAGAAGACTCACTGACCATTATCAATGGGTACACGCGTCGTTTCGGAAATCTTTCCGCACAAAGACTCGTATTACAGGGCGAACGCCTGTTCCTGCTTTCGGCTTACGGAGGTACGCGCTTCATGGCTTCGGGTCGTGCCGCGGCCTTTTTTGACCGCTTTAAACTCATTCCCTGAGAACCGGTTCGTTTTCGAAACGGTGTCTTTTGTTGAGGTAACTGTTGCTAAATAGCTCTAAATTGTTTAATTTCCGGCGTTTAACCTTATTTATACTTTATTATATGAACAAGTTCTATCTATTTGCATCGTGCTTGTTCCTGGGAACCTTTGCAAAATCACAAGTGTTGATTGATGAAGATTTTACAGGAACTACCGGCACCACGCCACCTGCCGGGTGGACTAACAATGACATTGCCGGGGACGGTGAAGTCTGGGCTTTTGACAATCCCGGATTTCGAACTTTAGATGCACCGATCAGTGATCCGGCTGCAATCTTTGACAGCGATATTTACGGTAACAACGGAACCGCTGAAGAAGCCGCGCTGGAATCGGTCACCTTCGATGCTTCGGGCACCGGCTTCTACATCCTCACGTTCGACCATTATTTCTACGATAACTTTACCGCAAGCCACTGGTATGTGGAAGTATTCGACGGAACAACCTGGAACCTCGTGGACGATGGTGCTACAGACTTTAGCGGGGTTGTTTCTGCAAATTACGACATTACCTCCGCTACCGGGGGAAGTACCGCAGCCCGTGTGCGCATGCGCTATACCGGTGACTGGTCCTATTACTGGATCGTCGATAATATCAAAGTAGAGCGTGTAGATTGCATCGCACCGTCCAATATCCAGTTCTCGAACATCACAAGCTCCACAATTGATGTAAACTGGACAGCCAACGGAGCAGCAACAAGCTGGAACATCGAATATGGTCCTGCAGGATTTTCACCGGGATCGGGAACAGCCGATGTCGCTACGACCAACTCCTATACAATGGGCAGCCTTACGGCAACAACCGCCTACGATTTCTACATCCAGTCAGACTGTGGTGGAGGATCACTCGGAAGCTGGCAGGGTCCGTTTTCCATTACTTCCTGTGAAAATAATGCGCTTTGCATCCAATATGCAAGTGCCGGGGATATCCCGACCGAATTCAATTCAACACCAACTGTCAATAGTACAAACAGTTGCCCGATCACACTTTCTGCAAGCATCCCCGCAGGCTTCATGATCAGTACGGTAGACGTGGAATACTCCATGACAGCTTCGGATTACTACTATGCATTTATGTCCGAACAACATTCCATGCTCTATATTCCGGCTTCCGGAGTGGGAGAAGGAACACTGGCTAACGGTGTGGGCGATTATCCCGGAACTTATGACTACGACCGGAACAACCTCACCTTTGCCGCGCAACAGACAGGTAACGTGGACTTCGAACTGCGTGCATGGCACGAATACGGAGACCCGGGATGTGACGTACTTTACAATTACATCGAAGCCAATACACTTAAAATGATCGTACGTTACGAGCCGGTGGCTTCCTGCCTGAGCCCGATGCTGATTACCGCTTCGAACATCACAGATACGGACGCCAGCATCGACTGGAACCCAAGCGGATCCGAAACAGAATGGAACATTGAATACGGTCCGGCGGGCTTTACACCCGGAACAGGTGCCGGAACCATTGTGAACGTGACTTCCCCTCCGCCTTTCGCACTCAACACGCTGATGCCGAATACCGAATACGACGTATACCTGCAGGCAGACTGCGGCGGTGGAGATATGAGCGCATGGTCACCGGGATACGCGAACTTTACAACCGAATGCGCACCTTTTGTAGCGCCGTTCTCCGAGTCCTTCTCGAATGGCATACTGCCGGATTGCTGGAGCAATGCCTCTTCCAACCCTGATCCGTATTACGGACTGTGGGTGTTCTCCGCATCACCGGATTACGGAGCTTATGACAATGGCCGACCGGCCGGGACTTTTGCCTGGACGGACGGTTCCACACCGGAAGTGGCAGATATTACACTCACTTCTCCGATGATCGACATTTCCACACTCAATACACCGACACTTGTGTTTGATGTATTTAGCAATAACGTCGACTTCCCGGATGATAACTGCGTACTTGATGTCGAAGTGAACGATGGCTCGGGCTGGACAAACGTATTCACCTACTCCGATGATTCTTCCGACTGGGTTACAAAGACCGTTGACCTCAGCGCATTCTCCGGGCAAACGATCCAGGTCCGCTTTATCGTGGATCAGACTACGACGACGAACTCTGCTTACTACAACGACATCCTGCTCGATGAAGTAAAAGTACTCGACTGTGCACTTATGGCCGGAACAGGCGGATCAGCTCAGGTATGCCGCGATGAAGATGCATTTGACCTCAACAGCGCGGTAACAATCGAAGATCAGAACGGCGCCTGGAGCCTCGCGACGAATCCTTTCGCAGTTTACAACGACTCGCTCTTCAATACCACGATTCTTCCTTCCGGAACCGTGGAAGCACTCTACATCGTATCCAATGTATGTACGTCTGACACCGTGGTTGCCATGCTCGAACTCGTGGAGCCGGCAAGTGCCGGACAGGGATCAACGGTATCCACCTGTAATTACGGGCCGTTCAACCTCGTAGACGCTCTCAGCGGCGTAGTGGACCTGGACGGACAGTGGTACGACTCCCAGTGGAACCCGATCAGCGGTTCGCTCATTACCTTTAACGGGGAACTCGCCGGAAACTACAATTTCCATTACATCGTGGACAACGGCGTGTGCGATCCGGATACGGCCCTCGTTGAACTGCAACTACAGGATTGCCTCGGACTCGATGAAACATCCCTCGACGGATTCAAACTCTACCCGAACCCGTCCGGCGGACTTGTTTACATCAGCTACGACGGCACGATGGAGGCTGTTGTGCGTGTGAGCGACCTGAAAGGGGCCGAAGTACTTTCGGAGAACGTAACCTTCCAGGCCGGTAAATCTTTCACGATCGACCTGAGCGCAGCGCAACCCGGGGTTTACCTCGTACGCATCGCGGGAGAAAGCGGTATCAAAGTACTGCGTGTGGTGAAGAACTAAGATTTAATAAACATTTTTCAATATAGAACGGCTTGCTTCGGCAGGCCGTTTTTGTTTAATACCATTCCTGGAGGAATAATTAAACCGCAATTTTTAACGTATTTACACGAATAATCCGTCGAAAATGTATATTTGTCCCAAACACTTGAAATGACCATGCTCATCCCCAGGAACCAGGAATCGGAGATTCGCGAAAAAGTACGAACGCACAAATTACTTGTGGTTAAAGGTCCCGTATCATCCGGAAAACGAACGATCCTCAATACCGCGCTCTCCGAACTTGATCCCGTCATCATTGACCTGGCCGAAAAAAAACAGCGCGCAGAAATAGCGGCAGACCTCACGGCACGGATCCCTGAGAATCGCATTACCGTAATTCACCAGGCTGAATACATTCCCGAACTTCAAACATTCATCGAGGAAATGCTCGTGAGCGAACGGTCCTTTAACCTCGTGCTCTCGTTTTCATTCGAACCTGAGATCGACGAAGTACTGCAGGAAGTGCTGAGCATGAACCAACTCGAAATGTTCGTGTATCCGCCCTGCTTCCAGGAATTGGCACGCTTCCAGGGAATTGCCGAACTGGACCGCCTGCTCGAAGAACGGCTTATTTTCGGATCTTATGCGCGAACTGTCACCGCGCCGGAATACGCCCCGGGGTACCTCGAAACGATCCTTGAACTCGTGGTACGCACGCAACTCGGAGCAGAGCGCATCAATAAGTCCGATCAACTTATGCGCCTGTTGCAACAACTGGCATTCCGTATCGGGGAACCCGTCTCCTACAACGAGATCGGGGAACTCTGCGACCTCGACAATGAGACCGTCGAACGCTACATCGACCTTTTTGAAAAAGCCTTCGTGCTCATCAGGCTGCCCTCCTTTTACAATGAGCATCGCTACGAACTCAAGAAAGGACACCTCGTTTACTTTACCGATAATGGCATTCGCAATGCGCTGATCCGCAATTTCAATCCGGTAAACTTTCGCAACGACATGGACGTGCTCTGGAAAAACTGGCTGGTAGCTGAACGCGTAAAATGGTTGCGTCTCAACGGAACAAAAGCCGAATTATTCTTCTGGCGAACGCATACGCGCCAACAAATGGATTACATCGAAGTGTACGGCGATAAGCTCATGGCCTACAAGGCCGACTGGCAGAAACGCAAGACCCCGCGCTTCCCGGCAGCCTTCGTAAAAGCGTATCCGCAAGCGCGGACAGGCGTGCTCAACAGGGCCACTTACTGGAATTTTTTAAGCAGGAAATAACATGAACTTCACCGACCAGGTAGCAACATACATCCGCGAACAGGACCTCGACCTGAAAAACCTCGTGATCGTACTGCCTTCGCGTCGGGCTGCGAAACACCTGGCCGCTTCGCTTTTTCACGCCTACGGAAAACCGCTGATCGCACCGGAAATGATTACCATGGATGCGTGGATCGCGTCGCTTAGCAGTAAGACGGTGATCGACCGCACCCGCATCCTCATGCAGCTCTTCGAAATTCACCTCGCACAAGCCGAGACTGACATCGACTTTTCCTTCGATGAATTCATGACCTGGGGAAATACGCTCCTTGCCGATTTCGATGAAATAGACCGCTACCTGATCGACTCGCGTGACCTGTTTCGGAACCTGCGGGATATCAAAGAGATCGAAAACTGGAGTTTTGGAAACGAAACACTGACGTCCAGCCAGGAACGCTTCCTCCAGTTCTGGGACCGCCTGCCGGTGTACTACGAAAAACTCCGCCAGCGCCTCGACCTGAAGGATTGCACCAATGCCGGCTTTGCTTTCAAAGAACTGGCGGAAAACATAGACCGGGTGTTCGCCGGTAACCGTGACCGGCACTTTGTCTTTGCCGGCTTCAACGCTCTTTCCCGTGCCGAGATCAGTATTATGAAGCAACTGCACACGATGGGGCGCGGACACATACTCATCAACGCCGATCGCTTTTACCTCGATAATCCCGTACACGAAGCAGGAATGTTCCTCCGGGAACTTAAGAAAGAACTTTCCGTAAAAGAACTGCCCTTCGAACGCAATACACTCGCACAGGATGCGAAGGAAGTACACCTGTATGAATGTACACAGGTAACCGGGCAGGCGCACATTGCCGGAACACTCCTCGCAGGATTTACCCCCGAAAAGATCCGGAAAACGCTGATCCTGCTGGCCGACGAAACGCTCATTGTTCCCACCCTGCGAAACCTGCCGGCAAATATCGGCACGGCGAACATCACGCTCGGTCTTCCATTGAAGAATACCCCCGTGCGTTCATGGGTCGATCTCATCTTTTCGATCCGTGAAAATCACCGGAGATTTCGGACTTCCGGGATGTATCACAAAGACTTTTTCCAGGTGTTCAATCATCCGTTCACCAGTTCCATGCTTCCCGATGCCGAAAAAGCAAGACTGACGGAAGTGGAGAACAGGGTTGCACGACACAACAAACTGTTTATCAACCCGGCACACGAGGCAAACCGCATCGGTCCGGTAGCAGATAAATTGCTCGAACTGATGAACCGCAGCTGGAATGAAGATTTTATCGCGGGTACAGCACTCATTCGGGAGACCAACCGGTTCATTTACAGTTGCCTGGGAAAACAGTTCAACTTCGAAAAAGCCGTATTACAGGCCTTCGACAGTGCACTGGCGGAATTTGAGAACATCCTTTCCGAAGGGATTCCCGCCATGTCGCAGCGTACCTTCCGCTCGCTTTTCAATCAGCACTGGAGTAACCACGCTGTGGCGTATCACGGGGATCCGCTCGAAGGACTCCAGGTCATGGGATTGCTTGAAACGCGCCTCCTCGATTTCGAAACCATCATCTGCGTCGGGATGAACGAAGGTGTAATGCCACCCAACAACCCCATTCAGTCAATTATCCCGATGGACCTCAGGCGCTACGCCGGTCTGCCGACGCCCCGTGAGAAACAGGGACTGTTCGCCCATCACTTTTACAGGCTTTTACATGCCTGCAAAGAACTCCATGTAAGCTATTCCAAAGCGCAGGAAAGCGTTGGTAGCAACGAAAAAAGTCGTTACCTGCTTCAGCTGGAGCTCGAACTGGCACGCGCCAACCCGGAGATCAACCTGCGGCACCATTACTACACGCTGCGCGAACCCGGGCAAAACACCCGGGAACATGCCGTAAAACAAAAGACGCCCGAGATCCTGCAACGCCTCGATGAAATGATTGCGCACTCCGTGTCGGCTTCCATGCTTAAAAAATACCTGAACTGCCCGCTCGACTTTTACTACCGCTATGTGCTCGAGTTCTACGAGGAAGAACGCGTGGAGGAAGACATTCGCAGTCATTCCTTCGGTACCGCGATCCACGAGACCCTTGAAGTACTCTATGAACCGCATGCGCTCTACACAAAGCACGGCGAACGCAAACCCGGACCGGTGCCTTCCCTGCAGGTCGAAGACATCGAAAAGATGTTGCGCCAGTTTCAGTACATTCTCCGGCAAAAATTCGTGGCGCTTTTCGACCAGGACGATGAGGCCGTCAACAAAGGGAAGAACCTGCTCAGCTTTGAAATGGCAACACGGCTCACCAAACGTTTTCTCGAATCCGAACGGGATTTCCTGCGGCAACAGACCGAACCGGTGTTCATCCATTCCCTTGAACGCACCTATACCATGGAAATAGAACTGGAAATTGCAGGTGAACACAAAAAAGTACGCCTCAAAGGAAACATCGACCGCATTGACCTCGTCGGAGACCGTACGCGCATCATCGACTACAAGACCGGTGTCGTGAAGACAGAAGACGTTTCCCTGAAGCCGCGTGATAATCCCGAAAATCACTTCCTGTCGTCAATACGGGATAATAAGCACATCCTGCAGCTCTTCTTTTACAATTTTCTTTTCCTGAGAAACGAAGGATACCTGCCTGAAATGACGGAGATCGTTTCCTTTATTTCGGGTGGAGACACGCATTTCCCGATGCAGACCGGCACTTACACCCTGAACGAACTTATGGAGCTTTTCCCGGAAATGATCGCCAACATCCTGTCGGACCTCTACGATACGGAACAGCCGTTTGAACACATCGAGCGCGGAGCCTTTTCGTTTTGTATGTATTGCTGAAACAGAACGATCATACACCTCGTAAAAGCAACATTTCAGGGAGGAATACGTTAATTAAATAGTTCTCCCTGACCCGCTGAACTTCCTCAATAGCAGAATCGCCCGGAATGTTCGCAGGGCCGTAAATAGTTCCGCCGGATTCCCGGCAAAGCATCACGCGATTAGCATCTTATTTGATTTTCCGGAAAAGAAAGGGTTGCACCGTGGTTGTGCCGTGGTTGCACCGTGCGTAAAGTATGGCAATTGTATAGCAAGCCTGTAGACTGAGCCGGGATAAAGTATACGTGATGCAATCCCACCGTATCGTGCAGGCGGTTCCCCTGGTATGCGGAGACGCTTTGATCCCGGGGAGGGCGCACGTTCTTTGTGCAGGAACAGGCTCCGAAGGCGCTTCCGGATGAAATGGATGCAAGAAAATACAGGAATTAAGAACAGCGAAAAGTGGCGGGATAGAACAAAAAAAAGACCTGAAAAGAGTTAACAAAGAACTATTGATCCATAGTGTCTTTTGAGGTAGAAAACTCTTTTCAGGTACCTGCAAGGAAAATAAAACCTAAAACTGTAATCAGTTACTAACTAATTCTAAGACGAACACAAAACTCAAAGCGTTGGGTTCTAAAACAAAAAAAATCGACCCGAAAGTCGATTTTTAAAATACGTATCTTTTAAAAGATCAGTATAACTCGTGTTTCAGGGCCGTACGGTAATCTTTGATCTCTTCACGATTGATCTTGTGTTCCGCGTTTTTCAACAGGTCGAGCAGGTAAAGCAGGTTTTCCTGGTCCTCGATCTCGAGCGGATATTCATTCCCTTCCTCGTCTTCCTCATATTGTGCACGCACATCAAACGAATGGCGCTCTTCCAGAAACTCATAGGTCAGACGAAGTACCTTGGTTACCAGTGGATCCTGCTCCTTGAGTGCAAATTCCCGCAGTTGCTTCAGTTCGCCGATCAGGCCCGGAGCCTCAACGCCTTCGGTCTGCACCATGTTGATAATCTCATCCAACTTCTTATTAGCCGTTGCAATTTTCATAGTTTCTTTTTTTCGGACGGAACGTGTTTATTCTGAATTTTCTGTGCAAATGTAATTAACTTCCGCCAACGTACGCCATCTTTCGGAGCAAAACATCCGATAAATTTTCACAAGCTTCCCCAAAAATGGCCTCAAACGAAAGATAACCTTATTTTTGTAGAAAACAGCCAGCAGATTTGAGCGAATTGATCTTAAAAGGAGTTGTTACCGGCTTTATCCTCAGCATCATGATCGGACCGGTGTTTTTCGTGATCCTCGAAACCTCGATCCGTCGCGGAATGCGCGCCGCACTTGCCTTCGACCTCGGTGTGCTCATTAGCGACCTGCTCTACATCATGATCGCCTACATCTTTTTCTCCGAAGTGCAGGATCTGACCGAAGGTAAAAGTAACAGCGTTGTTAAGATCATCGGGGGTTCCTTGCTGCTCATCTACGGGGCCGTGTCTTTTTTTAAGAAACCGGCCCGGCAAAAGAAGGATGAATCCGGCAACAATGTGAACAACTCCAAAGATTACCTCTTCCTGATACTCAAAGGATTTGTTCTCAACATGGCGAACCCGATGGTGATCTTCTACTGGTTCTCCGTCATGTCGCTTGGCAGCAAGTATTCCGCCACTTCGGACGATTACGGGGTGCTCTTTTTTATCCTCGTCATCCTCGTTACTTTCTTTTCGGTTGACCTGCTCAAGATCGCCGGGGCCAAACGCCTTCGGCCGCTCGTGACCGACAAACTGCTCAAATCGCTCAACCAGATTACCGGTATCGTATTTGTAGGATTCGGCGTGTTCCTGATCATCCAGGGAATACTGGGAAAAGTGTAACGATCGGTTCCAAAATACGTTATGGAAATAAGTATGAACAATAGCATGAGAAACTTACTTTTTGCAACCCTGGGCCTGCTGCTGCTCGGGAATGTGTCCGCACAGGAAATTGACAGGAAGAATTTTACCAAAAAGATCACCAATTACTACGATTTCAAACATACAAAAGTGCTTTCTACCGGGCATTATTACAAGGATGATTTCGGGGAAACGACCGACAATCACGGCAAATGGCTCTATTACGATGAATCCGGGACCCTCGAAGAAGAACGGAACTATTACCGGGGAAAACTCCAGGGAAAGGTAGTTGTTTATTACCCCAACGGAAAGCTTAAACAGGAAGGCTATTTTAAAAATGACCTGCAGGACAGCGTATTTCGAACCTGGAATGAAATGAATCAGCCCGAGGTGGAGGGCTATTTCGAAAATGGGGAACCCACCGGACAGTGGACTTACTATTACCCGGATGGCAGGGAGAAACAAGAGGAAATAATTCGCGATACACTCTCCGAAGTGCGTTCCTTCTGGTTACCGGACTCGGCGCATACGCAACTCATTACGGACGGTACCGGTGAAATGATCACTTTCTACACCAGCGGAAAGGTAAAGGAATACTACAACTATAAAAACGGCCTGAAAGACGGAGGTTTCGAAGAGCGCAGTCCGCTCGGGCATACACTGGTGTCCGGCTCTTTCAGGGAAGGACTCAAAGACGGAGAATGGAAGTTTCACTACTACGCCGGGCAGCTTGAAAAGATCAGTCATTATAAAAAGGGACAGCTGGACGGTTCCTATACTTATTATTACGACAACGGCCAGGAAAGTGTGACCGGGTACTACACCGAAGGTAAAAAAAGCGGGAGCTGGACCTGGTATACCAACAAAGGCACACGCGACATGCAGGGAACCTTTAGCAACGACATGCAGGATGGCGACTGGACTTACTGGTATCCCACCGGTGAAGTTTCGTATTATGCCAAATACAGCGCCGGGAAACGTACGGGGACCTGGACCTATTTTTATATTAACGGGCAGAAGTACCGCGAAGGAACCTATGTAGAAGACCAGATGAACGGCAACTGGAAAACATGGTACGAGAACGGGACACTCCTCATGAACGGGAATTACGTCAATGGAAAAGAAGAGGGAGAATGGTCCAATTACTGGGAAAACGGCGAACTGAAGAATCGCTCGACCTTTAAAAAGGGCATCCTCGACGGCGACTGGTTCTCTTATTATCCTTCCGGGAAACAAAAGCTGACCGGTCATTACGAAAACGGCCTGAAAAGCGGCGAGTGGATCGATTACTTTGAGAACGGCAAACCGAAAGACATTTATACTTACAAAGTATTTAAGGAAAAAAGTAAGATCGATTTCGGACCACTGAAGGACCGGGTGCATTACGAAAGCAAACGGGACGGCGATTTCAGTTCGTTCTCTGCCAAAGATTACCGCCTTACGCAGACCGGGAGTTATAAGAACGGCGAGAAAGACGGAGAATGGATTGCCTATTATCCCGGCGGAAAGACGCCTGCAGTGGTTTCAAATTACAAGAATGGAGAACTCAACGGCCCGATGAAACAGTACGACCGCCGCGGGAACCTGATCTCCGAAGTACAGTATAAAGACGGTTTGAAAGACGGCATGATGTACCTGTACGATAAACGCGGAAAGGTGGTCAGTGAAAAGAAATTCAGGGACGGAATGCAGGTCATCGAGGGAACATCAAACTCCGGTGGCGGTTTCAGCCCGGGAGGATAGACTTCCGGCATTTCCCGTTCAGATTCTACGATAAAAAAATAAGGTTGTCCCGAAAGACAACCTTATTGAAAGATCATTGTGTTGCAAACTTATTCTGCTGCAGCCTCTTCTCCTCCTTCTTCAACAGCTTCATCTTCACCGCTGTCATCCACCGAACCACGGGCACGGAGTACGGATACGATTACTGCATTGTGAGCATCGAGGAACTGAACTCCTTCGATCGCCACATCTTTCACACGGATCGACTGACCGATACGCAGGCTTGTAATATCGATTACGATAGCCTCCGGAAGGTCTTTTGCAATCCCGGAAACGTTCAGACGACGGAATACCTGGAGCAATTTACCCCCGTTCATCACACCGCGTGAATTTCCTGTAAGGCGAACCGGCAATCCGAGTTTCACAGGCTTATCATTCGATACTTCCAGGAAATCAACGTGCATTACGTTGTCCTTCACCGGGTGCTGCTGCACCTCACGAATGATCGCGTTTGCTTTTTTACCGTCAACATCTACTTCCACCAGGAATACTTCCGGCGAGAAGATCAGTCGTTCGATATCTAAGTCTTTAACTGCAAAGTGCGTTTGTTCACCTTGTCCGTAAAGCACACAGGGCACCATGCCTGAATTTCTCAGTGCTGCAGCGTCCTTTTTCCCTACGTTCGACCTTGCCGAACCGCTCAATTGTGCTGTTTTCATTTGATTTATTTATGAGATTATAAAATGCGAACTGATAGACTGGTTGTTTACCATTCTGCGGATAACATCCGAGAACAGTTCCGCGACAGTCAATACGCGGATCTTACTGCTTTCCTGCTTCAATGGAATCGTATCTGTTACGATTAACTCTGTCAGCCTGCTTTTTTCAATGCGTTCGTAAGCGGGTCCGGAAAGCACGGCATGAGTACAGAAAGCGCGTACGCTTTTGGCACCTTTTTCCATGAACAGATCGGCAGCTTTGGTTAGCGTACCGGCGGTGTCACACATGTCATCCACGAGGATCACATCTTTACCTTCCACATCCCCGATCACGGTCATTTCGGAAACTTCGTTTGCTTTTTTACGGTGTTTGTGGCAAATTGCCAGTCCGGTGTCCAGCTTTTTAGCGTACGAGTTGGCGCGCTTGGCACCACCCGCATCCGGCGCTGCCATGATGAGGTTGCCGTTGTTCATCGTGTCCAGTTCCGGGTAAAAGATCGTGGAAGCATACAGGTGATCCACGGGCACTTCAAAGAATCCCTGGATCTGATCGGCATGCAGGTCCATGGTCATCAGGCGGTCAACACCGGCTGCCATCAGCATGTTTGCCACGAGTTTCGCCCCGATCGCAACACGCGGTTTATCCTTACGGTCCTGGCGGGCAAAGCCGAAATAAGGGATTACTGCAATGATCTTACGTGCCGAAGCACGCTTCGCAGCATCCACCATTAACAACAATTCGAACAGGTTATCTGCAGGAGGCATGGTAGACTGAACGATGAATACATCCTGTCCGCGTACGGTCTCTTCAAAGGAAGGCTGGAACTCCCCGTCACTGAAATCCATAACTTTCACGTTCCCAAGCGATACACCGTAAGATTTGGCGATGCGCTGGGCCAGTTCATGCGATGCTCTTCCTGCAAATATTTTAACTCCGATTGACATGCCGGTTTTTGCTTTAAGGGTGCAAAGATATGCAATTTAAATGAGACCTGTACAGGCACTGACATATAAATCCCTGCCTGGTAAAACGATACCTCTTTGTAGCCGGATTTCTTGGCAAATGGACCCCGGACATTAACAATTCCAATTATTTTTGTGAAAAAACTTTTGTTATGAAATCCATTTTGATCCTCGGTGCAGGACTTTCGGCTTCTTCACTCATTCGTTATTTGCTTCAACATGCAGAAAGTGGCGGTTGGCACGTGTACGTCGTGGACCGGGATCAGGAACTCGTAAAACGCAAGATCGGGGATCACCCTTTTGGTACGGCACTTTCTTTCAATGCCCTCGATCCGGAAGAACGTCGCCCGGAACTCGAAAAGGCGGACCTGGTGATCTCGATGCTCCCCGCCCGCTTTCACGTGGAAGTCGCAAAAGATTGCATCGAACTGCGCAAAAACCTGATCACGCCGTCTTATGTTTCCCCGGAAATGCGCGCGCTCGATACGGAAGCGCAGAATGCCGGGATCACGATCCTCAATGAAGTAGGTGTGGATCCCGGGATCGATCACATGAGCGCGATGAAGATCCTCGATATGATCCGTTCGCGAAACGGAAAGATTCACAGCTTCAAATCGTTTTGCGGCGGACTGATCGCTCCCGAAAGTGACAATAATCCCTGGAATTATAAATTCACCTGGAACCCGCGTAACGTGGTGCTTGCCGGGCAGGGGCACGCTGCCTGCTTTATCGAGGAGAATGAATACAAGTATATTCCGTATAACAGGCTTTTCGAACGGCTGGATACGATCGAAATCCCCGGAACGGGTACTTTTGAAGGATATGCCAACCGCGATTCGCTAAGTTATCGGAAAACGTATCACCTCGAAGAAATTCCGACGATCTACCGCGGAACTCTCCGCAAACCCGGTTATTGTGAAGCCTGGAACGTGTTTGTCAGCCTCGGAATGACAGACGATTCCTATAAAATGGAGAACTCCCGGACCTTAACACGCCGTTCGTTTCTCAACGCGTTTTTGCCCTACAACCCGCAGGCTACTGTCGAAGAGAAGTTTATGACTTACCTGGGCGGAAACAAAGAACTGTATTCCAAATTCGAGTGGCTGGGAATGTTCGATAAAGAAGAACTCGGTATTTCCGATGCCAGCCCGGCACAGTTGCTCGAATCGATCCTCGTTAAAAAATGGGCGCTGGCCCCAAAGGATAAAGACATGCTGGTCATGTACCATGAATTTACCTACGACGATGAGGCCGGGAAGCGTCACGCGATCACCTCTTCGATGGTTTGCATCGGGGAAGATCAGACGTATACGGCAATGAGTAACACGGTCGGACTTCCGGTGGCAATTGCCGCGAAAATGATCCTGTCAGGGGACTTAAAGCAAAAAGGCGTTATTCTCCCGGTTGAAAAAGAGATCTACGAACCGGTTCTCGCGGAACTTGAAACGCTGGGGATCTCATTCACGGAAAAGGAGGAAGTCCGATCCGAATAAAGGGGACAGTGACTTTCTGAAAACAGTGCATTTACTTTAACCGGTAAACGCGCTCATTGCCCACGGCATACAGGTGGTCCCATTCCTTTGCTTCGAGGTAATAGTTCCCGGTAAATCTCCCAAATGCCGGAAGAATCAATTGATTTTTGCGAAAAGCGAATACAGGAACATTTAGCCGCTGCCGACCCATACCTTCCAGGCGAACGGCCGGGTGCAGGTGACCAGAAACCACAAAGGTCGAGTTGTCTTCGGGTTCATGCTGAAAACGGATCGCCCCGCAATCGTAGTGCGGAACAACTTCGAGGTCCAGTTGCCGGTATACTTCTGCCGAAAGTTTCTCATGGTTCCCGGTTGTCAGCACAAAACCGATCCGGGAGAAGTAGGTTGTCAGCGCGCCAACATATTCAAATTCCTCATTGAACTTTCCGTGGAAGAGGTCACCGAGAAAAAGTACTTTTTGCGGTGCGTATTTCCGAATGATCTCAATGAGTTTCTTCGCATTTTCTTCCCGCAGACTGGCGGGAATTGCAAACCCGGCTTCCCTGAATTCGGTTGTTTTTCCAAAATGCAGATCACCGATCACCAGTAACTTTTCTTCGGGAAGGAAGATCCCTTTTTCCGGGAGCAGTTGTAAGCGTGTATTTCCAAATTCGATGATCATTTGCTGAACTGTTTAACAAGTCGTTCGAGCCGTTGTTCGAGTTTTTCGGAAGAAAGGGAGGCCCGGAGCCGGTCTGCGAGTATCGGAAACGCGAAGGGAGACGGCTTGTCGCAGCGCATAAAAAGGATCTCTTTGCCGGCAATGCTGTCGAGTGCCTGCCGTAAGCGCTGTTCTTCCATCGCTTCTTCGAATGTTTCGGTATAAGCCTGGCGATACAGCAAATTCCCGGGTTCGTGGTCTCTGAAAATGGAAAAAAGTAATTCCGTGGAAGCCTGGAGGTGCTTGCTTTTCTTGTTGTGTCCGTAGAGTCCCTGGTAAACCATTCCCGCGATCACGGCGATGTCCCGGAACTTCCGTTTGGCCATTTCCCCGGCATTGAGGCTCGCTACCAGGTCCTGGAGCAGGTCCTGCGAAGTAAACAGGTTGTTGTCGAAGATCAGCTGCGGATCGAAAGGCGTGGGAGAAAGTAATTCAAACCCATAATCGTTGAAGGCCATGCTGAAACTGATGGGCTCCAAAAGTCCGATGCGATACGCGAGCAGGCTGGACATGGCTTCGTGTACGAAACGTCCCTCAAAGGGATAACAGAACAGGTGATACCCTTCCCGTGTTTGTGCGAATTCAAAGAGCAGTTCGTGTTCGTCCGGCACGCGCGAACGTTTATTTTGCTCTTCAAAAAGTGCTTTTAAAAAATGCTGTTCTTCGCGGTAATCGGATTCCGGGATGGAAAGCTGGTTGCGGATATGCGCCCCGAGTCTGGAAGAAAGCGGCAATCGTCCGCCGAGCCAGCCCGGGATCCGTCCTTCCTTTGAGCGCGACAAACGCACCTGTACCTGCATCTGGTGGATGCGCACCAGTTCAAGCATTCTTCCGGCAAAGAAAAAAGAATCACCCGGTTTGATCTTTGAAATAAACCATTCTTCGATATGTCCGAGGTGTCCGCCCCTTAAGAATTTAACGGGAAGCATGTCGTCACTGACGATCGTACCGATATTCATGCGATGCCACAACGCGATCCGTCGGCTGTTAACCGTTAACAAACGCTTATCGTCCAGGCTTACTTTTTTGTATTCGTCATAGCGCGCGAGGGTTTGCGAACCGTAGATCACAAAATTCAGGATCCATTTCCATTCGTCCGGTTCGATCAGCTGGTACGCATAGGTGTTTTTAGCCATCTGGTAAATGTCCTCCGGTGTAAAGCGCCCGGTGAGCGCAACGGTTACCACAAACTGCACGAGTACGTCGTACGAAAGCACACGCGGCGGGCGGTCTTCCACATCCTGGTCTTCGATCGCATCTTTCAAGGCCGCACCTTCGATGATCTCCAGGGCATGCGTCGGCACGAAATAAATCTGGCTGGTTCCGTCCGGTTGATGCCCGCTGCGTCCTGCCCGTTGTAAAAAACGCGCGACACCTTTGGCTCCGCCGATCTGGATCACGGCATCCACTTCCGGGAAATCCACGCCGAGATCGAGGGAAGAAGTACACACAACGGCTTTCAGTTTCCCGGCCTTCAAGGCATTTTCGACCCACAGGCGAATTTCCTTGTCAAGCGATCCGTGGTGGAGCGCCAGCAAGCCGGCCAGATCGGGAGATGCTTCGATCAGGTGACGGTACCAGGCCTCGCACTGCGAGCGCGTATTTGTAAAAATGAGCGTACTTCGATGCTTTTGAATGGTCTGAGTTACTTCGGGCAGTAACCGTGTTCCGAGATGTCCGGCCCAGGAAAAAATACTAAAAGTCTCCGGGAGCAGGGTTGTAACGCGGATCTTCTTCGGGCTTGCATCGCGAACCACGGGATGATCTCCGGGCTTTCCCATTAAGATTTCCGTGGCCTGTGCCAGGTTCCCGATGGTGGCCGAAATTCCCCAGGTGATGAGGTTCGGGTTTTGCGTGCGCAGAAAAGAAAGTGCGAGTTCGGTCTGAACGCCACGCTTGGTTCCCAGCAATTCGTGCCATTCGTCTACGACCACATAACGAAGTTGCCTGAAAATACGGTCGGAATCCCGATACGAAAGCAAGAGGTGCAGGCTTTCCGGGGTGATCACGAGCATAAAAGGCGGTTTTTCCTTTTGGCGCTTACGCACCGAGCCGCTCGTGTCCCCGTTTCGGATCTCCACGCGGATGTCGACCTTGTTTTCCCGGGCAAATGCTTCGGTAGCACCTGCAATTTCTTTGGCAAGTGAACGAAGCGGCGTAATCCAAAGTGCAACGAGTTCATTGGCCTGCAAGGCGTTCATTTCGCGCAACAGGATCGGTGTGAACAGGGCCAGTGTTTTCCCGGAACCGGTAGGAGCATTCAACAGGCCGCTTTCCCCGTCGAGCACATAGCGCCAGGTTTCTTCCTGGAACGGACGGACCTTCCAGCCACGATCACCGAACCATTTTTTACCCGTACGTAACAGATCTGCCACCTTCACAAAGTGATTTTAATTGTACAACATCGGAAACCATTCGAATGATCGTTTTCGGGATAAAAAATTTCAGCAGACCGTTTCGAATACTGCGCCGTGAACTATTCATTCCACATTTTTAGGGATGAGTGCGATGAGATCATCCAGTGTATTGGCATCTTCCGGTTTTTTATCGTGCCGCCAGCGAATGATCCGCGGAAAACGTACGGCCACGCCCGACTTATGGCGTTTGGAAAGTGCAATTCCTTCAAATGCGAGTTCAAAAACGAGTTGGGGAGTCACCTGCCTCACCGGTCCGAAGCGTTCGATGGTATTCCGTTTTACAAAGCGGTCCACCTGGTTGAATTCTTTATCGGTAAGTCCCGAATAGGCTTTGGCAAAAGTGACCAGTTCACCGTCGTGCCAGAGGCCGAAAGTATAATCGGTGTAGAGGTTCGCACGTCTTCCGTGTCCGCGCATGGCAAAGGTCAGTACCGCATCGATTGTAAAGGGATCGCTTTTCCATTTCCACCAGTTTCCTTTTTTGCGGCCCACTTCGTATTCCGAACGGACGTGCTTGAGCATAAAGCCTTCACAGGCACGTGCGCGTGCTTCCGAGATCAGCAGTTCCAGGTCTTCCCAGGCCTCAAACGGAATGGACGGCGAAAGCAGCAGGTTCGGGGACTGAATCTTTTCATTCAGTTCTTCCAGTTTTTTTCTCCGGCTTTCAAGCGAATTGCTCCGCAGGTCCTCGCTCTTCCATTCGATGAGGTCGTAAGCCATGAATACCACGGGGACTTCTTCGAGGATTTTCCGGGAGAGCGTTTTCCGGCCGATGCGTTGTTGAAGCGCATGAAAGTTCAGTGGCATATCTTCCTGCCAGGCCATGATCTCCCCGTCCAGGACGGTTCCGTCCGGAATAGCGGGTGCAAATGCTTCAAATTCGGGATATTTGTCGGTAACGAGTTCTTCCCCGCGCGACCAGACGAACAGTTCCCCGTTGCGTTTAACGAGTTGCCCGCGGATGCCGTCCCATTTCCATTCGGCGTGCCAGTCGTTGGGGTCTTCTTGAGTGATCGGTTCACTGCGGTCCTCCACACTGTATGCGAGGTAAAACGGATATGGCTGTGAGGCTTTATCGCGGTGATCGTGCTCAAAGATGAGTTCATCGAAAGTTATTCCCGTTGGATCCCATTTCCCCATGATGCGGTGTGCCAGTGCATTTTCCTCGAGGTCGAAGGCCTGTGCCAGGGCGCGAGTCATGAGTTTGCGGCTAACGCCAACCCGGAAAGAACCGGTCAGCAGTTTGTTGAACACGAAGTTTTCGCGATAGCCGAGCACGCTCCATGCTTCGAGCAGGGTTTCGTGTTGCTCTTCTTCCGGCATCTTGCGCAGGCGAAGTATGAGCTGCATCCACTCGCTGAGTGTTTGTTCATCGGAAGCATGTTCTTCATCGGAACTGTCTCCGGTCAGTAAGGCAATTGTTTCTGCGAGGTCCCCAACCACGTGATACGATTCTTCAAAAAGCCACAGGGGAATCGTTGCCGCCTCGGAAGCCCATTGTCGAAGCAAGGGCGTTTTAACAGGTCGTGGCGGCCTGCGGGAACTCATCAGCGCAATTGCCCAGACGCGGTCTTCCGGTGGCGCCTCCCGAAAATAGTCAGCCATGGCCGCAACCTTCAGGTTCGTCTTGTTCGTTTCATCGAGTTGCTGGAAGAGTTTGGCAAAGCGTTTCATTCCTCGTCGTTTTCAGCGTCAAAAAAGGTTTTTTCCGCATGTGCATTCATTCCCCTGGATCGCAGGTAATCGGCAAATATTTCGGTGTACCCGTGCGTACAGATCACCTGTTCGGGTTTGCAAAGTGACATAACTTCGTGCAGACCGGGCCAGTCCACGTGATCGGATAAGACGAGTCCTTTGTCAGCGGCCCTTCTCCGGCGGGCTCCGCGCAGGGTCATCCATCCGGAAGCCATGGCTGTTGCGTACGGACGAAACCGGTTGAGCCATGGCGTACCGATAGCCGATGGCGGAGCCACCACGATGGCGTTTTCCGGTTTCTTTTTGGCTTTTTCATCCGAAACACGTAAAGTCGGGGGAAGTATCAGTCCGCACCTGCGATGCACCTCGTTCATGTTTTCGACCGCTCCGTGGCAATAGATCGGGTCGGTTTCGTGGCTGAGCATGTGCAGGATCCGTTGTGCTTTCCCGAGTGAATAACCGAGTAAAATACTGTTTTTCCCCGCCTCGCGGTTCCGGCTGATCCATTCCGTCATTTCACCACGGACTTCGTCCTGAGCTTTCCAGTGGTAAACCGGAAGCCCGAAAGTACATTCCGTAATAAGTGTATGACATTGCAAGGGTTCCCACGGTTCGCATAAGCCGTCGTTCTCCACTTTGTAATCACCCGTTACCACCCACACTTCGCCCTTATATTCTACCCGGATCTGTGCGCTTCCCAATAAATGACCGGCCGGATAAAACGAAAAGCGAACGCCGTTGATCAGGACGGAATCACCGTATTCGAACGATACGTAATCGGCCGGACCGAGCCGGACCCTGAGAATTTCACACGTAAAGCGATGGGCGAGGTAAGCACCGTTTCCGCGGCGGGCATGGTCGGCATGTCCGTGTGTAATAATTGCCCGGCGCACCGGTTTCCACGGATCGATGTAAATATCCGCCTGTTTGCAGTAAATTCCCTGAGGGGTAAAACGAAGAAGCGGGTTGCGCGGCATGGATTAGTAACAAAGAAGCGAATTCAAATGTTTCGAGATTCCTTGAGGCTAATGAAAAAGCGAAATGCTAACAATGAATTGCCAGTGCGTAACTTTTCTAAAAACACCATGGAAACTCCATTCAAAATTTCTTCCGAATAACTCCCCGCGATACAAGCAGGTTATACAGAGCAATTATAGCATAGGCGACCATAGCTATAAAAAATGAAGTGCTAAGGATACTTACTCCAGTGATTATTATTATGTTTATTAACGCTGAAAATTGAGCCTGTATAAGCACAGGTATCAGGCAAAAAGTCAGAATACAGGTGCCGGCAAGTGCTAAAAAAAAGAACAGGGCCTTTATGCTTGCTGCCCGCGCTCGCTCTTTTGCCTGAGACTGGTCGCCTGCATCTCGTTGTTGTTTTTGAGGAGCTCTTTCTTGGGTACGGATCGAACTCGAAGCAGACGGTTTTTCATTAAACTTCAGCTTTTCACGCGTGTTATGATCCGGATACTTTTTCTTTGTGAATGCGAATGAATCGGGCATTACCGGAGTCATGTTTTCCGCGGGTTTTACGGCCTGGCGATGCGTGACAAGCGAACTTTGTGGTTTTGCAGTTTCTGTCACATGTTCGGACAGCTGTTCACGTGGCGGTGTTTCACGGATAGATTTGCGCGGAAAATGGCAGGAAATATGAAAACCTTTTCTGTAATGTCTTTTTTGAAGGCTGCATGCCGTGGTCAGTATAATTAGCAGTACGAAAATCGAAACATGTTTTAACATAGCGCCAAGCTACGACGGAATCGGCGCTTTTGAAAACGTAAAACCGCAATTCAGAAGGTCAGGGTTGCGGTTTTCCGTACAAACTTGTCTCGTCTCAACTGAAAAAAGCGCCTTATTATTCTTAATTTTGCCGGAAAAAAGGAATGGCATCCAAACAGATCTCCCGTACAACTTCAGCAGCACTTTTCGAAGAAGCAAAGCACTATTTTCCGGGTGGAGTGAACTCCCCTGTAAGAGCGTTTAAATCAGTGGACGGGCCGCCACTCTTCTTTAAAAAAGGAAAAGGCAGCTATATCTGGGATGAGGACGATAACGAATTTATCGATTTCTGCGGAAGTTGGGGACCGCTGATCCTCGGACACAATCATCCGGGTGTTTTCGATGCCGTGATGGAGGCAATGTCCAACGGAAGTAGTTTCGGGGCACCGACCCGCCTCGAGAATGAACTGGCCGAACTCATATTGTCGCGCAATCCCTTTATCGAAAAGATCCGTTTTGTAAGTTCGGGTACGGAAGCCGTCATGAGCGCATTGCGGCTGGCGCGCGGGTATACCAAACGCGATAAGGTCCTGAAATTCGAAGGATGTTATCACGGCCATTCCGATTCTTTGCTGGTAAAAGCGGGAAGTGGGCTCGCGACGCTTGGAACGTCTTCCAGTGCCGGGGTTCCGGAAAGTTTTGCAAATGAAACACTCGTCGTGCCACTGAATGATATTGAAGCCCTGCGAAACTGCGTCGAAGCACATAAAGACGAAATTGCCTGTGCGATCATCGAGCCGATACCGGCGAATAACGGACTTTTACTACAGGAAAAGACTTTTTTGCTTGAACTGCGCAAATTGTGCACCGAACACGGCATCCTGCTTTTCTTCGATGAGGTTATTTCCGGTTTCCGGGTTGCCTTTTCGGGTGCGGCTGAATATTACGACATCAAACCGGACCTGGTAACTTATGGTAAAATTATCGGGGGCGGACTCCCGGTCGGAGCTTACGGCGCCAGTGCCGAGATCATGTCCTGCGTATCGCCCGACGGGCCTGTTTACCAGGCGGGAACACTCTCAGGAAACCCGGTGGCAATGGCTGCGGGAATCGCACAACTGAAAGAATGTGCCAAAGAGGGTTTTTATGAAAAGCAGAAGGAGCGCACGCAATTCTTTGTTTCAATCATTAATGATCACACGGCCAAAAAAGGATACGATTTTGAACTGGTGAGTATTGCCTCCATATTCTGGATGAACTTTGCCGGGAAAAAAACCGTGCGACGATCTTCGGAGATCGACCCGGATATGACGGATTTCAAACGTTTGTTCGCAGCGCTTTTATCTCGTGGAGTATACATCGGACCGAGTGGGTATGAGGTCGGGTTTATCAGCCAGGCGCACACGCGGGAGATACTGGAAATCGCGGCTACTGCATTTTGTGATGCCCTCGACGAAGTATTCGGCCTTTAAGTCGCGAAAAGTTCAGGAATTTATTCAAGATCCGTATCGAGCAGTTCGGAATATGCTGTTTTCGGCCCTTTGGAGGACCAGTTTCGTTTGAGCAGCGTATACAAAAGCCATAGTGCTCCGAGTCCGAAAGGAATGCCAACCAGTCCGAGGATCAGTTCTTCGTCCGCACTAAGTAGGGTGTTCGGATTAAGGCTGATGATCACACGCACTATAAAGTAGAACAGGATCGTTACGCCGTAGTAAACGACGATGGATAAAATGGCATACAACCATTTGCTGCGCTTGTAGGTGTCGGCAAGGCGGTAAAACATGCGGGTGATAAAAAAGAGGAGGAGAATTCCGATCATGGTGATTTTTTTCAGTAAAAATGTAAATTTAATCTGTCACGGAAGTCATCAGCACTTCTGAAAATTCCTTTCCGAGTAGCGGGGCGAGCAGGTATCCTTTGGATCCGAGACCATTGAGCATGGCCAGTTTCGGGTAATCGGGATGGATCTCCGCAACTGGGCGACGATTAACGGTTGTGGGTCGAACCCCGGCAACCTGTTCCTCCGTTTTAAAAGGAACGTTTAAAAGCTGTTTCGCGTTTTCAGTGATAAATTCGCGTGCTTCGGATGTCGGGTTGGTGGTGGCATCGTCCCATTTATAATTTGAACCGACGCGAAACTGTGTTTCCGAAAGCGGGATCAGGAAGCATTTCCGGTTGAGTGCTTCGTTTGTTGGTACTCCTTCGGCGGAAACGGTCAGTATTTCGCCTTTGGTTTGCTGGATCTTTTGATGTTCAAAGAAGGGGTTTTCCCGGTGCCGGTAGCCCGTGCAGAGAATAATGCATTCGTATGGAATTCCATTGTAGCTTCCTGTTTGAGCATCGAGCTGATCCCAGTGTACCGTATTCGTGATCCACGTACCTTTTGATTCAATGAACCGCCGGGCTGCGTCGAGGTATTTGGTTGCGCGTACGAAGGCTGCCTTTTTGACCACGGCACTTCCAAAAGGATTGTGTGCAAAAGGAAAATCCTGTTGTTCCGGATCGAAAGGTTCCAGGTAGTCGCGGTATTCCTCTTCATGTTGCCGGTCGAGCCAGAATTGTTTTTCCTGTTCGGAGGAGAAGAAACGCCGAATGCGGATATTCACAAAAAGGGTTTGTTCTTCTGTTTCCAGGCTTCGGTAAAAGTCTTCGGCATACGGAAAGAATTCGTCAACGCGCCAGCTTTTGTTCATGCGTCGAAACACGATCGGGTTGATCTGCCCGGCAGCGACACGGCTGCTGTGATTTTCTCCGCTGTCGATAAGAGTTACATCCTGACCTGCGCGGATTAAGTGAATGGCCAGGCTTGTGCCTGCAAGTCCGCCACCGATGATAAGGTATTTTTTTGTTGTCATTTACCGGGTAAGTGCGAGCGCTATTACGCTTACGCGAAGGTCGGGATAATTTTCGTGAATCTGCCGGATAATTGATTCGAGTGTAGCGCCGGTGGTGATCACGTCATCCACGAGGGCCACGTGTTTGTAAGAGTGAGCGGATTTGGTTTGGAGGGCAAAAGTTTGCTGCACATTGTCCCACCGCCCGAACCGTCCTTTCTTCGTCTGGCTGGATCCGTGTCGTGTGCGCCGGAGGAAACGTTCATCGACCTGCACATCCATTTCGGAAGCGATTCCTCGCGCGATTGCCGAACTTTGGTTGTAACCGCGCAGGTACATCTTTTTCGGGTGCAGCGGAACCGGTAAGAGCGCATCGAGGTCTTTAAAATTTTTGAGTTCTGAAATGCGTTCGCCGATCATTTTTCCGAGCGTGGTTCCGAGGTCTTCGCGGTGTTTGTACTTCAGTGCATGCAACAGTCGGCGGGTGTGTGCATCTTTATCATAGTGAAGCAGGGCGTAAGAGCCGTGTACGGGGATGCGTCCCCAAAACAGTTGGTCGAGCGGACTTTCGGTGCGGTATTCCTCGAAGCGGGTGAATTGCAGGTTATCCCGGCAGAAGAGACAAAGCGGGTGAGTGGCATCCGGGAGTTCGTCTGCGCAAAACAGGCAACTTTCGGGATAGATGAGGTGAGCGAGATCGTCGCGCCATTTTCGGATAAGCATACGCCGTAAATTTTGTGAATCCGGTGCCTGGTTGCGATCCGGCTATTATCCACAATTTGCTGTTTAAAATAATAAAAAAAACGGGTTGACCGGCCTTCAAAAGTCCGTTAATTTTATAGAGAGTTTCGAAAATCGCTTTTCTGTCAATCGGTTGACGAATTTTTGAATTTTGTCGACTAATTATGACTTTTTAACTGTGAATATCTTTGTCTCCGCTGTTGAAAAAGTTGCTAGGGTTTGTCACCAAAGGGATTGCGAATTTTAATGTTGATAACGTTAAGGAATTGTGAATTTCTTTAATTGCGTTTAGAAAGTTTTTTGACAAAATTTGTATGCCTCAAGTAACGAATCAGACCGGATTACGGACCTGATATTTCACGGAAAAAGGGGAAACAACATATTTAATAAATAAAACAAACGGTGAAAAATAAACGTTCTTTCACCAGGGGGCTTTGTCACCTCTGATTAAAGTGAAAAAGCGTTACTGTTTGGTAATTGACAGCGAAAGAAAGGGAATCAAAAAAGAAGGAAAAAATGACAAATAACGAACAACAAATGGAACCGATACTGCAGGAAAACAAGAACCGTTTTGTCCTGTTTCCGATCCAGCACGATGACATCTGGGCGTTCTACAAGAAGGCGGAAGCCAGTTTCTGGACGGCGGAAGAGATCGATCTCGCCCCGGACCTGGTAGACTGGGAAAACAAACTCAATGACAACGAGCGTCATTTTATCAAGCATGTACTTGCTTTCTTTGCTGCTTCGGACGGGATCGTGAACGAGAACCTCGCGGAGAACTTCCTCTCGGAAGTGCAATATACCGAAGCGAAGTTCTTTTACGGGTTCCAGGTAGCGATCGAAAACATCCATTCGGAAACGTATTCGTTGCTGATCGATACATATATTAAAGATTCGAAAGATAAATCGTACCTCTTCAACGCGATCGAGACGATGGACTGCGTGCGCAAAAAAGCGGACTGGGCCCTGCGCTGGATCGATAACGGGAATTTTGCCGAACGACTCGTGGCCTTTGCGGCCGTGGAAGGCATTTTCTTCTCCGGGTCTTTCTGCTCGATCTACTGGTTGAAAAAACGCGGACTCATGCCGGGTCTTTCATTTTCGAACGAACTGATCTCACGCGACGAAGGACTGCACTGCGATTTTGCATGCCTGCTTTATACAAATCACCTCAAAACACAACTTCCGAAAGAACAGGTGAAAGAGATCATCCTGGATGCCGTGAAGATCGAAAAAGAATTCATCCTCGAGGCGCTGCCCGTAAAACTGATCGGAATGAACAGCGACCTGATGAGTCAGTATATCGAATTCGTGGCGGACAGATTGCTGCTCGAACTCGGGAACGAAAAAGTGTTTAACGTGACCAACCCCTTCGACTTTATGGATATGATCTCGATCCAGGGAAAAAGCAACTTCTTCGAAAAACGCGTCGGAGAATACCAGAAAGCAGGAGTAATGGCCGGAAAAGAAAACCAGACATTCAGCCTCGACGAAGATTTTTAAATACCGAATAAAACAAACCCTATATAAAAAAGAGCGCCCATGTATGTAGTAAAAAGAGACGGACGCAAGGAAGCCGTCAAATTCGATAAAATTACAGCGCGCATCATGAAGATGTGCTACGGGTTGGATCCCCTCGTATCCCCGGAAGCGGTTGCCATGAAGGTAATCGAAGGGATTTACGACGGTGTACTGACAACCGATCTGGATAACCTGGCTGCCGAAGTAGCTGCGGCAAAAACGATCGATCACCCGGATTATGCCCTGCTCGCTTCACGAATCGCTGTTTCGAACCTGCACAAGGAAACGAAAAAAGCCTTTTCGGAAGTGATGGAAGACCTGTACAATTACGTGGATCCGAAAACCGGGGAGCGCGCTTCCCTGCTCGCGGATGATGTATACCAGGTGATCATGGACAATCGCGAGGTGCTCGACTCCAGTATTATCTACGACCGCGATTTCCGTTACGATTACTTCGGGTTTAAAACCCTCACGCGCTCTTACCTGCTCAAACTCGACGGAGAGATCGCCGAGCGTCCGCAACAAATGCTGATGCGCGTGGCGGTTGGAATTCACAAGAACGACATTCAGTCGGCGATCAAGACATATAACCTGATGTCAGAAGGCTGGTTCACGCACGCCACACCGACCCTGTTCAATGCCGGTACACCGAAACCGCAAATGTCTTCCTGCTTCCTGCTTACCATGAAAGAAGACAGCATTCACGGAATTTACGATACCCTGAAATCATGCGCTCAGATTTCGCAATCCGCGGGAGGTATCGGTCTGGCTATTCACAATATTCGTGCGACAGGATCTTACATCAAGGGAACGAACGGAACTTCCAACGGGATCGTACCGATGCTGCGTGTATTCAACGACACAGCACGTTATGTGGACCAGGGTGGCGGAAAACGTAAAGGATCTTTCGCAATCTACATGGAGCCGTGGCATGCCGATATCTTTGATTTCCTCGATCTGAAAAAGAATCACGGGAAAGAAGAACAACGTGCACGTGACCTGTTCTACGCACTCTGGATCCCGGACCTTTTCATGAAACGCGTGAAGGAGAACGGAGAATGGACCCTGATGTGTCCGCACGAGTGCCCGGGACTTTCCGATACGCACAGCGCCGAATTTGAAAAATTGTACCTCGGCTACGAAGCGGCCGGAAAAGGACGTAAAACGATCAAGGCACAGGACCTGTGGTTTAAGATCCTGGAGTCACAGATCGAAACGGGAACACCTTACATGCTGTACAAAGATTCGGCAAACAGCAAATCGAACCAGCAGAACCTCGGAACGATCAAATCTTCGAACCTCTGTACGGAGATCATCGAGTACACGGCGCCGGATGAAACCGCAGTGTGTAACCTCGCATCGATCGCACTTCCGAAATTCGTAACGGAAGAAAATACTTTCGATCACGACAAACTGTTTGAAGTGGCTTACCAGGCTACGCTCAACCTCAATAAGATCATCGACGGAAACTTCTACCCGGTAGAAGAAGCACGCAACTCGAATATGCGTCACCGCCCGATCGGCCTTGGTGTACAGGGACTTGCAGATGCGTTTATCATGATGGGCTTCCCCTTCGAGTCGGATGAAGCACGCGCACTCAACCGTGAAGTGTTCGAGACGATCTATTATGCATCCATGACAGCTTCCAAAGACCTGGCAAAAGTGGACGGTCCGTACGAAACATACGCCGGTTCACCGGTATCAAAAGGAATTTTCCAGTTTGACATGTGGGGTGTTGCCCCGACCGGTCGCTGGGAATGGGACATCCTGCGCGAAGAAGTGAAAACACACGGTGTGCGTAACTCCCTGTTGCTTGCTCCGATGCCAACAGCTTCTACAGCTCAGATCCTTGGAAATAACGAATGCTTCGAGCCGTATACGTCGAACATTTATACGCGCCGCGTACTTTCCGGTGAATTTATCATCGTAAACAAACACCTGCTGAAAGACCTCGTTAAAGAAGGACTCTGGACAAAGGACATGCGTCAGAAGATCATGGCTTCCAACGGTTCCATTCAGAACATCGATGAAATTCCGCAAAACCTGAAAGAACTGTATAAAACAGCCTGGGAAATTTCACAAAAAGCGATCATCGACCAGGCAGCAGATCGCGGGGCTTACATTTGCCAGTCACAGTCACTCAACATCTTCATGGAAAATGCCAACTTCGGGAAGCTGACCTCCATGCACTTCTATGGTTGGGAAAAAGGACTGAAAACCGGGATGTATTACCTGCGAACAAAAGCAGCTACGGACGCGATCAAGTTTACAGTGGACAAAAACGTGGTTTCCATGCCGAAGGCACAGACCGTGGAGGAACAACAAGCGGCAATCGCCTGCTCACTCGACGATCCGGAAAACTGCGAAATGTGTTCGGGATAGACCTTACAAACAACAAGTATCATACAAGTCCATTCGTCATCCGGCGAATGGACTTTTTTCATTAAGGTAGTCGAATCACCTTATGCTGTACGATTGTCCGGTTTGTGCCGCGCTGGTTATCGGAGAGCAGGCCTGCAAATCTGTTCCGCTCTGCCTGCAATTCGTTTATCCGGCAAGCTTTTCGTCGAAAAATGATCACACTATGAGTCTAAACAGTACTGAAACGAGTATTCCCGCACAAAAAAAACCGCTGACATACATCAGCGGTTCGCGTAATTCGTTCTTTATAAGAGATCAGAGCTTTTTCAACTCCTCAATGATTCCTTCGTAATAAGCATTTTCTTCATTCAGTTCGTTGACCTTTCCGAGGTCCTCCGCCTTTTCCAGTGTTTCGATTTCCAGTTTGTTATCGGCGATCTCAGACTGCAGGCGCTTCGTCAGCCCGTCAGTAAACTGTGAAAGGAACATTTTCGTGTACATTCCACCATTCTCTTTGAGGTAAGCGAGATCCTCCACACAGGCTCCGAGCTGATCCGGGTGCTCCACGCAGAAGATCACATACGCATTCAGTATCGACAGTTCGTCAAAGCCTTTGAGGTTACCACTGCGCAGTGTCTCGCGGAAAAAAGTTGCTTTGTCATCACTCCCGTATTTGGAGTAAAGTTGGGAAATACCCACGAGCAACTGCGACGACGGATCTTCCTTCAATAAATTGTCGGCCCGTGTCAGTGCTGCCTTCGAATCAACTTCGGCCAGTGCCTTCAGGGCAGCTGTCAGAACATGGTAGGAGCGCTCTTTCGCAAATACGGTTTCCAGCATTGCTTTTAATTCCGCTTCCGGCAGGTTTCTATCCGCCAGGAAAGTGATCGCCTTGGCACGCACTGAACTGGATGAATCGTTCATGGCCATGTTGCGAATGAGGTTGATGCCGGTGGTTTTATATTCACCTGTCAAGCGCACCATTTTATCGATGGCCGTATTCCGGATATCCCAGAATGGATCTTCCAGAGCTGCCAGAACCAGCTTTTGACCGGCGTCGGCTTCGCGCTCACGGGATCCCTGCATGAGGCCTTCGAGACGAACGCGATAAGCGGGATGATTGTAATACTGGTACACATAATATGAAGCCGGCTTTTTCTCGGAAATCGTACCGAGTAGCATCTGCCGGTCGTCAAATACGATTCCTTTCAGCGTACCCGCTACCGGAAGGGTGAACGACTGCGCGCTTTCATCGATCACAATGCGGGAAACATGTTTTCCGTTGTCATCATAAGTTACTACATCCACCGGAAGTTTGAACAGCGGGAATTTCTCCAGGTCCTGTAACTGGGAAACAGAAATGCTTACGCTGTCCGTGATGTTGTCATAACGTACTTCGAGATCCGGGTGGCCCGAGCCGAGAAACCACTGGTTGAAGAACCAGTTGAGGTCTTCGCCGCACACCGCTTCAAAGGCCAGTCTTAACTGGTGGAATTCCGCCGGTTTGAATTTGTTTTCGACCAGGTAGTTGTGCATGCCCTGGAAAAATGCTTCGTCACCGAGGTAACAGCGCAACATGTGCAGGATACGTCCTCCCTTATTGTACGAATGGCCGTCAAACATCTGCTCACGTTCGTCGTAGGTAAACCAGATCAAATCGTGGTAACCCTGTGCAGCAGCGCTTTGGAAATAACCGTCCATTTCTTTCTGGGCATTGTACGCCGCTTCGTCGAGGCCGTAACGGTGCTCGTCCCACAGGTATTGCGAATAATTAGCGAATGATTCGTTCAGCGGAAGGTTTGACCAGGACTCACAGGTTACGAGGTCCCCGAACCAGTGGTGAAACAGTTCATGCGCGATCGTGGAATTATTGTCGCTGTCCAGCAACTCGCGATCCGTCTGGTACACGAAGTCCCCGAAAACAACGGCACTCGTATTTTCCATGGCTCCGGAAACATATTCGCGCACAACGATCTGGTCGTATTTGTCCCATGGATATTCCACCTGCATCAACTTTGAGAAATACGCGATCATATCGGGTGTTTCCCCGAAAATATCTTTAGCATACGATTCCCATTCGGGTTCTACGTAATAATTCACATCCATTTTCGAACCGTCGGGGCGCGTATAGGTATCTTTCACAACTTTAAATTCTCCGACGCCCATCATGAACAGGTACGGAGCATGCGGAAGATCCTGCTTCCAGGTATCGGTGCGCGTGCCGTCTGCATTTACTTTGGAAGAAACGAGCGTTCCGTTTGAAAGGGTTTTGTATTTTTTGTCCACCGTGATGTGGATCTCTTCAGTCGTTTTGGAGTTAGGCGAGTCGATCGTCGGGAACCAGACGGAATTAGACTGCGTTTCCCCCTGCGTCCAGATCTGCGGCATCTGGTTCGGGTTTTCACCGCGCGGATTGATGAAATACAGTCCTTTGTCGCTGGTAATGGCAGAACTACCGCCTGTTTCACGTTCGTCGGGTTTGGCCACGTAATCAATGACAACCGTGTACTTCGTATTGCGGTCGTAGGTCTTGTCCAGCTTGATGCGCAATTTGAGACTGTCGTACGTATATTCCAGTTCGTTTCCGTTCATTTTCACACTGTTGATGTCCATTCCCTTCGCATCGAGAATAAGCGAATCGCTCGGGTAAAAGTGCGGTTTGGCCGTAATGGTAGCCTTTCCGTTCATACGGGATTGTGCCCAGTTGAAATTGACATCGAGTCGTGTATGAACCAAATCGGTTAAAATGGTGTTCGAAGCGCGATAAACCGGGACTTCCGTGATTACCAGCGTATCCATCCGCGTTTGATCACTTCCGCTATCAACAACCTTAGGCGGTGGCGGTGGCACGGGCGAAGTTGATGTTTCGTCCATCTTTTTCTGCGACCCGCAGGCGGTCAGCATGACAAGAGTAATCAGGAAAACCGGATATTTCATAGTTCTAAAATTTCCACAAAACTTGTCAATTAAATCAGAATCCGCAAGAAATTTTATGTAAAGGGAAGTTTAAAAGGTTATTTTTGTCCAAAATCCCTGACAAATGGAAGCAAATAACTGGATAATCGACGGTATTGAACGCAAAACATCGCAAGGTGCTCACGTACACTTCGAAGACGAACGTTATTTCTCGATCGAATGGGAAGGAAAGACCTTTTTCGGGGAGATCCTCGAGGAAAGTTCTGAAGACCGTTTCCTGCGCATTAAGATCAACCAGCGCGAATTTCACGTTAAAAAGAAAGGGGCGCTCGACGAACTGATCGCTTCCCTCGGGCTTGATGTACCGAAAGTACGTAAACTCAAGGAACTCGTGGCACCGATGCCCGGACGTATCGTTTCGGTTGCCGTTTCGGAAGGCGACGAAGTGCAGCCCGGAGACGAGATTCTTTCGCTGGAAGCCATGAAAATGGAAAACGTCTTAAAAGCGGAAGGAAGTGGTACGGTAAAGGAAATTCGTGTAAAACCGAATGACGTGGTCGATAAAGGCGCCGTCATGATCGAATTCAGCTAAACAACACGCTTTTTTCGCCTGCGGGGAGAGATCATTCGCACTCCCGCAACGATCAGGCCCATATACAGGAACTTATCCGGCGTCAGCGAACGTGTGTAATCTTCTGAAATTCCCAAATACAGGAACAGCCAGGCAAATACGAATACGAGTGGCGGCTGAAAATACATGTATGCGCTGCTGATCGTGGCAGAAAGGTGTTTCAACCCGAAAAGCGTGAGCAGGTAAGTCAGGAAGGTTACCCCGATGATCACATACAGGATTTTCCATACGATGTCGCCCGGTAAGGTCGCAGGATCCAGTTGCATCAATCCGGGAATGACCGGCGGGAAAAGCAACACGAAGAAGGTGCCGAAGGTAAATACCCAGGAGATGACGGTCAGCGGTGAATAACGGTTCATCAACGGCTTTGCGAGAACCAGGTACACGGCATAACTCATGGCGTTGGCAAACAGTAACAAATCTCCCTGCACCGAACTGCCACCTCCCGGATTCCCCTGTAATGTAAGCAAAACCGCTCCCGAAGCGCCAAGCAACAGGCCACAGGCTTTCATCAGGTTGATGCCTTCACCGAGAAAAAAGAAAGAGAGGATGAACACCATGATCGGGTTCGTCGTCATAATGATCCCCGAATTGATACTTGAAGATAAATTGAGTCCGTGGAAAAAACACAACTGGTTTACCGCGACGCCAAAAAGCCCACACAAGGCAATGCGAAACCAGTCTTTCCGGGCAATGGGTTCGCGTGGCAGGAATGCCCGGATCAGCCAGAACAGCAGAGCCGCACCCGAGGCGCGTAAGAAGATGAATACGCTCGGACTCAGATATACCGGCATCACGCCCTTGGCCAGGATGTGGCTCGCGGCATAAATCGCGTTGACCAAAAACAGGGCCAGGTGCGCCAGGGCACTTTTAGACATCAGCCTTCGAACGAACTTTTGGCAGCTGCAACCGTTTTGGCCGAATTCCCGATGAACACTTCATTACCGTTTATTATGAACGGGCGCTTCAGAAAAGTATACTCTTTGAGCATCCAGTTGCGGTAATCGTCCTCGGAAAGTGTTTGTTCATTTAGGCCGAGTGATTTATACTTCATTGCACGCTTTGAGAACAAACTTTCGTAGCTGCCGGTCCTCTCTTTTAAGAAATCCAGCGTTTCAGCATCGATATTTTCTGTTTTAATATCCTGCAACTCCACCGAATCGGGCAGGTTCAGTTCTTTCAGGATGCGGGAGCAGGTTGAACAGGACGATAAATAATAGACTTTTTGCATGATCGGGAATCCGTTTTTTTACAAATCTACAGGAACTTTTGTCAAAAACATCCGGTATCCCGGGCGAACGTAAAGAATTATACTATATTCGTAACATATTATGCTGGAAAAACAAGATATCGATCGTCTGGTCTTTCGTCTGAAAGACGGTGATTCGCTGGCTGTTTCCGATTTATATGACCATTACTCAGATTCTCTGTATGGAATTGCCTCGCGAATTGTGCGCTCTGAAGAAGTTGCGCAGGACGTGCTGCAGGATGCCATGGTGAAGATCTGGAAGAACATTCACGCCTTTAACCCCGAAAAAGCGACTTTTTTTACCTGGATGCTCAATATTACACGCAACACTGCGATTGATTTCCTTCGTAAAAGTAAAAAAGAACGGCCGGGCTCAATCCAGGATGTTGAAAGCGACGTATATAAGTCAGAAGGTACAGTTCAGAATGTGAACATAATCGGCTTGGATGCTTTGGTCAAAAACCTTTCCGCCGAGCAACAACTGATAGTAGATTACATTTATTTCCGCGGGTATACCCAGCAGGAAGTATCGGACGAGCTCGAAATTCCGCTCGGAACCGTTAAAACCCGCGTGCGGAGTGCTGTACAGGAGTTGAGAAAATACTTTAGCGTACTATTGTTTTGGATATAAAAGAATACATAGCGTCAGGGATCATCGAAAGTTACGCACTGGGTGCCGTAAGCGACCAGGAGCGCAGGGAGGTAGAATGCCTTTCTGCGATCTATCCCGAAATCCGGCAGGAATTGCTGGCGGCGCAAAGCTCATTCGAGGAGTTTGCCCTGGCCATGGCGAAAGAACCGCCCGCCGGTATGAAAAACCGCGTACTGGAAGCCATTCAGAACACCGAACAGGAAATACCCGGCAATGCTGCAAAAGCGACCCGGGAAGCACCTGTCGTGCAAATGAAACCCGCCGGCTCCGACCGCTCTTCGATCTATAAATGGACTACTGGCATCGCTGCAGCGTGCATCATCGGCTTGCTCTTCCTGTTCTATACCTCGAAATCGGAATCTGAATTTCTGCAGGGTCAGGTGGCTGAACTGCGCAAGTCGGAATCTGAAAATGCCGATCGCTTTGAAAATCAAATGGCCGAACTGAGACTCAGCCTGAATGAAAGCGAATCTGTCAGGAACCTGATTATGAGACCCGGCACGGAAACCGTAACCCTTTCCGGAACACCTTCCAACGAAGATGCTCGCGCCCGCGTATACTGGAACAGGGATGAAGAACGCGTCATGCTCGCCGTGGATAACCTGCCCACACCCGACGAAGACAAACAATACCAACTCTGGGCAATTGTAGACGGTAAACCGATGGACCTCGGCGTCTTCGACATCGAATCTGCCGGCATCTCGTCAAACGTGCCCATGAAAGAAAAGAATGTACAGGCCTTTGCGATCACGCTCGAGAAAAAGGGCGGAAGTCCGACCCCGACCCTCGAACAGCTGAAAGTGATCGGAAATACGACTGCGTGATTCTTTAAAAATCTCGATATAAAATAGATAAAAGTGCTTCAGTGATGGAGCATTTTTATTTTTTAGTCTTAAACTTTCACTGTTTTTTGATTTATTTCAACTAGCTTTAATAGAAAGCGGAATAAAAATGAGTGAAGAAAACCATGGCCTTAATGAGAAACCTAAGAAAAAGAGAAAACGTATAAAAGTACATTGCGTTGAAGCTAATTCGAAAATTACCGGGTTGGAATATGGAGACGGCTATGGGCGGAATGCGGCTTCCGAAAA
This sequence comes from uncultured Flavobacteriales bacterium, assembly GCA_964389755.1. GTDB lineage: Bacteria > Bacteroidota > Bacteroidia > Flavobacteriales_D > Crocinitomicaceae > JBBSUQ01. The sequence goes on along the minus strand of CAYMEW010000001.1, from coordinate 130,507 downwards.
TGCAAAATATTTAAGAGAGTTCACAGAAACATGGAACCACGAATTTTGGATTGATAAACACTATACAAATCGGAAAAACTTCGGGGATGCATCCGGACCACGAGAAGGCATAGAAGAAATTGCTGTTGAATCTTTAATTAAGAAGTCAGTACCTCATTTGTTTTACTATTCTCTAAAGCACACTTTTCCGTTTATTAACTTTCCTCCCAGGCGGAACATGCCGTACAGAGTTGTACTGAAAGAATTATCAAATACTCAGGATACTTTAAACGTGGTGGCAGAATTTCATTTTTTAGATACGAATAAATACGAAATAACTGTCAGAACTGCAATGAGAGTTAATGATTTTCACATTCAGGATAACCAGTACTTTTTGGAGTTTTCAGATAACGAATCGATTTTATTTCTCAAAAAGAACAAAGTCCTTAATAGAATTGACTGTTTTAGTTGATTTACCCGGCTCATCTTTATCTAAATTTGGATCGTACTTTTGTATTTCTTATCTTTGTATTAAGAAATTAATGAGGCAGGGTTTAAATCTGAAAAGCTTATAGCAGGGTTTAAATCTGAAAAGTCTCAATAAATTAAAGGCCTCACTTGTGGGGCCTTTTTTATTTAAGCCGATTTCATGAGATCGATGGCGACATCCACATCCTTCTTTATCCTTTAAAGTAAGGTCACTAACAAAAATAATAGAATTTGAGGGTGCCCGAAATCCGAATGTGTATCCCGCGCGTAACTTATGCGAAACAATTAAAAAAATAAATCATGAAAAAAAATGTCTTCGCAATCGCAGTCGCAACACTTGCAATCGCATTCTCAACATCTGTGAACGCACAGGAAACGACCATGGTTGGTGGTGAAAAAATGTACCCTAAAAAGAACATCGTTGAAAATGCGGTGAACTCCAAAGATCACACCACGCTCGTGGCTGCCGTGAAAGCTGCCGGCCTCGTCGATGCGCTCCAGGGCGAAGGTCCGTTCACGGTATTTGCTCCCGTAAATGATGCTTTCGAGAACCTGCCGGAAGGAACCGTGGAAACACTGCTCAAACCGGAAAATAAAGAAAAACTTTCACAGGTACTCACCTACCACGTGGTAGCCGGTAACATGGACTTCAATACCCTGAAGGAAGCCATCAAAAAAGGAAAAGGAAAAGCAGTCCTGACAACACTTTCTGGCGGGAAACTCACGGCAATGATGAACGGTGAGCACAACATCGTGATCATGGACGAGAATGGAAATACGGCAAATATCTCGACTTACGACGTATATCAGTCGAACGGAGTGATCCACGTGATCGACCGTGTACTCCTGCCGAAATAAATCAAAAAAAATGTTAACAAAAGGAGAGGAGCACTCTCCTTTTGTTTTTTTAGTTCGTCAGATTCTTTAATATAGTATATCATAATCACAAAAACACTTGAGAAATGAAGAGTTTTACTAAAAAAATGACAATGACTGCCGTACTTGCTGCTGCTGCTTTTACAGCCCAGGCGGATCATTTGTCAGAAAAATTGATGTTCAGTGCACGGATGAACGGTGCGAACGAGGTACCCGCAGTAACGTCAAACGGTAACGGGGTTGCGACCTTCGTACTGAATGGAGGGCGGGATACCATGTGTATAACCGTGTACATGAGCGGACTCTCCGAATCCGTGGACGGAATTCACATCCACAGCGGGGCGGCCGGAACAAACGGTTCCGTACTCGTGGATCTCACTTCGGATCTTTCCGGCTATCAGCTCAAAAAAGTTATTACAGGCCCCGACCTCACCGCAACGATGGTCAAGGACTTCCTCGATGGAAACCTCTACATCAATGCGCACACCGCATCCCATCCAAACGGTGAGATCCGTGGACAGATCAAACTGGAAAAAGATTACGCTTTCCGTTCATACCTCGACGGTACGCAGGAAGTACCCATGGTCTCCACTTCCGCTATGGGCGTGAGTGCCATGAACCTCTCGCTGGACGGGAAAAGACTGAATGTCTGGGCCACGGCAAACGGACTCAGCGGAGCCATTGACGGTGCACACCTGCATTTCGGACTTCCCGGAACCAACGGACCGGTGGTTGTCGACCTTTCTTCCTTCATTGTCGATCACTCGATCCAGGGAATGGCGGACGTATCCGGCGTGACCGGGTTGCTGGACAGCCTCATGGCCGGACGTGTATACATCAACATACATACGGCTGCAAACCCCAATGGTGAGATCCGTGGAAGCGTTTTCATGGAGAATTCCCTTGCATTTGATGCCTTCCTGACCACAGACCAGGAAACGTCGCCTCCAACCGTATCGACTGCGCGGGGAACAGGTTACTTTGCGCTCAATAACACATTCAACCAAATGAACTTCGACCTTGTGGTGGACGGGCTTAGCGGACCGATCACAGGTGCGCACCTCCACACCGGGGCTCCCGGAGTAGACGGTGGAGTAACGATCGACCTGAGTTCAAATGTGTCCGGGAATTATATCGGTGGAAACATCGGTTCTTCCGACCTGACACCACAGGTGATCATGGACCTGCTCAAAGGAAACATCTACATCAACGTGCATACGGCTGCAAACCCGAACGGGGAACTCCGTGGACAACTCTACCGTACTGCACGCGAAGGATACAGTGTAGACATGTCCGGAGACCAGGAAGTGCCCGCTGTAAGCACATCCGCTTTTGGCGGAGGAATGGTTTCCATGGACCGCGGACAGTCTGACCTGCACATCATGCTCGTAGTAAACGGACTTGCAGGACCGGTAACCGGTGCTCACCTGCACAATGCGGCAATGGGTGCAAACGGATCGGTGATCTTCGACATGACACCCTGGTTTGCCGGAAGCGGAACAGACGATGCGGCCTTCGGCTACTGGACCGTTGACGATGCGACTCCCTTCACGGCAACGGAAGCACTTGCCGTACGCAATGGACAGGTATACGCCAATGTTCACAATAACACCAATACCAATGGTGAGATCCGCGGACAACTTATGCGCGGTTCTGCCTGTGCTACCGAAGTACTTGCTGTGAACGAACTTTCAGCAACAGGTGCGCAATTTGCAGTATACCCGAACCCCTTCAGCGAACAGCTGACACTGGCGGTGGATGCAGCAGGTGCACACAGCCTCACTGTAACCGATGTTTACGGAAAAACAGTTCATACGCAGGACTTCAAAGGGAACAATACCGAGATCATGCTCGGGTCACTTCCTGCAGGAATCTATTTCATCGCACTGGACGGATCCGCCGAAGTGCTCAAAGTAGTGAAGCGTTAAAAAATACATAGATTGATCCCGGAAGCCGTTCGCCAGCAGGTGAACGGCTTTCTTTTTTCCAAAAAAGGCCATCTATTTACCATCTCGAATTAACATTCGTTAGAAAATTTTAGTTCCTTCTTTTACGCCTGTTTTAAGCCTGTTTTAAATGAATTACATTATCATTAACTTTTTCATTTACAGTTGTACAAACCGTATAAACACCGGAAATTTGCGGCGAATTAAATAACAAAACAACATGAAAAAGACTTTTGTATCTATGGCTTTTGTCGCAATTACGCTCAACGGCCTGTTCGCCCAGAACTTTTACGGCGGAAACGATCCCGAACCCGTGGCAACGGTAAGTGCTGAAAACGAAACACACCTGAGCATGGAGTGGAGAGAGAATGAAAACCTGCTGCGCGTTTCTGTCAGCGGAAATTTCGATCCGTACACGTCTATCTCCGTCATGAACCAGAAAGGAGAGGAGTTCTTCTTTGAATTCGTGGAGAACGGGAACAACGAATACATTTTCGACCTCTCCGAAATGGAAAACGGCTCGTACAGGCTGCTGCTCAATGCAGGCCGCGAGATCCGTATAAAGCGCTTTGTAAAGAATTAAGCAAAGCGCTTTTCGGCGCATCTGAGTTTCCAACCTTCTAACCGGATTTTATACCACTCGGCAGAAATTATTGTAACGCATTCTGCCAATATACTTATACTTGCAAAAGGATTGAATCTGGATGCATGAAATTACTACCGCTTATACTTTTAGTGCTAACCTGTTTTTTCGCACTTCCCGCTATTCACGCTCAGGAAAATTCAGCTGAAGAACACATGGTTGTAAAAGGAACTGTCTACGACACTTCCGGCGTTCGCCCCGTACAGTCTGCGGTGGTGATGGCCATACGGCTGCGTGATTCGCTCCTGCTCAGTTTTCAGCGTACAGATGCCCAGGGAAAGTTCGACCTGAAAGGCGTACCGCTCGACACCTTCTCACTCGTTATTGCACATCCCGATTTCGACGACAAAAGCTATTTCATTATCGGGTCACCGGAGAACCGCGAGATCGTTATTCCCGTAGTTCGCATGCTCGATAAGGCCCAGGAAGAAGAAGAGGTCGTCATTTATGCACATCGCGAACCGATCTATTATAAAGGAGATACGCTGGTTTATGTGGCCGACAGTTTCCAGGTCGGGCAAAATGCCGTGGTGGAGGATCTGCTCAAAAAATTACCCGGTATCGAGATCGATAAGGACGGAAAGATCCGCTCACAGGGAAAAGAAGTCAGCCAGGTACTGGTGGACGGAGATGAATTCTTTGGATCCGACCCCAGCATCGCTACCAAGAACCTCGGTGCAAATGGTGTCCAATCGGTGCAGGTTTACGAAAAAAAGAATGAAAATGCCGCCGAGGGAGAAGATGAGACCATCCAGGTGCTCGACCTCAAGTTGAAGGAAGACGCTAAAAAAGGATACTTCGGAAGGGCTTCCATGGCCAGTGATTTTAATCGATTCTACGAAGGAGAACTCCTCGCCAATAAGTTCAATAAACGCCAGAAGATCTCCGTTTTCGCACTCGGTTCCAATACCCCGCGCTCCAGCTTCGGTTACGGGGACCTCAATAAGTTCGGTCTCGATAATGAACGCAGCGGCGGTTTCGATGACGGTTTCGGGAACACCTATTACGGAGGGAACAATACATCCGGAATCCCGCGTACCTTCAAAGCCGGTGTTTATTATTCCGAGAAATTCGGGAAAAGCACCTCGGTAAACTTCAACTATTCTTATTACAACGTGCAAAACGATGCTTACTCGGCAAGCAGGTCGCAGTATTTCCTCAACGACACCACTTATTATACCAACGACAGCACGCGAAACCAGACCTTTAACGAACAGCATTCGTTTAACCTCACCATTGAGACCAACCTCGATTCACTGACAAAACTCACGATCCGTCCGCGCTTAAACCTCCTGGGAGCTCAACTTGACAATGCAGACCTTTCCGACTTCCTCAACCAGGATAATGAACTGACGCGCAACACGTCGATCTATAATACGAACGAATCCAACGGTTTCAATAGCCAGAACGACCTGCGACTCAACCGGAAGTTCAAAAAACCGAAACGCGAGTTCGACCTTTTTTACCAGTTTAACATCCAGCGCAATGCATCCGACGGCTTCCTGCATTCCTACAACACCTATTACGATACGCTCATCCCGAGCGATACACTTGACCAGTCGAAAATAAACGAATACAACAGCCAGGTACATCGCGTCAGCCTGCAATACTACGAGCCGCTCGGCAAACTCTTTAAACTTTCCCCGCAATACATTTATGAATACGGGAATGACGTGCAGGATAAGGAAACCTACAACCGCAACGGTACGGAATACACGGACTTTGTGCCCTTACTTTCCAACAACTTTGAGAATACGCGCCAAAAGCACTATGCGGGAATGGAACTCATCTACGATTCGCGCAAATTCTACATCAGTGCCGGTGCCTTTGCCCGAAATATCGACATCGACAATCACAACTTACTCTCCGATACCACCATTCATCAGAACGTGACCAACTTCCTTCCCGAAGCCAAGTTTATTTTCAAACCGACACAGGCCACGCGCTTCCAGATCCGCTACAGCACCAACTCGCAGCAACCTTCAATCAACGATCTTCAGCCGGTGCCGGACAATACCAACCCGAACCGGGTACGCGTCGGGAACCCGAACCTGCTGCCCAATTATTCGCATACCATCAACGGGAATTTCAATACCTGGCAGGCCCTTTCCGGAAAATACCTCTGGAGCGGTTTCTGGCTCAACGTTACCAACCGCGCTTTCAGCAGTTCCGTGGATTACGATCAGTTCGGAAGACAGGTGTCACAAACGGTAAACGTGGACGGGAATTACAACGCATCCGTGTGGTTCGGTGGCGGACTTCCGTTCTATAAAAAACTTTTTACCTTCCGTCCGCAGTTCAACGGGAATACCTTCCGGAACCTCAACTACATCAACGGGCAGGAGAATATTACGATCAACACCAGCCTGTCGCCCACGCTCGCACTCGATTTCGACGCCGATTCGGTTTCCTTTATGATCAGCGGAGACCTTACATACAACATTCCGAAGAGTTCCGTGAGCAGCGTATCCAACCAGCCGTATTATTCCAGTTTGCTTTACGCCGGGTTTAGCTGGACACTTCCTTTCAAAATGAAGATAGAATCCGAAGTGACCTACAACATCAACAGCCGCCGTTCGGCCGGGTATAACATCAACTACCTGATCTGGAATGCCGCCATTCGAAAATACTTCCTCAAAACCGAGAACCTGGAACTCAGTCTGCTGCTCAATGATATTCTCAATCAGAACATCAATAACCAGCGGCAGATCTCGCAAAACATCATTACCGACAACCGCACAAAGATCATTTCACGCTACTTCCTGCTGAAACTGACCCTGCGTTTTAACAATAACAAAACGAAAGAAGAAGATGCAAATGGCTGGCACTAACATTCGAAAAGCCCTCGTGGCGGCATTCCTGTTGATCGCCTTCGTACCGCTTTCCTTCGGGCAGCGAAAAGGCCAGGTCAGGGCCGGGAAGATCGTTTACGAACGACGCACGAACCTCTTTAAGAAGTTCACCGATCCGCGCACGCGCGAATGGATCAAAGAAAAAGATAAGATCCGGAACGAGGATTTTGCACTCTATTTCAACGATACCTGCGCGATCTTCAAACCGATCTATTCCGAAGAAGCCGATCCGCTCATGTGGACTACCACCAAGAATACAGTCTACCAAAACAAAAACACGGATGAGAAACTCACTATCCTCAGCTTCGCCGGGCAGGAGGCCTATGTCAAAGATACCATGGCGCACCGTCGCTGGCAGGTGACCGAAAGCAAACGGATCATCGCCGGGTATGAATGCCGCAAAGCCGTATGGCAGAAGAACGACAGCACGCGCCTCTATGCCTGGTTTTGCCTGGAGATCGAACCGACTTTCGGACCGGAAGGTTTTGACGGGCTGCCGGGGATGATCCTCGGTCTTGCAACTGAAGACGGGGGCGTGATCTACTTCGCAAAGTCCGTGGAAGTCATGAATCCACCCAAAGAACAACTCGAGATCGAACTGAAAAAGAAGAAAGTATTTTCCATGCCCGAGCTAAAGGCCAAGATCGAAAAGGATTTCGGCGATTCGGACTGGGGAAAACGCCTCTTCGACGACCTGTTTCGTTGGTTGTAAGCGAACCAAACCAGGCTACTGTGCTGGTCAAATGATGGCAAACAGGCAACATTGGGTTCATTTCGACGTTCATATAAAATCCCCTTTTATTTTAATAGAACGGCCTGCACGGTCCGAAGAAGCTGAGCGGTTACATACCGAAACAAAGTGAAGGGTTGGCCTGCGTACCGAAACGAAGTGAAGGTATGTTGAGCCGTGCTTGAACCGTGGTTGAGCCGTGTTAACAGTATCCCAAAAGTATGTGTGAAGCATATCAGAAGGCAGGATACGGTATTCCCGAAACGGTTCGAAGACAAAATCGAATATGAATCGCAGTTGCCTTTTACCGGGAAGCAGTTGCTTACGCGGTACCCATCCCATATTCCGAAACACAAAAAAAGCCGTTCACCACACGATGAACAGCTTCCGAATATCTTAAATAAGTTTACTTACTTTTTATCCTCGAACACGCGCTTCGGCTTGAGCATCTGGAAAGAACCGATTGTGATCCAGTACGGAAGGATGAATCCCATCAGGAATAATAACAGCCAAAAAGCCATACCTCCAATCAAAAGAAACGTTACAATACCGAAAATACTCATCTCTTTATTATTTTTGTGTTCGTTTTTACGGGTGTAAAAGTAATAAATATTTCAAATAAAAAAATAAAATGGATTACAGAATTGAAAAGGACACCATGGGCGAAGTAAAGGTTCCGGCAGACCGTTACTGGGGTGCACAGACCGAACGCTCGCGCAACAACTTCAGGATCGGGCCGGAAGCCTCCATGCCCATCGAAGTGATTCACGCATTCGCATACCTGAAAAAAGCGGCGGCACACGCCAATAACGAACTCGGTGCACTCGACGCTGAGAAAAAAGAACTCATTTCAAAGGTCTGTGACGAGATCCTCACCGGCAAACTCGACTCCGAATTCCCGCTCGTGATCTGGCAAACCGGTTCCGGTACGCAGTCTAACATGAACTGTAACGAAGTGATCGCAAACCGTGCACACGTTATGAACGGCGGTAAACTGACCGATAATGAAAAGGTCCTCAACCCCAACGATGACGTGAACAAATCGCAGTCTTCGAACGATACGTATCCCACGGCCATGCACATTGCGGCCTATAAAATGACCGTTGAAACAACACTTCCCGGGCTTCAGACCCTCCGCGATGCCCTGCAACGAAAAGTAGAGGAATTCAAAGAGATCGTGAAAACAGGACGCACGCACTTCATGGACGCCACACCGCTCACACTCGGGCAGGAATTCAGTGGCTACGTCGCACAGATCGACAACTCCATGCGCGCGATCAACAACGCGCTTGTAGCCGTTTCCGAACTCGCGCTCGGAGGTACGGCCGTTGGTACGGGACTCAACACGCCGAAAGGCTATGACGTGCTCGTGGCGAAAAAGATCGCGGAATTCACAGGTTTGCCTTTCATTACGGCAAAGAACAAATTCGAAGCGCTCGCAGCCCACGATGCGATGGTGGAACTCTCCGGTGCACTCAAACGCGCCGCTGTGAGCCTTATGAAAGTAGCTAACGACATTCGCATGCTTTCCTCCGGACCGCGTTGTGGAATCGGCGAGATCATCATCCCGGATAACGAACCGGGGTCTTCGATCATGCCCGGGAAGGTAAACCCGACACAGCCCGAAGCACTTACGATGGTATGTGCACAGGTGATGGGGAACGACATGGCGGTAAGCGTCGCAGGTTCAAACGGACACTTCGAACTCAATGTGTTCAAGCCCGTAATTGCCTACAACGTTCTGCAGTCTGCCCGCCTCATCGGTGATGCCTGCGTTTCCTTTACGAAAAACTGCGCCGATGGCATTGAACCGAACATGCCGGTACTCAATAAGCACTTGGAGAACTCACTGATGCTGGTAACCGCACTGAATACGAAGATCGGTTATTACAAAGCCGCGGAGATCGCGAAATATGCCCACAAGAACGGAACCACGCTCAAAGAAGCTGCCGTAACGCTCGGACACGTGACCCCGGAACAATACGACGAATGGGTTGATCCTTCTAAAATGATCGGATCACTCTGATCATACAAATACCTTCAAAAAGAAAAGGCTGCTCCGAACGGGGCAGCCTTTCGTATGTTCAACGGTTTGTTTAATTCCGGATGATCTTTTTCAATACTGTTCCGGCATCGGTTGAGATACGGATCAGGTAAACTCCCGAAGCATAATTGCCCAGGTCGATAGTCGTTTCCGAACCGTTCGGCACGTGTGTTTCAAGTACCTCTCCCTGCGCATTCATCAGGATGATCTCACGCGCTTTTACCTGGTCGCAATGCACCTTCACCTGGCCGTTTGTCGGGTTCGGGTTCACGGAAACAGCCGCAGCGAATACCTCTTCCAGGCCCACCGTGCTCACTGCCATACATTCGGAAGTGTCGGAACATCCGTTCTCCGTAACGACAACTGCGTAACTTCCGTTTGCAGTAGGCGTGTACGTTTGGGAAGTGGCCCCGCTGATCATGGTCCAGGTCGCACAATCGTACCACTGGTAAGCGGCACCGCTGGCATCAGCAGAAAGCACCACGCCGCTCTGAATCACAGAATCATTCACCTCGATCACCGAGACATGCATCGTATCCGAATTGACACAGCCGTTTGCATCCGTTCCGGTCACAATATAGTCTCCGTCCATGGCCTCGAAAGGCATCCCGTTCGTAACACCGTTGTTCCAGCTATACGAAGATGCGCCGGTTCCGGTCAGCGTAATGTCGGAACCGCTACAGGCATCCACATCCATACCCGCGTCCACGGCAGGCAGGTCGTTCACGTGAACGGTCACCGTGTCGGAACCCGGACAGGAAGCCGTGTCGATCGCATTGACCGTATACAAAGTCGTGGAAGTAGCGGAGAAAGGAACACCGTCCGAAACACCGTTATCCCAGAAATAACCGATTCCGCCGCTGCCGGAGAGTGTGACAGTGTCGCCGTAACAAACGGTTTGCGTCATCCCCGCGTCGATGTTCGGCTCTGACACCAGGATCTCGATTGTTTCCGTTTGCGAGGGACAACCGCTCGCATCGATCGTTACCGTGTATTGCGTGCTGCTCGTAAGCGTCTCGCTAATACTCTGTGTAGTGGCACCGGTGCTCCAGCTATAAGTGGTGGCTACGGGAATGCTGTAATAGATCGTACCGTTCCAGATCCGCGGACTAAAGGTTCCGCCGCCTGCGGTAAACGGGTATTCCAGGCCCACTCCCTGCAGGAATGAAATGTTGGCATCGGAAGCGTAAACGGCTCCCTGGGAAGTTCCGTCGCTGTAATTCAGGCTCACGGCGGTGTTTGCGGACGTCACATAAAAACTGTAGGTCTGTCCGGCCGGGATCGTTACGTTAATATCCACCGGGATCATCGTCGGAGTGCCCGAAGGCTGTGCCGTAACGGCTGCCGAACCGATGAGTGTCCAGCCTGCCGAAGAAGCTTCGTATCCTGCGAAAGGAGTGGGACGATAATAGATCTCGATCGTTGTGTTGCCCATCGGGTGCGCCGCAAACGAGTCAATGACCACCTGATTCGTAGCCTGGATATCAAACATGTTTCCACGGTGATTGTTGCCTGCCGAATAGGTCGTTACCAGCGAAGTGTAGGTTCCCGGAGGGTTGGCCGTGATCGTCACATCGTCGCCCGAACAGATAAGCGTATCCGAAGCGGTTACAGAAACATCACACTGCGCCGAGGCAGTTCGTGCGATAAAAAAGGGTACGGAAATAAGTAACAGTTGAGTAAGTGTTCTTTTCATAAGCATTTTTAATTTGTAGTTGGTCAAATATAGCGGAAATCATAGGAACTGCCAACCATAGTTAGTTGTACAACAGGATTACCCTTTGGCACACAAAAAATACACAGTTCGAATTAAAGCCGAATGCAGCGTGATAAGCATTTAAAAGATCAGGCGTTCCACATGCTGGTCACCGAAAGCATAGGCCAGGTACGCCAGCGAAGGAATCTCTTTGGTAAGCAGTACGGGCGTTTTCATCCCGACCGCAATGTGTCCGTGAGTCTGGCGAACATCCATGGCATGTGCCGCATTAACGGTCAGGGCATTGATAGCTTCCTCCGGTGTCATTTTCAGTTTGACGCAGGCCAGCGACAGGACAAACATGAGGTTCGAAGACGGAGTGGTCCCCGGGTTGAAGTCACTCGCCAGTGCCAGGGGCAGACCTGCATCGATAACAGCACGCGCATTCCCGTAAGGAATGGAAATAAAATGTGAGCAGGAGGGAAGCATGACCGGCATTGTATCGCTTTTCAGAAGAGCGCGGATGTCCTGCTCGCTGATCTCCTCCAGGTGATCCACACTGCGCGCACCCATGTCGATCGCCGCCTCGATGCCTCCGAGTACGGTAAACTGGTTGACGTGTATCTTCGGAACCAGTCCGTGTTGACGTCCGGCTTCGAGAATTTCACGCGTTTCGGCTACCGAGAAGTAGTTGCGTTCACAAAATACATCGATGAAATCGGCCAGCTTTTCTTCGGCAATGCGCGGAAGCATTTCGTGAATGACCTGGTCGATGTATCCGCGGTGATTCTCTTTAAACTCTTTAGGAAATGCATGTGCCCCGAGGAAGGTGGCTTTCACGGGGATCGGAAGTTGCTCCTTCAGGCGGCGGATGACGCGTAGCATTTTCAGTTCCGCTTCGGGAGTGAGTCCGTAGCCCGACTTGATCTCAACAGCGCCGGTTCCGTAACTCATCATCAGTTCCACGCGTTTTAACGCTTTCTCAAACAATTCATCCTCGCTCATTTCACGCAGGCGTGCCGCCGAATTGAGAATTCCCCCGCCTCGCAGCGCGATCTCTTCATAAGAAAGCCCTTTGATGCGGTCCACGAACTCTTCTTCACGACTTCGGGCAAAAACGGTATGCGTATGCGAATCGATCAGTGCCGGCAGCACAAATTTTCCGTCCGCATCAATGACTTCAAGGTCGCGCCAGTCGATGATTCCTTCCCAGTCCTCCATCTTACCGTAGGCGATTACCTCTCCGTCTTCCAGTGCGAGAAAGGCATTTTCGATCACCGGGAGATTTTGCATATCCGCACCTTTGCGAATTGCGGGAATCTGTTCACCCGCCTGCACGAGTCCTTTAATGTTTTTGATAAGCGTTTTGCGAGCCATATTGCAATGTTACGGAAAATCCGGCGAAGGGGATCGCTGAAGGCTACCTCCGGACAGCTAAATTGAGTAGTTGCGTTAAAACGTCCAGTTAAAGGCGAAATTCCAGCCATACCACGAAAAAACTTTCACTTTGGGATTCTGGACGGAATTAGTCGGGGGCCTGTAATAAAAGGTGAATTCCGGTCGAACATCCACTGATAAACCTTTCCAGATATGCTGCTCAATACCCAGAGTTGCGCAAACCGAGCCGTAATAATTAAAATATGCCCGCGCCTCTCTGAAACTGCTTACGGATGAGTTTTGAACTGAAAAATAGGTGTCGGAACGATAAACAGGAAAATTTTGTACCGTACCGATCCGCGCATATAACTGCGAATGCGTCCATGGTTGGTAATAAAGGTCATAACGGGCAGCTAATGGAATGCCAATTGTTAGGGTACGGGCAACGACAATCTGGAAATCAGGTAAGTACGGTTGAGTAGTGTCAAGCACACGCATCGCTTTAAACCTGCCTAACTGGATTCCACTTTCAAACCACCAGCGCTTTACGCGTCGGGCGATCGTGGCTGAAAGGCAGCGATAATTTTGAGGAGCATCATTCGCTAGAGGATCGTAGCCAGATGGCAGGGGTAAATAATTGTTTATATACGAATATTCACCGAGGGAATTGGAATAGCCGAATTGAATCCCGGCTTTCCATTTAGTCGCTTGCGGAACAGGCCACCTTTGTTTGGGGTTGCGATCCATAAAAGGCTTGTGACGAACCCTATCGGGCCTGTTAATGTCCGCCTCGATTGTCTGCTGAACGTTTAAAGCCGGGAGTCGGTCGATCATAGCGATTGAAGATTTGTTTGCTTCGTTCACGAAATCAATCGAATTCGTTGGCATTTCTTTCTCCCGATCAGGTTCGGGGTCGGTTTCCGAAGATGCAACCGAAACAGGTACCGGGTGCACGCACTTATATTCGTCTGCAACGGGACTGGCAACTGATGTAGGGATAGCCGGACTTATTTCCAAACGTATGGTACTGTCGCCTTTTTGAGCGGAATTCCCTGCTTTTTCTTCGGTTTTAGGGACACTAATTGGAGCCGGCTTATGCGCAGCGAAACGTTTTTCTTCACGTGAATAATGGAGTGTCAGCATGAGAATGAGTGCGAACATTCCCGCAAGCCCGGAAAGCCACCAGATTACAGCTAGCCTGCGTTTATTCGGTTTATCCATTTGCTCTGAAATGGCCGACCAGAGTTCTTCCGATGGCTCCGCACCAAAACTCCGGAATGCATCCGTTAAGCTCCCTTTCCGCTCGTTAGTTTGCATAATTCCGTATTTTTGAATCCAGTACTAATTCCTTATTAATCATTTCACGCAGGAGTAGCCTTGCTCTGCTGTATTGTGATTTCGATGTTCCCGCTGAAATACCAAGTAATTCACCGATTTCCTGGTGGGTATAGCCCTCGATCGCGTAGAGGTTGAAAACGGCACGGAATCCCGGGGGCAATTGCTGAATTTTTTGCAACAATGCTTCGAGGTTCAGTCGTTCGATCGCTTCATCTGGTGTGACGGAATTTAAATCGTGCGTTTCACATACATGCAGCCAATGGCGGCGCGCCGTTTCAGACTTGCGGCAATGTTCCAGTGCCGAATTCACCGTGATCTTACGCACCCATGCGCCCAACGGTCCCTTTTTCTCATACGAATCCAGACTTTTGAAGATCCTGATGAAGGCCTCCTGCAAAACATCTTCCGCCTCTGCCTCATCCTGTGTATAGCGCAGGCAGATACCTTTCATCATGTATGAAAAGCGCAGAAAAAGTGCATGTTGTGCCTGCCTGACCTGTTTTTTACAGCCCTTTACCAGGTCGCTCTCCGAACAATGCGTGTAATCCAAAAGATAAATCGTAATATAGTTCGACGGTCCGTCCCGCCGGAAGGTATGAATGTTGAAACTAATCCTTTTTTTTGAACCGTTAACGCAATACGATGCCAATGCGAAATTCTACCTGGTTCGGAAGATTTTGCCAAAGGTAGTAACCATACTGGTTTGATTGCATTCGTCGATATCCGATTTGGGATGTCATTCCGAAGTGAGGTGTGAAATAGTGCGTTAATCCGACATTGATTCCGGCGAGATATCCGCCCTGGTTCACCAACGAATTGGGTTCATACCGATTAAGCGCGGCAAGGTAGCCGGCCTTAATTCCCACGAAAGGTTGTGTATTTCCTTTACCGAAATTGTAGCGCGATTCAAGGAATAACGGGACGTACCGTTCAAAACCAAAGCGTTCAAGTCCCAGACCGAAGCCCACTTCGATGTGGCGGAACCGGTAACCGTTGGAAATTTGCATGGACGTATAAACATTCTTCCCGGCCAGTACACCGACGGACATCCGCCCATAATAGTTTGATTGTGTTGCAGGAACCGATGTTTGAGAAAGCGCCGGGAAAACCGTGATGGCGGCGAAGAATAAGACAAGCATAAAAGATTTCATAAATTGTTATTTAAGTTTCCCCATTGATGAAGCCCAAAGTAAAAGGGTTGCATAAGCTGCGTAAAATACCTGGTTCAACTCCTTGTCCTTACGAATACTCTTAACTGAAAATAAGCGTTATACCGATCGATCTTTAGAAAGAATAAATAGCGACAATGGCTCGCGGCACTAAACATCACTGTAAGTCTTAGCAAAAAATTAACGCAGTGCGGCGCCTTTGTTCCGTACTTTAGTCGGGTGAATAAGCAGAAGCTAAATAGCATCCTGCCCATTCTGGGCCTGATGGCTTTACTGGTACTTTCGCCCTGTAAGGTCCGCAACTTCATACAGGCACAACTCGGCGTCCCGCAAACGGAGGTTTTGAATAAAAGCCAGACAACACGGGAACAGGCAAATTGTCGTGTTTACGAGGCCATACCCAAACAGATCGTTAACGCCGGGTCGTTTGACAAATATGTACCGTTCGCAGCTACAGGATTTGCTGACCTTTATTTTAGCGATGCCGGATACGTTCACTCCGACAAGCCTTTAAAACCGGCCATTGCACGTAAAACGATTCGGCTTTACTTAATGCACGGAAACCTGAAGATACCACTGCAAACAGCTGATTTTCTTTAAAACGAAAAGCCTCTTAAACAAACATGCGGTCAAAGATCGCAGTCTGATTCTTTAAAGGCTAACTGGCCGTTTGTCCTCCTGTGCAAAATTACGTTTCGCGGGGGCGGCCACATTTACATTTAATTCAAAATTTCTAAAAGATGAAAAGCAGTATCTTGTTTATAGCGACGCTGTGCCTGTTGCTCATGAGCAACAATTCCTTAAAGGCGCAGGAATTTAATCCCGAAAAAAATAATTACCTCATACTTTCTAAAAATATCCGGCAACTCGAACCGGTTTTGCTGACTGCGGCAGAATTGAGCACAGCGGACGGTGATGACTATGGCGAATTTTACGTGGTCCTTTGTGGCAAAACAGTGACAGATATTCCGGATAACCCGGAGTTCGTCCGGCTTCTCAAACGGGCTGAGGCTTTAAATGTCCGAATTTTTGTCTGCGGGATCTCACTTGCAAAATTCAAGATCGATGCAAACCAGGTTCCTACCGGTGCAACGGTAATTGAAAACGGAATTTTATACGGTCTTCAACTCAGTAAATTGGGATTTATCGCGCTCACAATTTAAAAAAATCAGTTAAAAACATGAAAAACAAAAGTATAAGAAACGATGCGGGCCTGATGGTTCTCGCGATTCGCCTGGTGATTGGCTGGACGTATTTTTCCGCTTTCTGGAGAAGAACGGTGCTGGCAGATAAACTAGACCCCGATACGGCCGGTTACATCGGTCAAAAGTTCAATCATTTTTTGCCTCATGCGCTGGGAATTAAACCGGGGATCCGCTATTTGGTGGAAAACCCGGATGTGCTCTGGTGGTTTATGGTCATTTTCACGATTCTCGAAGGAATCGTCGGGCTGTTCATGCTTTTCGGGTTATTTACGCGCGCAATGAGCATCGGCGTCTTCGGACTGGCACTGGGTATCCTGCTCGGGTCGGGCTGGATCGGGACGACCTGCCTGGACGAATGGCAAATCGGTGTTTTGGGAATTGCCGCGGGTTTTCTTTTGTTTTTGACCGGCAGCGGAAAGTTTTCAATAGACAATTACCTCTTGAAACATCAGTTGGTGTCCGGTAAAAGCAAGTGGTTTGCATGGCTCGGTTCAGGACGAGTTCCCATTCGGGAGCAGGTTTTTCCGAAGATCGTTCTCATCGGATCGCTCCTGATATTCGGACTAACACTCCTGACCAACCAGGTCTTTCACGGCGGATTGTGGGGAACACTTCACAATAAATCCATCAAACCGAAACTCGAACTATCGGCAGGACAGATCAAAAACGACGTGCTTTCTTTTGACCTGTACCGGACGGAAGGTGTGGATGTTTACGGTTCGTGGGTCATCGAAATAGCCCTGCTTGATGCGCAAAAAAATGCAGTACTTCATTATGCGCCCGGGGATCTTGCCGCGATGAACGCCGGGTCAATTTCCAATTATTACATCGCTAAAATTAAACCGGGAAAACACAGCCTGGTCGTACCGCTCGGCGCCAGGGCAAAACTGCATTTGAAAAATGAGGCAGTAGCCGCTCTGCCGCAGGGAACTTACACCTTAAAGATCACCGACATCAGCGGTTTGCACTGGGAACACAGTATCCGAAAACAATAAGCTCATAAGCGGGACAGGCGGAAAGTCGTTTGTCCTGCTTTGTTTTAATAACGTTACGCAGACAGAATGCTAAGCGGGAACGTACAACCGCTGCATACGCGCCTTTCGTCCTGATTTATTCAGAACAGTTCCCAACAGGGCTTGAAGCCTGCATCCTCGAAAAGTACTTGAAATCAAGGGTTGGGAAGAAAAAAAAACCGAAAAATACGCCCCGAGAACGGGCATGATCCAAAAAATTCAGTCTAAACGTCCGCACCATTTAAGAATTCATTAAATTTGCACCTCCGTTGAGGGCATGCCCGGGTGGCGGAACTGGTAGACGCGCTGGATTCAAAATCCTGTTCTGGCAACAGAGTGCGGGTTCGATTCCCGCCCCGGGTACAAATCAGAGTGAGAATGAAGTTTCCACTCTGATTTTCTTTTTTCACGAAGTTTTCGACAGAAAAGAGAAGTACTTCGGGATCATTTTCGCTTTTATCTGCCGCCAGGCAGGCTGAGAAAAAACTAACTCTTTTTATTTCTTGCCAGAGCGATGAGTGCCACACTAATTTTTTTAAACTTCCTCCATCAGGGAAATGGTGCAAAAAAATGAATTAATTTTATTATACACTTTTAACGCAAATAACTTTTTACTAAAACAATCTTTAATGGATCGAACCACCATTCTAACGCTAACAACAATTTTGTTCCCGATTGCTGCTGGAGCAATAGGCTATGTTTATAAAAGTTACATTGAAAAAAAACGTGAATTGCATAGCGAAGTTAGTAGAGAACGTCGAGCGGCTTATCAAATATTTGTAAATTTAGTTGTCGATATTTTAAATGATACTGAGAACAAAATCGATATTACCGAGCATATGGCTAAGTTGCATGAATTTTATAAGAAAAATATTCTTTTCGCATCTCCACAAGTAGCACTTGCTTTCGGAGACTATATGCAATTTGTCTATCAAGTTAGTGATGAAGCTTTGCAGGCAAGCCCATTATCTCAATTTAAGATGTTAACCAAAGTTATGAAAGTCATGAGAGCCGACTTAGGATTGAGTAACGATGGACTCGGAGAAGATGGTGAGAGATTATTACGGGGCATGTTAAAAAACTTTGATAGCTACAAATAACTACTCACACAAAATTGTGTTTTCAAATAATCGAAATTAATAAGGTCAATCTCCCAAAAAAGTTCGATATTCCCCCGCTCCATACAAATCAGTGCAAAGCCGAATATTAACGCATATAAACCCCTAACTGACGGTTATACTTTACGATTATGCTCAATTTACAATATCCTCCTCAAGCTTTAATAATGCATTTTTACTCACTACGTATGCGTAAATGCTATTAGGAACGATGAGAAGATTTTCATAGTCTTCAAACTTCGTTTTGCTTGTAATTACACCCTTTTCTAGCTTATTCTTGGACATGAATTGTTTAAGTTTACCGGCTTTAGGGTTATCTGACCACTTAACTTCAACAGCCCAATGTACATCTTGAAAATTCCGACTAACTTGAATCAAATCTACTTCTCCTTCGTCAGCTCCTTTTTTCCAATTTGCATACCTCAGAAACTCATGTTCTCTATGTAAATACTGCGCGTATACAGCTGTTTCAACTAAATGAGGAAATCTCTCATCATCAGATTCGACTCGCCCAAACAAACCTGTGTACAAACTGGGATTTGTTAAATAAATTTTGAACTGGGTAATATTTTTAAATCGTTTAGCAGTAATATCGACACGATGCAAGACCTTTATCAAAAATGCTGCCTCGAGATATTTGATATATTTTTTAATCGTTTTATTATCTGTCTTAGTTTCTTGTGAAACCTTTTGATAATCCAAAATTTCCCCTGTTCTATATGAAAGGACGTTGAAAAATTGTTGTAGCTCCAATGTGTTTTCAATTCCAAAAAGACCTGGTAA
This sequence comes from uncultured Flavobacteriales bacterium, assembly GCA_964389755.1. Taxonomy (GTDB): domain Bacteria; phylum Bacteroidota; class Bacteroidia; order Flavobacteriales_D; family Crocinitomicaceae; genus JBBSUQ01. The sequence goes on along the minus strand of CAYMEW010000001.1, from coordinate 111,249 downwards.
GTCTTTCATTATTACCTTGTCGGTAATGTCTTTTTGTATGATTCTTTCAGGATTCTTAACCTTATCGGAGTTTAGAGCTATTTCTGGAAAGCCACCAAAGTTTATATAATCTACAAAGTGCCTGTTGAATGTTTCAATGTTCTTGCATTTATAAAACCTTCTTGGGCCATTAAAATCAACTTCTGTTTCAGTTAGTAAATCATTATATCCATTTAAATCGATGTACTCGGCAAAAGTTAATGGAGGAAGAAAATAATCAGTAAACCTTCCCGCTCCGCTCTCTATACTCTTCATCCTTAATGCAGCTGCCGCACTTCCACTAGCGATGAATTTAGACTTACGGTTTTTATCAACCAGAGATTTTAAATGAATTTCCCAGTCTTTTAAATATTGAATTTCATCAAAAAAGAAATAACAGCCTTCAATAGTTAAATTATTGACAGCTAATCCATCAGTAATCAATTCTTCTAAGGGAATATTAGTATATATTGGCGTATCTAGACTGAAATAAAATATCTGTTTTGGGTCAACTCCAATATTAATCAAATCCTGAATCGCCTGATACATAATTACTGTCTTCCCAATTCGTCGTGGCCCCATTAACACAACCGCTCTATGTGGGAAATCTTGAATCACTAGATCATAGAACCCATTATAGTATCTCCTTTTACTAAATTCAATATAAAACGGAATTTCGCCATCGGTCCACCATGTATTATCATCCTTGATTCTTCCACTTAAAATATTCTTATCAAAACCCATTTGTCAAATTTTAGTATCATCATCCCAAAATTAAGCAAAATAAATTTAAGGATAGCTATCCCTAAAAACACTAAGCATGACAAGTGCTAAGCCTTCATGCCGAAAAGTACTATATTCAAGAGTTAGCACGAACGCCTAGCACTGAACCATTAAAAGTAATTACTCCAATAGCCGCTAAGCTGACACAATCTAATTTCAGTTTTTAAGTATTTTTCGGCCTGCTGCTCAATTAATAATCTCTCCCTTATTGTTGGCCAGCTTTTCACGCCATTTTTGAATTTCTTCGGGTGATTGTCCCGCCCATTCTTCTAACTCACCGACAATTTTCAAAGGTGCCTCCGACCGGTAGGATCGCGTGGGATTACCGGGAAACTTGTTGTTTGTAACATTCGGATCATTCTCAAAATCCCCGGTCGGCTCGATGATGTATACGCGTTCTTTTCCCGCGCCTTTTGCCAAAGCCGCAGCCAGCCCGGCACCGTAGGGAATGGCCGTGAAGTAAATGTGGTTCATTTTAAGTCCTTCCTGGTAATTCGAACCGCCGCCCGCAGTGAGGTGATCACCGATCTTTAAATCGGCTTTCGTGCCGTGATAAAACGGACCTTTATCCGAAGGTGTTTGCGGAAAGGAAGCGGCTAATTCCCGGTTCTTTTGTGCAGCCTCAGAATTCCCGAGTTCTTCCTGGCACTGTGCAATGTGCGTGTACAGAACGGGGAAGGCACTCTGAACAGCTTCATCGTTCACGCTCAGAGCCAGTTGCAGAGCCGTTTCATACCACTGTAGCCGGTCTGAAAGGTCAGATTGTAGCCGGGCAACGTAGTATGCCGCCAGGAATTTTTCAAAATCGCTGGTTGCTTCGTCACAGGCCCGTCGGAAAACGCGACCGGCTTCTTCGGGTTGACCGTTTTCTTGTAGCATCATCCCCTGGAGACAGCATTTGACGATCGGGTTGGCAGGACTAAATTCCATATTTACAGACTTTGGGTTCGTTTATCATTGGGGTTTCGGAACCTTTGCTGTCCCGGAACTTTAAAGGTAGCGATTTATCCCCAAATGTTACCCCTCAAAGCGTTTTCATACACCAGATAAGTTTGGTGGCGGCGCGGTTCTTTCCAACTCCCGGTACTGCGGATTAATGCGTAAAAAGTAAGGCTTGTCCTTAACGTGGATCGGGTGCAATGTTTCAAGCGCTTCGAGTTTGCGCCGGTTGGAAGTCTCGTTCAAACGGTTGTAGAACAGGTCGGCATACGAGCGGTGAAAGTACTTCTGTGCGGAACTGTCCCGCAACATGTAAAATGCAGTAAGCACACTGTCGATCGCATCGGTTTTCGGAAAAGGCAGGTCTGCCGGGTCCTGGTAAGTGATCTCTACGAGGGCATAATCCGCAACTCTGCGAATCTTTTCAACACCGAATGTTCGCAGACAATTCAGTTCTTTTTCGATGCGTCTCAACTGATCTTTTTTGTAAGCGATGAATTCCGGATGCGCATTTAGTTGTACGGACGCTTGAATGTCGTCCTGTACCCGCTCCAGTTCTGTTTCTAAAAACGGAATAGTTACTTCGATGTACAGCGCAGCGTCCGACCGAAGGTCGTTTTTTTCCTGGTTCGTGGTATAATAGTTTAATACCGAACTGGTCAGCGGGGGATTTAACTCACCGTGAATCATCCAGTGCCCGGTCCTGTTAAAAGAGACCTTGAGATATTCGTGCATCATGCAAACGGCTATTGGATTTCCCGGAGGATGATACAGGGGATCGCTGTACATTTCCCTGCGCAATTCTGCAAACAGGAGTTTCCGATTCGCGATACTATCGACTTTGGAGGGAAAAACAGTCGGCTTTCCTGGAACTGGATGCGTGGTACAGCCGGCAAAAATCATTAAGAAGCTGACTAAAAATAAATGAAGAATATACTTACTATTCGGTTTGAACTTTTCGGAGTATCTCATAGATCGGGAGTTAAAGTTTCGCAAATCGATTCGTAATAATGCGGATTTAAATGTTTGAACAGCGTATGATCTTTAATATGCACCGGGAAAAGAACTTCCAGCGCTTCGAGTTTTCGCCGGTTGGAAGTCTCATTAAGGCGGTTGTAGAACAAATCGACATAAGAGCGCTTAAAATAGGTGCGAGCGGCGCGATCCCGAAGTATATAGTAAGCGGTAAGCACACTGTCAATCACTGCACTTTTCGAAGGAGGATTAGCTCCATTCGTCAAAATAACGACATAAGCATTTTCGTCCGGAAATCGAACTTCTTTTTGTCGAAGCGTTTTGATCGCCCGTTTTTGCCGGAGATTGATTTCGAGTACTTTTTGATACCGCCGCTGACTCATGGAATCCGGACATTGGGCTATCAATTCTCTGTAAAGTCGTATTTCTGCCTCCAGCATTTCCGGAGTCTTCACGAAATAAACAGGGTCCCAATTGTGCATAGAGTTCGCTTCGAAGTTTTTCGTGTAATATTCCAGCACATGCTTTTGGATGCATGCTGAATCCGGTTGACCTTCTGGTTTTTGAGAATACCATTTTTTCCGGGCGAATACATACTTGATGCTGACTGGTAGTTGCGGAAAACAGGCCGTTGCAGTTGGATAGGAAGGCGTGTACATCAGAGCTCCCGGAATTTCCAGTTGCATGGTATATAACAAGTTTTGCATGGCGTATATACTATCGACTTTGGAGGGAAAAACGGAATACGTAGCGGCGGTGTGTTTGTCGGGAGAGCAGGCAAAAGCAATAAGCAGCGTGGCGGACCAGTAAATGAAGTATTGTTTCATGGTGACAGATTGGATCGCAGATGTATCAAAGAACGTTCCTTTTGCGTCCTCCTAAGGCCCATTCCACCTGAAGTGTTGATCAGGTAGCTTAAAAGCGGTGATGTATTTATTCTTTTGCGATGTGCCTATTCCAGGGCATTCAAATATGCCACGATCTCGTGGGAAGTCATCACGCGATCGATCGTACCGCGGTCGATGGCATTTTGTGGCATGTAGGGAACGCGCGCTTCGTTCGGATCCTGTGCAATGGTAAAACCGCCGAACCTGCGGATCTGTCTGCAACCGAGTGTACCGTCGGCATTGGCTCCTGAAAAAATGATCCCGACCGTATTTTTTTCAAAGTGATGTGCCATTTCGCTAAAGCAGATGTCGATGCTTGGACGGTTGTAATTGACGCGTTCGGAAAGATCGAGTGAAAATGTACAGTCATTTTCGAGCAGGAGGTGGTAATCGGGCGGACAAATGTAGAGGCACCCCGGGCGAATCGGATCTTTATCTTCAATTTCGCGCACCGGCACGCTTACTTTTTCGCGTAACAATTCTTCGAGTCGTGCACCACCTGAGTTTTTGCGGTGCAGTACGAGTAGCAGGAAAGTGTGCTCCGGAATCCGGATTTTAGGGAGTAACCCGAACAGTACCTCGAGGCTGCCGGCCGAACCCCCGATCACGATGCATTTGAGTGTATTATTTAGCGTATTTTCTTCCAAATCTTTTCGTTTTCAACCTGTACGTATTTATTTCGAATCGAACTGTATTTGAGTGTTTCACGGGAACCGAGTGCCAGGTAACCGAGCGGCGCCAAGCTTTCATCGAAAAGGCGAAGCGCCCGCTCCTGCAGGTTTTTGTCGAAGTAGATCATGACATTGCGACAAACGATCAGGTTAAATTCATTAAAAGAACTGTCTGTAGCGAGGTTGTGCGTCGAATAGATCACTTTATCTACCAGGTCGTGGTTAATGATCGCGTAGTCGTATTGCGCGGTGTAATACGATGAAAAATCTTCCTTGCCGCCGCTGTGAATGTAATTTTCCGAATATTGGCGCATCGCGCTCATGGGTACCATCCGCTCTTTGAAATTTTCCAGCACCGAAGCCGAAATATCGGTGGCATAGATCATTGACTTGTGGAGCAACCGGAGTTCTTTCAGCAAAATGGCCAGGCTGAAGACTTCTTCTCCCGTGGAACAGCCGGCATGCCAGATCCGTATGCGCGGATTCGTGGCGAGCATGGGGAGAATGTGTTCGCGCAACATCTTGTAAAACGACGGATCGCGGAACATTTCGGTCACATTGACGGTGATTTCCTCCACGAAACGCAGAATATATTCGCGATCCGTTCGAAAACGATAGCGGAACTCGGCAAAACCCGGAATTTTATCGAGGGTAATAAGCCGGTCCATTCGTCTTCTTAACGATGCGCGCGCATACCCGGTAAAATCGTATCCGTATTGTTCAAGTATGTCGTTCAAAATTATTTCTACCTGTTCTTCTGAGAGCATTTATTCCATGTGCTTTTCGATGATGCCCAGTAAACGGTCCAGGTCTATGGGTTTTGCCACGTAATCGTCGGCCCCGGCGGCGATACAACGGTCGCGGTCGCCGAGCATGGCCTGGGCTGTAACTGCCACGATAAAGGCATTCTCCCTGCCGGCTAATCCGCGAATCTCACCAATGGCTTCGTAACCGTCCATTTCCGGCATCATCATATCCAATAATATAACGGACGCCTCGTTTTCTTTTAGCCATTCGATCGCCACACGGATGTCTGTAAACGAACGGACCCGGTAGTTGCGAACCTTTAGGTTTGCTTCCAGCGCAAAGATGTTTCGGGCGTCATCATCGACCAGCAAAATGTGTTCCTGTTTCATACCCGGAATGTTAATTTTTGTTGTATAACCACACGCGCAGCAGGGACAGTAACTGGTCGATATCCACCGGTTTGGTGATGTAATCCGAAGCGCCGGCCTCAATACACTTTTCACGATCCCCGGTCATGGCTTTCGCGGTTACGGCAATGATCGGAAGGTCGCGGTATTCTCCCTGGCTGCGGATGGCCCGCGCAGTTTCATACCCGTCCATTTCCGGCATCATCATGTCGAGCAACACGATATCGATCTTGTCATTCTCTTTCAGGCATTCCAGCGCTTCTTTTCCGTCGGTGGCGCTGATCACGTTCATATTATAGCTTTCGAGGGCTTTGGACAGTGAGAATATATTGCGGACATCGTCGTCGGCGATCAGCACGGTACGCTTTTCGAGAATTTCGCGGAACGAATTCTTCTTTTGTGCCGGTGGAAGGGCCTTCGTTTGCTTGTCCTCCACGAGGTGCAGGAAGAGCGATACCTCGTCGAGCATACGCTGGTAAGAATGCGCTGTTTTCACCACGATCGAGTCTGCGTAGCGGCGAATGCGTTTTTCTTCGGCGTCGGAAAGACTTTTACCGGTAAATACAATGATCGGCAGGGTTTCAAAATCCTTGTTCCGGCGCGCCTCTTCGAGTACCTCGTAGGCTTTCGTGTCCGGAATTCCCATGTCGAGTACCACGCAGTCGAGTTCATCGGTTTTGAGTGCGTCCATACTGTCTTCGAGACTGCCTTTCACATTGGCGTTCACATCAAAGTTTTGCAGGAAGAAGGCCAGGGCTTGTGCATGCTGATGGTTGTCTTCAATAATGAGGACCTTTTTAGGGTTTTTCTGAAGCACGTATTCGATCTTTTCAAAAACGCTTCCCATTTGTTCGAAAGCCACGGGTTTTTCAATAAAATCAATGGCTCCCTTTCGCAGTCCTTCTCGACGCATTTGGTGCGAAGACATGATGTGTACGGGAATGTGCCGCGTATCCGGGTTCTTTTTCAGGCGATCCATGACTTCCCAGCCGTTCATCACCGGCAACTCGATGTCGAGTAAAATTCCCTTCGGTTTAAAAAGTCTTGCCAGCGATTCGGCTTCGTCACCGCGCACACAGACAATTCCTTTGTATCCGCGTCGTCGCGTATATTCGAGCAGGGATTTTGCAAAGTTCACATCGTCTTCCACGATCAGGATCGTGTTGTCCTTATCGGCCACGTTTTTGCGGTCGTCGGCCACATGATTCGGGATGTTTTCGCTGAGGTACCTGGAGTATAGTTCGTCTTTTGCTTTGGATACAACAACTTCCGGGGCTGCTTGTTCCTCGCTTGCTTCTTCTTCCCTGCCAATCAGCAGCGGACTCGTTCCGTTACCGGATTGTTCGATCGGCACGTACACGCGGAATTCGCTTCCTTTGTCCGGTTCGCTGGTCAGCACGATCTCTCCGCCGAGCAATTTCACGAGTTCCCTGGAAATCGAAAGGCCGAGGCCGGTACCTCCGAATTTGCGCTTCGTGGAACCGTCTGCCTGCTGGAAGGCTTCGAAGATCACACGTTGCTTGTCTTCGGAGATGCCGATGCCGGTATCGCGAATCGTGAAACAATAGAAGCGCGGGTTGTTTTCACAGGCACCGGAGATCAGCGTCACATTTCCTTCGGAGGTAAACTTAATGGCATTCGAAATGAGGTTTTTAATGATCTGCCCGAGTCGCAGGCGATCCGTTTCGATCGTAAAATCTGTGGGGCTGTGGTCTTCCACGATGAATTCGATGCCTTTTTCGTTGGCCTGCACGAAGAATAGTGCCCGCATCTCTTCGAGAATGGAAGAAATGTGTACGTTTTCGTATTCCAACTGCATTTTCCCGGCCTCGATCTTGGAAAGATCCAGGATCTCGTCGATGAGGTGCAACAGCCCGGTTCCCGAACTCTGGATCACGGTTGCGTATTCTACCTGTTCCGGAGTGAGGTTCTTCGCATGATCGTCGGATAACAGCCTGCTCAGGAGCAGTATCGAATTAAGCGGTGTACGGAGTTCGTGCGACATATTGGCCAGGAATTCCGATTTGTATTTGGTCGAAAGTGCCAGTTCTTCGGCCTTGCGCAGGATCTCCTCGTTCTTTTCCTGCAAGAGTTCGGTACGGTGTTCGAGTTCCTGGTTGGTTTGCTGAAGCTCTTCCTGCTGAACCTTCAGTTCTTCTTCCGACGCCTGCAGGTTCAGCGCCTGTGCCTCCAACTCGGCATTCATGCTTTCCAGTTCGGATTGTTGAGTCTGGAGTTCCTCGGATTGTGCCTGCGTTTCTTCAAGCAGTTCCTGGAGGGTTTCACGACTCTTGGCGGCCTGCAGTGCAATGGCGATGGTAATGGCCATTTCCTGGAGTAGTTTCAGTTCGTCTTCGTTGAACGCGTCGATGGAAGCCATTTCAATGATCCCTTCGAGGTGATTATTGTAGTAAAGCGGGATGAAGATGAGGTTCGTGGGAACGACTTCACCGAGTGCGGAACTCATTTTAAGGTATTCCTGCGGAAGGTCTTTGATCTGTCTTACTTTACCGGCCAGCGCCGCTTCTCCGAGCTGGGTGGAACCTAGTTCAACGTTTTGCGGAACTTTTTTCGGCTCGGTCACGCCGTACGAAGATGTGAAATGCAACATCTGCGATTTCCCGAGTACGTAAAATACGGAGAGTTCATTTTCGAAGAACCGGTGAAGGGCCTCCAGGACATGTCGTGTGAGCTCATGCACGTTCTTTTCACCGAGCACGCTTTGATTGATCTCACTGAGTCCGTTCTGGTACCACATTTTGTTCGCATTCTCCGCATTAAAAAATTGCAGGTCACTGCGCATTTGCAAAATCGCGTTCCCGAGGTTGTCTTCGGTACTTCGCGGCTCGATCGGAACATCGAAGTTTCCTTTCCCGATCTCCACGGCGGCGCGGCTCAGTTTGGTGGCATTTTCATCAATGGAATAAATAGACCTTGCCAGTTGGTGAATGGCATCGCGCGCCGGGTAGTTCACTTTTTCCACGGTGGGAGCCCCGATGGCAATCCGTGCGGAAAGTGCCTGTAGCTGATTGATGGACAGGGTAATATTCCGAACGGTAATCATTACGAGCAGGAGTACAACCACGATGATGGAGATCATGAAAATGAGGTTGTAATTTTTGGATTGCTTTTCTTCCTCGTAAATCACCGCAGCCTTGGCCTGGATTTCATTGAAGAGTTGATTCTTGAGCGTGATGATCTCATCTACCCCGCTGGCCGAAATGTCCCACCACTCATCGTCCGAAAGTGCACTGTTCAGCGTCCGGTTTCCGACATATTGGCGAAGCGTACTGTTGATCGTCCGGAATTTCCCGGAGTCGAGCATCCGTTTGAACTTGCGTCGGTATTTATCCGAAGATTTAGCCTCGAATTCCTTTTGAAGTGCCTGGAAAGTCGAATAGGAATTGCGTACGCGCTCGATTCCGTTGCTGTCGGGTTTGTTCTTATTGAGCGCATAATAGTAATCGGAACGGGTGATACCGAGTTGGGTGATGAGTTGAGAGAGGAGCCTGAACGATTTGATGTCGTCGTCGAGTTCCCGGAAGTTTCGCAGGTTATCCGAAGAAAAAGCGGCGAGTGAATTAATGCGGGTAATGAGCCCCGAATAAAAGTCGAGCGTTTGCAGCGGTGTCATGGCGGCTGCGTCCACCTCTTTCCGGACGGAATCCAGGTCCTGGAGGTTTGTGTAATATTCGAACCCGTTGAGTTCATGCCCGCCGATTTCGCGAACATCGATAATGGACTGATCGGTCTTGTCGCGGCTGACGAGCTTTTGCGTGTTCATGTCCTTATTGAGCAGTGCCCCGAACGAATAGCGACGCTCTTCCTGCAGGTTGTCTTTTAGCCCGGCAATGATCTCCGCCTCGTTCATCTGATTGATGAAATGATCGATCCGGTTGATGCTGTTTATTTTTTCACGGTGTATTTCTGCGGCCAGGTACAGGATGCAGATAAGCGGAATGAGGCCGATCAGCAGGAGCTTTACAGGCAGTGGAATTCGGCTTAAGAACTTGTTCATCGGATCAGTTTTGTTTGATGGGAATGATAATTATAAAAGTACTTCCGGTATTGGCCGAACTTTTGGCCGTAATGATTGCGTGGTGCTTATCGAGTGATTTTTTAGCAATGGCCAGGCCGATACCCGTGCCTTCGATGCTGGTTTCGTTTCCAAGTCGCTGGAAAACCTGGAAAATTTTCGGCAAATACTTTTCGTCGAACCCGATGCCGTTATCGGCTACTTCAATACGGCAGTAATGCCCGTCGCGGTCCGGGAGCGCTTCAAAATCGAGTTCGCTGACGTGAAAGGCCCGGATCGAAACCTCGGGCTGAATATCCGGACGTGTGAACTTCAGGGCGTTCCCGATCAGGTTTTGAAGTACCTGCTTCATTTGGGTCGGAATGGCTTCAATGGTGCACAATTCTTCGCGATGTATCACCGCGTTTTTCTCCTGGATCACCAGTTCAAAATCAGAAAGAACCTGGTCGACCAGGTCGTTGAGGTCGGTTTGTACGTACCTCGACTGCGCCGAAAGCCGTGTAAAACTGAGCAGGTCATCGATCAGTTTGGACATCCGTTCGGTGCTGAAAATAATGCGTTCGATCTCTTTTTTTCCTTTTGCCGCATCCTTGAAATAGCGGTCTTTGATGAGATTCGAGAAGGTTAGTATTTTGCGGACCGGTTCCTTAAGATCGTGGGAGATCACCCAGGCAAACTGCTGGAGTTCACTGTTGGAAAGCTCGAGTTCCTCATTTTTCTTGCGAAGTTCGCGCGTGCGTTCGCTGACTTTGCGTTCGAGTTGTTCATTGGCGGTTTTTTGCTCATGGATATCCATCAGCGTACCGATCCACTTAATGATGCGCTTTTCCTGTATTACCGGAACGATCTTCATCAGATAGTGGTGGTTCTCTTTTGCACGCGGGCAATAAAGTGCCACTTCGTGGTCAAATTGTCTTCCTTCAGAAAAGGCTTCCTGCCAGGCAGCCTCCCATTTTTCATGATCGCTGATCATCGACGGGAAATGATCGGTCGGACCGATGTACTCCGTCCACGACTGGTTGGTGTATTCGATCTTGCCGGCATTGTTCATCGAGAACGCGATCTGGGGCATTGCCTCGAGTATGGTGTGCAGTTCACTGACGCGTTGCGCGAGTTCATTCTTGGTATTGGTGAGTTCCTGGCGTTGTTTTGAGAAGGAATAAAGCGACTTGACACGTAACATGAGGATGTCCGGATCAACCGGTTTGGTAATGTAGTCGATCCCTCCCGATTCAAAACCGCGGGTAATGAACTTTTTTTCCTTACTGATGGCAGAGAGGAACATGATGGGGATATGTTTGGAACGATTGTGCCCGAGAATGATCTCGGCAACCTCGAAACCGTCCATGCCGGGCATCTGCACATCAAGGATGATCAGGGAATACGTGTTCTTAAGCACTTTTTTAAGCGCTTCTTCGCCGGAGGTCGCCGTATCGACCTTAAAGTCATTCATGCGAAGAATGCTTTCAAGGGCGAAGATATTTTCCGGTCGGTCATCTACGATCAGAATCATTGCAGCGCGAAGTTTTCATGTGAGTAGTTCGTTTTCGTTTGTTTTCGTTCCTGTTTCCGCTTAAACGAGCAGAAGATCGTCTTTACTGGTAATTTCGGGTGAATAAATAATTTTTTCGAGTTGTTGCCTGAGTATCTGAAGACTGTGTGGCTTCGTGAGATAGCGATTGGCTCCTGACTCTCGCGATAATTCCACATCTTTTTCATTATTTGAAGTAGTGAAGATCACTACCGGAATGTGCGTAAATTCAATGGAATGGCGCAGGATGTGCAAAAAGTCGTAGCCATTCATGTAAGGCATATTCAGATCAAGGAAAATAATATCCGGAGCGGATTCGCAGGCATTGAGCTTGTCCATACCTTCCAACCCGTTGTTGGCGATGTCGCAGGTAATATGAGGATCAATCTCATTCAGTACATCCTGGAAAAACAGTTGATCGTCGGCATCATCGTCCACCAGGAGTATATTTCGAATCTGCATTATAAAAAGGTTTAATATGCTAAATTAGTTAATCAGTCTTTTCGTGAGCCGAACAGAAGGCTTTCGAACGTTAAAAAAAGTTATAGCCACCTGAAAAAGCAGGTATGGAAGTGCAAAAAGTCCGTTTGGAGCATGAATCCGGCTCGTCAGGTGCACACTCATTTTCTGTGTTTACGCTTACAAATAATGTTAAATCCACCTGGTTACGACGGATTTTCGTGCGGAATATTGTTTTCTTTCTAAAAATTTAAGCATGGATCATGTATTCGACTGGGACCGTATTGGGCTGAACGAGCTTCCCTGGACATTTCTGTTCGAAGTGCTTTTTCGAACGGTAATCATGTTCCTGATCGTTTTAGTGGGCTTGCGCATGACCGGGAAACGGGGTGTCCGCCAGCTTTCAATCTTCGAGGTCGTGCTCATTATCAGCCTCGGTTCGGCTGCCGGTGACCCGATGTTTTATGAGGACGTTGGCTTGCTCCCGCCACTCCTGGTGGTGACTACCGTGGTCTTTCTATACCGGGTTGTGACCTATTTTACGGGCCTTTCCAAGAAGTTCGAGACCTTCCTAGAAGGGAAAACGCAATCGCTTGTGGAAGAAGGAGAATTCTCAACGCTTAAACTGAAGAAAGAAAGCCTTGCCCACGATGAATTCTTTTCGGAATTGCGGGTCCGCGGTGTGGAACACCTCGGTCAGGTTCGCCGGGCTTACATGGAGGCCAGCGGGGAGATCAGTTTGTTCTTCTATGAAGACAACCAGGTTCGTTTCGGGCTGCCGATCCTGCCTGAATTGTATAAGGCGCGTTCCGAAGAAGTTAAGAAAACGGGAATTTTTGCCTGTTCACACTGCGGGAACGTTGAGGATCTGCGCCCGGGAAACTATTCCTGCGAAAAATGCGGACATAAAAAATGGGTGGAAGCAATCAACTGCCGGCGAATCAGTTGATCAGAATCTGACGCCGAGTACGAGTACGTCGTCAACCTGCTCTTCGCGGCCTCTGTAAGAATCGAACGCTGCTGCAAGGTGCTCGTCGCGCTTTTTGCCCTCGAGTGAAACCACCTCAAGCAGGATTTCCCGGAATCGGCGATAGCCCAGTTTTTTCTGACGCGACCCGCCAAACTGATCGGCATAACCATCCGAAAACAGGATTACGTAGTCTCCTTCCTCGATCGGGATACTGATCGTTTCAAAGCGTTTGCGCCCCTGGTACTGATCCCCGATCGCACGACGTGTGCCGCGGTATTCGTAAAGGATGTGTTGACCGTCTTCAAAGCGGCGCACGTTTTCAGTGACCTCTGGCTGTGGCTTGTCTTTACTGCGTACAAAATACATCGAGTGATGCGCACCCGAGAAATAAAGCAGGCGCTTTTCCGGGTCAAAAGCGCAAAAACCAATGTCCATTCCGTCGCGCAACGTTTCCTCCGAATTGTGTTGCAGACTTTGCTGAACACCCAGATCGAGGTGATTGAGCGCTTCTCCGGGAGAGTTCACGTTGCGCTCTGTCAGGCCCTGCTTGAGGTAGTTATAGGCGATGAGACTCATGAGCGCACCCGGAACGCCGTGCCCGGTACAATCGACAACAGAAAAGAGGATAAGTTTACGGGATTCCGAGTCAGGAGCGGTCGTCTGCGTACTTTCCACAAAGTAAAAATCACCGCTTACAATGTCTTTCGGCCGGTACAGGCAAAAGTGGTCCGGGATGAGTTTCTTCATCTTTTCGGAAGCGGGCAGGATCGTTTTCTGAATGCGCAGGGCATATTGCAGGGAATCGATGATGTTCTTGTTCTGACTTTCAATTTCCTGTTTCTGGCTCTCGATCTCGGAGGTTCGCTCACGCACTTCTGCTTCCAGCCGCGTATTGATCGAATCCATCAGTTCGTTGCGTTCGGCGAGGTTCTTGAGCAATTCGCGGTCACTGGCTTCTTTTTGCTGCTGCAATTCGCGGTATTTGTTGGCCATGGTGATGCTCAGGAGCAAAACTTCAACGACCGAACTGATCTTTAGGGCATTGAGGGAGACAGTCGGGTCGCCTATGACATTGAAGTTTCCAAGAATGAAGATCACTGCACCGAGGATCAGGACCGTATAGGCAAGCGTGAAAAAGACCGAAACGGAGTATCCGCGGTAACGCGTCAGGAAAATAGCGACATTCGCCGATACGATCGACAAAAGACTGAGCCCGTTTATCAGCGGATAGCTGAGGCGATAAAGCACACCGTTGGTCAAAGAGATACCGATCGCTGCGATTATTACCAGGAGTACGATATTCAGATAACGGTTAAAAACGGGTAAGCGCAGCGGCACCTGCAGGTATGTTTTACAATAGATCGTTACGAAGAAGGATGTCAGCCCGGCCGAAAATAAGACCACGTGATTGGCAAACCAGGGCGCGCCCGGGAAAAAGTACTGGTAGGAATACCCGTCCAGTGAAAATTGCATCCAGGCCAGGCAAAGCGCGTAAAGTACGTAAAACAGGAAACTGCGCTCCCGCAGTACAAGGTAGAAAAAGAAGAACAGGATGCCGACCAGGATCAGCATACCGTAGTAAAAGCCGCTCAGAAATTGCGTATTATACATGATTCCCACGGCACTTTCACGGTCGCGGAAAATAAAAGGCAGTGAGATCATTTCACCGTCGCTTTCAAGTTCGAGCAGGTATTCTTTCTCGGTTCCCGGTGGAATACTAAGCCTGAAAACCGGGTTCTTATCGCGAATTTCGCGCGCTTTGAAACTGAACGAATCGCCGTTTACCATGCGTTTGACGATCTTTCCGTTTTCAATTTCATACAGGAACACTTTATTGGTGATCGGGCGCGCGGTGCGCAGGAAGAAATCCGGATATGCGAGCATATTCTTTACCCGGAACCGGAAGAAAAAACGGGCATTTGCAAAATCGAGGTTGGCTTCTCCGGCATGAACCCGTTCGAGCGGCAGGTCGGATTTCAGGAATTGTTCAGGCGTCAGGGATTTGGTGCCGTCCCGGTAATACAGGAGGCGGTTGGCAATCGACCGGTTAACGACCGAACTGTCAAGTTCAATTACGGGTTGAGCGTTAGCTGCCCCCACGTATGAAAAGAACAGTAAGAGAAGAAGATAAAGTGCGCGCATCTGATACCGTTAAACGCAAATTTAACCAAAGAGTAACACATATACGTACTTTCGGTTCACCGGGATGCGGGAAATAAATAAGTGTAGAAAAAAAATCCCGGCGCGGGGCCGGGACTTTGATGATGAGTTTGGCGGACTTACTGTTTTTGTACTTTCAATATCGTGGTTTGACCGTTTTGTGTAAGCCGGAGCATGTAAATTCCGGGTGCCAGCAGATCGAGATCCAACCCGGTTTCATTTACAGGACTGTTCATAGAAACGATTGCGTCACCGCGCAGGTCATAAAGGCTGATGGCCATTGAACCCGCCGCTTCCGAGCGGATGAATAACTGACCTGTAAACGGATTCGGATATACGCTAACGGAAAGTTGCGTTTCTTCCAGACCCAGGCACGGATCGAGGTTTACTGTGATCTCGTCGAACGCCATACATCCGTTGGTGTCACTTACGGATACGCTGAAGGTACCGGCGGTTGACACCGCGACGGTCTGGGTGTTTTCCCCGTTACTCCAGTTAAAATCACTTCCGTTATTCCCGGCATCAAGCGTAAGCGGTGCGTTGTATTCGCAAAGGGTCGTATCGGCTCCCAGGTCAACTACCGGTAACGCGTTTTCAGTGATCTGGATCGCTGAGGTAGTGTCGCTGCAGCCGTATGTCTGGTTGCTCACAACCAGTGCGTATTGTCCGGCCTGTGAAACGTACAGGCTGTCGTTGTCGGTACCCGAAATTGCATTTCCGTTCAAAAGCCATTCGCTGGTTGTGCCGCTTTCTGCGGTAAATGCTAAAAGGGTTGAATCTCCCGCACAAAATGCAGATCCGCCCGAAAGCGTCGTGGCACCTGCAAGTTCGAGGCAGCTGTTTACCTGGTAAACGCTTAAGGTGCTGCTGACCTCGTTGGCCAGTATCACGAGTGCGTTTCCGTTCGGAGATGCTTCGGCACTGATGAAAATGATGCCTTCTGCACCACGATCGGGCCCGTCTGTAGCGAGGTCCCGGTTGTTGTGATAACCGACGTATTTCGGTTGAGCCGGGTTGTTTACGTTAAAGACCATCACACCGCCAATGCGTTCAAGTGATACGAATACAAAATGATTACCGTCAATGGTAGCGGTGGTCACGCCTTCCGGCTCAGGACCTTTATCGTCACTGCGGTTCTTCACCGTAATTCCGCCTTCGTTGCTCGCATTGAACATGTTTACGTACACCGGGTCGGCGGCAATGATCTGTTCGATCAGGTCTTTTGAATCGAAAACGAGGTTTCCGGTCTGTGCATCCCAGATGGAGAATGAACGTCCTCCCAACACCTGGAGTTCGTCGAAATCACCGTCATTATCGGTATCGCCTGTTACCTGCAAAGCATTCAGTCTGCCGAGGAATTTGTTGTTTTTCAGGATATCCTGGTCTGCGAATGCCGCCGGGTCGAGGTTCATGTTTGCAATGCGGTCAGCATCTTCGATGAGGTCGTTTTCACGGGCGTCACCTTCATTGGCTGTAAACACGTATCCGTTCCCGCCGATCGTAGAGTATGCAATGGCGTCAGGCATGTACGCACCTTTTACAGGCAATGACTGGATCAAAATGTCGCCAGACTGGTTGGAAGGGTCCAGCGCGTTATTTCCAGCCGCATAATCGCTGAGTCCCAACGCCCGAAGTTCGGTGATCGTTCCGTTTGCAATATCGACTACAGCCAGCGCATTTTGTTCCTGGATGCTTACATACGCCGTTGTATTGTCCTCGCTGATCGCAATGTATTCAGGTTCCATATCCTGTGCCACGGAAGCGGCCTGTGGGAAAATGCGAATTCCCTGGGCAATGAGTGCGGCACTTTGGGAATTGTAGGCTGTGAAATCGACCATTGTCACGTCGCTGTTGGTCAGAGCAGAAATACCTGCGGCGAGGTTGACGATCGAGATGCTTCCTTCCGGGTCGTCCAGGTAATCGGAAGACGGTTCTCCTTCGTTGGCAGTCAGGATCCTAGTGTGATCCCTGTTAAAAGTGATCATATCCGGCATCGCCCCCACGGTCACCTGGTTCAGGTAAGTTCCGTCGGCATCGAAGAATACGATGAAACCGTTTTGCTGCGGATCGTTATTTTCAATAGCTGCGGCCACGATCCCGTTATGGCTCGTCACGGAGTTGATTCCGCCATACGTCGAAATATCAATGGAGTTAAGCAGAGTAGGACTTGCCGGGTTGCTGAAATCCACCACGTCCATGGTCGACCCGACGCTGTTGGCAATGTAGAGGCGATTCGTTGTGGAGTCGAAGGTAACGATCTCGGCAGATGTAACACCTTCCGAACCGTTTGAAAAACTCGTCAGTAAGGACAGGTTGAGTTGATTGGTAGCCACAGGCGCCACGTAGTCGTTGTCTTTTACAAAAATGATCTGGTAGTCATTTCCGGAAACCTGGCAGTTGATCGTATCTACGATCCGCAAAACGATGCGTTCGGTCTTTTCTGCATCTAAATCGTCAGTCAGGATAATCGGAAGTGTAAACGTTCCGTTGGTATTTGCGGGGATCACAAGCGTATCATTCGGAATGTCGAAATCGCTGCCTTCCGTTGCGTCCGTCCATACGGAAAGGCCAAAGATCACGCGTGCTTCCGAAGCATTGGCGTTCACAATTTCCACGTCCACACCGATGGTTCCGTCCGCTTCACTGACGATCTGAACATCGGAAGAAACGCTTACAAGTCCCGGGGGAATGACCGTGGTCAGTGAAATTTCGGAGGCCTGATCAGTAAACGTGGACTCAATAGTCCAGTTGCGCTGCCCGATCCAGCTGTTGGTAGCGGTATTGAAACTTCCGGACGCATGCAGGATGTCATCACCACCCGGATCCGGTCCGAGCGTACTCGAAGCCTGGAATTTTCCACCGTTGTAAAAGTCATTCACGGGAAGTTCGTATCCGTCTGTTCCTCCGTTCACTTCGGATGCCCCGGCGCTGCTTCCGTAAAAAAGTGCATCTACGGGCACGGTGGAAGCAGTAATCGAACCGATGGCAACATTAAACACAGCAATTCCGTCCGCATTTCCGCCACCGTTCCCAAACACGCCCGAACCGGCATTCCCGAAACCGTCGCCGGCTGTTGTGGCCGTATTGATCGCGCGTAGTTGTGTTCCCGTTGGTGACATTGAGGATCCGCCCACGTAAACAACATCTCCTGCATTCACAGTTCCACTCGTAAGTGCAAATCCATAGGTAATCGATCCGCCTTCTATCCAGCCGTTTGTGGTGGCCGGGTCCGAACTTGTTACGACCACGGAGTAAGGGGTAGTTGAAAAGTCAATGTTGTCCGTTGCGAGGAGTTCTACCCATTCAAAAGGGGAATCGGTGCCTCCCGGATTCACGAGCAACTCGCTGATCACGAGACCCGGATTTTGCTGAGCCAGTGAAAAACCGGCACAAAGCGTTAATGAAAAAGCAAGTAATTTTTTGATCATAGCAGAAATAAATTTTCTGCAAAGTTGCCCGGCGCAGGTAACTGCACGGTTAAACGCGTTCTATCAAACAATTAAACCTGCATGAACCCTGTGTAAAGCGGGTTAAGTGCACATTAAAAGTTTGATTTTTCACTTATATTTGGCCGATCAGAAAGCGATGTATTTTTTCAACCTGGCATATTATAACGGTGCTACCGACGATGACGACACCCTGAGGTTCTGGATCGGTTTCGGCGGACCTGTTATACTCTTTGTAGGCTATTTTCTGTTCCTGTATTTCCGAAAGCGAAAGGATAATCTTTCATTCCGGGCGGAATTCAGCCCGGAAGGCGCAACCTGGAGTCATATCCACCTGATACTGGCGGCGGAGCTCATGCGTCGGGACCGGGTTCAATTGTCTGAAAAAGCGGAATTCGCACGCCGTTATATCCTGCATTATTTTCCGGATCGGCCGGAAGAGTTCAGCGAAAACCTTTTTGATTACATGCGCAATCCGGAATACACCAAAGAAGCCTTTTCATGGATTCGCGAACAGCAAATACCGGACGATCATCTTTTGAAGTTGATGCGATTTTTACAGGAAGTTTGCCTGATCGACGGGGAAATGGTTCCGGAAGAATACCGCGCACTGATGCGTATCGGGCAACTGGTCGGACTTTCTGCATCAGGATTACAGGAATTTGCCGAGCAGTTTCAGCAACAGGAACAAGCAAAAAAGCAGCGGGAAGCACCGGCGGCAGATACATCCGTTTCGAAACGAAAACTGGCCTTCGGAGTACTGGGTTTGCCAGAAGACAGTGACGATGATGCGCTCAGAACGCAGTACCGGAAACTGGTCAAAATCTATCATCCGGATCGGGTACGATCGCGGGATCCAAAACACATAAAGGAAGCAGAACTGCGCTTTATTGAAATTCAGCAGGCGTATGACTTGTTAAGGAATTGACCGGGGTTATTTTACTTCTTCCTGTTTCAGCTGCTCATCCACCTCTTCGAGTTCGCGGTAGAATTCATCACCGAATGCACGGATAAGCGGTTCACGGAGGAAGCGGAAAACGGGAACGTCCAGTTTATCGCCACAAGCGCAGGCCGATTCACATACAGACCATTCGTCGTAGTTGAGTGCGTGCACTTCTCCGAAATCTTTTACACGGATCGGGTAGAGGTGACAGGAAAGTGGCTTACGAAAATCAATTTTCCCTTCTTTCCAGGCTTTTTCAACGGCGCATTTGGAAATTCCCTGTTCATCGAAGTACACGAAGGCACATTCCGCACCATTGATCAGTGTAGTTACCGGTTCGTTATCCGTATCCAGGTAAAAAACACCCGTTTTTTCAACCGCTTCCACGCCTTCCGGACGCATATAAGGGATTATGGAATCCAGGCAGTCTTCGAGGATATCCACTTCTTCGAACGTCAACGGGGCGCCGGCATCACCTTCCACACAGCACGCACCCTTGCAGGCGTTCAGGTCACAAACGAATTTCTTTTCGAAAATCCGGGTGGAAACGACCTTGTCATCAATTTCGACCAACATAGCGGGTGCAAATTTCGGCAATTCCCCTGAATTAGAATTATTTTCCTGAAATTTTGTTGAATTGAATTAAAATACGTACTTTTGTATCACAATTTAAAAAGAACACAGAACGAGGGGACGAAAGTCCCCTCTTTTTATAAACATGATCGCAAAGCAAAAAATACTGGAACTGGTCAATGAACGCATCGCAGAGCTGGATAACGGTCTCTTCGTAGTGGATCTTTCCATTTCACCTTCCAACCTCATCCAGGTTGAACTCGATAAGCGCGAGGGAAGCGTTAGCATTGACGACTGTGTGCGTGTTTCGCGCAATGTGGAACACAACCTCGACCGGGAGGAAGCGGATTTCGAGTTGCAGGTTTCATCGGCAGGGCTGGATAAGCCGCTCCGCGTTACGGCTCAGTATGTGAAGAATATCGGCCGGAATGTAAAAGTGAAACTCCAGGAAAGCGGTTCGCTCGAAGGAGAGCTCGTGGCTGCGAACGATAAGGAAATTACAGTGCGCACGACCACGAAAGAAAAAATAGAAGGAAAAAAGAAAAAAGAGACCATCGTGCAGGATCATGTACTGCCGATGAACACGATAAAGGAAACAAAAATTGTTATCTCATTTAAATAAAAGGTAAGATGAACAGCCTGGAATTAGTAGACTCGTTTTCGGAGTTTAAGGAATTGAAAAGCATCGACAGACAAACGATGCAGCACGTGCTGGAAGATGTATTCCGTGCGATGCTCAAGAAAAAGTTCAACACAGACGAACACATCGACGTGATCGTTAATATTGATAAGGGTGACGTACAGATCTTCATGAATAAGGAGATCGTGGCAGACGGGGAAGTGGAAGATCCGAACATGGAGATCGCTTATTCGGATGCCATTAAGATCGAACCCGATTTTGAGATCGGTGAGGAAGTAACGGAAGAGTTCAAATTTTCCGATTTCGGGCGACGAAACATCCTTTCACTGCGCCAGAACCTGATCTCACGAATTATGGAGCTTGAAAAAGATCACCTTTACAAGATCTACAAAGAGCGCATCGGTGAGATCATTACCGGGGAAGTTTACCAGGTCTGGAAAAAAGAGATCATGGTACTCGATGATGAAGGGAACGAACTCATCCTGCCGAAATCCGAGCAAATTCCTTCGGATTACTTCAAAAAAGGAGAAACGATCCGTGCAGTGGTTGCCAAAGTAGATATGCGCAACAGCAGCCCGGTGATTATTCTTTCGCGTACCGCTCCGGAGTTCCTGGAACGACTTTTCGAACTCGAAGTACCGGAAGTGTTCGACGGACTTATCACGATCAAACGCATTGTACGTGAGCCCGGAGAACGCGCGAAGGTGGCGGTAGAATCTTACGATGACCGCATCGACCCGGTAGGAGCCTGTGTGGGAATGAAAGGTTCCCGTATTCACGGGATCGTACGCGAATTGCGCAATGAGAATATTGATGTGATCAATTATACGAATAACCCGCAACTCTTCATTCAGCGTGCCCTTTCACCGGCAAAGATCTCCACGATCGAGATCCTGGAAGAAGAGAAAAAAGCGAACGTCTTCCTTAAACCGGACCAGGTCTCCCTGGCAATCGGTAAAGGCGGACACAACATTAAGTTGGCGGGTAGGTTAAGTGGTTATGAGATCGACGTTTACCGCGATGGAGAAGTTGATATCGAAGATGTTGACCTGGAAGAATTTGCAGATGAGATCGACGGCTGGATCATTGATGAGCTGAAAGCAATCGGTTGCGATACGGCGAAATCCGTTCTGGAGATCAGCGTCACAGACCTCGTACAGCGCACTGACCTCGAACAGGAAACAATCGAGGAGGTGTTCAAAATTCTTCGGGCTGAATTCGAATAATTAACTAACAAACCTTAACTTAGACAACTGAAAAATTACGGAACAAGTAAAAAAGAGGACGCATAATTTTATGGCCGGAAAACCGATACGATTAGGAAAAGCAGCAGGTGAATTGAACGTGGGAGTTCCCACGCTCGTGGAATTCCTTTCCTCCAAAGGAGTGAAGATCGATTCCAATCCAAATACCAAACTGGAGCCGGAGCACATGGATATGCTGCGTACGGAATTCTCCGACGATCAAACCCTCAAGGAGCAGTCTAAACTGACAGCTGCCAAGCGCGAAAAAAGAGAGACCATCTCCCTGCGCGACAGTAAACCGGAGGAGAAAAAAGCTCCCGAAGAAGAGGAAGAGCTGGATCCTGATCTGATTGAGAAATTCAAGGCGGAAACCGTGAAGCCGGTGGCACAAAAACCACAGGAAAAAGCGGCTCCCGAGGAAGAAGCGCAAAAACAGGAAGAAAAAGCGGAAGAGAAAGAAGAAACTGCCAAAGGCAGCGGTCCTACGGTTGTGGGCAAGATCGATCTCGATAAGCTGAATACGCGGACACGTCCGGATAAGAAGAAACCGGAAGAAAAAGCCGCGGAAAAACCGGCTGCCAAAACTGAAAAACCTGCTGAGAAGCCGGTTGAAAAGGCGAAGGAAGAACCGAAACCACAAAAGGAGAAAGAAGAAAAGTCTGCCGCCGAAGTGGAAACGATCCGCGCCGAAGCCCGCAAACTTTCCGGTCCTACCGTACTTGGTAAGATCGATCTGCCTGTTGAAAAGCCGAAAGTGGCCGGAAGCAGCCGTCCGGGAGCGGGCGACCGCAAGAAGCGCAAGCGCATCAAAAAGGTGGATGTCGCCAAACAGGGACAGCAGGGCGGAAAGAATTTCAAAAAAGGACAAAAACCCGAAAAAGCCGAGATATCCGAGCGCGATATTCAAAAAGAGATCAAGGAAACACTGGCACGCCTCTCCAACCAGGGAGGAAAGTCCAAGGCTTCAAAAAACAGACGGGCGAAACGGGATTCCGTGGCACAACGCCGCCAGGAAGAACAAATGGCTGCCGAACAGGAAGAACGCGTACTCAAACTCACCGAGTTCGTAACGGTTTCCGAACTCGCGGCCATGATGAACGTACAGTCCACACAGGTCATTTCAGCCTGTATGTCACTCGGTATCTTTGCTTCGATCAACCAGCGCCTCGACGCGGAAACAATCCAGATCGTGGCGGAAGAGTTCGGTTATGAAGCCGAATTCGTGTCAGCGGAAGTGCAGGATGCCATCCCGGTAGTGGAAGATAAGGAAGAAGACCTCGAAGACCGTCCGCCGATCATTACGGTGATGGGACACGTTGACCACGGTAAAACTTCCCTGCTCGACCGCATCCGGAATGCAAACGTAACCGAAGGCGAGGCCGGAGGGATCACCCAGCACATCGGTGCTTATTCCGTGACACTCCGCGATGGTCGCAAAATGACCTTCCTCGATACACCGGGTCACGAAGCCTTTACCGCAATGCGTGCCCGAGGTGCACAGGTAACGGACGTTGCAATTATCATTGTTGCGGCAGACGATGATGTTATGCCTCAAACCAAGGAGGCGATCTCTCACGCGCAGGCAGCCGGCGTTCCGATGATCTTCGCGATCAATAAGATCGATAAGCCGGGGGCTAATCCGGATCGCATCCGCGAACAACTTTCGAATATGAATATCCTGGTTGAAGACTGGGGTGGAAAATACCAGAGCCAGGAGATCTCGGCAAAGCAAAATCTCAACATCGACGCCCTGCTTGAAAAAGTACTGCTCGAAGCGGAATTGCTGAACCTGCGTGCCAACCCGAACAAAAATGCGGTCGGTACGGTAGTCGAATCTTCACTCGATAAAGGAAAAGGATACGTAACCAACATGCTCGTGGAAGGAGGAACACTTCACGTGGGCGACGTTGTACTCGTGGGACGAAACTACGGACGCGTACGTGCCATGCATGACGAAAAAGGTACGAATCTCAAAGAAGCCGGACCGGCACAACCGGTATCGATCCTCGGGATCAACGGTGCACCGAGTGCAGGTGATAAGTTCCACGTGATGGACGACGAACGCGAAGCAAAGGCAATTGCCACGAAACGCGAGCAACTTTACCGCGAACAGGGACTCCGTACGACCAAACACATTACACTCGACGAGATCGGACGACGTCTGGCGATCGGGGACTTCAAAGAACTCAACATCATCGTCAAAGGAGACGTGGATGGTTCGATCGAAGCACTTTCCGATTCTTTACTGCGACTGTCAACCGAAGAGATACAGGTCAATATCGTGCACAAAGGCGTGGGAGCGATCTCCGAAGCCGATGTCAACCTGGCATCTGCATCCGATGCGATCATTGTCGGTTTCCAGGTTCGTCCTTCCGTAAGTGCGCGTAAACTCGCTGAGCAGGAACAGATCGACATCCGTCTTTACTCGGTGATCTACAAAGCGATCGAAGAGATCAAAGCGGCGATGGAAGGAATGCTCTCTCCGGATATCGAAGAAAAAGTAACCGGCTCCGCAGAAGTGCGCGAAACATTCGAGATTACGAAAGTCGGTACTATTGCCGGTTGTTACGTCCTCGACGGAACGATCAAGCGTTCTTCGAAAATCCGCGTGATCCGCGACGGTATCGTAATCCACAGCGGTACACTCGGTTCCCTGAAACGATTCAAGGACGATGTACGCGAAGTGAAGAACAATTACGAATGTGGTCTGAACATCGATAAATTCAATGACATTAAAGTAGGGGATATTATTGAAGCCTACGAAGAAGTGGAAGTGGCCAGAAAACTCTGATCCGCTGAAGCGAAGAAAGATTATACATCAAAAAAGGGCGTTCATCAATCGATGAACGCCCTTTTATCTTTGGGAAACTTGGTTGCGTTAGCAATACTCGTTGTAAGCCTCTGAAAGGTTCTCGGCGATCATTTGAGCCGTTCCTCCTTCGATGTGATGACGCTCGAGGAAATGGACGAGTTTACCGTCTTTGAATAAAGCAATGGACGGTGAAGACGGAGGGTAAGGCAGGAAATACTTACGCGCCTGCGCTACTGCCTCGCCATCCACCCCGGCAAATACCGTGGTGAGTTTACCAGGCGTTTTATCGTTGTTCAGTGACAATTTCACACCCGGACGCATATTCCCTGCGGCACACCCACATACGGAATTCACAACTACGAGCAAAGAGCCCGGGGTGTTCTGGATCACCTGGTCGACGGCGTCTGCATTTACTAATTCTTCAAAACCAACATTTACAAGGTCTTCCTTCATGGGTTTAACCATTTCTGCCGGATACATATTTTAACGATTTTAAATGTGACAAATGTATTTTTAGGACCCGCACGGAGATTAATCCGAATGTCCGATACAAAGTTACGGATTAATGCGCACACCGATGCTTACCCGGGTAATTTATCGGTCGTCGGGCAGCTTTTTTAAGGCGAATTGTATAAAACCGGGTGCTTTTAACACGCTTATCGGCAGAAATCGCCATTTTTGTGTATGGCAAAGATCAAGTCCGCGTTTTTCTGTCAGAACTGTGGTTATGAAACTCCGAAATGGCTCGGAAAATGTCCCTCTTGCGGTGAATGGAACACCTTTGTGGAGGAACTCATCGAAAAGAATATTCCGCAGGTGGTGGCCTTTTCAACGTCCGACAGCGCTTCCAAAGCACGGAATTTGTCGGACATTGAAAAACGCAGCCATGAGCGCATCGACCTGTCTGACCGCGAACTGAACCGCGTTCTCGGTAACGGACTTGTGCCCGGTTCGCTGATCCTTTTCGGCGGGGAACCCGGTATCGGGAAATCCACCCTGCTTTTGCAACAGGCCGTGTCGGAAAAAGAACTGCGTGTTTTATACGTTTCCGGGGAGGAAAGTGATCAGCAGATCAAGATGCGGGCGGAGCGGATCGGGCTCGTCAACCCGAATTGCTTCATTCTCACAGAAACCAATATTCAGAATATTTTTCGCCAGGCGGAAGAGATCCAGCCCGAATTGCTGGTGATCGATTCCATTCAGACACTATACAGTTCGCAGATAGAATCGGCTCCGGGAAGCATTTCGCAGGTCCGTGAAACAACTGCCCAATTGTTGCGCTACGCCAAACAAACAGGTGTTCCGGTATTCCTGATCGGGCACATTACGAAGGATGGAAACCTCGCCGGCCCGAAGGTGCTTGAACACATGGTGGATACGGTCCTGCAATTCGAAGGTGACCGCAATCACGTATATCGCCTGCTACGTTCGGTTAAAAACCGCTTTGGAAGTACGAATGAACTCGGCATTTACGAAATGATCGGCAGTGGGTTGAGGCAGGTGGAAAACCCTTCGGAAATCCTGATCACCAACTCCGACAGTGCACTTTCCGGAATCTCGATTGCAGCCACGCTGGAAGGCATGCGCCCGATGCTCATTGAAGTGCAGGCACTCGTCAGTACGGCGGCTTACGGAACTCCGCAGCGCTCCAGCACCGGTTTTGACTCGCGTCGCCTGAACATGTTGCTGGCCGTGCTCGAAAAGCGTTGCGGCTTCAAACTCGGCGCGAAAGATGTATTCCTGAACATTGCCGGCGGGATTAAAGTGGACGATCCTGCCATCGACCTGGCTGTAGTTGCGGCCGTTCTTTCGAGCAATGCGGATATCCCGGTTGATAAAACGATCTGTCTTTCGGGAGAAGTTGGCCTGTCGGGAGAGGTTCGCCCTGTTAATCGCATGGAACAGCGTATCCGCGAAGCGGCCAAACTCGGCTACGAGAAGATCATCATTTCGCGGTATGCCAAAGGCATCGAACAAGCTGATTTTGACATCGAGATCGTACTTTGTACCCGGATGGAAGAAGTGGTAAAAGCCCTTTTTGCCTGATTCGGATCCTGCTCCTTTTTTAGTAGAGTTCAATGCTGAATTAGCCGGATGAGCATTTACGCTCAGTTAAAGTAATCGTATTCCTTAAAGCGCAGGATCAGGATGAAGTTTGTTTTGACCTCCCGGATGAGAATCGCGTTCAGCAGTCGTGACTTTTCATTGTATAAGAACTGCGTGTCAGTCGTGAAAATGCCTTCTTTATACAGGTGTTTTTCGATCAGGTTACCGTATTCGTCATAGCGAAAGCGTAATTCCTCCTCATAGCTGTCCGAACCGGCCTTTTTGCGCTTTAACGCGGCAAGGTATCCCTTTTCATTGTACTCGTACGTGTAGATCGTTCGCTCGGAGGTGGTCATCAGGAATTCCTCCCTGGAGCTGAGGTATCCGCGTTCGTCATAGTAGTAAAAAACTTCTTTATACGGTAATCCGTAGCTATTATAAACGGTTTTTTTCGCTTGTCTGTCCGCCAGTTGCCAGGTCATGGTTTCTTTGTTCAGCACAATTTCGCGGGAAGGGTGAAGGCTGTCCGCATAAAAAGTGCGTACGATCGATTCCGCGACCCGGTGATTACCGTCGTCCAGCGTATAGCGATAGCTTGTTTTTCCTTCCCGGTCGAAGGTGGTCAGTGCCGCGAGTTCGTCTCCGCTGTATGCATACTGCATGAACGTGGTATCGCGGGTACCGTCATCCGTGCGGGTTTCATACTTAAGCACGAGCCTTCCGAGTGAATCGAATTCATAGACATAATAAAAGGTGGTGGGCTGCATCATTTCGCCCTGCTTCTTGTAAATGAATTCTCCTTTGAGCCGGTGAATGTGGTTTCGGGCGATAAAATCCGTATTGAAAAAAGGCGTATCGGTGAATGCCTCACCCAGTTCATTTGAAAGCATTTGCGCTCCTGCAAACAGGCCGGGAATGGTAAAAAGTAAGAGTAAAATAACTGATCGCACGCGTTTCAAACGAACTTTCCGGCAGGCTATTTCAGGCCGGGATTATTTTTTCCATTTTTTTAACAGGCGCTTTCGCGCTTTTTTGCGCAGCCGTTTCAGAACCGATTCGCGATCACTGATGTTTCCGCACTTGACCAGGTCCGATCCGATGTATTCCCCGTTTCGATAAAAGAGAAATTCAAAGGTCACCGAAACGATATCGGGACTGTAGATCGGGTAGAGCTGGCCTACACTGAGCGCGGTATCCAGCGGTTCGCTACTCTCGCGTTGGCGGAACTTCCGGTCGTATCCCCTGACGGAAACAAGAACGTAGGTATCGAACCCTTTCGCAGCAACGAGTTGTTTCAGTGAATCTTCAGCCAGTTTTTCGCCGCTTTCGCCGCGTTTCAATACGTTGAGGGAAGGCATTGCTTTCACGCCGTTCGTATTGAAAAGTTCCGTCAGGCTGACCTCGATGGAGTAACGATCGTCATCGCGGTCCATCTGCCCGATAATCAACGCATTGGACAGATCGAAGTGTTTTTTCTGGGCAGAGACTGATACGCTCGCAAGCAAAAAGATGAACAGAATTAGTTTTTTCATGGATACAAAGTTAAAATATCGCGGAAGCAATGGCTTTTACGGAGGAAGAATTCGACATGGTGTAGTAATGAATGCAGGGAACATTTGCCGCTTTCAGTTCCCGCGACTGCTGAATTCCCCATTCGATACCGACCCGTTCCGTGTCGGCATTCGTTTTACACTTGAGCAGTTCTTTCGATAATTCTTCCGGGTAGTCGATGTGAAAGAATTTCGGGAGAAAGGAAATGTGTGACATCGTTTTAATGGGTTTGAGTCCCGGGATGATCGGAACGTCAATGCCTGCTTCGCGACAGGCGTCTACAAATGCAAAGTACTTTTTATTGTCGAAGAACATCTGCGTCACGATGTATTCCGCACCTGCATCGACCTTGGCCTTGAGGTAAGACAGGTCCGTCGAGAGGTTCATGGCTTCGAAATGCTTTTCGGGATAGCCCGCCGCCCCGATGCAAAAATCGGTCGGTTCGAGTTGGATGTCGTCGAGCATGTAACTGCCGCGGTTCATATCGGAAATCTGGTGAATGAGCTCCACGGCGTAGCGGTGGCCGTCGGCATGTGGTTTGAAGTTGGGTTCCGTTTTAATCGAATCTCCGCGCAGGGCCAGTACGTTATCGATGCCTAAGAACTGCAGATCGATCAGTGCGTTTTCCGTTTCTTCCTTGCTGAATCCGCCACAAATGAGATGCGGTACGGCGTCCACGTGGTATTTGTTCATGATGGCGGCGCAGATCCCGACCGTTCCCGGTCGTTTGCGAATGGCGATCTTTTCGAGCAAACCCTGTTCGCGTTCTTTGTAAATGTATTCTTCGCGGTGATACGTTACGTTGATAAATTTCGGTCCGAACTCCATTAACGGATCGATTCCGTCATAGATCGACTGAATGCTTTTTCCCTTCAGCGGGGGAAGTATTTCGAATGAGAAGAGTGTCTCTTTGGATTCTGCTATGTGTTGAGTGACTTTCATATCGGATATTGCTGGTCGCCTGCAAAGATATCATTATTCGCCTTCCACCCTTTTATTTCCCTGTGGGAAAGAGTTTTCAACTGCGGCGAGCAGTACTTCGGCTATTTGGAGGTCCTCCGGCGTGGTGATCTTAATATTGGCTTTGTTTCCTTCCACCAGATGAATGGTTATTCCGGTTGATTCGACCAGGCCGGCATCGTCGGTGGTTCCCGGATCGATGTTCCCGGAGTAAGCCTGGAGCAGTAGCTGCCGTTCAAAACACTGGGGCGTTCCCACGAGCCGATAAGCGTTGCGCGGCACGGCTTTGCTGCCGGATGCTGTTAGTTCACGGATCGAATCGCTAAGCTGAACGACCGGCACGGCATTTCCTTTTTCCATAGCTGTTTCAAAGCAACTGCGGATCGTCCGGTAATCGACCAGCGGGCGCACGCCGTCGTGTACTCCGATGATCTCTCCGTTTGCATATTGCAGCGCATTTCGAATGGAATCATAGCGTTCTGCACCTCCGCGGATAACCGTATGTGTGATGGAAAAGGCGTGTTCGGCACACAACTTTTCCCAGGTCTCCACGTGGGCTTCCGGCAACGTCAACAGGATCTGCAGGAAAGGATCATAGGCATGGAACCGGCGAAGGGTATGCATCAGCACGGGCAGTCCGTTCAGGGGAAGAAACTGTTTCGGAAGCGTCGTTCCCATGCGCTTTCCCGTTCCCCCTGCCGTGATTATGATCGTGTTCATGCTTTAAAAATAAAAAAAGGCTGTCGGAAAACGACAACCTTTCAGATATGATGAAGTGTTTTAAACTTACTTAAGCTGGTTCGGATCGTTCTCTGCCTGTTGGTTGAACTTACGCTGCCAGTTCAGCCAGTAGAACATTCCGATGAATCCCAGAGCCAGGAACAAATAGTTAACGATATTGCCAATGTATTCGAAAGGAATGAATGCATAGTTCTGCATAAAATCGGCAATGGCATAAAATACGGTAGAAGAACTCATGGTATTCGCTATAATTTCAATTCAGCTACAAAATAAATGAAAATATCGGTAAGTTGTGCGGCACGCCGTGAAAAAAGCTACTTTTTATGGAATATTTCAAATTTTCCGATCTTGAGATAAAAACCGGATTTTTGATCCTGCCTGTCCGACTTTTTGGAACGGAAATCAACTTCTTCATGAATTAACTCGCTGACCTTTTTAGTAATGGGCGTAATCGGGTTGGACATTCCTGAAAGATCATTCAGCGCATAATCGCGATTGTCACGGGGCTGCTCCTCCGGGATCATCGTATAGCGCTCCGCCGGATCGGGTGCGGATTTTTGAAGGTTGTGCGCAATGCGGGTCAGGCTGACGCCAGGCAGGTCGGATACCGGCTGCGGGTGCGTTTGATCTCCCCCGGAAGTATTCGGGCGAACAACTGCGGTTCCGGTTCCGTGCTTAACGTTTGCAGGAGTGTCTTCTGCTACAGGCTGTGCTTCCGGGTTGTTTACAACTGTGTGCTGCGGAAATGCATATTGGGAGCGCGAGGCCATCCGATGATCGGGGCTAAAGTTTACGGATTCGGGACGCGTGGCTAAGAATACAAGTACAAGCGAGGCCGCCACGGCCGAAGCAGCGATAAGTGGGCGCAGGTAGCGTATTTGTCCTTTTTTGAGCGTTTTTTGATAACGGTATACTTCGGAAGCATCGGGAATGAGTTTTAAGCGGGCGATTTCGGAACGTTCCCGTTCAAACTGCGGGTTTGCATTCATGAAGGCTTCCAGTTCCGTGGCTTTTTCGGATGTCAACAGGCCATCGAGATCCGCGGTAAGAAAGTCGACAATATTCGCCGAACTGATCGTGTCGAGTTCAAGGTCCGTGCGGTAGAGGCTGTGTTTGGCTTCATCCGAAAGCCGCGTTTGCGGAGTGTCGAGTACCGGCAGATCCGCGTCCAGTGCCAGGTCGGGATTGAGTGCCAGGAAAGCCCTGAACGCATCGCGCCCGGCCTCATCCAGGTTTCCCTCGATGTAATCCAGATAAAATGCTTCGTAATTATCCCGTGTGATCTTCATACTACCAGTTCAATGCGTTTAATGTGTTCCTGTAATGCCTTGCGTGCCCGGAAGATATATACCTTAACCTGCGATTCGTTCAACGAGGTGATCTCTGCGATCTCCTGGTAATTGTATCCTTCGTAATCGCGCAGCAATACAACGGTCTTCTGGATTTCCGGAAGCGTATTTAAAGCTTCGTGCAAAACCCGCTGAATATCGAAGTTGTGCGCGTGCTCCTCGTGTCGCAACTGCTCGGCCTCCGAACCCAGTTCCCCGTTTCTTTTTTCTTTTTTGACCCAGTCCACGATGACATGATAAGCTGTTGTGAACAGGTATGATTTCGCCTTTTCGTTGCTGATCTCCTCATGTTTTTGCCAGACCTTTACAAATGTTTCCTGAACGACGTCGTTCGCATTCATCTCGTTGCGGAGATGTTTCAGCGCAAAACGGAAGATCCCGTCCGAGAACTGATCTACTGCCCTGTTATATTCGCTTGTCGTCATTCGTTTAATTTGGTCACTCTTAAGACTTACAAGTTAGCAAAAAGTTACAGCGAAATAAAAATTTTTTTTCTGCGGAACTATTTTCCCGCTTCACACGTAGTTGGAAAAGAAAATATGTTAATAATTTAAAGTTTACCGGATTCCGAAGGCAACCAAATGAAAAAACAAGCATCTTTGTTAAAACTGAACACTATGAAACTACTGCTATTACTTCTGCTCATTGTGTCTGGTTCGTACGCATTTACCCAGGAGAGTTTTTCCGGGGCCATGCAAAGCGAACGACTTTCCCTCAAAAATAGCGGAGCTAATTACAGCTCTTATGAACAGGAACTCGCGTTTAATGGCGTGGCTGTTCCGGCGCTCGTTTCCCGCCAGGAAAATGCCGGTGAGGTCAGCTTTAGTTTCAAAACCTATAAGAACATTCGCCCGGAGCGTGCCGACGC
Source organism: uncultured Flavobacteriales bacterium (assembly GCA_964389755.1). Lineage (GTDB taxonomy): Bacteria > Bacteroidota > Bacteroidia > Flavobacteriales_D > Crocinitomicaceae > JBBSUQ01. The sequence goes on along the minus strand of CAYMEW010000001.1, from coordinate 79,493 downwards.
TATCCGGGGAAGGTTGATGATGCTCTGCCCGTCGATCGTGAGTCTCGCGTTTGACGGATCGGATGTGGACGTCACTTTCGGAGCCGCTGCTCCCGAATCGGAGCTTAGTGAATTTTTTCGGATCCTCGGATACGCCGGGGGGTTTGAAACCGGACTTTAAAAGATGCGCGCTATGAAAAATGTTGTCTGCTATTTATTGCTTGCGACACTGTTTGGCTTTATGACTGTTAAATCCAGTTATTCAAATGCCCAGTGTAATACGAACGTGTCGATCTGTACACCCGGAACGGCCGGCCCGTTTACCTTTTCCGTACCTGGTACACCGGTGAGTTCCTGCCTTGACTTTTTCGGGCCGGGAGTCGGGTATATCATGTTGAACATCACTTCTTCCGGACCATTGAACATGCTCATCAACGGGAATGCCTCTACCGGCTTCCTGGATGTGGCCGTTTTCAATATTCCGAATGGAGTACCGCCATGTACGGCTATTCAGAACAGTGCCAATGAAATTGGGTGTAATTACGCCGATTTTTCAAACGGATGCAACCAGTTCGGGACCTCTTTTCCATGTACTTCGACCGTTCCCTCACCCAACGTGGTAGCTGGTCAGACGCTCATGATCGTAGTGGAAAACTGGAGCGGATCCTCTTCGACATTTACATTACAACTGGGTCCTCCCCCGGGAGCGCAAACAGGTCCTCCTAACCCTACGATCAATCCCGCTGGTCCGTTCTGTTCCACGAGCGCACCTGTTCAGCTTACTGCAGTAAACAGTGGCGGAACATGGTCCGGCCCGGGAACTTCTTCCAGTGGTGTTTTTAACCCTGCTACGGCAGGTCCCGGAGTGCATACCATCAATTATTCGATCGGTGCGGCTCCATGCAACGCTTCTTCCAGCACAACCATTACAGTCAATGCTCCCGGACCGATCTCGGTGACTCCGAGTGCACCTTCCATTTGTACAGGCGGTTCCGTGAGTCTTACGGCCAGTGGAGCTTCCGGCTATGCCTGGTCACCGGCTACCGGACTTAGTTCAACGAGTGGCGCAACGGTTACGGCAAGTCCGACATCTACGACGACCTATACGGTCAGCAGTAGTCCGCCGGGTTGTAAAACACCTGCCAACGTCACGGTCACCGTAAATCCGCTTCCGAACGCCAATGCCGGGGGTGCTCAGGTAATCACCTGTGCTTCTCCGACGGTTACGCTTAATGGTTCTTCGTCCACTTCCGGAGCAAGTTATTCGTGGAGCGGCCCTGGAATCGTTTCGGGTGGAAACACGGCGACCCCGACGGTAAACGCTCCCGGAACGTATACACTTACGGTGACGAGTCCTGCGGGATGCACGAAAACCGCCACGGTGAACGTCACACAAAATATTACACCTCCCAATGCCAGTGCCGGTTCTCCGCAAACGATCACCTGCGGAACCACAACGGCTACGCTGAACGGTTCTTCTTCCACAAGCGGGGCAACCTTCTCCTGGAGTGGTCCGGGAATCGTGTCGGGTGGAAATACAGCCACGCCGACGGTCAATGCAGCCGGAACGTACACACTTACGGTTACCAACCCTGCAAATGGGTGTACAGCCACAGCCACAGTCACAGTCACGAATGCTTCTGCCGTTCCAAATGCCAACGCGGGATCACCGCAAACACTGACATGTACTACGACCTCAGTCGTTTTAAACGGTTCTTCAAGCAGTTCACCCGTGAGTTATTCCTGGAGTGGTCCGGGCATCGTATCCGGTGGAAATACGGCTACCCCGACGGTCAACGCTGCCGGAACATATACACTCACCGTAACCAATACGAGCAGCGGATGTACGAACACGGCAACGGTAAATGTGACGCTCAATAATACACCGCCCAACGCGAACGCGGGACCGCCGAAAACGCTTACGTGTACCACGACATCCGTCACACTCAATGGTTCTTCCTCAACTTCGGGAGCGACGTTCTCCTGGAACGGACCCGGGATTGTTTCCGGGGGAAACAGCGCGACCCCGACGGTCAATGCGGCAGGAACGTATACTTTAACGGTAACGAATCCGGCGAACGGCTGTACGAACACGTCAACGGTGAATGTAACACTCAATAACACACCTCCGAATGCAAACGCAGGAACTCCGCAAACGCTTACGTGTACGACAACTTCTGTGACACTCAACGGCTCTTCGACAACTTCCGGGGCGACTTTCTCCTGGAGTGGTCCGGGTATTGTTTCGGGAGGAAACAGCGCAACGCCGACGGTTAATGCGGCAGGAACATATACGGTAACGGTTACGAATCCGGCGAATGGTTGTACGAACACAGCAACAGTAAACGTGACGCTGAGCAACACTCCTCCCAACGCAAACGCGGGAACTCCGCAAACGCTGACCTGTACCGCGACATCCGTCACACTCAACGGCTCTTCGACAACTTCAGGAGCGACTTTCTCCTGGAGCGGACCTGGGATTGTTTCGGGTGGAAATACGGCTACTCCGACGGTCAATGCAGCAGGCACGTATACAGTAACCGTAACGAATCCGGCGAACGGCTGTACGGCTACCGCGACGGTGAATGTGACATTGAACAACACACCTCCGAACGCAAACGCAGGAACTCCGCAAACCCTGACCTGTTCCACCACTTCGGTGACACTCAACGGCTCTTCCTCGACTACGGGAGCAACCTTCTCCTGGAGCGGTCCGGGAATCGTTTCGGGTGGGAACAGCGCAACGCCTACCGTCAACGCGGCAGGAACGTATACTGTGACAGTCACGAATCCGGCAAACGGCTGTACGGCTACTGCAACGGTGAATGTGACCTTGAACAACACACCTCCGAACGCAAACGCCGGAACTCCGCAAACACTCACATGTACCACCACTTCGGTGACACTCAACGGCTCTTCTTCAACTACGGGAGCAACTTTCTCCTGGAACGGTCCGGGAATCGTTTCGGGTGGAAACAGTACAACGCCTACCGTGAATGCGGCAGGAACCTATACCTTAACAGTGACAAACCCGGCGAATGGTTGTACGAACACAGCAACCGTGAACGTCACTCTCAACAATACACCTCCGAACGCAAACGCGGGAACTCCGCAAACACTTGATTGTGGAGTGACATCACTTACACTGAACGGGTCTTCCACGACTTCCGGTGCAACCTTCTCCTGGAGCGGTCCTGGTATCGTTTCCGGCGGAAATACGGCAACTCCGACAGTGAATGCTCCCGGAACCTATACTTTAACGGTAACCAACCCGGCGAACGGTTGTACGAATACGGCCACGGTTAGCGTAACGAACAGTACGGCCATTCCGAATGCGAATGCCGGAACGCCGCAAACGCTGACCTGTACGACGACTTCCCTTACACTCAACGGGTCTTCCTCGACTTCAGGAGTGAATTATTCCTGGAGCGGCCCCGGAATCGTATCGGGTGGAAACAGTGCAACACCGACCGTAAACGCACCGGGAACTTATACGCTCACAGTAACCGATCCGGCAAACAGCTGTTCGAATACGTCAACAGTGGCCATCACACTGAACAATACACCGCCGAATGCGAACGCGGGAACGCCGCAAACACTTACGTGTACCACAACTTCCGTGACACTCAGCGGTTCTTCCACAACTTCGGGAGCAACCTTCTCCTGGAGCGGACCGGGCATCGTATCGGGGGGAAATACGGCAACACCGACGGTAAATGCGCCGGGAACTTATACACTCACAATCACAGATCCGACGAACGGATGTACGACTACCTCAACGGTGACGATTAACCAAAACACGACGGCGCCTGATGCGAATGCGGGTACATCACAGACACTTACCTGTGCCGTTACCTCGGTGACACTTAACGGTTCTTCGACAACCAGTGGCGGAACTTATTCCTGGAGCGGCCCTGGGATCGTTTCCGGAGGCAGCCTCCTCAACCCGACTGTAAATGCACCGGGGAACTATACGCTAACGGTGACGGACCCGGCTAACGGATGTACTGCCACCTCCACGGTTGCTGTCAATCAAAACGTCAGCGTTCCCAATGCCAATGCCGGTCAGGATGATATACTCAACTGTTCGGTTACTTCCTTGACGCTCAACGGAAGTTCCTCTACCACGGGGGCTACATTCTCCTGGAACGGACCCGGAATTGTTTCCGGTGGAAATACAGCTACCCCGACGATCAACGTGGCGGGGACATACACACTTACAGTGACTGATCCGTCCAACGGCTGTTCGCAGACGGATAACGTACTCATTAACTCCGATCCGGTGGCTCCAAATGTGGATGCCGGCCCCGACCTGGTACTTAATTGTAACGCACCGACGGGCATGCTCAGCGGGAACAGTACCACAAACGGAGTTTCCTATTCCTGGAGCGGGCCTGGTATTACGGGAGCGTCCAATACGCAAACCATTTCTGTAAATGCCGGAGGGAACTATTACCTCACGGTAACCGATCCGTCGAATGGTTGTACGAACTCCGATCTGGCCGTTGTAACCGAAGACCTGACGCCTCCATCGGCAAATGCCGGGGCGGATGTTACACTCAACTGTAATGCACCGACCTCAACGCTTAACGGAAGTTCGGCCACCCAGGGAGTAAACTATTCCTGGAGCGGACCGGGGATCGTATCAGGCGGAAATACCGCAACTCCTTCTGTAAACGCAGCCGGGACATATACGCTCACAGTAACCAATCCGACGAGCGGCTGTACGAATACCGACCAGGTAGTGGTCAATGCCGACCTCAATGCGCCTGCGGTTACTTTCAGGGCGGACACGCTGTTGGGTTGCACGCCACTGCTTGTGAACTTTATCGAAACGAATAACCAGCAGGGAATGATCTATAACTGGACTTTCGGCGATGGCGGAACGGATAACTCCGGGGCTTCGGTTAGTCATACCTATACTGCGGAAGGTTGCTACGATGTCGGACTTACCGTCACCGATCCTTCCAACGGCTGTTCAACAGTGCAAAACCAGTTGAGTTATATTTGTGTGTTCGGAGTTCCGAATGCAAATTTCACAGCTACGCCGCAAACCGTGGATCAGGCAGACGGAATCGTGTTTTTCAACAATCTCAGTACCAATGCAACGAGTTATGTATGGGATTTCGGTGATGGAACAAGCGGTACATCCACAAATTCAAATCACGATTATTCGGGTTCTACCGGAACATATCAGGTGATGCTCACGGCATCCAACAACGATGTCTGCTTCGACTCGGTGATCCTGGAGATTTCCGTGATCGAACCGATCGTATTCTACGTACCCAACACCTTCACACCGGATAACGATATGTATAATCAGACCTTTGGTCCGGTCATTACCAGCGGGATCGATATCTATAACTTTACATTCTACATCTATAACCGCTGGGGTGAAGTGATCTGGGAATCGCACGATCCTTCGGTAGGCTGGGACGGAACCTATGCCGGGGAAGTGGTCAAAGAAGGAGTGTATATCTGGACCATGCGAATAAAAGACAAAAAGGTGGATAAATATTTTGATTACGAAGGACATGTCAACCTCATCCGTTGATAGTTTATAACACACATGCACACAAACAAAAGGCTTTCCATCTCGGAAAGCCTTTTTCTTTGGGAGGCGGACACGTAGTTTTACAATACGAATGCCGCCTTATGCAGGTGGTGGTATTTACCGGTCGAAATTCAACTTTCGCGTGACGGACATGATGGCTGCCAAAACAATCAGGAGTCCGATACTGCCCATCAAAAGCGCATAAGTTTCCAGGTTTACGATTACCAGGATAAAACCGTAGGTGAGCGCAAGGCTGCCGCCACTCAGGATCGCAAAGCGTGCGGACTTTAACACCGAGCGCGCATACCAGGTGAAAAGCGCTATGATCACAGCCGACGAAATACAATAAGCAGGTGTAAATCCGATCTGTTCCGAAAGAGCCAGCAACAAGGTGTAAAACAATACGAGGCTGAGTCCGATGAGCAGGTAGTGAAGCGGGTGAACATCCACCTTTCCGACGACCTGGATCAGGAAGATAATGGCAAATGTTAACGCAAAGACCAGCAGGCCGTACTTCGCAGTGCGTTCGTTCAATACGTACTGGTCTACCGGATCTATGAAGGTGATCTCCGCATTCTGAGCATGCGAATTAAACGGGTTGGATACGGCTTTTCGCGTACCCCGACCCACATCCAGGTAATGCCATTCGGCCGCGAATCCCTTGCTGCTGATCCTGAGTGATTCCGGGTCAGGCAGGTTATTTCCGGAAAAAGAAGGATCCGCCCAGTTGGAGGAGGTCTTTAGCGTACTTTTTTGACCGAACGAACGGTACTTGATCGATTGAGCGCCCTGGATCACGCCCGATAACTCAAGGTGAAGGTCTTTGATGGTGGTGGGGTCGATAGCGAATGGAGCGGACAGTGTTTCGAGGTAATGGCGGTTATGTTCGGAAACGACCTGTGTTTCCAGTGCGTAAGACTGTCCGTCCACCCGGAAGGCTTCGAGTTCCTTGAAATTCACGGCTTCACCGGTGATCAGGCAGGCCTGCACGTGTTGCCAGTCGGGGGTAAGGTAAGTGGCAGGCGCAGTGATGTTTTGTACTCCGATCAGCGCCGAAGCTTCTATATCGGCACGGAAAACGTGCGCTTTGAATATGCCACGGTACTTCGAATGAACGCGCGTCTGAAAAGAATCACGACTCTGTTCCGGCAAAATATACAGGTAATCCGGTTCACTCTCTTTTCCGTCCTTGCGCAGCAATGGTACACGTAGCAGAAGGCCGTAGTAATCCAGCGGACCTCCCCATTCGGTACTCAACTGGTCGATCACATGCTCCTGCCGCGAACCGCGTTCGTCAATCAGGAATTGCACCCGGATCAGCGGGATCATCAATAGGAGTAGTAAAAACGCAATCACCATGAAACGGGCTGTGTGTGAATGCATGAATTGCCGAAAACCGCTTTCCGGTAGTGGCTTTGGTTGTGAACTTTGTTCTGTGTGCATAGACGTGGTTTTATATTTAAAAAGAACTTTGTTTTTCAAAGTGTTTGTACAAAAAAATTAGCGGCTTCGGTCGATCAACTGTTCCAGTGCCTGCAAGTGTGCTTCAAAGGCTTCTCTGCCTGAAGAAGTTACAGAATAAACGGTGTTGGGTTTTTTGCCCACGAAACGTTTCGTGACGCTGACGTACTGCTCCTGTTCAAGGGTTTTAATATGGCTTGCGAGGTTGCCATCCGTGACCTGCAACAGTTCCTTCAAAATCGTGTATTCCACGGAGTCGTTTACCATGAGTGCAGACATGATACCCAGCCGGATGCGATGATCGAAAGCCTTGTTGATATGTTCGATGGGATTTTTCACGCGGTCTTTCGGTCGTATTTGAGATACATGATTGTTCCGTAAAGAATATGCAGAAAGCCGAAACCAATGGTCCAGAAGATCAGGCTGTAACCGATGAACTGGGTAGCGATCAGGCCAAGTGCCACGAATGAAATTCCGAGTGAACGCAGGGTGTCGAGCGTATACTTACTCGCATTCAACAACGCCAGTCCGTAAAATATCAGTGTGGCCGGACCGATAAGCCCTGTCACGCCGTATTGTAGCAGGGTTATGCAAAAGATACCGCCGCTTACGAGTGGAATCCCGAAATTGAAAAAGAGTCGTTTCGCGCTGCTGTCCCACAACTTCTGACCGTTCTTAACTGCTTTGCGTTTTGAAAGAATGAAGGCCGTAAGTATAGATAGAACCAACACACCGGCCGCAACACCGATGATCTGCATGAACTCCACACTCTCAAGTGTGATGAAACGATGCGAACGATGAATAATGATCGAATGGACTATCACCGCCCCCAGGATGGCATAAACACCAGCCAGAATTCCCGACAGCCCGGAAAGCGAAAGGAATTTGGTGGACCGGTTCATCATCGACCGGATCTCCTGTAACTGCTCTAAATATACTTTCTCTTCCATTCTAAAAGAACTTTGAAAAACAAAGTAAGTGAATTTAATTCATACGACGCCAATTTTTTTGAAATTTTTTTGAATGATGCATGCGTCAACGGAAATCCGGTAGTGACGGACAAAGAGCGTCAGGCTGCGAATAAAAGCCTGTTCCCGGAAAGCATTGTCGTTACACGCATCAACGGACCACCAGTTCAAAGGCATCCCCGCTTTCGCAATGTAAGTAATACGTACCCGGACTTAAGTCGGAAAGAGAGAGTTTCAGTTCGGTTTCGTTATCTTTAATTTCACGCGTGAACAAAAGCTTTCCCTGTGCGTCGCGCAGAAAAAGAGAATGGTATGACGTGTTTTCAAGAATCACCGTGACCGTTTCATGTGCGGGGTTCGGATATACCTGTCGGATGGCACGCGTTTCCGCTTCGCGAAGACCGGAACTCAGCGCAGATGCAGGGCTTGTATATTTCAGGCGAACGATCACGGGCAGGTGATCCGAGGCGGCATGTAGCGCAGAGGCGGTTGTTGAAGAGTAACTACCGTAAGGAGGCGTATTCAGAGCCTGGTTGTAATGCTGTCCGTCGTTGCCATAGACTTTGTAAGAATTTGTCACAATGTCGAAGCCGCCGCTTTGATAAATTCCGTCTGAAAACAGGATCAGGTCGAAGCGATCGTCGAGACCGCCATTTGCTCCCCCGCCAAAAGAGGTCGTTCGCGGAGATTGCGTGTGATAAAGCGCATAAGACGGGGAATTCCAGGTGCCGCTCATGCTCAGTACGTCGTTAAACTTCCCGTTTCCGCTTACAGACAGTAATTTCTGGTAAGCCGTTTCAGATGAACTGTAGAAATTAAAGTCGCCGCAAACTACGAAATAGGCGCCCGGGTGTAACTGGTTAGTGACTTTGCGCAGACTATCGACCTCCGTACCCCGTTGGACTTCGTCCGAACTATTGCTTCCCGCCTTCAGATGCGCCGCATAAATGATAAGCGTGTCGCCGGAAGCGAGGTGTTTCAGCATGAATGCATTGATATCGCGCAGATCAGTCCCGATCGAGGTATTGCTGATGAACTCAAACACACTTGCCTTATAGAACAGCCCGTTATCGGAATCGGGTCCGTTTAAAAAAGTTCCGGCAGAATAAACAGATGAATTGTAGTTCAGGACATGCTGCAGGAGGTCACTCATTCCCGAAGGATCGGAAAGTTCCTGTACCACGAGGACATCGGGTTGCAGGCTGTCGATGATTGTCCGGTAATGCGGTTCACGCGCAGAACCATTGCTCCCCGGGTAGTTCAGCAGGTTGTAGCTCATGAGCAAAATTTCATCATCCGGGTCCGCCGGTGTACCTTCCGTGGTAAAGGAAACAGTGTTCCAGGACGAGTAGCCACTGCCACAAAAACTGCGCACGTGAAAATAATAAGTGGTGGACGCCGCCAGTCCCGACGCATTATAATAAGTCACGGATGCATTGTTCCCGGAAGCGGGGGCAAGCGGCGAATTCGTTAATTTATACTGGTAGAAAAGTGCAGTGGGAGCCGTGGACCAGTTGAGGCTGGCACCCGACGCACTTACGGAAGATACGGAAATGGTGGCCGGGGATACACAACTTTGTCGGTTGGTTGTAAGATGTAGCTGGAAATCGCTGCTTGCTAAAAGTCCATTGTAAAGGCTCAACAACAGGAAGAATGGGATGAGGAAACGAAGCTTTTTCATAAATACGGGTTTAAGTGAATTGAACATCCGAAAAATAGAGCCTTAGTTTAACCTGTGTAATTAGTTTGTGTTAACGTTTTATGATTCCGGTAGACTTGTGTTAATTACGTACTTCAATGTCGGCACTAATCCCTTAATGGAACTCGTCAGCCTGTAAAGTGTTGATTTTGGATTATGTATGCATTTTTTAGAAATGTATAAATAGTTCTTAATCTGACGGGAAACAGTATTTCCGGCTGCAAATTTACCCTTAAATTGAATGAGAAACCCATAAAAACAAGACGTATGAAGTTTAAAATGTTACTCTTTATGATCGCCGGGACCTTCGGCGCACAGGCACAACTTTCAGACACGATTTCATGGAACAACGCCGCCGGGATTGTCAATTCGAACGGTATCTTCTTTCACAATGCACAAAATGACGGACCGGGTTATGCACTTCCGAAAGAAGAACTCAAATACCTGATACATTCCAGTGCCTTCTGGTTTAGCGGGAAAGATGTCAACGGACAGGTCAAATTCACGGGCCCCGTTTTTTATGCCGACAGTACAGCCGATTTGTGGCCGGGGCCACTCGTAACCATGACTGCCACAGCTTCGCTTCCGAGTCCGCTCGGGCAGGAATTCTGGGATGTGTCGCGTACAGAAATCGAAGATCACATACAGCATTACCAGGATGCCGGCTACACGGTTCCGGCTTCGATAGCGTCCTGGCCCGCGCACGGAGATCAGTCCCAGCAATACAGTTATTACCTTGCGCCATTTGTGGATGTGGACGGAGACGGCAATTACATGCCCGAAAACGGGGATTATCCCTGTATCAAAGGCGATTATGCGGTTTACACGATCCTGAATGACAAAGTAAATGTGCACGGCTCCGGCGGAGATCCCATCGGTATTGAAGCCCATTTCATGTTCTACCAGTTCGAAGAACCCGAATTGCAAAACATAACCTTTATGGACATTTACCTGCACAACCGGGGAACACAGACACTCTATGATTTTACCGTTTCGTATGCGATGGACGGGGATCTCGGAAACCCGAACGATGATTTTGTCGGTTGCGATACGCTGCGAAATCTCGGTTATTATTATAACGATCCCGTGGATGAAGACGCACTGGGAATGAACGGATACGGAACTGCTCCGCCAGCCTTTGGAGTCGTTTCCCTCAATCACACCATGCGTTCCTTCCAGACATTGAAACAGGAATACCTGGCATCACCGGTCGAAAAATACCAGCGTATGCGTGGATACTCCGTTTCCGGCGCTCCCATTATCGATGCCGACGGTAACGAAACTACCTTCGAATTCTACGACAACCCGAACGATGCCGCAGGCTGGTCCGAAATTACAGCCGGCAGCGCGGCGGGAGATCGCACGTCGATTCAGTCCGTCGACATGGATGTACTGACGCCGTTTAGCCTGCATAAACTGAGTTATGCAATTGTATTTGCTCAGGGACAGGACAACCTCTCCAGCGTGGACCGACTCCTCGACGTCTGCGATTCCGTGCAGGCATTTTACGACCAGTACAACAACGAATGTGATTTCCTAACGCTTTCCACAGGCGAACTGGATCCGGGCGAACAGCTGCGCGTTTACCCGAACCCGTTCAACGATGTGATTCGGGTGGAATTTACGGCAGCTGGCGAACAACAGGTAGAGATCTTTGACCTGCAGGGAAAATGCGTGTACGCAGGAACAATGAAATCCGGAAAAATAGAGATCGATACACGGCACTTTGACCCCGGTACGTACCTCCTGCGCATCGTCGGACAGTCCGGAACCCGAACAGAATTGATGGTCCGGCGCTAACTTCTTGCTTTAAGCCCAAAGCCAGCCAACGCGAAAAGGGTCATCCGGGAGGATGGCTCTTCTTCGTGGGCTACGAAACCATTTTAAAAAAACGCCCAAAACAACCGCTCCGGGTTTTTGCCTGGCAGCACCCCCGCGTATTTAAGTCTCACTTGCTTTTTTAAGAAAATCGACGTATCTTAATGAATGATTTCGGGCGTTGAACCCCCAGGTTTTGGTCCCGGATATTTTCCGGTAAACATGCGTGCAGATCTGGGTCTTGCGTTAGATCCGGCACTGTAAATCCGACCTTACGACCAGTTCGGGAAGCCCGGCTGAAAGAAGGTTGCGCCGTGGTTGCGCCGTGGTTGAATCGTCTCAACAGTTATGTTAAAGGCACCGCAGTGGCAGGTTCAGGTATACATATAGTAATAATAAGATAGCCCAAACGGGAAGAAGTAATCCCCGCCGCTTACCTTCAATAAGAGCCATAAAAAAAAGGAACCCGTTTCCGAATTCCTTTCTTCTTTGTAGCGAGGGCCAGACTCGAACTGACGACCTTCGGGTTATGAGCCCGACGAGCTACCAACTGCTCCACCTCGCACTATATTTCTTTGAATGCTTATTTCAATTTCAAAACCTGTCGTTACAGGCGCTGCATCGTTGAATGCGGATACAAATATACGCACATTTTAACAATGCACAAGTGTATTCCGCTATTATTTTCTTAATAAATCCTAAACCGGCTGATATTCATGCTCGATGCGCTGCACATCAGGCTTATCCGGATCGCGCAACTCCGGTCGTCGGATCTTTCCGCCGTGTCCCGCGGTCATTACCATAATCACCAGTGTAAAGATGCTTAGGATCAGGATCATTGCACGCGTAAAGACATTCATCTTTTCAGGAGCCCGGCTCATCATGATCAGTGCAAGCAGGCTGAGCACGCCCAACACATTCGTGAGTATAAATGCTGTTTCCGCCAACTCCTCGTGTTCGTGGATCATGTGGTGCGAAGAACCGGCCAGGTCTTCCACGGCATGTTCGGCACCTTCTCCGGTATAATACGCCGGAATCGTAACGAGTGAGGTAATGACGAACACCGTTAACCCGAATTTCTGATAGGACGTATTCTTTCGCAAAAGTCCCCACAAGTAGAGAATGATGCCCATCACCAGACCGAAAAGCGGTGCGTGGTTCAAAACAAGATGCCAGTGCGCTGTCGTCATATCCAAAAGAATTGCATTTTCACTAAATTATCATTTTAAGCTAAACCGAACCCCTTACGCACCCGAATTTTTGCAAAACTTGTTACTTTTAACCTTTGAAGCATTACCCCAATAAACAATAGTGCGTATGAATTTCGGAATAAGAACGATTCTCCTGGCAGTCATCCCGATCACACTCTTTTCCTGCGGGAACGGAGAAAAAGTAGTTTCCCCGGAAACGGAGCCGGTTGCAGAAAATACCTATGAACCCTTGCGTACCGAGGCAGAACTGGATGCGTATCGCATGAAAGTGGACTCGATCGGGGACTCGCTCATTGTTTCGAGCCTGCGTTATTCCAAAGAGAACGGCGCGTACGTGGAAGTTCAGGCTTCTCTCGACAAGAATAGCCAGATCATACGCGTCATTGAGGATTATGGCAACGCTGATAATGCCGGATTCGGAAAAAACATCTTTTACTATCAGAATGGTGTGAAGCGTGTGGCGGTTTCCCGTTTTGAGAAAAGACAGGGCGAAGAAGCAACCTTCGTGGAACGCATTTCTTACTTTGATGAGAACGGAAAGGTAGAGCGAACGAAAGAACGTGAAGCCTCCTTCGAAGGCGATCTTGAGAATTTTGAGTTCCGGCAGGCTGGCAAACAGGATATTCCGGATGATCGGGCCTTCCGTGCCTTGCAGGAACAGGGCGAATTCGAAACGACCTTCCAGGGATTCGTGGATGCCGGTCCGCAAACCTACCTGATCGTCGGTGAAAATAAAAAAGGTGGATACACCTCCGCACTCGCCCTGCGCTATGTCGATCCCTCGCTTCAGAACTTACGCGACCATGCGGAAGAAATGCTCGGAAAAAAAGTAGAGGTCACCTTTGTGAAAAAGATAGACGGAAGTGTCGGCTTCGAATTCCAGGAACTCGATCAGATTCACATTGTGACAGAATAAGAAAAAAAGAACTTTTATACAGGGAAAGGACGGATCATGCATTCGTCCTTTTCTTTTTGCTATCTTAGCCGCGGATTTTGGTTACCATTGCGAAATGGCATTAAAAGGGAATCGGGTGAAAAGCCCGGACTGTTCCTGCAGCTGTAACCTTCAATGTGCACCGGCAAGATCCCACTGTTGTATCTCCGTACGACGGGAAGGGGCCGGGAAGCCGAAGGGAGTCAGAAGACCTGCCACGTCCGTATTCGATGCTTTCAGGATAAAAGCCGAGAAGAAGTTTTCCCACCCTGGTGAACAACTCCTTTCATGTTTTTATTCTTTATTGTTTAACTAAAAAATTAAAGAATGAAGAAACTCTTTACACTTTTTTGCCTCGTATTCGGGGCTACCCACGCATTTGCCCAGTTTACAGAATCCGATATCCGCTACTGGATCGGTTCGGGGCCCGATACCGCAATTCTTGCCGTCGATTTTCGGGATGGTACGGCAGACTCCTCGTATGCCTGGGGCTTTCTCTTTGATGAAACCGATAACCTGACCTTCAACGACCTCCTGCAGGCAGTCGATGATCAGGAACCGCAGTTTCACTTCGTGCAATCCGGTGGTTATCTTAACGACATCTACTTCAATGCACACAGTGGTCTTGCCAATTCCCCGGACTGGTGGAGCACCTGGTCGGGAGATGACCTCAGCGGCCTTACCATGAACAGCGGAATTTCCGAATCGCTGGTCAACGGACGCTGGTATGGCTGTTCATACGGATTCACACCTTCTGCCGTACAGCCTTCGGTGGTTTACGCAGCGTATAGTTCTGAGTGGTTCAACATGGACGATGTTACCTTCTGGACCGGTTCCGGAACCGATTCGGCCATTCTCGTGGTGGATTTCGTGCCCGCGCCTTTCGGTGATCCCGGAGTTTATGCCTGGGGAGTGAAGTTTAACGGAACCATTACCGGAGAAGAAATGCTTGCGCAGGTGGCTGCTGCAGATCCGAACTTTCAGCCCGCAACGGGAGGAGGTTTTCTGAATGACATTGTTTACAACGCGAATGCCGGAATAGCGGCTTCACCCTATTACTGGGGAACGTTCAGCGCAACGAACATGTCCGACTGGACCCTCAATGCAGGACTGTCCACAACGGTCTCTGACGGTGGCTGGTTTGGTTGCTCGTATGCCGAATGGGAGCCGCGCCGTCCTTTCATTCCCGTTCCGGCCAACGATCCGAACGCTTTCGTAGCGGAAGATGTGCTGACCTGGGTGGGTCAGGGTAGCGATTCTGCCGTAATTGTCTTTGATTTTAACGACAATGGTGCACCGGAGTCTTTTGCCTTCGGATACCTGTTTAACGGTTCTGCAACGGCTACGGATGCGCTTACCGAGCTTGGAAATACTGTTCCCGGTCTTTCACTGGACCTGGGAGGTGGTTTTCTGAATGATATCGTTTATGGCAGTCACAGCGGTATCGGTGGAACGAACGGAAATTACTGGTCAACCTGGTCAGGGCAGAACAACGGTAACTGGTCGTTAAACGCCGGGATCACTGAAAACCTGTCAGATGGTAGCTGGTTTGCCTGCTCATTTACGAATTATGATCCGGCATTACCTCCGAATACGCCTGTAGCGGCGCCGAATACGCTTTCCGTGGATCCACTTTCGACGAACAGCGTGGAAGTGTACCCGAACCCGACAAACGGTTTTGTAACCGTTAAAAACGCTTCCGGTTGTGAAATTCAACTGCTCAATATGCAGGGACAGCTCGTGCAGCAACAAAGCGTTTCCGGTGCGCAGCAGCTCCTCGATCTTACGGAATTGCCCGCCGGTGTATACCTGATGAATGTCCATGCAGGAGAAAAGAAAATCCAGACCATTCGGATTGTCCGCTTTTAACCCGGCGGAGACTCTGATGCCAAAAGCCCGTCCGCCTGAACCGGTGGACGGCGCTTTGATAGCTAACCAAAGCGATGAACACAAAAAAAGGAGCCTGCTTTCCGCGGACTCCTTTTCGTATTTTAAATACTGTTCTTCTGTTAGGCTTCTGCACCGAGTGCACCGAGGATCGCCTCCACGAGTTTTTCATTGACGTTCCCGTATTTGGCAGCGTAATCGGATTCCGAACGGCGAATCACTTCGTATGCCTCTTCGCGTCCGTAAACATGAGTGATCTCGACATTTTTCGCGCTGCCGTCGAGGTCTTTGTAAGTCAGGAAGAAGTGACGAACACGATCGATGACCATTTGCGGCATTTCGCTGATGTCGTTAAACGCGCCGTAAGCCTGGTCGCCTTTCAGTACCGCCACGATCTTATCGTCCGCCTCACCACCGTCGATCATCCGGAAACCACCGATCACCTTCGCTTCGCAGAGGATATTTCCCCGGTCGAAGTTACGCTCGCTCAATACGCAGATGTCAAGCGGATCCTGGTCACCTTCAATGTCATTGCGGCCGGTTTTTTCACGGCAGAATTCGGCAACGGACGTGTCACAAAAAGTTTTCGGAACGAAACCATACAGGCAGGGCATGTGATTCGACAGTTTTTGCGGACGGTCCACGAGAATGTGACCGCTCGGTTTGTCGATTTCGTATTTAATGGCATCAGCCGGAATGATCTCAATATACGCATTCACGATCTCCGGAGCTTTTTCTCCGACCTCCACACCGTGCCACGGGTGAGATACGAAGCGCTGCGACATGGCTTCCACGATTTTATTCACTTTTTCTTTCATGAGTTGCACGATTATTTGTTGCTTGGCAATTTTTTCGGCAAAAATAGTGATTTATCCCATATTTTCGGTTGAAAATCGGGTAGAGGCAGCTCGAAACGTATTCCGTTTAAACGGCTTCCCTGATTTTAGCTTTCAGTGTGCGCAGGTCCATACCACCGCTCTGGCGCCACAGGATCTCGCCTTTTCGAAAAAGAATAAAAGTCGGAACGCCCCGAATGTTGAATTTTGCAGCGGCTTCCTGGTTCTTATCCACATCGATCTTCAGAATGCGCACTTCGTTCCCCATCTCGTTTTTCAGCTGATCGAGTACGGGAGCCATGGCTTTGCACGGACCACACCAGGTTGCAAAGAAATCGACGAGGACCGGTGTCTCGGATTGAATGATCTCACGAAAATTTCCCATATCACAGGTTTTTAAAATGCTCGTTAACAAAAACGCGGTCGGGATCGGTTTGTGCCAGTAAAACAGTTTTGAACCTTTCTTTGTTCGCCTCATCGATCACATCAACCGGTACGGAAAGCTGAAGGTCTTTAATATAATCGAAATAGATGGTTTGCTGCTGTAAGGTGATCTTGCGCAACCCTTCGAAGTAGAGTACGGGAACTTCCCGGTCTGCCACGATGAGCGCTTTTGAACTGATTCCCGTGCGAAAATACTTTCCGCTGCTTCCGACAATGCAAAATACAACACTGTCGAGTGCGCCAAAGAGAAAACCGATGGCCGGCATCCAGACTTCGTGCGAAAGCCGGTACAAGGCTGCAGCGAGAAAACTCATAACAAAAGCTTCGAGTAAAAGATAAACGACCACGCGCTTGCGTCGTTTGCTACTCACAGGTTCGTTGTACAAGAAACGATCTTTCTTACGAAGCATCCAGCTTCCGGTCCATCTGCGAACGCTCCTACGTAAGTTTAAGACAAGTATAAAGGTACCCAGGCCCAACAGGATCTCAAAGCGATATCCAAGTTGTGCGCCAGAGGTTTTCAGAAAGCCGATGGGCAGATCAAACCCGATGAAAATGGCCAGTAACAGGGTGGGGAAGAAAAGGGCAAGCAGAAGGGAATTGATGAATCTATTCATGAGCCCGGAACATTTTAAGCTGCGCTTTGAGTTCTTCTATTTTGCGTTTGTGCGCATCGATGCGCCCCATGACTTCCTTTTTCAACGCGTCTGCACTTTTGCTGCTGGCAAAGAAACCGAGGTTGTTTTCAAATTGAATGATTTCCTGGTTCAGCGTGTCTATGCGCCGGCGAATGTCACTTTTTTCCTTTTCAATAAGCCGTTCCGCATTCGGACTCGCCTGGATCGTATCCATTTTAGCCTGGAAAAGCGCTTTTTCCTTTTCTTCGCCTTCCAGCTTCAATTTTTGGTAATGCTCATCCAGGGCCTGTTTGTAGGCTTCGTACACGGTGTCTTTGTCAGACATCGGGACATGTCCGATCGCGTTAAATGCCGCTGAGAATTCACGCAGATCTGCCAGTGCCTGTTTTTTATCGGCTGCGAGGCTGTAATTGCGTATCTGGTCGATGATCTGCTGTTTGGCGAGCAGATTTTGTTCGTTAACCTGGTCCTGCGCTTCAAAATGTTTTTGCCGGGCATTGAAAAAGCTGTCACAGGCACCGCGAAACTCTTTCCAGAGTCGTTGCTCGTTCTTTTGTCCCGCATGGCCGGCCTTTTTCCACTGTTTTTGCAGGCTGATCAATTTATCGGCCGTTGCTTTCCAGTCGGTATTTTCTTTAAGTGCTACTGCCTGTTCCACCAGTTTTTGCTTCGCTTCGGCTGCCTCGTTGAACTCCGAACGCAATTCGTCGAAGAACGCTTTTTTTGCTTCGAAGAAACGGTCACATTCGGCACGGAAGGCGACCCAAACTTCTTCGTTTTCCTTTTTCGGGCCAAAACCGATCTTCTTCCAGCGCTCCTGGATGTCAAGCAGGCTTGCGGTATGATCTTCCCACTTCTTTGCGCTGTCGAGCTTATCCAATTCAGTGATCAGTTCACGTGTTTCGCCGAGTAACGCTTCTTTTTTGGTAAGGTTTTCACGCAATTCGTGACGACGTTCATCGTAGAAATGATCGATCTTTTCGCGCACTGCCCGGATGCCGGTCCAGTATCGTTCTTTGAGTTCCTCCCAGTCGTGTTCACCCACCGGGCCGGTTCCTTCCCATTCATTCTGCAGGTTGCGCAGGTTGTTCTCAACCTCTTTGATCGATTCGTGGTCGACGAGTGCCTTAACCTGCTCAATGATATCGTTTTTAAGCTGAAAATTCTTTTTCAGGTCGAACTCCTTGAGCTCTTTGTAGATCGTTACATTGTAGAAGAACTCTTCGGTAAGGCGCGAGTACTCGTGCTGGATCTCTTCCTGCTTGTCGCGGGGAATGTCACCGATGTGTTTCCATTTGTCGTGGATCTCATTGCGTTTCCCGAACAGCGCTCCGATGTTCTCTTCGTTGGCTACGAGTTCCTGCAATTCTTTCAGTAAAGCCCGCTTGAGCGAAAGATTTCGGCTTTCTTCGGCACTTTTCTGCTCAAGCAGTTCTTTCCGGCGGACCTTATAACTGCCGTATACTTCGAAAAATTCATCGCGCAGCGGGTCGGCCGGCTGACTCATATCCACTTCTTCTCCGCGTTCCTGCGCTTCAAGTTGAGCCACCTGGCGCTGGCGATCCTCTTCCAGCAGGTAATCGCCGAAACGTGTTTTGAGGTCATTGACATCGCGGCCCACGTGTAACAGGTCTTCCCGGGAAGTGAGCTCTTTGAGTGATTCGATGAAATCTTTCTTTTCCATGACAGGATGGTATTATTTCTTAACTGACTGTTTCAACCATTTTGAAATCAGTAAGTTCTACAAACTTACCAATTCTTTTTTCAATTTCTTCGCGACTGATATCAATCAGTTTTTCGGTACCGAATTTTTCAACGCAGAAAGAGGCGAGAGCCGATCCGGCGATGATCGCGCGCTTCATGTTATCGAAAGAAATGTCTCCCGAACTCGAAAGATATCCCATAAATCCTCCGGCGAAGGTATCTCCGGCTCCGGTCGGATCGAATACTTCCTCGAGCGGCAATGCAGGGGCAAAGAACACCTGGTTCCCGTGGAAGAGCAAAGCTCCGTGTTCTCCTTTTTTGA
The DNA here is from genome assembly GCA_964389755.1 of uncultured Flavobacteriales bacterium. Classification (GTDB taxonomy): domain Bacteria; phylum Bacteroidota; class Bacteroidia; order Flavobacteriales_D; family Crocinitomicaceae; genus JBBSUQ01. The sequence continues at coordinate 60,038 of CAYMEW010000001.1, read as the reverse complement.
TGATGAGGTATTTCGGCCCCATATCACGGATGATCTTGGCTGCTTTTACGAGCGAATATTCATTTGAAAGCTGGCGTGCCTCCTCGTCGTTGATGATGAGCACATCCACCAGTTTCAGCGTTTCCTTGAGCGGTTCAAGGGCAATATCCATCCAGAAGTTCATCGTGTCCATCGCGATGAGTTTCGGGCGTTTTTCGAGGCGTTCGATCACCAGTTTCTGAACCTGCGGGCTGAGGTTCCCGAGCATCAGGAATTCAGTAGACTGGTATGAAGCCGGGATGATCGGGTCGAAGTGTTCGAGCACGTTCAGTTCCGTGACCAGCGTATCGCGTGAATTCATGTCGTTGTGATACTTTCCGGACCAGAAAAAGGTCTTTTCTCCCTGTTTCACCTGCAGTCCTTCGATATTTACTCCGCGCTCTTCCAGAACCTGAAGCATATCGGAGGGGAAATCTTCTCCTACCACGGAAACGATCTTTTGACGGGTTTCAAAGAATGAAGCAGCCAGCGCAATGTACGTACCGGCTCCCCCGATGATTTTATCGGTTTTCCCGAAAGGCGTCTCGATCGCATCGAAAGCCACACTACCAACAGTCAGTAAACTCATTTTTTCTTGTATCAGTTGTATCTGTGTGCAAAGTTAGGAAAATGATTGAGTCGACAGAGTACAAAACGGCGTATCGGGCACTTTTGTGAGAAATCGCGGGAAGTCCTTCCGCACAGTCCGATAGCTTCCGTTTTAGGGGTGTTTTGAACCGTCCGAAGGCTCCCGGCAATATAAAATTTGTATTTTTGCAGCACAAAACTCAGGTATGGCGGATACACGATACAATCTAAGAGGCGTTTCGGCCGGAAAGGAAGACGTTCACAACGCGATCAAAAATGTCGATAAAGGACTCTTTCCGAAAGCATTCTGTAAGATCGTTCCGGACTATCTGACGGGCTCGGAAGAACACTGTATCGTGATGCACGCCGATGGTGCGGGAACCAAATCGTCGCTGGCTTACATGTACTGGAAAGCGACCGGCGATCTGTCTGTCTGGAAAGGCATTGCACAGGATGCACTCGTCATGAACATCGACGACTTGCTGTGTGTGGGAGCGACTGACAATATCCTGCTTTCATCGACTATCGGGCGAAATAAGAACCTGATTCCCGGGTCGGTGATCTCCACGATCATCAACGGAACCGAAGAACTGTTAACGGAATTGCGCGGACAGGGAATCGGTATCACGTCCACGGGTGGTGAAACAGCCGATGTGGGCGACCTTGTGCGTACCATTATCGTGGATTCTACGGTGGTTTGCCGTATGAAACGCTCGGATGTAATTTCCAATGACCGGATCAAAGCCGGGAACGTAATCGTCGGGCTGGCATCTTTCGGAAAAGCAACTTACGAAAGCGAGTACAACGGCGGTATGGGAAGTAACGGACTTACTTCCGCCCGTCACGATGTGTTCTGTAATGACCTGGCGTACGATTTCCCCGAAAGTTTCGACCCGTCCGTGCCCGAAGAACTCGTGTACTCCGGGAAGAAAAAACTGACCGATCCCGTGGAAGGAACGCCGCTGGACGCCGGAAAACTGGTGTTGTCGCCCACGCGTACGTATGCACCTGTGATCAAGCAGATCCTCGACAAATACCGTTCGGAGATTTGCGGAATGGTCCATTGCAGCGGTGGCGCTCAGACCAAAGTGCTGCATTTCGTGGACAACGTACACGTCATCAAAGACAAACTCTTCCCGATCCCGCCGCTTTTCAAGCTGATCCAGGAGCAATCCGGCACCGACTGGCAGGAAATGTACAAGGTCTTTAATATGGGACATCGCATGGAGCTTTACGTACCGGAAGAAATTGCGGCCGACCTGATCGCGATTTCCGAATCCTTCGGGATCGAGGCGCAGGTAATCGGCCGGGTAGAAGCCCACGAAGGCAAAAAGCTGACGATCCGTTCGGAGTTCGGCGAATTTATATACTGATTCATGGAAGATCTCTTAAAAAAACTCGAAGCGATTAACTTTCGCTTCATCGAAGTGGGTAAAATGATCGTTGATCCGGATATCATCGCGGATATGGACCGGTACGTAAAACTCAATAAGGAATACCGCGACCTCGAAGAGATCGTTCAGGCTTACAAAGACTATAAGAACGTGGTCGACAACCTCAAAAACTCCAGGGAACTGCTGGAAGCCGAAACCGATCCTGAAATGCGGGAAATGGCTAAGGCCGAGATCGACGAACTGGAAGATAAGCGTCCGGAAATGGAAGAGGACATTAAAATGCTGCTCATTCCCAAGGATCCCGAAGATGATAAAAATGCCATTATGGAACTCCGTGCCGGTACCGGCGGGGATGAGGCCTGTATCTTCGTGGAAGATTGTTTTCGAATGTATACGATGTTCTTTAAGGAGAAAGGCTGGAAATACGAGATCATCAACTCGTCGGAAGGTACTGTGAAAGGCTACAAGGAAATTTCCATCAATGTAGAAGGCCCGGGTATTTACGGACAAATGAAATTCGAATCGGGCGTACATCGCGTTCAACGCGTTCCGGAAACCGAATCACAGGGAAGAGTACACACTTCGGCAATCACCGTGGCTGTTTTGCCCGAAGCCGAGGAAGTAGACTTCGAACTCGATATGAACGACGTGCGTAAAGACACTTTCCGGGCATCCGGAGCCGGAGGACAGCACATTAACAAAACGGAATCCGCTATCCGGCTTACGCACATCCCCACGGGAGTCGTAGTGGAATGCCAGGACGGCCGCTCGCAGCATAAGAACCTCGAAAAAGCCATTTCGGTACTCCGGTCGCGCCTGTACCAGGCTGAACTCGACCGGGTGCACAACGAACGTGCTGCAGCGCGTAAAACACTTGTTTCCACCGGAGACCGCTCCGCGAAGATCCGAACGTATAACTATCCGCAGGGACGCATCACCGATCACCGCATCAACAAAACGATGTACAACCTGAACTCTTTCATGAACGGCGACATCCAGGAAATGATCGATTCGCTGAAAATGGCGGAGAATGCCGAAAAACTCAAAGAAGGTCAGACCAGTTAAGTTATGACACGCAGCGAACTGATTGAACAAATCCGTACGAAACGCTCTTTTTTATGCGTCGGACTGGATACGGATCCAACGAAGATTCCACAACACCTGCAAACGGAGTCAGATCCGGTTTTTGCATTTAATAAAGCTATTATTGATGCCACACGCGATTATTGCGTGGCTTACAAGCCGAACATTGCTTTTTATGAAAGCCAGGGCCCTGCAGGCTGGGAATCCCTGCGTAAAACACTCGAATACATTCCGAAAACGCACTTTACGATTGCAGATGCGAAACGCGGAGATATCGGGAACACGTCGTTGCAATATGCAAAGACCTTCTTCGAATACCTCAATTGTGATTCGGTAACGGTTGCTCCTTACATGGGTTCGGACAGTGTAACTCCTTTTCTCGGATTTCCCGGGAAATGGGTGATCCTGCTGGCACTTACGTCCAATCACGGTGCGCTGGACTTCCAGTTTATAAGTGATAATAAGGGAGAAGAACTGTACAAAAAAGTTCTGAAGCGTTCACAGGAATGGGGAACCCCCGAAAACCTGATGTACGTGGTGGGCGCCACACGCGCCGAAGGAATCGGGGAAGTACGGAAACTCGTTCCCGATCACTTTTTTCTCGTTCCTGGTGTGGGTGCACAGGGAGGTTCACTCGAAGACGTGGCGAATTACGGCTGGAACGCAGACTGTGGATTGCTCGTAAATAGTTCCAGGGCAATTTTATATGCCTCTCCAGAAAAAGACTTTGCCCAAAAAGCGGCGGAAGAAGCGCAGAAATTGCAACAGGAAATGCGTGCGATTCTCGACAAAAAACAATTTTAACACTCCTTTCGTTTATAGTTCACCTGCTAATTTAAGTGTGTAATTCATTTGTTATCAATTTGTATTGTACGCTTTTTAAAAGTCACCTGTTTTCGGGTACGGTTCGCTAAAATTACTTTAAAAATCTGGCCGGATAATTGTTATCGGTCGAACGAGGGTTATTGTTAAACTTCTATTTTTGGCTTTCAGTCGAATATAATGTGGCGGGCAGGAAATACTCTTTATTTTTAAAATTATGCAAGGACTGGAAGAACACAAAGAAAAACTCGCAGAAACGATCAGGCATTACAACCGTCTCGGATGGTCACCGGCAACGTCTACAAACTATTCTTTTCGGGAAAAAACGGATTCCACCGAAATCTGGGTTTCGCGTTCCGGGGTCGATAAATCGGCTTTTTCCGCTTCTGATTTCATGACTGTTGATCACCTCGGTAAGGCGACGGGAACGTATGCGGGGATCAGACCTTCTGCTGAAACGCTGATTCATTGCACATTGTATAATCTCTTTCCCGAAACGCGCTACATTTTGCACTCGCATTCAGTATACCCGGTGGTGCTGTCGCAGGTTTGCGGCGATAACGTTCTTTTTGAAGGGTTCGAAGTACAGAAGGGCTTTGAAGGTCAGACCACACATGAAAATGCCGTTGAGATCCCGATCTTTGACAACACGCAGGATATGGAAGCGTTCAGCGAAGTACTGCGCCGCAACAAATCTTTACTTACAAACCACTGTTTTATAATGCGCAAACACGGTACGTATGCGTGGGGGCGTACACTTTTCGAAGCCAAGCGTCACCTGGAAACACTGGAGTACCTGTGTCACTGCAAGTGGCTGGCGCGTAAATAAAGCGGATTCGTTTTATCAGGCGATATTCGTAAAGACCTGTTGGATATCGTCATCATCCTCGATCTTGTCGAGCATCTTTTCAATATCGGCCAGTTGTTCTTCGTTAAATTCCACGGGCGAATTCGGAATGCGTTGCAGGCTCGATTGCGCGACCTCAATGTTCATATCCTCGAGCGCTTTTGCAAGTGTTCCGAATGCCGTGTAATCGCCGTAAACGTAGAGTTTATCGTCCGTCACTTCGATCTCTTCGCAACCGGCATCAATGAGTTCCAGTTCCAGTTCTTCGGCATCGAGCTCATCCGTTTTATCGATCTCGAAAACAGACTTGCGGTCGAACATAAATTCCAGGGAACCCGTTGGTACTACCGTTCCGCCGGCTTTATTGAAGTAGGATTTTACATTGGCAACAGTCCGGGTCGGGTTATCCGTGGCACATTCCACGAAAACCAGCACACCGTGCGGGCCTTTACCCTCGTAATTGACTTCGGTATACGCTGCAACATCTTTTTGCGAAGCACGCTTGATGGCCGCCTCGATATTGTCCTTCGGCATGTTCTGAACTTTCGCGTTCTGAATAGCCGTGCGCAGTTTGGCGTTCATTGCAGGGTCTTCCCCGCCTTCTTTGGCCGCCATGGTAATTGCCTTTCCGAGTTTCGGAAATATGCGCGACATTTTATCCCAACGTTTTTCCTTCGCCGCTCTGCGGTATTCAAATGCTCTTCCCATAGAAATTGATGTTTAAGCCCTGCAAATATAATCAACGGAACGAAAAATCCCTATCATTTCTGCGTGGTCGGACAAACAAAATCACTCGTTGGAATACTGGCTTTTTTAAGCGCTGCAAAACCTCCTTCGATGTCGACCAGTTTGTCATAACCGTTGCGCATCAGCATGGAGATCGCAATGACGCTGCGATAACCTCCGGCACAGTGCACGTAGTGTTTTTCGTTTGGGTTGAGATCGTTGAGGTGATCGTTCAGGAAGTCCAGCGGAAGGTGCGTTACGTGCTCGAGGTGTTCGGACTCATATTCACCCGGTTTTCGAACATCCACAATGTCGAATGCCGCCCGGTTTTCAGCGATCTCGTCAGCGGTAATGCTTTCGATGGTGGACGGCTGAATTCCGCTTTCCCTGAAGAAAGTATCCGGTGAAACGTTCAGGTAACCTGCACAGTTATCGTAGCCCACACGAGCCAGGCGCAGTACGGCTTCTTCTTCTTTTCCTTCCGGCGCGACCAGTACAATGCGCTGGTCAAGATCTTCGATGAGCGCTCCGACCCACATTGCGAAGGTTCCGTTCAACCCGATAAACAGGGAATCCGGGATAAAGCCTTTTTTGAATTCAGCCTGTGTGCGTACGTCGAGAATAAGTGCTCCGCGGTTTACTTCTTCCAGGAAGTCGGCAGTCGAAAGCGGGTGCGTACCCTGTTCCATCACCTTGTCGAATGCTTCGTACCCGTTTTTATTGAGTTGTGCATTTTTGGCAAAATATTGAGGCGGAGGAAGGATGCCATCCGTTACTTCGCGGATAAATTCTTCCCTGGACATGTCCGCACGAAGCGCATAATTCGTTTGTTTTTGTTCACCGAGTGTACCCACCGTTTCGGAACTCATGCTCTTGCCACAAGCACTTCCTGCCCCGTGTCCGGGATAGATGATCGTCTCATCCGGAAGTTGCATCAGTTTGTTGCGTAACGAATCGTAGAGCATACCGGCGAGGTCATTTTTCGTCAGGTCACTTTTGATCGCCAGGTCTGGCCTTCCCACGTCGCCCAGGAAGAGCGTATCTCCGGTGAAGATCGCATTTTCCTTCCCATTGGGATCGAGCAGTAGGTAGGTTACCGACTCGAGCGTGTGTCCGGGTGTGTGCAATACGCGGATTGTCAGGTCCCCGATATGGAATTCCTGTCCGTCTTCTGCGTGAACGGTTTCAAAATCGGGTTTGGCTTTGGAGCCGTAGACGATCTGTGCACCGGTTTTTTTAGCCAGGTCGAGGTGACCGGAAACGAAGTCTGCATGGAAATGCGTTTCAAAAATATATTTGATCTGCGCACCGTTTTCGGCGGCCATCCGGATATACGGTTCTGTCTCTCGCAGCGGATCGATGATTGCTGCTTCCCCGTTGCTTTCGATATAATAGGCTGCTTCAGCCAGGCATTTGGTATATAATTGCTCTACTTTCATGTTCTGTTTTTATTTGGTTTTGACCGCTGCATTGATCTGGTCGATATAATTCAGGATCTTTTCTTTTCCGAAGCCTGATTCGCTGGAAGTCGTAAAGACGGGAGGAAGTTCTTCCCACATTTTCAGCATCTCACGTTTGTAGCGTGCCATGTTCTTTTGCAGGGCCGAACTGGATAGTTTATCGATCTTCGTAAAAACCATTGAAAAGGGAATTTGTTTGTCCCCGCACCAGTTCATAAATTCCAGGTCGATCTTCTGTGGCTCCAGCCTCGCATCGAGCAGCACGAACACATTCAGCAGTTGTTCCCGATGGATGAGGTAATCGGCGATAAACTGTTCCCAACGGGCCCGGCTGGCTTTGGAAGCGCGGGCATATCCGTAACCGGGTAAATCTACCAGGAACCAGTCGTCATTGATGAGAAAATGATTGATGAGTTGCGTTTTTCCGGGACGGCCCGAGGTTTTGGCCAGTTTTTTCTGGTCGGTGATCATGTTGATCAGGGAAGATTTTCCCACGTTCGAGCGCCCGATGAAAGCGTATTCCGGACGGTTTTCCTGCGGACATTTCTTATAATCGGTATTGGAAATTATGAAAACGGCTTCTTTGACTTGCATAGAACTAAATTCAGGTACAAAGGTAGCTAATTCCGAACACTTAAAAAGGTGATCCGGTATACAAACCGCTTGTCAAATACTCCCTTTTTCCACGGATAAATTCACTAATTTTGCATATTCCACGTTCAAAAACATAAAAAGCATGAAAAAGTACCTCATTCTCATCCTGGCCGGTGCTACTTTCGCGGCCTGTTCATCAGAACCGAAATTACTGCGAACGGAAAAAATTTCCGACAAAACGGAAGTGCAAAAAGCACCTGTTCAGGCGGATAAACTCCTGACCCTGGAGATTAGCGGGATGACCTGTGTGATGGGTTGCGGCGGAGCGATCCGGAGTGCACTCACTGAGACCGGGGGTGTCGCTTCCTGCGAGTTCGATTTCAAAGAAGGACGAAAAACGAACATTGCAAAGATCAGCTACGATTCGCAAAAAATCAGCGTGGAGGACATTCGCCGGATGCTTTCCGAGTTAAATGACAAGCAATTTACGCTGGGAACGGGGCTGGATGAATCGATTGGTGATGCGGGTGCTGCGAAAGCCGGGCAAAGTAATTCGGATGCGGAAAAAGCAGTTGTGAGCGCCAAAAGTGATGAGTATCACATGCCGAACCTCTTTACGCTGCTCAGCCGGTTTTTCATGCGTTAATACAGACTATTTTATATGAAATTGCACTACCGCGAACTTGGTGAAGGTCGCCCGCTTGTTATTTTACACGGCCTCTTCGGTTATTCGGACAACTGGCAAACGCATGCCCGCAAACTTTCCGAATATTTCCGCGTGATCCTGGTTGACCAGCGAAATCATGGACATTCTCCCTGGAGCGACGAATTTTCCTACGATTTGATGGCGGATGATCTGCAGGAATTACTGGACGCGCTTCAGCTGGATGAAGTACTGTTGTTGGGCCACTCGATGGGCGGAAAAACGGCGATGCGCTTCACCGAAAAATACGAGGACCGTGTCGAGAAACTCATTGTCGTGGATATCGGGATCAAAAAATATCCGAGTCACCACGATGAAATCCTGGAAGGGCTGAACACAATCGATCCGGCGAAACTGGAAAACCGGACGGAAGCAGACGAGCAGTTGGAAAAATTTGTGAGTTCCTACGGAGTGCGACAATTCCTGCTGAAAAACCTCTACTGGAAAGAGAAAGGAAAACTCGCCTGGCGCATGAACATTCCGGCTATTGAAAACTCGATGGACGAAATTTTAGCACCGCTTTCGGAAAAGGAGATGTTTGTACCGACCCTGTTCATCCGCGGAGCGCAGTCCAATTACATTTTGGATGAAGACATCCCCAAACTCGAAGCGAAGTTTGTCGACTTCCAGCTGAAGACTGTCGAGAATGCCGGTCACTGGGTGCACGCCGAGGCACCGGAGGAATTCATCGAAATGGTTTTGGAGTTCTTACTGAGATAGAAGCACAGCTTAAAAACGGTTGTTAACGGTTCGGAAACGGCTATTCTTTTTGAATATCAGCAGTTTAATTTTTGACCTTAGTCGCGCTTCTCTACGTAGGTAACTTTCACTTTTTTATCATGCGGGTGAAACATCATACAAACCATCGTTGAATCCGATTCGCACTTTTCAACCCGGTCAAAAGCCACTTCCAGTTTTTGTCCTTCCGCAAACTCGTCCAGTAATTCGTGATTACAGACAAAAATATCCTTTCCCTGATCCACTTGAAGGTACGTTCCCGTACAATCACGCGTAACGCGCACAACCTTCGTATGGTCGGGTTTCGTGGTGCAGGATGCGAAAACAAGCGCACCGAGAATGATGGAAAAAAAGACTTTCATGAGCGAATATAATTGATATTACGAAACTCATAAACCAATTGCGTGCCATTTTGTTCGGTAAACGTTTTTGGATCCCGGCTGTTATAGTTATATGTCGGTTCGAAAACAAATAGCGGATACGGAAGTCATCGAAACGGAAAACGGATTCCTGTATTACTGGGAAAATAAGTTTCTCGGGAAACTCGAAGCTGAAAAAGAGCGGGACGTTTACCGGCGCGAGATACGGAACAAACTGCGTGAAATTCTGCATGACAATGACCTGGAACTCTCGCATTCCGATGAGGGAAAACCATTCCTGGCGAATTACCCGGATATTCACATATCGGTGTCGCATGCACAAAATCATTTTGCGATTTACCTTTCCGAGAAAGTAGCAGTGGGGGTGGACATTGAAACGGAACGCCGAAATATTTTGCGTGTTTCAGACACTTATTTATCCAAACAGGACCTGGCGCACAACCACGGTCTAACCATGGATAACCTACAGATCATCTGGGGAGTGAAAGAAGCGGTTTATAAAAAGTTCGGCGGTGCTTTTTCCAACGCACGTGAAGAGATCACGATTACCCGGATCGACCATGCCGAAAACGAAGTGTTTTATGAGTGTGAAAAAGGGCAGGGGGTGTGCCATTTTCAAAAAGTCGACAACTGCCTTTACCTCGTGTACGGGTAAAAAAATCCCCGCTCATCGAACGGGGAATCGCATATTTCAAATAAATTTTACGTTTTTCAAGCCTCTACCGGGTGCATGTAGCTTTCTACGGACGGGCAGGTACAAATGAGGTTCCGGTCTCCGAAAGCGTTGTCGACCCGCCGTACAGGAACCCAGTATTTCCACTCGCGCAGATAATCCACCGGGTAAGCCGCTTCCTGAGGTGTGTACGGATAGTTCCACGTGCGGTTGATGATGCAATCCGCATTGTGCGGTGCATTTTTCAACAGGTTGTTTGCACGGTCTGCCACCCCCGTTTCGATCGCGCGGATCTCTTCGCGAATTTTGATCATCGCTTCGATAAAGCGGTCGATCTCTTCTTTGTCTTCCGATTCGGTCGGTTCCACCATCAGCGTACCTGCAACCGGGAAAGACACGGTCGGAGCGTGAAAATTAAAGTCGATCAGGCGCTTGGCAATGTCCGCTACTTCCACATCGGCCGTGCGTTTGAATTCCCTGCAATCGAGGATCATTTCGTGGGCGACTGTTCCGTTGTTACCGGCGTAAAGTACGTCGTAATGACCTTTTAATTTGCTTGCAATGTAATTCGCATTCAGGATCGCAGCCTCTGTTGAGCGACGAAGTCCTTTGGCACCGAGCATTTTGATGTACCCGTAAGAGATCAGCAGGATCAGGGCACTTCCGTAAGGAGCCGCAGAAACCGCGTTGATCGCTTTTTCGCCGCCGGCCTTGATCAGTTTGCTTCCCGGAAGGAAAGGCGCCAGGTGTGCTGCCACGCCGATCGGACCCATTCCCGGGCCACCGCCTCCGTGAGGAATGGCAAAGGTTTTATGCAGGTTCAGGTGACAGACGTCGGCACCGATATTTCCCGGGTTGGTAAGCCCGACCTGGGCATTCATATTCGCACCGTCCATATAAACCTGTCCGCCGTTTTCGTGGATGATCGACGTGATCTCGCGGATACCTTCTTCGTAAACACCGTGCGTCGAAGGATAAGTAACCATCAATCCGCCGAGCGTATCTTTGTACTGTGCGGCCACGTTGCGCAGTTCCTCGATGTTAATGTTCCCGTTATCGTCGCAACCCGTCACCACTACATTAAAGCCGGCCATGACCGCCGATGCAGGGTTTGTACCGTGTGCAGACGAAGGAATGATCATCGTTGTGCGATTCACATCTCCGCGGGATTCGTGGTAAGCCTTGATAACCATCAACCCGGCATATTCACCCTGTGCTCCTGAATTCGGTTGCAGGGAAACGGCCGCAAAACCGGTACATGCGCAAAGGTCTGCTTCCAGTTGGCTGAACATTTCGAAGTAGCCTGCCGCCTGCTCAACGGGAGCAAAGGGGTGCATGTTTGCAAATTGCGGATTGGTGATCGGGATGAGTTCGGATGCCGCGTTGAGTTTCATCGTGCACGATCCGAGCGGGATCATACTGTGTACGAGCGAAAGGTCTTTATTTTCGAGGCGTTTGAGGTAACGCATCATTTTCGATTCCGAATGGTGCTTGTTGAATACCGGGTGGGTGAATACCTCATCGGTACGCAACATCGATTTTTCGATAAAGCTTTCTTTTTCTTCGGAGAGTTCGGGAACGGCTTTTCCAAGAACTTTCGCAAAGAAGTCAAGGATGATCTGTACATCTTTGAGCGTATGCGGTTCGCCGAAACTGATCGACAGTTCGTGCTCATTGATGTAGTGGAAATTCATGTCGTTATCTTCGGCAAACTTGCGGATCACGCTGCAGTTAATGCCTTTTATCCACACGGTATCAAAGAAATTGTCACTTCCGAGTTCCACGCCGAGTTCACGCAGTCCCTTGGCGGTTTTGGTAGCCAGGTCATGGGCGTGCAGCGCAATTTCGCGCATTCCGTGAGGACCGTGATATACGGCATACATACTAGCCATTACGGCGAGCAGCGCCTGGGCTGTACAAATGTTGGACGTTGCCTTATCGCGTTTGATGTGTTGTTCGCGCGTCTGAAGCGCCATGCGCATAGCAGTGTTGCCATCGGCATCTTTTGAAACACCGATGATGCGGCCGGGCATGTGGCGTTTGTATTCGTCCTTTGCCGCGAAATAAGCCGCGTGCGGTCCTCCATAGCCCATCGGAACTCCGAAACGCTGAGTCGATCCGAAAACGACATCGGCATTCATTTGTCCGGGCGATTTCAGGATAACCAACGATAAAATATCAGCTGCCACCGCCACGCGAATACCGTGTGCTTTTAGTTTGCGAATGTAGCTTTCAATGTCTTTCACACGGCCAAACTGGTCAGGATACTGAATGATCGCACCGAAGAACGAATCGTCTCCTTCAAACTGGAGCGGATCGCCCACCACGAGGTCTATATCCAGGTTTTTGGCGTGTCCCTTTACCACGTCGATCGTTTGCGGGAAAGCGTGTTCGGAAATGAAGAAGCGGTGTTTTCCATCTTTGATCTCATTGCGCGAGCGGGAATTGAAGAACATGATCATCGCCTCCGCAGCTGCCGTAGCTTCATCGAGCAGGGAAGCATTTGCGATTTCCATACCCGTCAGTTCGATAACCATCGTCTGGAAGTTCAGCAATGCCTCGAGCCGTCCCTGGGAAATTTCGGCCTGGTAAGGCGTATAAGCCGTATACCATCCCGGGTTTTCGAGTACGTTGCGGAGAATGACAGAAGGAACGATCGTCTCGTTGTATCCAAGTCCGATGAACGACTTAAAAACACGGTTCTTTTGTCCGAGTGCAGCAATGTGCTGTAAATACTCCTGCTCGGACAAAGCCGGAGATACCTCCAGATCCTGCTCCAGCCGAATGTGTGCCGGAATGGTTTTGGAGATGAGTTCATCGATGGAAGCCACGCCGACGGCGCTAAGCATTTCCTTCTTTTCGGCCTCATTCGGACCGATGTGTCTGTTTGAAAAAACGCTCATTTTATTCGCAAAATTTTGAGACTACAAATATACCAAGAAGCTAATAAATAATGTTAATTTAATTGGCCATTATTCATGGAGTTTCAGAAGAGCGGTATATTGTGAAATTTGCTCGTTTATAGTGTGATGAATGTATTGAAAATAACATGGTTTTTCGGCTTGCTGCTCATCGGTACGGAGTTGTGGGCACAGGAGCGTGACATCCTCGTCGAAATCCCCCCTTCGGAATCGAATTGCCGGCGATTTTCGGAGAATGCCTCGTGGCTTCCGGATGCTTACATTGCCAATGCGACCTGCGCCTGTGAGATTACTCCTGACGAGACGCGCGCAAACCGCATTCGGTTTATGCTGCAACAACGGCTTATTCATACGCCTGACTCTGTCAGGCAACGTGCAGCCGACCAAAAAGCTAAACTGGCGAATGGCGAGCTCAGTAAACGGGAATATCGCAAATATGTGCGCACGGAGTTGGCGCCGCGTTTTTACAACGATCACCGCATATCCTATGACGAGGCCGGTTGCGAGGGAGATCCCGCGCCTTTTGTATTCTGGAAACGCGTGTGTACGCATCGCATCGGTAAATGCCGACGGATCTGGTGGGGCATGCGCTGGCTCGGGGGAAGTTGCAGTGCAAAATGGGGCAAATGGTAAGTTCTCACGTACAACTTGCTGCATTTACCGCACTCGAAAAGGAGATCCGGAAACGCGTGAACTTCAATGAAACGGAGATGAATCTTTTTTTGAGCGGCTGCACACTTTTAGAGGTTCCCAAAGGAACGGTACTGCTCGAACAGGGACGTGTTTGTAAAACGATCTACTATATTTTCAGCGGATTGATCCGGCATTTTACGGTTTCCGAAGACGGGAAAGATACTTCTTTGCATTTTGGAATGGAAAACGCATACGTAACGGAGTACACTTCGTTCCTGTCCGGAGCCCCCTCCGTCTATACGATTCAGTGTATGGAGCCCTGTGTGCTTATCGGTATGCCGCGCGAGACGATTCACAACGGTTATGAAACGATTCGGGAAGGAAACAAACTTGGCCGTTTGATGGCAGAAGATATTTTCATGGCTTTGAGTAACAACCTGAACGAACGTCAGACTAAAAGTCCGACGCAACGTTACGCGGAGTTGCACCTGAGATTTCCCGGAATATACCAGCGCGTTCCGCAGCACATGATCGCGTCCTACCTTGGAATCACACCGGTTCACCTCAGCCGGATCCGAAAGGAACAGTCCGCCGCTTCATAAACATTTGTTATCGTTTTCTTACAGAAGCCACTTTAGCTTTGTATTTAAAAAAAGATGATGACAGCAGAAACAAAATTGATGTGCGGGATCATCCTGCTTACGGTCCCGACGATCCAGTACGGCGGATTTTTCCTATTGCAGTTACGTAGTGGGAAATATTCGGGACTTGCGTTAACCGAATTTCAAAAAGGGATGTTCCGGGCCGGTCATGCGCATGCGGGTGTACTGGTTTTGTTGGCACTCATTGCCGAAATACTGATTCCCGGAACGAACTTCAGCGGAGGTATAAGTTGGTTCCTGCGGATCTGTTTCCCCCTTGCGGCCATTTTAGTAAGTGGTGGCTTTTTTGCAGCGGCGGCAGGAAAAGGAGTTACGCGTCCAACGAAAGCGATCCGTTTGCTTTATCTCGGTGCGCTGGTATTGGTGATGGCGCTGGTCTTACTCGGGATCGGCCTGCTGCTCTGAAATTTGCTTACGAACACGCGCCGGAAGTTTTTGAAAGATCAGTTTATACGCTTCATGAAGCAGCTCTTTCCACTCATTTTCCGTGAATCGCTCCAACTTGTCAACGTGAATCCAATGATACCGCGCAAGGTAAGGTGCCGGTGAACAGCCCTCGTGTTCACAAAGTGACCTGAACCGGTCCGGAGTAACTTTGAGCGAGGCGGACACGGGAACTTGGTCCGGCGAGGTGATGAGGTACATTTTTTCACCGACATTAAAACACAGGTGGTCTTCCCATTTAACATCTTCCGTGGTCCCGGGCAGGGCCAGACACAGTTTTCGAATGGATTCGATCATCATTGTTTTTTACCAAAAGTAAGGGAATAATCGTACTTTTAAAGCATGGATATTTTGGTTTCGGAATACACAAGTCCCGTGGGAGAACTCGTACTCGGGTCGTACGGCGATCGTTTGTGTTTGTGCGACTGGAAATACCGTAAAATGCGCGATTCGATCAATAAACGCGTGTCGAATCAGCTGCAGACAAGTTTCGTGCCGGGCGATTCGGAAGTGATGCGACGGGCCAGAGCGGAACTCGAAGCTTATTTTTCAGGGAAGAAAGAGCGCTTTGAAACGCCCCTGTTACCGGCAGGAAGTGATTTTCAGCAAAAGATCTGGAAATTATTGATGCAAATCCCCTTCGGAGAAACCTGTTCTTACCTGGAACTGTCCCGACGTTTTGGTGACGAAAAAGCGATTCGTGCTGTGGCTGCTGCTAATGGCGCCAATGCCTTGTCTGTTTTCATTCCCTGCCACCGCGTCGTGGGTTCGTCCGGCGAACTGACCGGATATGCAGGAGGTGTGCGCGCTAAAAAGGCATTGCTTGAAATCGAAGGCGGTGTGGCACAACTGGCGCTTTTCTGACTTACAGGTCTTTGATCAGTTCCCGAAATGCCTCCGCCAGTTGTGAATCTTTCAAAACGGGTCGGTCCCCTTCCTGTGCCACTGCATGGTAAAATTTCGGAAAATGCATACTCACAACCTCCGTACAGCCGAGTTTTTCTACAATATCCCGACTGTGCCGGATAGCGATATCGCCGCCCGTCCCCGGAGATGTATTCAGTACAACCACTATTTTATCACTGAAATACCGGTAATCCGGCGCCTCCACACGTGAGAGCCAGTCGAGGACATTCTTAAAAAAGGCGGGCATCGAGCCATTGAATTCGGGAACGGACATGATGATGACATCGTGTGCTTCGAAAACGGTGCGAAGTTCCTGTGCCGCCTCCGGGATTCCGTGGATTTCATGATCGACATTATACAGAGGCAGGTCCAGTTTACGAAGGTCGAAAAGCGTTGTTTCAAACCTTTCGCAAAGCGGCTCAAGTGCACAGATCAACTGGAAATTGATCGATTTTTGACTGTTACTGCCGGAAATGAGCAGGGCTTTCTTCATGCTGCGCAAAGATAAGGCTTTCCGAAAGTCCGCAATCTAAAAATGCAATTCGTATCGTTTGCCTTTTCGGCCTTAACGGAACAGGTTCACGTGACCCGAAAAAGTCCGGTAGGCGTCATTTTCCGATAATTTGATACGAATTTGCCAGCTGTAAGTTCCTTCCTGCACAATTTTCCCGTTGTATGTTCCGTCCCAACCAACCGAGGCATCGTGCGATTCGAAGATCACTTCTCCCCAGCGGTTGAAAATGAGCAGCGAAAAATTAAAGGGATCGTATCCGCTGTTGAAAACCGGCTGAAAGGACTGGTTGAACTGATCATTGTCCGGGGTGAACGTATTTGGAATGTAATAGATGAGTTCGTCGATAATGCGAATTTGCTGATGCATCGTGTCGGTGCAATTCATATCCGAATAGGCGATGAGCGTTACTTCATGAACACCGGGCTCGTACGGAAAGTTGTAGAATGGGTTTTGATCCGAACTGAAGGGATCATCGTCCATCAACCACAACCACGAAATACTGCCGGAGGACAGATTCGTAAAACCGAACTCCGGTGATACGACCGACAGTTCATTGGCCGGATCCACCAAAAAGTCTGCTTCCGGGAGGGCATACGTGCAGATCGCAGCGGGTTCCTGTAACTCGTCTGTACATCCGTTTGCATCTGTTACCGTCAGTATTACGTCCAGGCATTGCGGATCGGTAAACGTATATGAGAAAACCGTGCAACTGTCGAATTGCGTTCCGTCGGACATGATCCACTCGCACTGTACACTCGTTGGCGAGAGATTTTGAAAGGTAACCGTATGCGGTACGCAGGCAAAGGGATTCTGAATGGCAAAATCAACAAGCGGTAACGGATTCACGGTTAATTGCAACTCGTCCGTGTCCTGGCAGCCGTTCACGTCGGTTCCGGTTACCGTGAAAAGGGTGCTGTTTTGTGCGTCAAAAGCTTGCCCGTCCATAATTCCGTTGTCCCAGGAGTAAGTCTGCGCACCACTTCCTGAAAAAGTGAGCGAAGTTCCAAAGCAAACCGTTGTATCGGGTCCGGCCTCAACCATGGGCAATGGATTTACTGTTAGCATAACCTCGTCGGTATCCTGGCAGCCGTTTGCATCCGTTCCGCTTACGGTAAACAGGTTGCTGGCGGTAGCTGTAAATGCAACACCGTCTGTGACCCCATTATCCCAGACATAGGATTGAGCTCCTGACGCAGCAAGTGTAACGGATGTGCCATAGCAGACTACCTGGTCCGGTCCTCCGTTCACCACCGGAAGCGGATTAACGGTTACCGTCGCCTGGTCCGTATCCTGGCAGCCGTTCAGATCCGTTCCGGTAACTGTATAAGTGGTCGTAGTTGCGGGTACGAACGCCTGGTCATCTAAAACTCCGTTGTCCCAACTATATGTATCGGCTCCATTTCCCGATAAAGTAACCGTATCTCCCGAACAAATGACAAGGTCAGGTCCGGCATTGACATTCGGAAGCGGATTTACGGCAACAACGGTCTGATCCGTAGCCTGGCAGCCGTTTGCCGCTGTTCCGGTAACCGTGTATGTAGTGGTTGCCGTGGGCGTGAAAGTCTGGCCGTTGGTCACATTATTATCCCAGGAATAGGTCTGTGCTCCGGTGGCGGTGAGCGTGATAGCATCTCCGTTACACACTGATTGATCTGCTCCGGCGTCCACGTTTGGATTCGCATTTACAGTGACCAGCGAAGTATCGGAAGTCGAACAGTCGTAGCGGTCTGAAACGGTCACTATGAAGTTGGCGGTGGAAGAAGGCGAGACCGGGTTGCTGGTTCCGGAAACTCCGTTATTCCAGGAGTACGTATAGGGCTGCGAACCGAGAATGGTACCGGTGACCAGTAGGTTTGCCGTTTGATTTTCACAAATTGTGAAATCCGGTAGCGGGTCGATCACCGGGCAGAGGTTGACTTCGATGATCGATTTGGAATTGTTCGTATTGCAATTGAGATCGTTCCACTGGCCGTTCCCGGGGTAGATCTGCACGCAATTCTCACCGTTCAGGTTGTTTGGCTCGCCGGCGGCCCAATTGGTGTACGTGATCGGACTCTGGTCATACCACACAAAGTTCCCTTCACTGACATCATCATTAAAACCGATCCAGATCACGTCATTTCCGGCGCCATATCCCAGGTTTGCAAGTGCCGAAAGAATGCAGTCGTTTTCTGCCTGCGATTGCACGGAGACGAGGTTCGCACCGAGGTTTTGGGCGAATGCCTGGGCCTGACTTCCGGTCATTTGCTGCGGGTTGAGAAAATACATGCTGCACTGATCGGAACAGCCGGGCATCTCGATGCAGCCGGCATTCGTGAAAGCGGTGCGAATGGCATCGATATCGCAATTGTGGAGGGAAGGGTCCGTACAACCATACTGGTTCGTACCCGGATCACAGGGACACAGGTCGTTGATGTTGGGAACACCGTCATTATCCGTGTCATCACTGGTTGTCGCCGAAGCAACGAGTAAGAGGCCGTAGGGGTTACTTTGTCCGCCATTGGGCGAATTATAAACGAGTACATCCACATAGTTGATACCTACCTGCCAGGGGCCGGGAAGTGAAATGGTAGTCGGATTTCCTGCTGTAAATCCGGAGCCGGTGATGCCCGTCGAATTCCCGTTGATGAAAACATCCTGGATCGCATTGTCCACATATCCGTCGAAGTTGAGCACGTAATTGCCGGCCACGGTGACTGAAAACCCGTTGCAATCGGGTGGGAGATCAAGCGTGAGTCGGAAATAGCGGTAGCCCCAGTCGGTATTGTTCGCACAATTGCTGTTGGCCCCCGTTATCCAGTTGGCGTTGTTGGTGGGAGGCGGAAGTGTAGCCGGATCGACCCAACTTCCCGGAGCACAGTTGTTGTTGATAAGCGCCGGTGAATAAGTCAGCCCCATCGGGTTGGGCGGATTTGCCGTGTACCAGAAGTCGGAAGCCTGCCAGATCGGGTCGGATGCTCCCGGAGTTCCCTGCCCGGTCGATAAACTTGCCGGATTCGGAAAATTTTGTGCATAAATAACGGATGGTGAGGAGAGTAGTAGTAAATACGCGATCATAAGACCGCTTTTCAGTAATAGCAGAACTCTCATAAGTTTTTGTTTTTAGCCCGGTCAGCTTAAATTACTACAAATTTAGGCCAAAACAAAATTTAAATGTAATAAAAAACTATGTTTACATAATTTTATGCTCTTTTACTTACGTGAATAGCAAGACAATCAGCAATTTATGCCGAATTAAATTTTCATCAAAAAATCGTGATTTACCTGTGAATCCGTTCCGGAGAATTTATTCCACGTAGCTCAATTTGAGCATGTTCGATTTTCCACTTTCCTCGAGCGGGATAGATGCAATGTTGATCACCAGGTCGCCCTGGTTTACCAGTCCCTCTTTTTTCAATAAATACTTGATATCTGCGATCGTATGATCGGTACTTACGCGTTTATCATAGTAGAATCCGCGGACACCCCAGATGAGGTTCAGCTGCGTGAGGATCTGCTTATTGCTCGTAAATACGAAGATCGGGGCCTTGGGCCTTTGCGACGCAATCTTATAAGCCGTATAACCAGAAAAGGACATCGTTATGATCGCATCCGCTTCACAGCGCTGTGCAAGTCGGACGGCGTTAAAACAGATCGAATCCGAGATAAAGCGCTCCTGGTTCTTCTCCGGAAGTTCTTCTTTGTTGTAAATGCCTTCAAAGGTTTCCATTTCGCGAACGATATTCGCCATGGTACGGATCACTTCTACGGGATGTGCCCCGACAGATGTTTCCCCGGAAAGCATCACGGCATCCGTTCCGTCGAGTACCGCATTGGCCACGTCGTTTACTTCGGCGCGTGTAGGCGTAATATTGGTGATCATACTCTCCATCATTTGCGTCGCCACGATGACCGGTTTAGCATGCAGCGCACATTTCTTAATGAGCATTTTCTGGATGAGCGGAACGTTCTGGTAGGGAACTTCAACTCCGAGATCTCCACGCGCAACCATCAGGGCATCACTGGATTTTATGATCTCGTCGATGTCATCGATCGCCTCCGGTTTTTCGATTTTTGCAACTACTTTCGCCTTCGCATGACCTTGCGATATCAGGTGTTTCAGTTCGATGATGTCGCGTGCCGAGCGTACGAAAGAGAGCCCGATCCAGTCTACATTCTGGTCCAGTGCAAACTGCAGGTCCTCACGGTCTTTTTCCGTCAGTGAAGGCATGGAAATTTTCGTGTTCGGGAAGTTTACGCCCTTTTTCGAAGAAAGGATTCCGCCGTGAATGATCTTTGCTTCGATCTCATCTTTACCGTTGGTCGATAGGACCTCAAGTACCAGTTTACCATCGTCGAGCAGGATGCGTTCGCCGGCCTGGACATCCTTCGGAAGTCCTTCGTAATTAATGGAAAATCGCGTGGCATTGCCCGTCACTTTCCCCGTCAGGATCTTCACCTTTTTACCGGTTACTAGCTCCACACCGTTGTTTTCCATTTCGTGCGTGCGGATCTTCGGCCCCTGGAGGTCAGCGAGAATTGCGACGTTGAGTCCCGTTTGCTCGTTCAGATCCCGAATGAGTTCGATCGCTTTCAGGTGCCCGTCGTGCCCGCCGTGTGAAAAGTTCAGGCGACAAACGTTCACGCCTTCTTCAAACATTTTAAGGAGGACATCGGGTTTCGTGGAAGAGGGGCCGAGTGTGGCAACTATTTTCGTTTTTTTCATTTGCATAATATCAGTCAGTTAATCAAATAAAATGTGTTCGGTAGACTTTAACACCGCGGGGTCAAATTCGTATACGGCGAGCACACTATTTAGTTTTTTTAGATTTTGGATGAGCGGGTCGATCTCGAATTGTTCATTCTCACACACGAAGAGGAAATAATCGATCGTCGGTTTTTCCGGGATGAGAAATTTCCCTTCATGTTTGTTCCGGATGAGGTAATAGTCCGCAAAAAGTTCTTCATTCCGGTATTCGAACATCGGGTGCGCAGACTGCTGTATATTCTTTTTGAAAAGCACATAATCGTCTTCCGACTTTTCGAAGTGCATTCCGAGGTTTTCATTGATGGACCAGACAAGCCGGTAATCCCGGTGATGCGAACAGATCCCGAGTAGCCGGTAATCACATTCATAATCGAACGCCAGGATATGTCTTTTCTGTTTTGCCATCTACAAAGAGCGAATTTACTGTTTTTTGTGATTACAGCAGGATGCTTTAAGATTCCTTAATACTCACGGAAGCGATGCCCGGCAGAAATAATACCCTTCGCATTCATTAAAAACGTGATGTTCGGGATTTTTGAAGAAGACCGGAGCGAATCGCTTAACAAAAAAATAACAATTTTACGCGTTTAAATATTTGAAATACAGTTAATTATATTTTTGGCACAGGATTTGAAAATTTCGATGCGATAACATATAAATTTAATAATTATGATCGCAAAGAAAAATCCGAGGTATAACCTCGAACGGAAAAGAATTTTCTTTTTCCAGGCAGGATTGATGATCGCAGGCTCCTTTACGCTGGCGGCTTTCAATTACTCGACACCTGTCGAAAAACAACATTTTCAACGGCCCGACCGGATTTCTGAAATCACTTATGAGATCGAACCGCGTATAATTGAAGAAAAACCGGATCCAGTAGTGATCGAGCGGCCCCGACACGAAGACAACAACCAGAGTAATTCGCTGGACGTGGATGTGCTGCCTGACGAGTCGAGCACAGTAGTCGACAACAAGACCACGCCGCCGGATCCGACCACACCTATCGGGCAACCGCCTTTTAAACTTGGGAAATCAGACGTCGTGGTAATTCACCCCGAAGATGAGATTCCGGAGTTCGTTGCGTTTCCGGCCGAATACAAAGGAGGCTACCCGGCCATGTCGAAATTCATCCAGGCACACGTGGATTACCCGGAAGATGCACGCCAGTTAGGCAAATCGGGAAAAGTGTACGTGGAATTTGTCGTGGAAAAGGACGGCAGCATTTCGAATGTCAAAGTAAAGTCATCCATTTATCCCTCACTTGATCGCGAAGCAATGCGTATCGTCAGTGAATTCCCGAAATGGAAACCGGGAGAGCAGAATTACGGGGTAGTGCGCTCACGCGTGGTATTGCCGATCAATTTTGTGTTGTCACGCTAAGATACACACACCACCTTGCATTGCCATAGCAAAAGAGGTTGTCCCTGAGGGGGCAACCTTTTTTCGCGAAGTAAGCGCACAGAATTGCTTTCGAAATTTGTTGCGGCTTTTCGCGTTTTCGGAAAAGGTAATTATCTTTAAGATACGAAAAGTGATAAACCCATGGCGATACTCTCAATTCCGGATACACAGACAAAAATCGATCGGCCGACCGAAATTCGCCGCTTTTTGAACGAACGAAACATTTATTTTGACCAGTGGACGGCTTCGGTTGCGTTCCCCGACACGGCATCCCAGGAAGAGATATTGGCGGCGTATGAAAAGGACCTCAAACCGTTTATGGAATCCGGTGGCTATAAAACCGCCGACGTTATTTCGATCAATGCGCTGACGGAGAATTACGAGGCCATCCGGAATAAATTCCTGGCTGAGCACACGCATTCCGAAGATGAGATCCGCTTTTTTGTGGACGGAAAGGGTTTGTTTTGGTTTCACCTTGAAAACGGGGAAGTCTTTAACGTGCTGTGTGAGCAGGGCGACCTGATCTCGGTTCCCGAGGGTGTACGTCACTGGTTCGACGCGGGCGAAAAAGAACCCTTTGTGAAGGCCATTCGCATTTTCATCGATATGAGCGGTTGGGTGCCGCACTACACTGATTCGGGTGTGGAAACAAATTACCGGGATTTTCAGATGCCGCGCTGATCAGGCCGTTTCGTCGATACTGCGCAGGATTATTTCCGCAGCTTCGCGGATTTCCGCTTCGGAGATCGTAAGTGGCGGGGAAAGGCGGAAACTGTAAGGGTGCGAAAGGAACCAAAAACTGACCAGGCCGTACTCCAGGCATTTTTTTACGACTTTTTCCACGCGTTCAAAGGATTCCATATCAAAAGCGAACATCATTCCGGCGCGCCGCGAAGCCTTTATTTCCGGGTGAACGGAGACGAGTTGCTGCAGCAAGGCGCCTTTTCGTTCCAGTTCATTCCAGTCCGTTTTTTCAAGAATTTTTAAAGTCGCCAGGCCAGCGGCGCAGACCACCGGGTTTCCTCCGAAAGTGGTAATGTGGCCCAGCATCGGGCTGTGGGTGAATGCGTGCAGGTTTTCTTGCGCAGAGACAAGTACTCCGATCGGCATTCCGCCGCCAATGGCTTTTCCGAGTGTGAGCACATCCGGCACGATTCCGTAATTTTCAAAGGCAAACAGGCTTCCGGCCCGGCCCATTCCGCACTGGATCTCGTCGAAGATCAGTAAGGCACCCGTTTCGGTACAACGTTGACGCAAAGCTTTCAGGAATTCCGCATCCGGAACGCGAACACCGGCATCTCCCTGGATCGTTTCGAGAATCACACCTGCCGTTTTTGAGGTGATCTGTTCAAGATCAGTCAGGGAGTTGTGCGAGAGAAAACGAACTTCGGGAAGCAAAGGACGAAAAGCCTGTTTCTTGACTTCATTTCCGGAAACCGAAAGCGAACCGTGCGTACTACCATGGTACGAACCGCGAAAGGAAACGATCTCCGTTCTTCCCGTAATGCGCTTAACCAGTTTTAGTGCAGCCTCATTGGCTTCCGTGCCGGAATTCACCGGGTATACGCAATTGAGTTTTTCCGGGAGTAGCGAAACCAGTTTTTCGGCAAATTGCACAACCGGTTCCTGGATGTATTCCCCGTAAACCATGATGTGCAGGTATTTGTCAACCTGTTCGTGGATGGCTTTTAAAACTTCCGGGGGACTGTGTCCCACATTGTTGACCGCCACACCTGCGATCATGTCCATGTATTTTTTCCCGTTCCGGTCAAACAGCCAAATGCCCTCCGCCCGCACGATGTCGAGCAGGTACGGAGTCGGACTCGTTTGTCCCAGTTTTTCGAGAAAACCTTCCCGGTAAGACATGATTTACTGTTTGCGAGACACTACTTTTTTGGCTGCTGCCAGTACGTCAGCCGTATCGATGTGGTATTTGGTCATCAGTTCGTCCGGGGTACCACTTTCGCCGAAAGTATCATTTACGCCGACGTATTCCTGCGGGTAAGGCGTGTTTCGTACGAGGACCTGTGCCACCGAATCACCGAGTCCGCCGTTGATCATGTGCTCTTCGGCAGTGACCACGCAACGCGTTTTTCCAACCGATTTAAGAATGGCCTCTTCATCCAGCGGTTTGATCGTGTGCATGTTGATCACTTCTGCTGAAATACCTTCTTTTTCGAGTTGCTGAGCCGCTTCGATCGACTTCCACACCAGGTGTCCGCAGGCAATGATCGTTACGTCCGTTCCCTCAGTCAGTACGTCCGCTTTCCCGATGGTAAACTGCGCGTCCTCTTTCACGAAGATAGGCACGGAAGGGCGACCGAAACGCAGGTAAACCGGGCCTTCATATTCCGTAATGGCAAGTGTCGCCTGTTTGGTCTGGTTGAAATCCGCCGGAACGATCACCGTCATGTTCGGAAGCATTTTCATCATACCGATGTCCTCCAGGATCTGGTGCGTGGCACCGTCTTCACCCAGCGTAAGTCCGGCGTGCGAAGCACAGATCTTCACATTCTTTTTCGAATAAGCGATCGACTGACGGATCTGGTCGTATACGCGCCCGGTTGAAAAATTAGCGAATGTTCCTGTAAAGGGGATTTTTCCTCCGACAGTCATTCCGGCTGCCATCCCGATCATATTCGCCTCGGCAATTCCGGCCTGGAAGAAACGTTCGGGAAATTCCTTTTTGAACGCGTCCATTTTGAGAGATCCGGTCAGGTCGGCACACAATGCCAGGACGTCCGGGTTTCTGCGTCCTGCTTCCAACAGTCCTTCCCCGAATCCTGAACGGGTGTCTTTTTTGCCTAAAACTTCAAATTCGATCATGTTCCTATAATGTTAAAGAGGTTGTTTTATTCGATAATATGCGAAACTCCTTCACCGTGGTGTACGAAGTCGACTTCATGTTCTTTGGCCGGTAAACGACCTGGTAATTTCCCGGCTGTAACTGGACCGATCCGCTCTTCGAAGAATCGTCGAGGTTACAAACCCACCCGGTCGTGCCGTCGTCGCGGATCACAAAGACCTGTGCGGTAACCGGCGTACTGCATTTGTAAGCGAAATTTCCGGGTGAAAAGATCGTAACGGTCGTGGTCTGGCTTTGCGTAATATCTACTGTTTTGTAAATCCGCGGCAGTGTCAAAATCTCCAGCTGGTACGTCCCCACGATGTATTTGTCCGTTTTTCCGACCGATTGCGCGTTAAGTGTGCGGGAATTCCCGTTTTCCATCACGCGCACATCCGCGATATAATTGCGGGAAGGACTGAGCCACTTCACCTGCAGGTAGCCTTGCGGCGCATCTACTTCAATGATGTTGTGCGTATTTTTGACCAGTACGATGTTTTCCCTGGTAACCTGCGGGATCGTGTACACGACGAGGTCATAACGCAGGTTCGGATCCATAACGAGCGTGTCCGGGTTGAACTTACTGTTTAGGGTGTGCGTAAAGATGTAACGCAGGTTTTTGGTTCCCGCTTCATACAGGTGCATGGTGACGTCCGTTTCCTTAGGTGCGCCGTGAATATTATTGAGATTGATCTGAACGGTTGTGTTAAAGATCGATTTTTGCACAATGCTTGTGAGCACGTTGGAAAGCGCCGATTTATTCTCCGCTTCGAGGTATGTTCCGATGCAATTGAATTGCTCCAGGTAAGAAAGATCCAGGCCAAGCCCGATTACGAAAGGCGTCACTTTCACACCTTTGTCCTTCAGTTTTTTGGCAATTACGCAGGGATCGTTATCGCAGGCCTCCAGTCCGTCGGTGATCAGGATAATGAAATTCTTAGCGTTCATATCCGGGAAATCGGAAGCGGCGGCTTCGAGGGAGCGTGCGATCGGCGTGGTACCCTTGGCTTCGATGGAGCGCACGCGCATTTTGACCCGGTCAAAATTGTTTTCGGAAAAAGGAACCTCGAGTTTGGTATCGTTGCAATCCTGGTAAGTTGCGGTAATGGGCGACTGGTGTCCGTAGACGCGCAGTGCGATTTCCAGGTCGGGAGTTCCCTGCAGGCTGTCAACCGTTTTTACGAGCAGTTCTTTGGCTGCTTCCAGGCGCGTCTGTTCACCTTCCCAACGCGCATTCATACTGTTGGAGGCATCGAGAATGAAAAGGATTCGCGTGAGTTCCTGTCCCTGCGCCCCGAAGGCGAGCGAAAGCAACAGGAATACTATGTAAAAAATGCGTTTCAATTAATAATCACCCAGTGTTTGCACGAGCTGGTCGAGTGCGGCTTTCAGTTGTTCTTCATTCGGTGCCGAACCGTGCCATTTATGCGTCCCCATCATGTAATCCACGCCCTGACCCATTTCCGTTTTCATAATGATCACGATCGGTTTGCCCTTTCCGGTCAATTCTTTGGCTTTGGCCATGGTTTCGATAATCGCAGGAATGCTGTGCCCGTCCATTTGAAGGACTTCCCAACCAAAAGCGCGCCATTTTTGCTCGAGGTTTCCGAGCGAAAGCACGTCGTCCACGTCCCCGTCGATCTGGCGACCGTTGTAATCGATGGTAGCGATCACATTGTCCACTTTATTTGCGGCGGCATACATCGCGGCTTCCCAAATCTGTCCTTCCTGCAGTTCTCCGTCCCCGTGCAGCGAGTAAACGAGGTTCGGGTCGTTGTTCAGTTTTTTCGTGATCGCCGTTCCGATCGCGCAGGAAAGGCCCTGCCCGAGCGAACCGGAAGCCATCCGGATGCCGGGTAATTTTTTGTCCGGTGAAGGGTGTCCCTGTAAACGGGATGAAATGCGGCGGAATGTAGCCAGTTCGGATACCGGGAAGTACCCGGAGCGTGCCAGAACACTGTACCACACAGGCGAAATGTGTCCGTTGGAAAGGTAAAAAACATCCTGTCCTTTGCCATCCATGGTAAAGTTTTCAGGATCGTGATTCATGATCTCAAAATACATGGCCGTAAAAAAATCGGCGCATCCGAGTGAACCACCGGGATGTCCTGAGCTTACGGCTGCTACCATGCGTACAATGTCTCTTCTTACCTGGCTGGCAATGTTTTCCAACGCTTTAATTTCCATTTCACCTTCTTTTTAGAGTCGGGCAAAGTTAGCTTTATTTGTACAAACTGCCCCGATTTTTTGTTAACTTTAGAGGCTTCGTGCAACCTTTTCGCGCTAAAAAAGGTTCTTAAAGAAGTACAGGAATTAAGTTAACAGAAAATTAAAATTAAAGCAGCGCTATATGAAAGTGTCCTTATTTACGCTCTTTTTGTTTTTCTCGGCAGCAGCATTTTCGCAGTCCGATGCAGAACAAAAACTTTCCCAACGCTACCAGGAGAGTTACCTGGAAGATCTCAGATCCAATAACCCGGCGGAGTATCAATTGCTCGTATACGCCGTTGATAATGCCTGTGAGATCGTGGACCTTCCACAGGGAAAAACCGAAAAACTGGACGGTACGATACAGGTAAACAGCGGAACAACGCCGGCTTTTACGGATCTCAACCTCGAACTGAAGGATGAAAATCAATACTTCCGGATTGCAGGCACCAACAAGATGCTTGTCGTGAAATCAAAATGGTTGTTGAAACAAGAAATGAATAAACGATGAAAAGATACGTACATACATCCCTCTTTATAGTGATTTTCCTGTTGTCTGGGACATTCCTCCGGGCGCAGGACTTCCTTATTTCAGATGCGGGATTCCCGCCGAATAACCCGATGGATTGTAACACATACAGTGATGCGCAAACCCCAAACTTTTACGATCAGGGAGGCGCTTCGGGAAACTACACTCCGAACTTCAGCGATACGATTACGTTGTGTCCCGACCTGAACCTCGGTACGAAAGTAACGCTCAAATTTGCGATTAACGCCGGTTTTGAGTTTAACGTGGATGCTTCCGACTCGATCTACGTGTTCGACGGTCCGGATGCGAACTCACCGCTACTGGGGGTACACAACAGCGCAACCGACCCGAACGGGTTTAATTATACCGCTTCCTGGAACAACCCTTCGGGATGTCTGACAGTGGTTTTCCACACCGATGGAGCCAATGAAGGAACAGGATGGCTCGCTAACGTAACCTGTGGAAATCCGTTTCAGCCCTTTGACATGCACATGGAAGCATTTGTGAATGGCAACGGTCCGAATAAACTGAACCCGGCTGATACGGGCTACGTGGACCTGTGCTTTGGCGACAGCATCCTGTTTGTGGCCAAACCGCTTTTCCCGAATGCTCAGGAGGCAACCGGAAACGGTTACTCACAAAACGTCAATAACGTGGACTACGAATGGCACTTCAGCAGTGGAGGGACATACCCGAACAACGATTCGATCTGGTTTACGCCGCCCGCACGGGAAGGTTATTTTGTTAGTCTGAAAGTGACAGATCAGTTTCCGCTTTCACAGTTGATGACTGCAAAAGTGCGTGTTTCAACCCTGCCGAGTTTCTTCGGTACCGGACCGGAAGAAGATACCGTTTGTTTGGGTGAAAATACGAACCTGATCGGAGGTGTGACACAAAGCGACACAGTTGGTGTGGATATCCCCGAAGGATCTTTTTCACTCGGGGGAGCATTCGCAGGATTAACTTATCTGCCGGATGGTTCCGGTGCGCAATACCAGGCTCCGGTTAACATAACAGGATTCCCGGATACGGCAGTGATTCTAAACCCGGAAGACCTCAACATGGTGTGTATTACGATGGAACACTCATACCTGGGTGACCTTGAAATCGCACTCGAATGTCCGAACGGTACGCAGGTATCTCTTGTCAATTCCTTCAGTCCGGGCTTTATCCCGGGCGGATTCGGAGGCGGCGGAACCTTCCTCGGTGATGCGGATGATGCCAGTGGAGATGGTAACCCCGGAATTGGCTGGGAATATTGCTTTAGTTCCGTGTATAACGACTGGGGAACGATGGGTGCGGAACTCGCTGCCGGAAATACGGTTCCTACCACGGTTACACCGGGTAATCAGTCCATGAATCCGAATGGCGTGTACTTACCGGACCAAAGCTTCGCGGATTTTGCAGGATGCCCGATCAATGGTGACTGGACAATCATTGTGCAGGATAACCTCGGGATCGATGACGGGTATATTTTCGAATGGGGTCTGTATTTTGATCCGTCACTTCTGCCCGGTATCGAAAACTATCAGAATACTGTTTCTTCCGAAGAATGGTTTGACGATCCGACGATTATTTCAGGTGAAGATGACACGGTACTCGTTGTTCAGCCAAATACGCCGGGAAATCATTCGTACACGTACCAGATCACGGATAACTTCGGATGCGTTTATGATACAACGGTTTCACTTTATGTGCTGCCGCAGCCGACGATCTTCGGTGACACACTTGCCTGCAACCAGGTGTTCCAGTCAGTTGGAGTTAATTCTTACGCAGGTGGTGTCTGGACGGCTTCCGATACTTCCGTACATTTCAGCCCGAACACGACAACGGATAATCCATTGATAGCCACTTCCACGTCGACCGGCGGTACGTATACGGTCACCTACACGGATAACGCCTGTGGAACGTCCGTCTCGGCAGAAATATTCTATCCAAGTTACCTGTACACGCAAATTAACGATACCGTGATCTGCGAAAACGATGACTTTACGCTGTTTGCGCTCGAACACCCGGCTGCACTTTCCTATCTCTGGAATACAGGCGCCACGGGTACATCGATCGATATTACGGAACCCGGACAATACATTGTTACCATTGAGAACCAGTGTTACACCTATTCCGATACGGCCAATGTCGGATCGAAGATCTGTGACATCGAAGCACCGAACGTAATTGTACTCAGTTCGCAGGCCGGCAATAATATCTGGTATGTTCAGAGTGACGGAATCGCCGATTTCCACTGTACTATTGTAAACCGGTGGGGTAACCTCGTCTATGAATTCGATGATGTGAAAGGCTACTGGGACGGACGCGATCAAAATGGCAACTTCGTGGACGATGGTGTGTACTTCTATACGATCCGTGCGAAAGCTTACGGCGGTAACGAAGTGAATAAACAAGGTATGATCACCGTGCGTCAGTAAACAATTTTTTTAAATATAAAGTGAGAAGGGCCGCCCGAAAGGAGCGGCCTTTCCTTTTGTAGGTATTAAGATTTTTTAAGTAGTGACACGACCGTTTTCTTTCAGAAAAGGAACATTTCCCGTATTTTCGTTCAAAAAATTGTAAGCTATGAAGCATGTAGGCGTAAACGGTTTCGGACGTATCGGGCGTTATTTTACACGGCTTAGCCTGGAAAGCAACGACGTAAGTGTAACGGTGGTCAACGATCTGGCCGATATTCGTACCCTTGCGCACCTGCTGAAATACGATTCCGTACACGGACGGCTTAAATTCGAATTCGAGATACAGGATTCCGAACTGGTTTTTGAAAGCGGAAAACGCATTCGCTTCATCAGTGAAAAAGATCCCGCATCTATTCCCTGGAAAGAGATGAACGTGGATACCGTGCTGGAATCGACAGGCCTGTTTACGACACGTGAACTCGCATCAAAACACCTTGAAGGTGGCGCACGCAAAGTGGTGATCTCCGCCCCTGCGAAAAGTCCGGATGTGAAAACCGTGGTACTCGGCGTGAACGATCAGTTGCTCGAAGATTCGGATACGGTAATCTCAAACGCTTCCTGTACAACAAACTCGGCTGCGCCCATGGTCAAAATTATTCGCGACCTGTGCACCATTGAAAGCGCTTACATCACAACCGTTCACAGTTATACTTCCGATCAGCGCCTGCACGATGCTCCGCACAAAGACCTGCGCCGAGCAAGAGCTGCTGCCGAATCGATCGTTCCGACCACCACCGGTGCTGCCAAGGCCCTGACAAAAATTTTCCCCGAACTCGAAGGTAAAATGGGTGGAGCCGGAGTGCGCGTTCCCGTACCGGACGGATCGTTTACGGATCTCACGCTCGTGGTATCGAACCCGCCGACGGTGGAACAGATCAATGACGCCATGAAAAAGGCATCGGAAGGCGATTTAAAAGGAATTTTGGGCTATACCGAAGACCCGATCGTGTCGCGGGATATCATCGGTGACCCAAATAGTTGTATTTTTGATGCCGAACTGACAAGTGTGATCGGTAAAATGGTGAAAGTAGTGGGCTGGTACGATAACGAGGCCGGTTACTCGAACCGACTGGTCGACCTGGTTCGCAAAATATGACACGTCTGAACAAGTCAATCTACATACTGCTACCGGCGTTGCTCCTGCATACGCTTTACCTGGGTGCGCAAAACCAGTTCGGTGCGCTCCACAGCAACTACACGCCCACGAACAGCGTGTTTATCAATCCGTCTTCGATGCTCGACGCCAAAACCTGGCTCGATATTAACATCGTGGGAGTGGGTGCCTACGCGAACAACAACCTGGTGGCTGCAGGTGATAATCACGCTTTCCGAATATTAAGCGAACAGAACCTCGATGAAGAAAGCCTCGTTTATGCGCAGGGTCGGAAGCGATATGCGGCTTTTACCAAAGCTTTTGTACTCGGTCCGTCGGCCGTCTGGAGCCAGGGAGATCATGCAGCAGGACTGGCGTTGCAAATGCGCAGTTATACCGCTGCACAACGCGTTCCCACGTATTTCGGGCCTTTTATCGAAAACGGGGTCGCAGAATACACACCGCAGCACGGCATCGATTATTCGGTTCAGAATCTGCGCGTGGCTTCGCTCAATTTCGGTGAGATCCAGGGTTCTTATGCTTATACTTTTCTCAAGCACCGCCGCAACATGCTGATGGGAGGAGTTTCGCTTAAAAAATTCTTTTCCATTGCGGGAGGCGCAGCCAATGTATATGATTTCGACTTTAATGTGTTAAACGATTCTGTGGCACGGATCTACCAAGCAAAAGCCGATGCCATGTATACCGATAATCCCCGTTTCAATCCCGGCGGAGGTTTTGGCATGGATATCGGCTTCACCTTTCAGAAAATGCTGGGCGAAGCGTCATCCTACTATCCGAACTCACCGAAAATGGGATGCCGTTACCTGCCTTATAAATACAAGATCGGTGTCTCGGTGATCGATATTGGTTCCGTTAAATTCGACCCGGATGATCTGCAATACGTGGGCTACAATTTTGAGAACTATACCTGGTACAATTACAATGATCCGGACATCGACGAAGACAATGCAACGGATATTTTCATAAACCAGGAGAGCGACCCGGAAAATGGAGAAGTAAAGAATCCGCAAAAGATCAGTTTACCAACCTTCTTTTCCGTCCAGGCGGATTACAACCTTTGGGCTTCGCGTGTGTACGTCAACGCTACACTGGTGCAGGGAATTCCGCACGGCAAAAGAAGTTTCGGGATCCGCCACGCCAATTCGCTTGCGCTGACGCCGCGCTACGAATCAAAGTGGATCGACTTTGCGCTGCCGTTTAGCCTCTACGAATACCGGTATGCACAACTCGGCGCCAGCCTTCGCATTGCTTATTTTACGATCGGAACGGATAAACTTATCGACTTGTTTTTTGATAACAAAATGTACGGTTCCGATATTTACGTCTATGTAAAGATTCCTTTCTTTTACCATCCGAAATGCCGCTCCAAACTCAAAAGGACCGATTCGTATAACCCGGGCTTTATCAAACGGCGCAGTCATCCCTGCGATGCATATAACTGATGTTGCCGTATCGGGCAGGGCGCGAGAAAATTAAATTTTTCGATTCGGAAATAGATTTCGTAATTTTGCAGCCTCATTTATGGTAAAGATCCGAAATATCGAACTGGGTGATTTTCCCCTCCTGCTCGCTCCCATGGAGGACGTTAGTGATCCGCCCTTCCGCGCGCTTTGTAAGAAATACGGGGCCGACCTGATGTATACGGAGTTCATTTCGTCCGAAGGTCTCATCCGCGACGCAGCAAAAAGTCTGCAAAAACTGGATATCTACGAGTATGAGCGCCCGATCGGTATCCAGATCTTCGGGGCTGATTTCGACAGCATGCGACAGGCCACGGAGATTATCGAAAAGACCAACCCGGACATTATCGATATCAATTACGGCTGCCCGGTGAAAAAAGTGGCCTGTAAAGGAGCCGGTGCGGGAATCTTGCAGGATATTCCGAAGATGGTACGCCTCACCGAAGAGATCGTGAAGTCGACCAAACTGCCCGTAACGGTTAAAACACGCCTCGGGTGGGACGATGACACGAAATACGTTGTTCAGGCTGCGGAGCAATTGCAGGATGTCGGCATCGAAGCGATTTCGATCCATGGCCGCACGCGAAAGCAAATGTATAAAGGCGAAGCCGACTGGACACTCATTGCGGAAGTGAAGAACAACCCGCGTATGCGCATCCCTGTTTTTGGCAACGGAGATATTGATTCGCCCGAAAAAGCGGTTGAATACAAGCAACGCTACGGTGTGGATGGAGTCATGATCGGCCGGGCAAGTATCGGTTACCCGTGGATCTTCCGGGAGATCAAACACTTTATCAGGACCGGTCAGCACCTCGATCCGCCGACGATTCTCGAACGTGTTCAGGCAGCGCGTCAGCACCTTGAAATGAGCGTGGACTGGAAAGGGGAAACCCTGGGAATAGCCGAAATGAAACGGCATTACACGAACTATTTCAAGGGAATCGCGCACTTCAAGGAATACCGCATGAAACTGGTCACTTCCTTCGAACTACAGGAAATTTACGATACGCTGGACGAGATCGGGGCGAAATCCGAAGAGCTTTACTTCGTGTAGTAATCTATTTTTGGTAAGCGCCGCTTTCCATCAGTCGCGCGACGTATTTCCCGATGATGTCAAATTCGAGGTTTACCTCGTCACCCACTTTCAGTTCATGGAAATTCGTGAATTCATAGGTGTAGGGGATGATGCACACCGAAAATTCCTGTGCTTTTGAATCCACAACCGTGAGCGAAGTCCCGTTAACGGTAATTGAACCCTTTTCAACGGTTGGCATGCCTTTTTCATACCTGAAAGTGAACTTCCAGCTGCCCTGTTCGTCCTCAATTGCCGTGCATTTTCCTTTTGTATCGACATGTCCCTGCACAATGTGTCCGTCCAGTCGCCCGTTCATCGGCATGCAGCGCTCGAGGTTGACCTTCATGCCTTCCTTCCAGGAGCCAAGGTTCGTTTTTTCGAGTGTTTCGTGGATCGCGGTAACCGTATAATGATCTCCCGAAATGTCCACAACCGTAAGACAACAACCATTATGCGCCACGCTCTGATCGATCCTCAGTTCGTGAGTGAAAGGGCACGAAAGGGTGAAATGAATGTTTTGCTGCTCGTGTCGGATTTGTTGAATGATTCCTGTTTGTTCGACGATCCCGGTAAACATAGACGCTAATTTTCTCCAAAGGTAACATCAAAAATGATAACCGAATTACCACCGATATTCGATTTTCCCTGTGCGGTCACCACGAGTTTCGATCCGTCGGGTGAAAGTGCCATGCCGACCGGATAAGCGTCCGTTTCGATCGTGGATACGACCTTCATGGTATTCGATTGTACCACCGCGATCTTGCAGGCATTATTCACGGCGGCGAAAATGTAGTATCCGGTCTTACTGCTGCAGATCGTCCGGGCGCCGGGACCTACATAAGCCGTTTGCCAGTTCCGGAAGGTCAGCGGACCTTCCTTTTGAGCCAGCCGTGCCCGGATCAGTTTGTCGAGTTTACACTTTTGAACATATCCTTCCCGGTTCGAACTCAGGATCAGTTCACCGTTCTTAATGATCAGGTGACGGATATTTGTTTTCATACCGTATACCGCGCCGAGAAATTTCAGGTCGCTCATGCGAAAGATCGAAAGTCCGCCGGAACCGCCCATTTTTCCGACGATCAGGTATAAGGAATCCGGGGTGAACACGGTTCCGCGCAGGCAGTTTCCGCAATTATTATCCCGATCAACGGTTTTTTCCGTGTCGAAATCCAGCGCGATCTTTTGATCCACTTCGAAGTGCTTTACATACTCGAAGTCCATCACGTTTGCCTTGTCCGTGCGAATGATCCCGACAGTATTATCGCCCCAGTGCGTCACCGCAATGTATTTACTGTCGGGCGAACACGCGATCATTTTCGGCAGTGGACCCGTCGGCATAACGCGTACAATCCGGTCGTTTTCGGTGTCGATGATAGCTAACGCGGAAGGGCATTCTGCATTTTTATCGAAATCGCGTCGGTAATAAGTCACCCACAGGTATTTGCCGTTGTGTGACAGGCAACTTTCCACCGGTTTTCCCCGGAAATGATTCAGGTTGTCGCGCTCGTATTTGTAGGAATACCCGAACACGGTCGTTTCGTTATTCTTGAAAAGTTTGTTATTCTCAGGACCGAACTTGTGTTCAATGACCTTCAGGCGCTCGTAGGTTTCGGAGTCATAAACGGAAGTTGTAAAGCCTTCGAGTGAATGAATGTAGAATTTGCTCCCGTCTTTCGAAAAGATCACGGATTTCGGTGAGTTGATCGTTTCATCGTACACATCGTGTTCCGATTTCGGGTTGGCGTTGTAATTCTGGATTCGATTGGCCAGAACCAGCTGCACCCAGGCATCGGCCGGTTGCGAAGTGGTGCCGATGGGGCGTGAGGTGGACTGTGCGAGCAGGAGGGAGGGCATAAAAAGTCCTGTAAAAGCCAGCAGGAAGATCGATTTGCTCATTGTAAGGTCAATAAATTACAGTTATATTCCCGTGGAGCACAAACTCTTTTTTTCCTTCGAGGCTCTCCACGAAAACCCTGCAAATATAAAAATATACACCGTTGGTTACCAATTTATTGGATTTAGTATCGTAGCCATTCCAGTTTATATCCGGATCGGAGGTTTCGAATACTTCCTGGCCCCAGCGATTAAGCACCGTAAAGGAAATACTGTCTACGAATTTTTTTGGAAACAGCGGATGATAAGTAGCATTGTAAAGGTCGCCGTTCGGCGTAAATACATTGGGCAGGTTGAATACCGGTGTGCAGTTTTCGAGACAAATGGTGTCGGCCGGTACGCTTTCGTTGCCATATTGCACGGAATCGCTGGCCGTTACATAAAAACAACCGGACAGGGCCAGGGAATCGGCAAAAACATAATTCGTATCACTGATAAGATCGATGCTCGCAATTTGCTGAAAAGCGCTGTCTTCATACGGGCTGTAATAAACGTGATAGGAGACCGCGTCGTCGGAGCAGGAATTGTTCGGATTGCTCCAGCTCAACAGGTTGAAAGCCTTGTCACAATCCTGGAATACCTGAAAGGCGGGCGGACTACAGGGAGGCGTCAGGTCCGTCGGTATTCCGCAGGCCGTTTGCGACCAGTTTCTCAGTGGGTTCGGAATTTGCGAAAGTGAATAATTGCCGGTGCTCCGGACGCGATAGCAATACATTTGCCCGTTGACAAGCGCCGTATCCGTGTACTGATGCCCGCTGGTGCTGCCAATGAGGTTAAACACACCGGAACCCGGGCTTGATTCCCTGTAAATCTCGAAGAGCGTATTTGTCCAGGGGACCTCCACATTCCAAGTCAGTTCCAGCTGGTTGTCGTTCGGAATGAGGGTCAGGAAAATACTGGAAGCCCTGGTCGAGCGACCAAGTGACGTTGTTCCGCTCAATAATTCGACCGAATAGGTATACTGTTTTTCGGTCGTGTTAATCCCGGTCCGGTAGAAGATCGTGTCGCAATCGAGCAGGTTGACTTCTGTGCTGCTTGTGAATACGGGAGTCGCAGGAACAGAAGTGTCGTCCGATTCGTATACTACGTAAGTATACGGCCCGGGATAAGCCGCCTGGTCGAGTTCGCGCGGTGGCGACCAGCGAATGGTATCGCTCCCGTTTAAAACGTCCGTCTGATCGATCGTAACGTGTGTTAATACCGGCAGTTCAAAGCGAAGCTGTGAACACACCTGCTCCGGAAGACAACTTTCGCTTCCGTTACTACTCACGGCAGTTACCAGGTAACAGTAGCGGTTTCCTGCAACGGGAGTTTCGTCTGTATACTGTGTATTCGTGCGCCCCGGTACCGATGCAATGAGCGTGTAGCCGATTCCCTGCGCGAGTCCTTTTTCGCAACAGTCGTCGGTAAATGCAACACTATCCGTATTTCGGTAAATGCGATATCCCACGATATTCGGACAGTCGGCGGCATCCCAGGTCAGTTCCATGGTGTTCAGAACGGGAGCAACCGCCAGGTTTTCGACCGGTGGCAGGTTCACGCGGATCCGCCAGGTAAAAATGTCCTTCAGGCTCACGTTCGGCCCGTCGTCGTATGCTTCGAAGACGTAGCTGTACGCCGAAGCCCGCACTTCTTCACAGCCCGGATTCCAGGAAAAATCCCCGCTTATCGGGTTGCCCGGTGCGGAAGGATTAAATACGGCAGGATGCGTATTCAGTGAATAACCTTCGCCGTAATAATCCCAGTCCAGGTATGGGTTGTCGTTTGGCGTGGCCGGGCTGTCCGATGCACTGAGTTGAGCCAAGATGGTGTCTCCGGCAAAAAGGCAGGTATCGTTGAACGCAACGATCTCCGGCGGATTGTTCTGGCACACACCCTGAACGGTTACCTGCATGTCCCGGATCACGTAGCCGATCGCGATGCCCTGCCGGAACTCGCGGACCAGGATTGCCAGGTTGTATTCGCCGATCAGGGTGGGAGAACTCCAGTTAAGTGTTCCCGAAACCGGGTCGATGCTCAGCATACCGCCACCAACGTCCTGCGGATAATGGTAAACGGAAGGGATCGGCATGTCCAGGCAATTTTCTCCTTTGCAGGGGATCAGTGAATAGGTGAGGCTGTCACCGTCCGGGTCGTAAGCTCCCATATTGTAAAGCCAGGGTTTCCCCGAGCACGCGATCTCCGGGCAGGGGCAGTCTTCAATGCGAACGCTGTTGTTGGGCGTACCGAGAAATGGAGAGATTACGAGCTGGGTCTGCACGCAAAAGATCTTGTCGACCGAATTCGTAATGTTCAGCACGTTTGCATTGCGGTTCGGATCCTGTACGTAGATCGTGAAGGTACCCGGACCCGTAAAAGTATGCTGACCCGTGTAATAGTTTTGTTTGGTATCCGTGGCCGGAAAATCGTAAAAAAGTGTACGCGGAAGCGTGTCCATTTGTCCGTCGCCCCAATAGATCTCCAGTTCGTCGCGATTTGCCTCGCTGGAAAGTTTTGTGCAGGTAGTGATCGTAAACGCGTAGGTATTGCCATACAGGTAACGGTAGGTAATGTCGCCCGAACGGTTGTGGGTGGCCGAAACCCGTCCTGCGACTACCAGGAAAACAACTATCAGCACCGTTCGGAATACCATATAGCTAAAATAAGCAATTTCAACACGTTCCCGGTAAATGCTCCCTGAAAGTGTTTCCTGTGCACGACACCCCGGGGAAATATCCCAACACCTGTGAACGGTTCGGAAACGGCTATTTAAAGACAAGGCCTTGTTTAACAGTGAAATATAAATAAAGGCACCGTTTTTTCACTACTGTTATTGAACCCTTTAAAAGAAAAAACATGTTACAAAGATCAAATAATCCGAATGTGACCCCGCGTTCCGAATCAAAGGGGTTGAAAGAAGATAAAACACTGGAAGAACAAAAGAACCAGCCGAAAGCAAAGGCCGGGAAACAGGTTGAATCTGATGAACTCAATGATCCGGATAAATTGCGCCGCGATAACGCAGACCGGATCTCAAAAAGAGACTCACGCGATTCGGTATCGCTTCAACGACCACTGAATAAGCCGCGTGAATTTGGAAAATAGGATAAACGACCATTTTCTATATAGTCTGAAGTAAAAGGGGGAGGCCGCAAATGGTTTCCCCTTTTTTAGCGTCGCTGCTTTTCTTCCAGGAGGTATTTCCAGGGTTTGAGATTGGGCGAATGATCGATCACCGTTTTGATCACGGCGAGCATCGGAATCGTGAGGATCATGCCGACGATACCGGCTACCGCGCCCATTAAAACGAGTGCGATAATGATGATCAGCGGGTTGATATTCACTTTGTTACCCATGATCTTCGGCGTAATGATATTTCCTTCCAGGAACTGCACGACGGCATATACGCCGATCACCCCGAGCGGGTACCAGACAGAATCCTTCGTGGCAAATGCGATCAGAACCGGGATCAGTGCTGAAATGAAAACTCCGATAAACGGAATTAGTGTAAGTATTCCGGAAAGTACACCGATAAAGATGGCGTAGGGAATTTGTAGCGCCAGCAAACCGGCTGTCGTTAGTGCCGAAACGATCAGTACCACCATCGAAAGGCCTTTCAGGTATTGCTGCAACACATCCTTGATCTCCTTGAGGATCGTCGTACCGATCCCGATACGTTCCTCGGTGAAATACTCCATGTAGAAATTAAAAATGTTCTTACGGTAGAGCAAAAAGAAGAAAATGTAGATCGGGCAAACGATGAAAAACAACACGGTTTCCTTCAGGCCTGATACGGTTCCTTCGATTAGTTCGGTACTACCCTGGCGAAACTGGTCCAGCGCACGGTTCACGATTGCCTCGTACTTCCCGACCTTGAGTTTTACTTCCCGTTCAATCGCCCGCGTGGGATCTTCCAGGATCTTTTCCGGCGTTTGGGTTACCTCCGGCATATCTTCCATGATCTGGCTTACTTCGAGCGCCACCACGAACATCAATCCGACAATGAGCGCGGAAGCGAACAAAACGGCTAAGAGCGACGAGAGTCCGCGTCCGAGGAAACGTTCGGTGAAGTCAGCGAAGGGCAATAATACGATCGCGAGAAATCCGGAAAAAATGATGGGCATGAGAATGCCGTGTCCGAGGTAAAGAATGGTCAGGGAAAGGGCAATAATAAAGAGAACTTTTGCCGCCCTGTCGATGCGAGAATGTGTCAGCGGATTCATCAGTCGTTCTTGTCAAAAAGCGAGGAGAAGATCCGGGTGAAATTGAAACGCGAAAGAAACCTGTCAAGTCCGAATTTCGCGAAATCAAAATCTTTTTCAGGATTTGTTTTGGAGTTTCGGAAAACCGAAAAATAGAAACGGGTACCGTGTACGACTGCTTCGAGTCCGCTTTTAATGCCTTCGAATTTCGAGGACTCGGTGATGCTGTTATTCTTAAGAATATACTTGATGTTCTCGCGGTGAAGTTCGATCTCCAGCCTCTTCAGGCGTTTGAGTTCCTCGAACCGTTCGATGTTGGACATTTTACTCATAAACCTGGTCGTTATTTGGTTCCCGGGGTAGGGTGATGCGCCTTTTGTTCCATTTCGTCCACGTAATCGCGTAGCTGGTAGTTCATGAAAGGACGTACGATTAGTTTTTCACGGAAGATAAGCAGGATGGCGGCGACAAGTGCATAAAAACCGGTAGTGATGAACACGCCGGCCATATAACTTTCCATGGCGTAGCCAATCAGCATGACCAGGCATACGCCGAACAATCCCAGGAAAATGAGGGATATGCGCACGATGAGCATTAATGAAAGGATCTTGCCACCCGAATGTGCGGCCTTTTCAATGAGCTCCATTTTGAGAAGTTCCACTTCTTTGCGGAGCAAACTTTCCGATTCATTGAACAAATTGCGGATATCCCTCTTAAATTCTTCCATCTGGCTAATTTATGCTTTTGCCAATTTTTCTTCTAATTTTTGAATTTCAATTAACAATTTTTCACGAACATCGTCCTTGATTGCTTCTTTTGAATCTTCAAATCGGGCTTTTACTTCCTGAAAGCGGTCTGCCAGGTCTTCACGCGCATCAGTTACACGTCCGCGGAGTGCGCTGTATTTGTCTCCGATCATGCGGCGTGTCTCCGAACCTTTTGCCGGTGCGAAAAGAATTCCTGCCAGTGCTCCTGCTGCAGCTCCTGCCAGTGCAGCAACTACGATTTTACTTCCATTTTCCATAATTCTGTTTTTTTGTTGCTTTAAATAATTTACATGTTCGTGTGCGATTTCCATGCCACCACCTGTGCAATGTACAAAGCATTGGCAAACAGGAAATTGATCTTCATCAGTTTTCGCCGGAACTGCGGATAAAAACAACGATGTGTAGAGAAAATTGCACAGGCCCGGAAGGGCTTGCGTGCACCTGTTTTGATACTAACTAAATCGCTCGTTTTTAACAATTGACAAATTATGTTAATTCTTAAAGATGTCGTTCCGTATCCCCGCTTTAAATAATATTTTTAAACTTCAAACAGAAATGAGATTCACCGTAAACCTATGAAGTTTAACCGATTCTTAACGGCTCTTTTGGTCACCGTACTGGTGTTCATCGCGTTTATGACCATGTTGACCATTTCGACGATGGACAAACTTCGCGAAGACCAGGAATGGGTTACGCACTCCAAGCTGGTCCAGCAGGAAGTGCAGAACATCACGGCGAGTGCCTACGTCATGGAGAATGCTGTCCGTGGATACATTCTCACGCGCGAGCAGCGTACGCGCATCGATTTTAATTCCGGTCTGCATCGTTATAATGAGGCGATGAAGGACCTTGGAATGCTCGTTTCGGACAATGCGCTCCAAAAAAGCCAGATGCGCAAAATAAAAGTACTGGTTAGCCGGAGGGTAAATGAAGTCGAAGCGCATGTTTTTTTGGAAGAGGAAGAAGATACGACCATTTTTACGAAAAATACGGTTTCCTTCATTGAAAGCGGGCAGGAGACCCTGCGCGACCTGCGCCTGCTCAGTGAAATTATGAAGGTCGAGGAAGATCAACTCTACATTCGCCGCAAAGCCGCTTTTGATCATTCGGTGTCCCAGTCGATCGGGATCATCATCCTGCTCATCACGATCATTTGCTTCATCATCATATTCGCTTTCGGGATCATCCGCAACCAGCTTCGGGAAAACCGGCGCAACACGCTTGAAATGGAAACGGCCCTCAAAAACCTGTTGCGCAGTGAGGAAAAGTTTCGCAAACTCAACGATGCCACTTCCGATATTATCTGTAAGATCAACCTCAATGAGGAGATCGTTTCCTGGAATGCGGCCGGTGAAAAAGTGCTCGGTTACCCGGCTTCCGAAATCCAGGGCAGCGATATCCGGATACTTTTTGAAAAGGAAGCGGATTTCGAAGCTGTTCTGGACATCATCGACAGCGATACGATCATGGATCTCAACATCCGTCATCGCAACGGGAAACTCATCCCCATGGAGATCATCGCCTTCGACTGGGTGATCGCCGACGAAAAGTTCATTGGGATCACCTTCCGGGACAATACTCAGCGACACGAGCAAAATCGTATAATTTCAGAACTCGGAACCCGCTTCGACCTCGTACTTAAAAGTGCGAAATACGGCGTTTGGGACTGGCCGGATATGAGTACCGGGGAACAATGGTGGTCCGATACCATGTACTCCCTTTTTGGCTACGATCGCAGCGAACTGGAATCAACGCAGCCTAATTTCAGGAAGATTCTTCACCCCGATTACCGGGACCTGACTCAACAAACTGTTGAACAGAACCTCAAGACCGGGAAAGAATTCACCCTGGAATATCCGGTCCGGACAAAAAACCGGGGATACAAGTGGTTTCGCGTCGTAGGAGATCACGTATCCGATGTTCACGGCAATGTGACGCGCATGATGGGAGTTATATCGGACATCACCGAAGAAAAAGAACAGCAACTCCGGATCGAGGAACTCAACAAACGTTTTGACCTGACCATGAAAAGCGCCGAATACGGTATCTGGGACTGGTTCGATACCGATGAAGACAACATTTGGTTCTCCGATACCTTCGTAAACCTGCTCGGCTACCGCCAGGGAGAGTTTGATCACACCATGACCCAGTTTAAGGACGTGGTGCACCCGGATGATTACGACAGCATCTTTACCTCAGTGAAGCAGAACCTGGAAGGCAATGGTATCTACAAATGCGAATACCGCGTACAGACCAAAAATCAGGGATACCAGTGGTTCCGGGCCGTGGGCGATCACCTTTACGATGAGAACACCGGGAAACGGCGGATGATCGGGATCTTCTACAACATCAGCGAAGAGATCCGCCAGCGGAACATGCTCGAAGATTCCAACAAACAACTCGAACAGTTTGCGTACGTGGCCTCACACGATCTCCAGGAACCGCTTCGGAAGATCCAGGCCTTCGGAGATCGCCTCAAGATGCTTTATAAGAACAACGAGGACATGCCCGGGCTGGATTACGTCAACCGGATGCAAAACGGTGCATACCGGATGCAAAACCTCATCCAGGACCTGCTCAGCTTTTCGCGCGTATCCACCTCCGCAGGCGAACGCAGCGACGTCGATCTGGATGAACTGCTCACCGAGATCCGTTCCGAACTCGAGGTACTCATCGACCGGAAAAAAGCAAAGATCATAGTCGAAAAACTTCCCGCTATTCGTTCGGGACTACGCAGCCAGCTCTTCCAGCTCTTCCAGAACCTCATCTCCAACGCCATTAAATTTACCGAAGAAGATACCATTCCCGAAGTACACATTCGCAGTGAACGCAAAAAAGGCGGTGAACTGTCGGAACTATTTCCGGATTTGAATGTTAAGCAGGATTACGAACTTATTTCCGTAGCCGACAACGGGATCGGCTTTGATGAAACATATCGCGATCGCATATTTACTATTTTTCAGCGACTGCACAGTAAAACGGCTTACGAAGGAACCGGGATCGGCCTGGCCATTTGTAAGCGCATCGTCGAGAATCACGAAGGATTTA
The DNA here is from genome assembly GCA_964389755.1 of uncultured Flavobacteriales bacterium. Classification (GTDB taxonomy): domain Bacteria; phylum Bacteroidota; class Bacteroidia; order Flavobacteriales_D; family Crocinitomicaceae; genus JBBSUQ01. Next base: position 16,193 of record CAYMEW010000001.1, on the reverse strand, counting down.
TTACGGCGACCAGTGAAGAAGGAAAAGGGGCTACATTCTATGTGGTGTTCCCTGCAAATGATAACGCATAACAATTAAAACAAACGGTTTGAGCGACAAACAACAGCTACGTATCTTGATCGTTGATGATGACGAAGAAGATTATTTCCTCATCCAGGACCTCCTGAAAGACCTGAGGCACCTGGAACTCGAAATAAACTGGGCAAGCGACTACGAGAAAGGAGTGGAACTCGCCTCGGAAAATTCGCACGACATTCACCTGGTGGATCATTACCTGGGTGCTAAAACCGGGCTCGACCTCATTCGCGAGTCCATTGATAAAGGAGTGGACAAACCGCTGATCCTGCTGACCGGACTGAACAGCCGCGAGATCGACGTGGAAGCCATCCGGATCGGTGCGGCGGATTACATCACCAAGGCCGGTATGAGTGCCGAATCCCTGGAACGTTCTATCCGGCACGCGCTCGAGCGCTATAACCAAACGCTCATGGTGCGCTCCGAACAAAAGCGTTACCATAACCTCTTTACGCATAGTATTGACGCGATCTATACGACCGATATACACTGGCAGCTACTCGAGGTGAACAGCACTTTCCTGAAGAAATTCGGAATTGAACTGAACCATGTCAAAGATTACAACCTGTCCGATTTCTTCGTGGACCAGGACGATTTCAAAGAACTGATCGGGCTGCAGGAATACGGAATTCCCAAAGGAAGTTTTTCCTGCGAACTCAAAAAGGCCGACCAGTCGCAGCTGATGGTTACGATTTCCTTCTTCTCGATCCTCAATAAATTCAATGAAGTAGTTGGCTACCAGGGCGTCATCCACGACCTCACTGACCTGAAGAAGGCCGAGGCACAGATCATTGAATCCGAAAAATTCAACCTCAGTGGCCGGCTTGCGCGTATGATCGGTCACGAAGTCCGGAACCCGCTTACGAACATTAACCTCGCTTCGGAGCAATTGCGCGAAGAACTCAACGGCATGGAAGAAGCGGCGATGTACGTCGATATGATCATGCGGAATTCCAACCGCATCAAAGATATGATCGATCAGTTGCTGCACTCCACCAAACTCATCGACCTCGACATCCAGGACAATACGATCGAGGACGTCGTCAATGACGCGATCGAGATCTGCATCGACCGGATACGCCTGAAAAACATTAAGCTCGAGAAACGCGGCTTCGATACCGAAACGACCGTACCGCTCGATGATGAACGCATCAAGATTGCCGTGGTGAACATTATTACCAACGCAACCGAGGCACTTTCCGAAACGGCCGACCCGAAACTCCTGGTCGAAGTACGTATGGAACCGCGCAAGGCACACATCCTCATTACCGACAACGGGAAAGGAATGGACGAAGAAGTACGCCGCAACCTGTTCGATGCCTTCTTTAGTAAACGCGAAGGCGGGATGGGACTCGGCATGACGACCGTAAAGAACATCATCATCCAGCATAAAGGCTCGATTGACGTGACCAGCGAAGTGGGAGAGGGCACCACGTTCGATATAATTTTGCCCCGTTAACACTAAAAGCTGACACATGCTGACGAACGAAATACTGATGGTATTGATCCTGCTGGGAGTGGCCATCTTTTTCTTCGTGACCGAGATATTTACCGTCGATAAAACCGCTTTTTTCCTGCTCACCGGCACCATGGTGCTCGGACTGGTAAAACCCGAACAGGCCATTTCAGGCTTTGCCGATCCCTCGGTGATTACAATTATGAGCCTGATGATCATGGCGACCTGTATCGAAAAGAACGGCGTGATCACACTCGTCGCTTCGCGCATGAAAAACATGGCTACCTGGCCCTTCTGGATCTTTTTGCCGCTACTCATGCTGACCGTCGGGATCTTTTCCTCCTTCATCGCGACCACGGCAGTGGTGATCATTTTCATCAAGCTTATCAATGAACTGGCCCTGCAGAAAAAGGTAGACCGTAAAAAAGTACTGTTGCCCATTTCCTTTGCCGGTATCCTCGGCGGAAGCTGCACGCTGATGGGGACCAGTACGAACCTCATCGTCAACGGCATCGCCCAGCGCTACGAGATCGAACGCATTCATTTCTTCGACTTCAGTTTCCCCGGCATCATCTTTTTGCTCACTTCCGTACCCATCATTTATTTCCTCTCGAAGATCGTCCTTCCGCAAACCCGGTATGCCAACGAACAGGAAGTCGTAAAGTCCTTCAGCTTCATTACCTCCGTCCAGTTGCGGGAGAATTCCCCGCTCATCGGCCAGAAACCGGTGGATACACTTATTTGGGAAGACAATGACTACCGGCTCCTGAGCATTCAGCGCGGCGGAAAGTTCATCGATAAGAACCTCGGTGAGGAACCCATCGAAGCGGAAGACATTCTCTGGCTGGATGTGACCATGGACGACCTCCGCGACAAAGCCGATGAGATGGGAATTCACATTCTCAATGTCGACAATACCGTGGAGATCATGGAAAAGATCAACCTGCACGAGATTCTCATTCTGCCCAATTCCACCTATCAGGGCATGCGCGTGTCCGAACTCAACAACGAACTTCCCGAAGGCATTTCCGTGAAAGCCGTGCAGAGTGAGTTCAACTACCTCAACGATCCCATTCAGCTCACAAATTTCTTCTCAACCCGTAAGATCGAAGTGGGAGACCGCATCATTCTTTCCGGTAGCCAGAAAAAGATCGCCCGGCTCAGTACCCGCAACGGCGTGCTGCTGTTGAGTTCCATGACCCCGTTGCCGCATATTCCGCGTTACCGGAAGGTCGTTTCCTCGCTATCCTTCCTGATGGTAATCCTGCTGGCATCCACCGGCACCTTCTCCGTGTTGCAAAGTTCCCTGATGGGAGTCGCTCTGTGCATCTTCACCGGCTGTATCCAGTTCAAGGATGCGTACAAAGGCATTAACTGGCAGGTAATCTTCCTGCTGGCCGGTATGATCCCGCTCGGGCTCGCCATGCAAAACACCGGCACCGACCAGTACCTCGCCGGAAAACTCGATTATTTGTTGCAGGGAGTCTCCACGCCCTTATTGGTGAGTATCATCTTCGGCTTTACGATGCTGATGAGCGGTTTTGTGTCCAATAATGCAACCGCGATTGTCATTGCGCCCATCGCCATCGGCGTGGCACAGAAGATGAACATTGACCCCAAGCCACTGCTCTTTGCCGTGATGTTCGCCGCCAACTTCAGCTTTTACACTCCCGTCGGTTACCAGACCAACTCGATCATTTACGGGATGGGGATCTACAAGTTCAGGCACTTCCTGCTCGTCGGCGGAGCCGTTTCCCTCTGGTTGTGGTTCCTGGCATCGTTGCTGTTGCCGATGCTGTATTTTTAGCCGGAGCCGATCCCGGAACGCAATGAATCCGCGCGTTGAATCGCTATATTTTCACTCGCCTTAAATAAACATTTCCCTATTTAAGTTTTTCGCCATTTTAATTAAATAAGCTTATATGTTTAAGCTTTTTGTATAAAATGAAATCATTTCAATGCGGAAATCAGATCAATCAGGGACGGTGATCGAAGTGAAAAAAGTGGAAGAAATTATTCAAAAATCGAACGTAACGGCCTATAAGTTGATTGCCGACCTGGAAGCGCTCCGGATTCTAAAGGAAATTTCCGGAACCCGCCGGGACAGGCTCTGTGTTTTCCAGGATTACCTGGATTTATTCAGTAGCGATTAAGCACTTTCTTCGCACTGATTTGACAATTTGTAAACAAAATTACTGCACGTTCATTTTATTGCTAATTTTCCCGCCTGGACCTCACAGATATACGAAACGGCTGAATTTAACGTTTTTACGACCTGATACCATAACACGAACTTATGAAACAACTGATTTTTTTGCTCAGTTTTCTGCCTGCGCTTTCCGTACTTGCTCAACAGCCCGAACAACAGCATTCTTTTGCAACTGATCCGCACCCGCTTGATTATTACGTCCAACAGGCCGAACTCTGGCAAAAAGAACTTCAAAAAGACAGTCTTTCTGAAAATAACTGGTATAACTATTACCGCGCATGCCGGAATGCGCATGGTACCGCAGACTGGCAATCCGATTTCGTGGAACTTTCCCCGGCTTTGAAAACCGGAAACGAAATCCTCGCGCAAATGGAACAAAAGATCCCCGGAACCTTTATGGTCAATTACCTGACCTATCTCAATCAGGGAATCGGAACGGATAACGGTGACAAACTCCTGGAGGCTTACCGGATGAACCCGGACTTCGAAGGAATCGACGCCAGTGTGGTCACGTATGCCGTCAGCGCCATGGACTTTGAACTGCGCAAAGAAGCGAACAGGGCCTGGTATCCGAAAAACTACCTCTCTTCCCAGTTAATGAATTATGCATACAATGTCCTGATGTCTGTGAAACCCGACGCAATCCTGTTGACGCAGACTGACAACGACAGTTACCCTGTCTGGATGCTCCAGGATGTATTTGATATCCGGACGGATGTGGCCGTGATCAATATCGATTTTTTGCTGATCAAAGAATACCGCGATAAGTTACTGGCACAACTCGGTATTCCGCCTCTGGACTTTGAAAAGATCGAGTTGGACGATTACCATGAGAACTGGACCACTATCGTGGAACACATCCTGAGAAACTATTCCGGTGACCGGCCGCTCTATACCGGGTTAACACTTTTCAACCACCTTTACAAGACCTTCGAGAACGATCTTTACATTTCAGGCCTGGCACTTTTGTATTCACGGGAAGAGCAGAATTTGAATGCACTGAATCGCAAACTGGTGGAAGACACCTTTCGGCTCGACTATTTAAAATACCATTTTACGGTCGATGGCAATCAACTCAACGTCGATTATCAAAATCTGAACTACATCCGTTGCTTTCGGGAACTATACCAGGAGTACATGGCTGAAGGAAAGAACGAAGAAGCAGAAGAATTGCGTGACCTGGCGTTGGCACTGGCTTCCCGGATTAACGATCCGGAACTCGAAGAACAGGTCGCTCTGCAATTTCAATAGTATTCTTAACAGGAAATTAGCCATCGTTTGCCCTGTTTCCCGAACATGCTGAAAGCGTTCATGAAGTGCTGGTACAACGATTTTTAACCTTCCCGGAAACGCCATCCCTGTGGGAGGATTCATTAGAACGTAATAAACTTACGGTTTAAGCTCATAGCTTTGTTTACAACTTTGAGATATCCAAATAAGATCAAAGTATTTTAATTAATAACTTTGAAAGTTATGAGTACGTATAGATTTTCCGGCCACGAAACATTTCATTGCCGTCATTTCTGGCTTAAAAAGGGTTACGATTTCCTGAATCAATCTGGTAGTTTTTCTTCAAATGAGGCACTTGTAGAGTTAGGCGTGGGGAAAAATATGGTCACATCCATCGGCCACTGGATGCGCGTTTTTGGATTGCTACAAGATGGATGTCTTACTGATTTTGCAACGCAATTATTTGGAACAGACGGTTTGGATCCATACCTCGAAGATCGAGGGACCATGTGGCTTTTACATTTTCGCTTGGTCAATAGTGAATCCTCTATTTACAAAATGGTTTTCGAAGATTTTCGTAAGATGCGGGTTTCTTCGGAATTTACACCAAAACAAATAAGCGAATTTATATCCCGAAAGGTTAGCGCCGACGGATCGTCATTTAGCGATAGTACTTATCAAAACGATGTCAAAGTTTTTCTAAGAAATTATATTGCTACAAATAAGAAAGAAGTAAAGGCACTTGAAGATGACTATGCTTCGGTTTTGATTGGTTTGAATCTGTTGTCGGTGGTTCCGGATGTATTAGTTGATGGAGAAGCTTTATACACAATGGAGTATAACCGGAAAGATGATTTGCCTGAAGAAATATTTCTTTTTTGCCTGTTAGAGACTTTTGAAAAGGAAGTTTCTATCTCTTTCGCCGACATTCAAAATAAAGTATCCGATTTATTCTTGTGCAATCGGGACGGAACGGACCAAAAATTACTGAGACTTCAGGAAAGTGGCTACCTTGTATACAAGGAAGACGCCGGTAGAAGAGAAATCCAGTTGAAAGAAACTATAGATAAGTGGGATGTTTTAAAATCGTATTATCATGGAATTTAGGATATCTACAAATATTGAACGGGACCATGCACATGAATTGGATTACATTGTAACCCGAAATTCTAACGATGTATATAACCGCATAATTTTTAATTACGGACAAGGTCAGCATTCGTTTTCCATCATCGGATCGTACGGAACTGGTAAGTCCAGTTTCATGTGGGCTCTTGAAAAACACCTTTCAGGAAATGTTAAATTCGACAAACCTGTTAACGGGGAATTCAAAGGAGCTAAAAAGTTTCATTTTGAACGTTTTGTCGGTGAATCGAATTCATTCAAAGAACGTTTTTGTGAACGTTTTGACATTCCTGAACCAGCGCGAAAAACAAACAAAGAAATACTGGCATTTTTTGAAAAGTGGATTACTAAAAATGGAAAAGTAAATGACGTTCTGGTTCTGTTAGTGGATGAGTTTGGGAAACACCTCGAATACGCCGCTAAGAGTAATTCAGACGAATTATATTTCATTCAGGAGTTAGCTGAATATTGCAATGATGCCGATAAGCAGATACTATTCATCACTACACTCCATCAGAATTTTTCGACGTATGCAAAGCACCTTTCAAAACCACAGCGTTCGGAATGGGACAAAGTAAAAGGTCGGCTTGTCGATATTGCTTTTGATGAACCTGTAGAACAACTCTTGTATTTCGCGGCCCAGAAACTCAAGAATAATTCGGTGCCCAGGGATCGTAAGAAACAACTACGTGAACTTGCCGAATTAATAGAGTCTTCTGGTCTTTTAGGCAAAAATTCAAACCGGGAAGATGATATCTACAGTGACCTTTTTCCGCTTGATCCGCTTGCGGCAGATATTCTGACTAAATCTTTACAGCGCTACGGGCAGAATGAACGCTCTCTCTTTACTTTTCTTCAATCACGCGAGCTTTCCAAAAAAGTTCAGAGTAATTATTTTTTCACAGTTGCCGATTGTTTCGATTACCTGGTCAGGAACCTCAATTCTGAAATTGAGGACGGTGAGAAAAATCCTTTCAAACCACAATGGAAAGCAGCAATACTTGCTCTCGAGAAATGTGAGCTTATCTTTAACGAGGATTTCGAAGATGCTGCGAAACTTGTGAAGACAATTTGTTTAAGTGGAATTTTCAGTCACTCTAGCGGCCTGTTAAATGACACAATCTTATCTGCTTACGCAAAAAGCGTGTATTCCTTTGAAAGTAGCGAAGAACTCATAAACAAACTGGTTAGATATAATATAATCAAGTACTCAAACCACCGAAGAAAATTCAGTTTTATCGAGGGAACGGATGTGGACATTGAGTATGAATTGATAAATGCTTCAAAACATATTGAGCACGACTTTAATCTGGTAAACCGGCTTAATCGTTTCTTTGATTTTGACTTTATTCCTGCAAAACGTATTCAGTTTGAGCGTGGTACACCTCGCTTCTTTGGATTCCAGTTGTTTGATGAATTCAATTATACGGAACCTCAGGACGAACTTGACGGTTATATCAATCTGATTTTTTCAAACCGGAATATCACGACTGCTGTTAAACAGAAATCAAAAGAAATTGAAACAGCACAGATCTTTGTTCTTTTCAAAGATATCGAGGCGATCCATCAAACGATCTACGAGATCGATAAAATCGAATATGTGATTTCCGAACATCCGGAAGATAAAGTAGCTCTTCGTATTTTAAATGAAGAAAAGCTTTTTCGTCTGAATCAACTGGAGGATTTGGTTAAGACGGCCTTATACAGTGGAAGTTCAAAAACACAGTGGATATACAAAGGTCATGATAAACGAAGTGATAAGCGATTAGATATTCGTTCAGAGAAGCAACTGAACAGCTTCTTATCCGATGTGTGTGCGGAAGTGTATGCAGCTACTCCTGTTTACCGGAATGAAATGGTTAATAAGGAATATCTTTCAACACCCATTTTGACCGCACGAAAACATTTGATCAAACAATTAATTAACGCTGGCGACCAGGAAGATCTGGGATTTGACCAGCGTAAATTTCCACCGGAAAAAACAATTTATCTTTCACTTTTAAAGAAAACAGGGATTCACGCCAAATCTGAAGGTGTATGGCAATATGGTGTTCCGACAGAGGCAAGTTTTTTACCAATCTGGGAAGCGTCTGTGGCATTTATTGAACAATCGTCCAATGCGAAAAAACAGATTTCAGAACTTTATCATCAATTAAAAACGCACCCTTTTAAATTGAAACAGGGGTTTCTGGACTTCTGGATTCCTTTAATACTTATTATAAAAAAAGAAGACTATGCCCTTTATGCTAAAGGGGGTGAGTATATACCCCATCTGACTCATGAGGTTATGGATTTAGTTTACAAGAACCCGGCTAAGTTTGAAATTAAAGGCTTAAGCAATTCAGGAGTAAAAGAAAGTCTCTTCAGCTATTACCGGCAGATGATGGATTTTAACGATAGCAATGTTAAAGGCCTGGAATCGAGTTACATTACTATCTACGGTAATTTCCTGAAATTCTATCGTGAATTACCGGATTACTCAAAAACAACCCGTAACTTATCGCCGTCAGCTATTGGGGTTCGTGAGGCAATTGCAAAAGCAAAAGATCCGGAAACAGCTCTTTTTGATAAAATTCCGGCAGCCCTGGCGTATTATAACCTGGAATTTTCCGATAAATCACAGCAGTTGGGTAATTTTCTAGATGATCTGAAAAGTTCGATTAAACAAATACGAAAAGCCTATGATGAACTTTTAGAGCGTGTTGAATCGGAAGTCTTAAAGCACCTGGGAATTTATGAAAACTCTTTTGAAGAATACAAACCTAAATTGGTAGCCAAACTAGACGGGATCAATCCTAATTTGATTTTAAGTCCGCAAATGCGCACTTTTTATAATCGTGTTGTATCCTTATTAGACGTGCGAACTGCTTATTGGGAATCCTTAAGCGACGTCATTTTAGGTAAGCGTTTATACAAGATTACCGATGATGAGATCGGCCTTTTAATTGACCGGCTAAAAGAGAATTTTTCGGCATTATTAGATTTACTTGAACTGCATCAAATAGAAACAGCGCAGGAAGAAGAGGTTATTCAATTAAAAATTTCACACGCAAACGGAACTACGAATGTGAAAAAAAACATTATCGTAGATAAAGCGATGAACTCGCAGGCTCTGAACATGGAGGAAAAAATTTCTGCTGTTTTAAATGGTTCGTCTGAAATAAATAGATTAGTTTTAATACGATTGCTGGAAAAAGAATTAAGTAAATGAGTGAAGTCAGACATATTTTAGGCATTTCCGGAGGAAAGGACAGTGCTGCGCTTTCCATTTACCTTAATGAACTTTATCCGCAATTGGATATTGAATATTACACTTCCGATACTGGGCGGGAGCTAGACGAAACCTATCAGCTTATAGAACGACTCGAAAGTAAGCTGGGCAAAGCAATAAAACGGTTGGACTCTGTGGACTTGGCGAATGTATCGGACAATAATGCATTTGATCATTTCCTGGCATTATACGGGGGATATCTTCCATCTTCCACTTCACGTTGGTGTACAAAGAAACTCAAGCTAGAGCCTTTTGAAAACTATATTGGTGACGAACCGACCATTTCGTATGTAGGTATTCGGGGTGACGAAGATCGTGACGGTTATATTTCGAAAAAGCAATCAGTGCAATCGATCTTTCCTTTTCGCAGAAATATATGGAGTGAAGATGTGAACAAACTCGTTTTATCGAATACAAATATTGATCAGGTAGAACAATTATACCGACAGGTAGCCTCAGCGGAGCAGCTCCAGCTTGTTTTAGACTACGTAAATGAGCGTGTTAGTCCATCCTTTACTTTGAAGCAGAAATTGAGCGCTTTATTAGATGCCGATACTAAAAGTTATAATAAAGTGGTTTTTGAATTTCTGAAAGGTACCGATTACCCTGTAGGAAAACTGGATTCATTTCCACTCGTTGACAATGAGGATAATCTGGTGCTGCAAGATATTTTTGGGATTCTTGAAGAATCCGGTGTAGGTATTCCTGCTTATTACCGACCCCTGCACTACGAAGTTGAAATTAATGGGGAACTAAAAAAGGGAACATATAGCCGAAGCCGCTCAGGTTGTTTTTTCTGTTTTTATCAGCAAAAGATCGAGTGGGTATGGTTGTATGAAACACATCACGATTTATTCCTGAAAGCTATGGAATACGAAAAAGAAGGATATTCCTGGATGGATTCGGAGACACTCGAAGAATTAATCCGGCCGGAACGGATTGCAGGCATTAAAAAGGACCATTATTTACGAATGCACAAAAACTCGCAAGTTCGTGATTGGAAGGATCAGATTATGGAAGCCGAGGGAGAAGGGTGTGCAAGTTGTTTTATTTAACGATTATAATAAATTACCTGACTACGATTCCCGGGAATACTCCAGGCAAAATCATCATTGAATAACACAATCCAATCATATAAAATATTTACGATCTGTCGCTGCTTGATTTCCCAGTTTCTCGGTGTTGGTACGGTAGTAGTGTTTTCAGAAATCCATCTTACAACACTACCGTAATTCATGCTTTGTGATGGTTGAGATTTAATATGTTCTTTAAATGAAATGATAAAAGGATGAGCGTTAAAGTTTGCCTTTAATTTTCCTTCAAATTCTTCAAAGGATAAACCCTTCGGTACTTTATATAAAACAAGGTCATGCGCAGCACATTCCAATTCCTCATCGTTCAACAATGCTTTCCCCAAATAGACTTCGTATAACTCACCTACATTATGATACATAGGTAACTGAGATAGTAGAAAAAAGTCAACTTTCTTTTTGCGTGTGGGAATTTCAGGATATAAAAGGGTCGGAAGATTGACACTTAAAACGCAATTTTTAATTTGATCATATAATTCGTCCGTGACATATTCACTAGAATCTAAGATTTCGTTTAAATACGTGATGTCATCAAATGACATGCACGGTTCTAACCCATTTAATTCCCAGTTACCTCCCTCACCTAGTCCCTTATTCGTTACGTTTGCTGACCCGAAAAATACGGATCGGCGATAATTCCAAAAAGCCTTTAAATGTATTTTCGTATTGCGGAACAATTTAATATTATGCTTTTTACAGTAATCGTAAAGTTCAAGATCCGATACTCCTAAACATAAATCTCTTATTTCCCACCGAACTACAATTTGATCTATATGATGTTTCTGATTGATTTTTTGAAGTTCGCCATATTTAATGTATGGTGAGAATAATAAAATTCGTTCATTGTCATTCAAAAATGATAGAGCACCTGTTTCAAGATTAAAATTGCTTCGGAAGAGCATATTAATTATTGAAAAGGTCGTCGATGTACTCGTCCAGTGCTATAGATGCTTCATTCCGATATTTTCGCATATATCGGTTAATGTCTTTATTTTCCGTTTTATTGGATATTTCAGACTTAACAAGCGAACAAATTAAGAGACGAATACTTCTAATTTTTTTATCCGAACTATCGGACTCTAAGTCTATTAGAAATTTCTTATAGAAACTATGATTTCTATTAATTTCTATTAAAACCTTATTCCCATAAACTTTATATTCATATAGAGCCGTATCACCCAAATTAGAATAAACAAAAATGTATTTGTCGCTTATGCTAAATGCCCATTCTATGCGTTGATTGATTTCATCATCTGTTAGGTCGTCGTAGCGTTCTTTAATCCAGTTGAAAAGTTCAATTTTATCCTGTTCAGAAGGATCCTTTTCGTCATTTTCATCATCACTAGGTGGTTCTGTTGGACCAATTGGAGGCAATTTTGGAGGTGACGACGTTTTGCCTTTATCGTTAGAGTTATTTAATTCCTGTTCTACCGAATATTGATTTGCAATGATATCTTGAATTGAATCAATATTGGCCTTGACCATTTCTGAAATCCATTTTAAAATCGGATGACTATCATCATCATGCTCTGCATCCAAATAAAAAATGTTGCTTGCTTGCTGCTTCTTATTATCTATGCCTATGATGCCATCTAATACTGGTTCCACCTTAATTTCCACCGACCACCATCTTAGAATTTCCCTATCAATTGCTTCAATAAATCCATAAATTCCACAGTCGATTTCTCGATTTTCTCTGACTATTGATATATTTTCATAGCCTCTAGTGCCAATAATATTTCTCCTTTTATATATTTCGGAAAATTGTTTATTTGCTCGGCCTTGACCAGGTCCATTACGAAATCTCTCCTTACTCTTAACATGAGAAAAGATTAGTTGAATTTCTGTTTTTACTTTTTCGAGTTCGTTTTTTTGATTTTTTATTTCAATTTCAAAAGTTTTTTTCGCTGTATCAAAGGCTGTACTGGTAGGATGACTCCAATCCCTGAAGTCAGCATTTAAACTAGTGTTCTCCATTAAAAACATAGGATCAAATGGTAAAATGTTTTCAGTGCTTAAAGCTTTATTTAAACTATACATTTCACCATTATAATCGTAAACTTTTAAATGAATTGAAGTTTTAGTGAAAACGCCCTTATCATCAAAGCCATTCAAATAATATCTAAATATTCTGCCTAAAACCTTTTTAAGATTTTCAACAAGTAACCAGGTTGTCGAAGGTCTGACCTTGTTTGGTTCTACCCATCTTACTAGTGTCCCACTTTTCGATAATTTATAAGCGGTATTAATTATAAAAGGCAAATCAACACTTTCAATTTCTTCAATATCTCTTAAATAGGGACTTTTTGATTCATATATTTCAACTAAATCAATATAATCGAATAAGTATTTACCGTTTTGAAAAGTATAAACTTCAACTCTTGTAGTTTGGCTTACAGAAGAATTAGGTAGACCTTGTCCATATTTTCCAAGACCAACTTTGGCACTTGACCTCGATCCAGCATTCATCATTAATGCTTTAGAGAAAGTATTCAGATCCATACCCTGGCCATCGTCAATAATCATTATCTCGTTGATGTTATCACTATGTTTATTAGTGTCATTTATAAGAATAATATCAATATTCTTGGCCTGTGCTTGAATACTATTATCTACAATTTCTGCAATAGCAGAAACTGTACTTTTATATCCGTTATTCTGTAAGTCCAGAATGTTGTCTGTGCCCATTAATGGGCGTTTGCTTTGCTCTAATATCATTTTAATTTAGTTCCAGAATTCATCAAAACTTTTAAATAAATCATCATAATCACCATGATTGAGATTATCTTTTATTGTATACAATGTATTTGTTTTATTTCCTTTGCCGTTTTCTGGGCCTCTTAGTATTCTTCCAACCATTTGAGAATACATAACAATAGACTCTATTGGTCTTGCTATAATACAGACATTAGTTTTTGGAGCATCAAAACCTGTTGTAAGCACGCCAAAATTCAAGAGTACTGGAAGATCTCCTTCTCTAAACTCCTCTATAATACTAGAGCGGCCTTTTGTATTCGCTTCAATTACTTTGTTATTAATTTTGTAAACTTTCAATAATTGAGACAGTATTAAATTATGTTCAGTGCCGCAAGTGAACACTAAAATTTTTTCTTTTCGTTCAACATGCGTTTTAATTATATTAATAATTGAAGAATTTCTATTTGCATTTACCGATAGTAATTTTAAAGCTTTTCTTTCAAATTTTATTATACCACTCGCAATCGTTTTAGCAGTAATATTTGACGTAGAATTAGATTCGATATCAACTCTTACTATTCTTGCCAAGAAACCTTTTTCCGTTAAAAATTCAATAGGTTTATCAACGTCTTTATAGTTTTCATCTAGAATGTTAATTTTATTACTGCCATAATATTTTGACAAACTATAATTTTTTTCTAGATTATTTGCCGAGCCAGAGCCGGGTGTGGCAGTTAATCCTAACAGTATAACGGAGTCATTCTTCGTAAATGAATCCAAAGCTTTAACCCATTCAGATGCAATTGATCTATGTGCTTCATCAACGACAATCAAATAGTTATCATTTCTAATTTTATTCCAAATGTCATTTTTGTAATTATTCATCAGCTGTTGAATTCCACAAAATATTATCGCTGGTTCGTTTTCAATATTTGCTGGCAATTCCCTGCCTCCATAATAATGTCCAAACATTAAATTTTGAGTACCTTTTGCTTCTATTAAAAATTTGATTGTTTCATATGCCTGGATACATAATTCTTCTTGCTGTGCAACCCAAACTACTTTCATTTTTTTATTTAGCAATGTTTGGAAGGAGCTTAATCGAATGAAATCAATAATAATTTCGGAGGCCGTTCGTGTTTTACCTGCTCCCGTAGGCATATGAATAAGGAATTTTTTCTTACCACTAAAGAGTTGATTAATAACCTTTCGTCTAATTCTATCTTGAAACCCATGAAGTTTTTGATTACATTGGCTTACCACCGATAGGTGGTAGATATTTACATCTTCTTCAGGAATATGTAATCCGTAATAGGCAATTAAAACGTCTTTAATCTTTGCTTCATTTGCATTCTTAATATCATCAAGACCGTATTTTTGGCATATCGTGGATAAATCATCTCCAGAAAAAAGTGTTAAATCCTTAATAAAGGAATTTCTTCTTGTAAGAATTAAATCAATGTTATCAACCATTATTTCATCTATATCCACCTCGTGACCTATAAAATTTTGATAATATTCACCTATTCCTTTCAAGAAATTCTCACCTAGATATTCTACTTTCTTTCCGTCCGGAATATTTTTTAGTAGTTGTAGGAATTCAATCATCAATTCAGTTATAGTTTTTATAAACTTATTCTTATTATATATTTTGATTTTTTTTCGACTAACGAAGCAAGTACATGGGATTCTTCAACAATGCTCGATTGGCAAGCAGATCCAGTAGAAGCCACAAATTCCTTAGCCTGTAGCATTAAGTATTCCTCGGCATCCTGATCATTCAACGTTATACTCAATATATGGGGCGCATGTGGGACATCCTTAAAGTTTACCGTTCCGATACTATTCGATTCATAGTAATCAATAAGATCATTTCTCTTTTTTAATAAGTTGGAACGGTTTTCATCAAATTCTACCTGTGCCAGTTCACAAGCCTTTCCAAGTCCCGCAATAAGGGGCGTATTGTAAGTTCCTCCACGCATTCCGCTTTCCTGTCCGCCGCCATGAATCAAAGGTGTCAATTTTATACCCCTGCGTACATATAAAGCACCAATACCTTTCGGACCGTTCAATTTATGTCCTGAAAAACAGAGCATATCAATGTGCTGTGTGGCCAGGTCTATTTCTATTTTTCCGAGTGCCTGAGTTGCATCCGAAAAGAAACAAATATTGTTGGCACGGGCAATTAGCCCGATTCCTGCCATGTCCTGAATTACTCCGATTTCATTATTTACGAACATGACTGAGATCAGAATGGTCTCTGGCCGGATGTGCTGTTCAAGATCCTCAAGTGAGATAAGGCCGTTTTCATCTACATCAAGGTAAGTTACTTCTGTTCCACGCTCCTCGAGGTAAGCACAGGTAGCAAGTACTGCCTTATGTTCTGTTTTAACAGTTATAATGTGATTTCCTTGCTCCGCATTGGCATCTACGTATCCTTTAAGCGCCAGGTTAATTGCCTCGGTAGCTCCGGAGGTGAAAATAAGTTCTTTGCTTTCGCAGCCGACTAAGTCAGAAACTTGTTGGCGCGCCTTTTCAATCGCGCTTTTTGCTTGCTTTCCATATATATGGTTACTACTCGCATTTCCGAAAATATCATCGAAATAAGGAAGCATTGCTTCTTTCACGCGCGGATCAACAGGAGTAGTCGCTGCATTATCCAGATATTCAGGTAATCTTTTCAAGTTTTCTAAGTTAGTAATTCAGTTAAATTTAATTTCTAACGTGAAGTTCAAAAATAGAATTAGTGCATGAATTTAATAATAAATTCACTAAAAAGGTAGTAATCGTTTTCAAATCGATCTAACTACCTCTGGAATAAAGCGCAAAATTCCTTCGGTATCTCAAAAAACATCGTTCCCACAACATTCTCCGGAATTTTTCGTATCTTAACAAACAGCAACGCCCTGATCCCCAACGGATCCATAAACTATCCAAAGTAATAACACAGGCAGTTTGTCCGCTAAAACGAAGTGTTGGTAGATTCGTCTGCCGAAACAACATGAAGGCAGGCTCGTCTGCCGAAACAACATGAAGGCA